>JBBSBV010000001.1:0-237845 GCA_038250905.1 Acidimicrobiia bacterium
CACCCCCTGCCGGTGCCGTGCTCCGGTCCCGCCCCTCTGTATCGCTCCGCACACTCGGAGAGTGGGGCTACCAACAGACCTGCGCGTCCGCCGCCTGCATGATGAACGGGTCAACCACTCACCGACCCCGACGGTCGGACAACCCAAGGAGCACACCATGCCGAACCGCCGAGCGATCGAAGACGACACCGACGACACCGAGGGCAACTCGCTCCGGACCGGACGCGTCTCGGATGGCGTCGAGGACGACACCGACGACACCCAGGGCAACTCGCTCCGGACCGGACACGTCTCGGACGGCGTCGAGGACGACGACACCGAAGGCAACGCCGCCTGCACCAAGCACTGAGGAAACGACTTCGAGGACCGGGACAATGGCGTCCCGGTACTCGTCGCGCGGTCAACCCGCTTGCTTACTCACGGCTTCGGCGGCGGCCGCGGCGCCTTCGGCATCGAGGTAGCGCCAGCTGACCAGCCGCATCCGGTCGTCGAGTTCGTACACGCGAGGTTGACCGGTCGGGATGTTGAGCTCCAACACCTCGTCGGGCGTCATGCCCTCCAGGTGCATCGCGAGCCCCCGCAGCGAGTTGCCGTGCGCGGCGACGAGCACGGTGTGGCCGGCGACGAGGTCGGGCACGATGCCGTCGTACCAGTACGGCAACATCCGGTTGATCACGTCCGCGAGACACTCCGACTTCGGGATGACGTCCAGCGGCAGGTCGGCGTAGCGGGGGTCCGAGGCCACGTCCCAGTCGAGCGGCTCGGGCGGAATGTCGAACGAGCGCCGCCAGATCTTCACCTGGTCGGCCCCGAACTCCTCTGCGGTCGCCTTCTTGTCCTTACCCTGCAACGCGCCGTAGTGCCGCTCGTTCAGCCGCCACGAGCGGCGCACCGGGATCCAGCTGCGGTCGCTGGCCGCGAGGCTCAGCTCGGCCGTCCGGATGGCGCGCTTCTGCAGTGAGGTGTGGACGACGGTCGGCAGTACGGCGTGTTCGACGAACAACTCGCCGCCGCGCACGGCCTCGGCCTCACCCTTCGCGGTGAGGTCGACGTCGACCCATCCGGTGAAGAGATTCTTGAGGTTCCAGTCGCTCTGGCCGTGACGGAGCAGGATCAGCGTGGGCATCGATGCAGGTTACGCGGGCGCCGGCAGACCGATGGTCTTGGTCTCGAGGTACTCCTCGAAGCCCGGCACACCGTGCTCGCGTCCGAGCCCACTCTGCTTGTACCCGCCGAAGGGCGAGTCGGGCCCGAACCACTGGCCACCGTTCACCGCGACCGTCCCGGTGCGGAGCCGCTTCGCTATGCCGTACGCGCGGTCGAGGTCCTTGCCGTTCACCGCGCCGGAGAGTCCGTACTTCGAGTTGTTGGCGATACGAATCGCATCCTCGTCGGTGTCGTACGGGATCACGCTCAGGACCGGACCGAAGATCTCCTCCTGCGCGATGGTCGAATCGGGGTCGACGTCGACGAACAAGGTGGGCTCCACGTAGTAGCCCTTGTCGAGGTGAGCGGGACGACCACCGCCGACGAGCAGCCGTGCGCCTTCCGCCTTCCCCTTCTCGATGTAGCCGAGGACGCGTTCGCGTTGCCGCGCGTTGATGAGCGGGCCCTGGAGGTTCTCGGCATCGTTCGGATCGCCGTACTTCCAGTTCTCGAACGCCGTCTTCAGGAGTTCGACGCCCTCGTCGTAACGCGAGCGCGGCAGCAACATCCGCGTGGTGATCGCGCAGCCCTGACCGCCGTGCATGCACACCATCGCGCCGCTGCCGCACTGGGCCGCGAGATCGGCGTCGTCGAGCACGATGTTGGCCGACTTCCCGCCCAACTCGAGGAAGACCCGCTTCAGCGTTTCCGCACCGCCCGCCATGATCCGCTTGCCGACGACCGTCGATCCGGTGAACGAGATCATGTCGACCCGGGGATCCGTGGTGAGCATCTCGCCGACCGTCGCGGGGTCGCCCGAGGTGACCACGTTGAACACACCCGCGGGAATGTCGGTGTATTCGGCGACGAGTTTGCCGATGTGGGTGGCGCTCCACGGCGTGTCGGGGGCCGGCTTCAAGATCACGGAGTTACCGGCGGCGAGGGCGGGGACGATCTTCGAGAGGTTCAGCATGAATGGGAAGTTCCACGGGGTGATCGCGCCGACCACCCCGATCGGTTCCCGAACCACTCGCCGGGCGCTCGTCTGACCGAAGAACTCGTGGACGGGCAGGTCGTACTCCCACTCGACCCGGTCGATGCAGTCGATGTCCCATTCCATGTCGTCGATGCAGGAGTCCTGCTGGATCGCGTAGGTGAGCATCAACGGCGCACCCACCTCGGCGACGATCTGCGGGCGGAGAGTTTCGCGCTCCTTGCCGAGGGCCTCGTGGAGTTGGCGTAGTCCGCGCTTGCGGAGTTCGGGGTCCGTGGCCCAGTCCGACTCGTCGAACGCACGACGCGCCGCCGCAATGGCCCGCTCCATATCGGGCGCGCCACCGTCGGCGACCTGACCGATCTCCTCCTCGGTCGCCGGGTTGACGTTGGCGAACGTCGCCCCGGAGGCCGCCTCGACGAGCTTCCCGTCGATCAGCATCCGACCTTCACCCGTTACCGACATGCTGGCTCCCTTCGCAGTCGACCGGTCGTCGACGCCGCGTCCGCACATTACGTGAACGGTCACGACCCCGGTTCCCGTCGCTCTACTCTGGAACCGTGCGTATCGCGGCCGTCGACCTGGGTTCGAACTCGTTCCACCTGGTCATCGCAGACGTCCACCCCGACGGCAGCTTCACGCCGATCAGCGGCGAGAAGGAGATGCTCCGCCTCGGCGACGTCGTGAGCCGCGAGGGCATGGTCACCACCGAAGCCGCCGACAACGCGGTGGCGACCATGCGCCGCTTCCGACTCCTCGCCGAGGCCGCGGGCGCGACCGAGATCCTCGCCTGTGCCACCAGCGCGCTCCGGACTGCCTCCAACAGCGACGAGGTCCTGGACCGGATCGAGCGTGAGGCGGGCGTCGATGTCGACGTGATCGACGGGCTGGAAGAGGCGCGCCTCATCTTCACGGCGGTGCGGGCCGCAGTCACCATCGATCCGGCACCGGCGGTGTGCTTCGACCTCGGCGGCGGGAGCGTCGAGATCATGGTGGGCGACGTGAGCGGTCTCCAGTGGGCCGCGAGCGAACGCCTCGGCGTTGCCCGGCTGAGCGCCGAGTTCGTGCGCTCCGACCCCATCGACACGGCCGATCGGCGCCGACTTCGCAAGTTCGCCATCGGAGTGCTGGGGCCGCGCGCGATCGAAGTGGCGGAGTTCGAACCGAAGATGGCCGTCGGCAGCAGCGGGACCATCGAGGACCTCGGCCGCATGATCGCAGGGCGGCGCAAGGAGTCGATGCCGCACACGCTCCACCATCTCTCGTTCTCCCGCTCCGAACTCGACGAGTTGCGCGACGAACTGGTCCTCTCGACCTCCGCCCAGCGGAAGAAGATCGACGGGCTCGACTCGAAGCGCGTCGATCTCATCGTCGCCGGCGCCGAGCTGATGAGCATCGCCATGGAGCTCTTCGACATCGAGGAGATGACGGTGAGCGAGTGGGCGATGCGCGAGGGCATGGTCCTCGACGCCATCGGTCGCCACGAACCCGAAGACTGGTCCGACGATCCGTTCGCCATCCGGCGCGCGTCGGTGTATTCACTCGCACGGCGATGCTCCTGGCCCGAGGCGCACTCCCGTCACGTCGCGGGCCTGGCGCTCGAACTCTTCGACCAGACGCGGGAGCTGCACCGGCTCGACGACGAAGACCGCGAGCTGCTGGAGTACGGCGCGCTGCTGCACGACATCGGTGAACACGTCGCCCACGAGGGTCACGACCGGCACGCCGCGTATCTCGTGCACCACGGCAACCTGCGCGGACTCACCCCGGCGGCGATCAGCGTGCTCACCGGGCTGGTCCGGTGGCATCGTCGCGGCGAGCCCAAATCCAACGACGACCTCGTCGGCAAGCTCGAGCCCGAAGCGCGTGACCGCGTGCGACGCCTCGTCGCGATCCTCCGCATCGCCGACGGCCTCGACCGCGGCCGCAAGCAGGTGGTGACCGGCGTACACGCGCGGGTGGGGCCCGAGTTGGTACTCCTCCACATCCATTCCGCCGGCGACCCGGAACTCGAACTCTGGGGCGCCCGCCGCAAACGCGAACTCTTCGAGCGCGTCTTCGAACGCGAGGTCGAGTTCACCGCCCATCCCGCCGGATAATTCCCGGCGCGTGAGCTCGCGCTACTGACCGGTGGCGGTGTGGTGGAGGATGCGGGCAGTGGTCTCCACGACGTCGGTGCGGGACGTGCCGTAGGCCTCGAGGTCGGAGTGGAACGCAGCCATCCGTTCCAGCATCGACACCATCGCCGCCGCCGCTGCATAGGGCGACAGACCGGAATCGTCCCGAGCTGCGACCTTGGCGCCGATGCCTTCGGTCAGGGGGCGGAGTGAATCGTTGCGCACCGAGCGAAACCGTTCGTCGCCCTCCTGGGCCGCGAGATTGCGGGTACGCAGCACCGCACGGTGCTGGTCCCAGTTGGCGATGAAGTCCGCAACCAGTTGCCGAGCGAAGGCCAGTCCGTCGGGCCGGTCCCAGTCCTCGGCGAGCAGGCCATCGAGCGACGACGTCTCCTCGCCGACCGCGATAGAGAGCGCGAGCACGGCCGCCTCGACGTCGGCGAAATACTGGTAGAAGGTCGCGGGCGAGAGGTCGACCGCGCGAGCGATGTCGACCACGCGCAGTTCCCGGAGTCCGTTGTCCTCGAGGAGCCGCGCGGTGGCATCGAGCAGCCGGGCACGCGTCTGGGCGCCACGATGACCGAGCGAGCGGCCGTCGATTGCCAGCGCGTCGCTCCCGTCGTCAGGCATCGGGAACGAACTCGACGAACGCGACCTCGTCGCTCGCCGGCTTGAAGGTGGCCCTCACGCGCGTCCCGACCGCGGCATCCTCGGGTGCGGTGGTCGGCATCTGCGCGATGAGCCTCGCCCCGGACTCGTCGAGATCCACCAGTGCGACGACGAACGGCACCTGTTCGTTGAACGGCGGTATCCCCTGCTGGCGGATCACGGTGAACGAGTACACCGTGCCCCGGCCCGAGCCCGTGACCCATTCCAACTCGTCCGATCCACAGTGCGGACACGCGATGCGTGGGTAGTGGTGGTGCAGCCCGCACTCGCGGCAGCGTTGCAACCGCAGTTCACCGCGCACGGTCCCGGCGAAGAACTCGGCCGCCTCCGGCGAGATCCGCGGGATCAGGTACTTCGGAACTTCCGCATCCATCAGCTGGGCTCCGTCCCGAGGACGACGGTCCCCATCGTGGACAGCCAGCCACCGCTGCCGTGGGCGACCGCGATCTCGGCGCCGTGAACCTGACTGTCGCCCGCCTCACCCCGGAGTTGGCGGGTGGCCTCGCAGAGGAGGAACAAGCCGCGCATGCCCGGGTGGGTCGCCGACAGTCCACCGCCGTCGGTGTTGGTGGGCAGGGCACCACCGAGCCGCAGCGCGCCCGACGCGGCGAACGGTCCGCCCTCACCCTTCGGCGCGAATCCGAGGTCCTCGAGGCACACCAGAACGGTGTACGTGAACGAGTCGTACATCTGGAACGTGTCGACGTCGGCCGGCGTGATGCCGGCTTCGGCGAAGGCCTTCGGCCCGGTGAACGCGCCGGCGGTGACGGTGAGGTCGGGCATGGCCTGGATCGAGTGATGCGTCATGCCGCTGGCCGCGCCCCGGACGTAGACGAGCGGGCGGCCGAGGGCCTTGGCCCGGTCCTCGGTGGTCAGGATGATGGCGCAGCCACCGTCGGAGATCACGCAACTGTCGAGCTTGTGCAGCGGGTCGGCGACCAGCTTCGAACTCAGCACGTCGTCGATCGTGATCGGATCCCGGTACATGGCGTTCGGGTTCCGGCCCGCGTGCTCCCGGGTCTGCACCGAGATCGACGCGAGCTGTTCGCTCGTGGTCCCGTATTGGTGCATGTGCCGTTGCGCAGCCATGGCGTACGCGCCGATGAGCGTGAGTCCGGTGGGGAACTCCCAGCTCATGGGGTACGGCATTGCGCTCGTACCACCGCCGCCGGCGCGACCGGTACCGAGCGACCGTCCCGCGGCCGAGAGTTCGTTGTTGCCGTAGACGATGGCCACCGTGTCGACGTCGCCGGCCTGGATCGCCCGGTAGGCGTGCAACGCGTGGAACTCGAAGCTCGATCCACCGCAACTCGTCGAGTCGAGCCAGTGCGGGGTGAGCCCGAGGTACTCCGCGAGTTGCACCTCGTGCATGCCGCCGTAGCCGGCCGACGCGAGACCGTCGATCTCGCGCTTGGTGAGGCCCGCGTCCTTGACGGCACGGCCGAACGCCTGGGCCTGGAGCATGAGGGCACTCAGCCCCGGCGTCTTCGGTCCGTCGGCCAGTCCCACCCCTACGACACACACTCGACGGCTCACGGCGGCGGACGTTACCCAACCCCGGGAGTACGTGTTGTGGGAGCATCGCCGCGTGTCGCTCGCCGAACTCCTCCGACCACTCTCGACCGACCTCGCGGCGCAGTTCGCCGATGTGCCGGCGCCGGTCGCCGTTCGCGCGACTTCGCCGGGCTTCGACACGGGGGACGAAATGGACGCGCCCGACCTCGGCGACGCGACGGCTCGCATGGTCATGCTCGCCGGGGCGTACTCGGTGCTCGATCAGCCGGGCCTGCATGCGCTCGCCGCCCGCGTGGGCGCGCCCGTGGCAAACACGTGGAGCGCGAAAGGCATCTACGCCTGGGACAGTCCTCATCACATGGGTACCTGCGGACTCCAGCGCGACGACTTCCGGTTGCTCGGCTTCGACCAGTTCGACCTGATCATCGCGGTGGGAGTCGACGCCATCGAGGCACCGGTCGAGCGGTACGCCCTGGCCGCGGTGGTCGGGGCGATGCCCGGACGGCTGGCCGATCTCGGACCCGATGCCGCGCGTCCGCTCCTGACGGGATCGAACCAGTTGTACGAGCGGATGGCCGCAATCGCACAGCCGGGATACGTCGACACCTCGACTCCGCGGCACCCGGCCCGTGCTGTCATGGACCTCAAGCAATCGCTCCGACCGGACGAGCGGGTCACGGCGCAACCGGGGCTCGCCGGACTCTGGATCGCCCGCACGTTCCCGACCGATCGGATGGGCAGTGTGATCGTCCCGGCCGTCGACCGCCCCGGCATCGGAGCCGCCGTCGGCCTGGTATCGGCCGGGCAGGGCACAACGACGGTGTGCGTGGTCCGCGACCCGGCCGACCCGGTGACGGCCGAAGTCATGGACGTCGCGCGCGCCCACGACCTGCCGCTCCGACTCGAGGTGTGGGGCGCCGACGTCGACTGGTCGCGGACCGAGGATCTCATCGCGGCGGCCGGACCCGTCGTAGCGTGGACCTGATGGGAGCAACCCGCACTGCAGTGGTCACCGGCGCATCCGGAGGGATCGGCCGCGCGGTCGCCGTCGGTCTCGGCAGGCTCGGCTGGTCGGTCGCGCTCGGTGGTCGCCGCACCGACGCGTTGCAGTCCACGGCCGACCTCGTCGAGATCGAAGGTGGAACCCCGTTCGTGCACCGCCTCGACGTCGCCGACGTCGAGTCCGTCGACGCGTTCTTCGCCGCCGCCCACGACGCGCTGGGCCCGGCCCACACCCTCGTGAACAATGCCGGCATCGCGGTACCCGGCCTCCTCGTCGACACGGATCCCGAAGCGCTCGCCCGTGAGATCAACACCAATCTCCTCGGCCCACTGCTCTGCACCCGGCGCGCCTTACCGGCGATGCTCGCGGCGGACGGCGGTGACATCGTGTTCGTCTCGTCCGACGCGGCGCGCGCTCCCCGTCCCGGCCTCATCGGCTACAGCGCGACCAAGGCGGCACTCGAGACCGTCGCCCGCGTGGTCGACATGGAGACCGAGGGCCGGGGTATTCGGACCACCGTCGTCCGGGTCGGCCCCACGCTCACCGACTTCGCCGGCGAATGGGAGACAGGCACGTTCGAACACCTCGTCGGGATCTGGCCCCGGTTCGGGATCCAGCGCCACTTCAACACCATGGAACCGGTCGACATCGCCAACGCGGTCATCCACGCCCTCACCGCACCACCGCACGCCCGCGTCGACGTCATCGAGATGCAACCCACCGCTCCGAGGACTCCAGAACCCGGAGCCCCCGACCTCTGAGCGTTTGTCGCCTGACCTGCTCCCCGACTCGCTCAAGCGACAAGCGCACCAGGAGTTGAGGCAGCGTTAGCCTGCGCGGATGCAGATCGACGACATGATCATCGTGAGCGTGGACGACCACGTGGTGGAACCCCCGAACCTGTTCGACGCCCACCTTCCCGCCAAGTACCAGGACATCGCGCCGAAGCTGATCCGCAAGGACGACGGCACCGACGTGTGGCGGTTCCAGGAGATCGAAGTCCCCAACATCGGGCTCAACGCGGTGGCCGGGCGTCCGAAGGAGGAGTACGGCATCGACCCGACGAGCTTCGACGAGATCCGTCCCGGCTGTTACGACGTCGAGAAGCGCATCCTCGACATGAACGCCAACGGCACGCTCGGATCGTTGAACTTCCCCAGTCTTCCCGGGTTCGCGGGCGGACTCTTCGCCACCCTCGAGGACAAGGACACGTCCAGGGTTCTCGCCCAGGCGTACAACGACTGGCACATCGAAGAATGGTGCGGGCACGCGCCCGAGCGGTTCATCCCCCTCGCGATCCCGATGATCTGGGACGCCGAAGCCTGCGCGGACGAGGTCCGTCGCGTCGCGAAGAAGGGCTGCCACGCAATCACGTTCCCGGAGAACCCGGAGCCGCTCAAACTCCCGAGCCTGCACTCCGACTACTGGGACCCGTTCTGGCAGGCGTGCTCGGACGAGGGCACCATCGTCTGCATGCACATCGGTTCGTCCGGCAAGCTCGTCATGACCTCGGTCGACGCGCCGATCGACGTGTTGATCACGCTGCAACCGATGAACATCGTGCAGTGCGCAGCCGACCTGATCCACTCCCCCGTGTTCAAGAAGTTCCCGGACCTCACCGTCGCGCTCTCGGAGGGCGGCATCGGTTGGATCCCCTACTTCCTCGAGCGCCTCGACCACTCGTATCGCACCCACAAGGCATGGACCGGCGCCGACTTCGGCAACCAGATGCCGAGTGAGGTCTTCATGGAGCATGTGGTGCTCTGCTACATCAACGACGGCGTCGGCGTGAAGTTGGCGCGCGACATCGGCGTCGATCGCATCACCGTCGAGATCGACTATCCGCACTCCGACGCCAACTGGCCCGACGCGCCGGAGAAGATGTCAGCCGAGTTCGCGGCCACCGACCTCACCGACGCCGAGATCAACGCGATGACCCACGAGAACGCGATGCGCTTCTTCCGCTACGACCCGTTCGCCATCCGGCCACGCGAGAAGTGCACCGTCGGCGCGCTCCGGTCCGAGGCGATCGGTTGGGACGTGTCGCCGGTCTCCACCGCGATGCGCCCGGCCACCACCTACGACGGCCCGGTGAAGATCACCGACCTCTCGCCGACCGCGTAGGCCACAGCGCGTGACCGATCTGGCCGAAGGCGGCGGAGCGACGTCCGTCCGGTACGACCCGTACGCCTACGAGACCCACGAGGATCCGTACCCGATCTACCAGGCGCTGCGCGATCACGCGCCGGCCTACGTCGACGAGGAGCACGGGTTCTGGGCGCTGTCCCGCCACGCCGACGTTCGTGCCGCCATCGACGACTGGCGGACGTTCTCCTCGACCGGTGGCATCACCCTGGAGCGCGGTCCCGACGCGGTCGAACCGATGCTCATCGAGATGGATCCTCCACGCCACACCGAGATGCGCGCGCTGGTCAGCCGGTCGTTCACGCCCCGCCGGGTCGCGGAGATGGAGGGACCCACCCGGGACCTCGCCCGGGAGCTGCTCACCGCCGCCGGGCCTGACTTCGATGCGATCGGCGACTTCGCCGGTCGGTTGCCGATGGCGGTCATCAGCACGATGCTCGGCATCCCGCGCGCCGACCAGGACGAGGTCCGCGAGTGGTCGGACGCGATGCTCCATCGCGAAGCAGGCGACCACGACATCACGCCTGCTGGGATCGAGGGCGCGATCAACCTGCACGGCTACCTGAGCCGACTCGTCGAGGAACGCCGTCGGGACCCACGCGACGACATGACCAGCGCCTTGGTGTCGGCGTCCGACGACGCCCGCTCGCTCACCGGCAACGAGGTCCTCGGGTTCCTGTTCCTGCTCGTCATCGCCGGCAACGAGACGACGACCAAACTCATCGGCAACGCGCTCTACTGGCTCTGGAAGTTCCCCGACCAGCGCAGCCTGATTCTCGACGATCCCGCTCGCATTCCCATGGCGGTCGAGGAGATCCTGCGGTTCGACACGTCGACCCAGGGACTCGCCCGGCTGCTCACGCGCGACGTCGAGTTGCACGGCGTGACGATCCCGGCCGGGATGAAGGGGCTCCTGTTGTTCGGCTCGGCCAACCGCGACGTGCGCCAGTGGGACCGGCCCGACGACCTCGACGTGAGCCGCAATCCCGCCGGCCACCTCGCGTTCGGCCACGGGATCCACCACTGCCTCGGTGCAGCACTCGCGCGCCTCGAGACCCGCGTGGCGCTCGAAGAACTCCTCCCGCACCTCGGTGCCTACGAGGTGGACGAGACCACCGCGACCCGAGTGCATTCCGGCAACGTCCGCGGCTTCGCCCGCCTCCCGGTCACCGGCGCGGCGCCGTGACGGACCGTACGACCGATTACGAACAGACCAACCGGGCGTTCTGGGATGCCGACGCCGACGACTACCAGTCCGCCCACGCGGAGCAGCTCGCCCGTGCGGGCCGGTGGGGCGTCTGGGGCACTCCCGAGTCCGAGCTGCACGCGATCGGAGACGTCGCCGGTCTGGACGTCCTCGAGCTCGGTTGCGGTGGCGCGCAGCATGCGATCGGAGTGGCCACCCACGCCCGGCGGCGCACCGGCCTCGACCAGTCGATCTCGCAGTTACGTCACGCGGTGAGCAATCTCGAATCGCACCGCCTCCGCATGCCCCTCGTGTGCGCCAGCGGGACCGCCACACCGTTCCGAGACGAGAGCTTCGACCTCGTCTTCTGCGACCACGGCGCGATGAGCTTCTGCGATCCGTACGTCTCGGTCCCGGAAGTGGCACGACTGCTCCGACCCGGCGGCCGACTCGTCTTCAACTGCTCCACCCTGCTGCGGATGCTCTGCTTCCCCACCAATGACCCAGACGCACCGATCACCCGCAAACTGCAATCGCCGTACTTCGGTTCTCGCATGTTCGACTGGGGCGACGGCACCATCGATTTCCAGATCCCCCACGGCGAATGGATCGCCCTGTTCGCGGCCCACGGTTTCACCGTCGAGGCACTCATCGAAATCCAGACCCCGGAGGACGCCGCCACCACGTACGACTACGCGGACCTCGACTGGGGACGCCGCTGGCCGACCGAAGAGATCTGGCGCGTCCGCAAACACGCCTGACCGGTCAGCGGCGGTCGAAGGTGACGCCGGCGGCCTCGCGGTCCCAGGTGGACGCGGTGATGCCGTCGTCGCGGAGTTCGTACTTCAAGACCCGGCCGACGGGATTGCGAGGGAGGTCGGCCCGGAACTCGATGTAGCGGGGAATCGCGAAGTACGGCACGCGTTCGGCCGTCCACCGGCACAGTTCCTCTTCGGTGAGGCCGAACCCGGCCACCAGGACGGCCGTCACCTTCACGTCGTCCTCACCCTGGTCGCTGGCGACTGCGTGCACGGCGACGTCGGCAATGGCCTCGTGGGCAATCACGGCCCGCTCCATCTCGAAGCTCGAGATGTTCTCGCCCCGACGGCGGAGATAGTCCTTCTTGCGGTCGACGAAGTAGAGGAAGCCGTCGCCATCGAGGCGCCCGAGATCGCCGGTGTGGAACCACAGGTTGCGCAAGACCTCGACGGTGGCTTCCGGCCGGTTCCAATACCCGGCGAACATCAGGTTGGGACCCGTCGGCCGACAGACGATCTCGCCGGTCTCTCCCGCCGCGACCGGCCGGTCGTCGTCGTCGACGATGGCCACCTCGAACTCGTGGGTGTTCGGCTTGCCCGCGGCGCCGACTTTGTTCTCCACGCCGGCCGGCAACATCGAGATGAGCGACGCTTCGGTGAGGCCGTAACCCCCGCTGAACGTGGCGCAGCCGAATCGCTCCCGCCAGATCCGATCGGTATCGGGCGGCATCGGCGCCGCCGCGCAGAGTCGGAGCCGGTGACCACTCTGGTCGGGGTGGTCGTCGGCACTCGCGATGAGGATGGCGAGCGACCCGAGCATCGACAGCATGGTCGCGCCGGTGCGCTTCACCTCCGGCCAGAACCGGCTCACCGAGAACTTGCGGGCGATGGAGGCCCGCCCGCCCACGAGCAGCGTGCCCACCACACACACCGAGATCGCGTTGAAATGGAAGAGCGGGAGCGGAGTGAGGATGACGTCGTCGGCCGTCCGACCCCAGGCCCGCGCGATCTGGTCACCGAGTGCGACCACGTACTGGTGCGGGAGCATGCACCCTTTCGACGGGCCGGTGGTGCCCGCCGTGTAGATGAAGCACGCGAGGTCCGCCGGCCCGATCGTCACCGCCGGGAGCGGCTCGCCCGCACTCTGCTCGAGGAGGACGTCCCATTCCCGTACCGGCACCCAGAGCGGCTCGGACCCCGGCGGCCCGACACTCACGACGCACCGCAACTCCGGCAGATCCACGGCCGCGAACCCGACGAGGCGGTCCAAGAAGTCGGACTGCACGACGAGCACCGTCGCCCCCGAATCGACCAGGACGTGCTTCAGGAACTCGCCTTTGTAGGCGGTGTTGATCGGCACCTGGATCGCCCCGAGCTTCACTGCGCCAAAGAAGCTCATCACCTGTTCCGGTGTGTTCTCGAGCAGGGTCGCGACCCGATCGCCCGGTCCCACCCCCAGCCGGTTCAGCGCCCGGGCAAGCCGATCCGACCCTTCGTCGACGGTGCGCGCGGTGTGCTCCACGCCCTCGAAATCCAGGTACGGGCTGTCGGGGTCGTGCGCGACCCGCGCCGCGAGCGCGGCCACCACCGTCTGAGCTGCATCGGACACCGGCCGATCGTAGCGGCGCGCCCAACCTCCACCCGGCGAACCCGCGCGACGATTCGCTGGCAGGTTCGCGACGCACCGGGCAAGATGAGGGCTTCGAGGACCGTCGGACCCGGGGTGGTCGAGCAGCTGCCATGACCTTCGATGCCGTTACGCCTGCGTCCGAGTTGCCACCGGCCCAACCGCGGATGCTCCACGCCGCTGATCCGTTCGCGCTCGTCTTCGAGCACTCGCCCGTCGGGGTCGCAATCGGTCGGGTCGGTGGCGAGATCGTCTACGTGAACGAGACGATGTGCCGGCTCTTGGGTCGGCCGCGTGAGGAGATCACCGTCGCCTCCTTCGTCGACGCCGCCCATCCCGACCAAAAGTCGCGGGTGCGGGTCCGGTTGCGCTCGCTGGAAGCCGGCGAGTTCGAGACGTTCGTGCGCGAGACCCGGTTCCAGCACCCCGACGGCACCACGGTCAACGCACGCTTCCACGTGGGTGCCACGCGCAACCCCGACGGATCCATCGCGTACCTCGTCGCCCACGCCGAGGACATCACCGAGAATCGCCAGACCGAGGCCCTGCTCGCCGCGAGCGAGGACCGCTTCCGGGCCGCCAGCGAGGCGAGCTTGGATTCGCTGGTGGTGATGGACGCGATTCGCGACGATGCCGACGTCATCGTCGACTTCGTGATCACCGTGGCCAACGAGAACTCGGCCAAGCTCTTCGGTGTCCCCGTGAACGAACTGGTGGGCAAGCGCGTGAGCCGGCACTTCCCGCCCGGCTACGAGACCGAGTTGCTCGAGAAGTACGTGCGCGTGGTGGAGACTGGAGAACCCGTCCTCGCCGAATACCGGGCCAACCATCCGCGCGTGCGAGCCACCTGGATCCGCGAGCAGATCGTCAAGGTCGACGACGGCGTGGCGATGACCGCGAGTGACATCTCCGACCAGAAGCACGCCGAACTCGCCCTTCGGGAGAGCGAGGAACGCACGCAGGCGCTGCTGCTCCACGCAGTGGACGTCGTCTGCATCATCGATCCCGGCGGCTTCGTCCGCTACGCGAGCCCGGCGGTGGAGCGCGTCCTCGGCTACACCCCCGAGGAGTTCCGCGAACTGCACCCCTTCGACCTCGTCCACCCCGAGGATCTCGGTGCCTGGTTGGAACAGTGGCAGGCGATCGCCGGCAAGGTGGACGCACGGTTCACGTTCGAGGTCCGGGCGATGCATCGTGACGGCGCCTACCGGTGGACCGAGTTGAACCTCCGGGACCTGCGCCACGACCCCCGCATCGAGGGGTTCGTCATCCACTTCTACGACGTCAGCTCTCGCCGGGCGGCGCAGGAGGCGCTCCTCCACCAGACGCTCCACGACGGACTCACCAACCTCCCCAACCGGGCCCTCCTCCTCGACCGGCTCGGTCATGCGTTCGACCGCGCCGTGCGCCGGGACGGCAGTGTCGCGGTGCTGTTTCTCGACATCGACCATTTCAAGGCGGTGAACGACACCCTCGGCCACGCCGCCGGTGACGCGCTGCTCCGCGAGGTTGCCGAACGGTTGCGCACCACGGTCCGTCCCGAGGACACCGTGGCCCGCCTCGGCGGCGACGAGTTCGTGATCTGCTGCGAGGAACTCGACGACGTTGCCGCCGCGATGGCGATGGCCGACCGTATCCAGGAGGCGTTCGCGGAACCGTTCCACCCCGACGGCCACGAACTCGAGGTGGGGACCAGCATCGGCGTCGCGATCGCAGGCCCGACCTCGGAGAGTCCCGAAGCCGTGCTCCGCGACGCCGACGCGGCCATGTACGTCGCCAAGGCGCGCGGCCGTGATCGCATCGTCCTCTACGACGATGCCCTGCGCCAACGCGTCCTCGAACACCTCGACACCGAAGCCGGTCTGCGCGACGCGCTCGAGCGAGGCGAACTCGTGGTCCACTGGCAGCCGGTGTTCGACCTCACCACCCACCGCATCATCTCGGCCGAGGCACTGGTCCGCTGGAACCACGAGCATCGCGGCCTGTTGCTGCCGGCCGAGTTCCTCGACGCGGCGATGCTCGCCGGACTCGACGCACCGCTCGGCGGCTACGTGCTCGACGCCGCCTGCCGCCAGTTGTCCGAGTGGGACGCAGCCGGGATCGCACCGCCGATGATCTGGCTGAACCTGAGCGCCAGCCAACTCACGTGGTCGGGTGCGGTCGAACGCGTGCGCTCCGTCTTGGCGCGCTACGGCATCGACCCCCGACGCATCGGCTTCGATATCGCCGAGCCCGCGATCGCCGAAATCGACCGGGCCCGCCGCGCCAGTGCGGAACTCGCCGGTCTGCGCGAACTCGGTTGCTCGATTGCCATCGACGACTTCGGCACCGGCCACGCCTCACCGTTGGCCGTCCGGCGCTACGGCATCACCCACGTGAAGCTCGACCGCACCCTCGTCCAGACCGGTTCCGACGGCGACCCGATGCTCCCGGCCCTCATGAGCCTCGCCGCGCTGCTCGGTGTGAGTGTCATCGCGGAAGGCGTCGAGACCGCGGAGCACCTCGACCGGATCCGCCAGGCGGGCTGTACCGCCGCCACGGGCAACTACCTCGCACCCGCCGCATCGGTGGACGATCTCAGCGCGCAGCTCCGGCGCCAGATCCCGTAGCGCCCCGATCCGGTCGCGCGACGGTGATCACCAGCGCCGCGAGCAACTCGTTGCGCAACTCGCGCGGGTCGATGACGTCGTCGTAGCTCAGGCGATCAGCGGCCGCGTACGCGCCGCCGAGTTCCGCGTGTTCCAGGAGCGCCCGCACGTCGGGCTCGATCCCGGCCGCGTCGGCACCACTCTCGGCGGGCATCGCACCGAGGCGCGCGCCCGGGAACGCGAGGGTCGTCGTCTGGGCGTCGAACGGATTCATCGCCATGAGCGAGGACCCGAACCCGTACGCCTTGCGCAAGGTGACGTGCAGCTTCGGGCCCGCCACCCGGGCCTGGGCGGCGTACATGTGCGCGGCGTGGCGCAGGATGCCCGATTGTTCGGCCTGGGTTCCGGCGAGCACACCCGGGTTGTCGGCGAGGAACACGACCGGCAACCCGAACGGTGCCACCACCTCGAGGAAGCGGGCCGCCTTCTCCGCCGCTTCGCTGTCGATCGCTCCCGCCTTGACCGCCGGGTTGTTGGCCACGATCGCCACCGATCGGCCGCCGAGCCGGCCGAGTCCGGTCACGAGCGACCGCCCGAAGCCGGGTTGGACCTCGAACCAGTCGCCGTCGTCCACCACCAACTCGACGACCCTCCGGATGTCGTAGGGCCGGCGCGGATCCGGCGGTACGACGTCGAGGAGGGCGTCGATCAGGCGCGGGCCGTCGGTGACGACCCGGTCGGGCGGCGCGAGGGTCGCGTTCGACGGGAAGTACGACAGGTAGTCGCGGACGAGATCGAGTGCGGACTCGTCGTCGGCGGCCGCGTTCTGCGCGACACCCGAGATGGTCGTGTGGATCGCCGTGCCGCCGAGTGCCTCTTTGCCGACCTCCTCGCCGGTGGCCGCGGCGACGAGCGGCGGACCGGCGGTGAAGAGTGCAGCACCCTCGACCATGATCGTCAGGTCCATGAGGGGTGCCGTCAGCGCGCCGTGCCCCGCACTCGCGCCCATCACGACCGCCACCGTCGGCACCACGCCCCGCAGCCGTACGAGAGCCTGGAGATCGTTGGGTGCATGGGGGTAGCGCTCGAACGCGTTCTGGGCCCGCTCACCCGCGCCTTCGAGCAGCATGACCAGCGGCACCTGCTCCTGGATCGCCAGTTGCGCGAGGCGGTGGCGTTTGGCGTGAGTGGCGATGCCGATCGAACCGCCCATCACCGTGAAGTCCTCGGCCCCCACGAGCACCGGTCGGCCGTCGATCGTGCCGTGGCCGGCGACGAGACCGTCGGCCGGCGCCACCGGAGTCATGCCGCGGCCGACGCTGCCGGCGTGCGCACCGATCTCGCGGAAGGAGCCGTCGTCGAGGAGAGCGGCGACCCGCGTCCGCGCATCGAGACGACCCGTTTCACGGTGCCGGGCGAGTCGGTCCGCGCCGCCCATAGCGGTGGCCGCGGTCCGGCGGACCTCCAGGTCCTCGAGCAGCGGCTGCCAGTCCTCGGCGTTGGTCACCACGCGCTCCTAAGCAGGCGTCGGCATCGTGGCGGCGAGGGCGTCGGCGTGGGCGTCGGCCCCACCGAACTGCGTCTCGAACACCCACGCCCGTTTGAGGTAGAGGTGGACGTCCACCTCCCAGGTGAAGCCCATGCCGCCGTACACCTGGGTCGCGCTCCGCCCGTTCAGGACCGCGGCCTCACCGGCGAGGAGTTTCGCCCCGGCGAGCGCGCGCGGGAGGGATCCGGTCTCGGGGTCGTCCACCACGCACGCCGCCGCATGGACCGCGACGCGGGCGATCTCGGCCCGCACCGCCATGTCGGCACACAGGTGTTTGACCGCCTGGAACGAACCGATGGGACGGCCGAACTGTTCACGCTCCTGGGCGTAGCCCACGGCCAGATCGGTGAGGCGGTCGGCCATCCCGACGCAGTACGCGGCGGTCAGGAGCGCACCATGGGCACGAAGGTCGGCCGCCGTGTCCTCGGCTGCGTGCCCTGCCGGGATCGGATCGTGCAGCCGCCAGATCGGCGTCAGCGGGTCGAGCGGCCATTCGGCGGGGCCGTCGGCCGCGAGTCCGTGGGCCGCGACCACCCGGACCGAGTCGCCGTCGAGCACGACGATGTCGTCGACCACGCCGAGGAACTCCACCAGATCGGCTCCCGCGAGACGGGCGTCGAGTCCCGTCGTGACGCGCTCGCGACCGAAACACCACACGAGTGGTCCCGGCACGAGTCCGCGTCCGAGTTCCTCGTACACGACTGCGGCATCGGCCCAGCCGAAACCGTCGGCACGGAGCGAGAACACGCCCGCCGTCGCCAACTCGTCGTATGTGGCGCGGTCGAATCCGTTTCGGACGCGCTCCATCGGGAACCGGCCGTCGACCAGAGCCCGCATGCCGTCGCGCAGCGCAACCTGGTCCTCGTCGAGATCGAAGTTCACGCGCGCTCCTGAGGTTTCGGCTCGCGCGGGAGTCCCAGGACGCGCTCGCCGAGGATGTTGCGCTGAATCTGGGAGGTGCCCGCCGCAATGGTGAACGCGAGCATGCGCAAGCGCTCCTCCACGAACGGGCCCTCGCCGTCGACGGTGAGAATCCCCCGCTCCAAGACGCGCAACGCGAGTTCGCCGAGCTTCTGACACGCCTCGCTGTACGCGAGCTTGATCATGAAGGGACCACGACCGTTGACCCCGCGCGCCGATTGCGTCACGTTGCGCTTGATCAACATCCAGACCGCGTCGAGTTCGGCCGCGATGTGACCGAGCTCCCGCCGGTGCGCAGGGTCGCGCACGTAGGGAGCAAGGTCCTCCACGAGGCGGGTCGTGTCGACCAGATCACTGACGAACGCAGTGCCCCGTTCGAAGGACAGGGTCACGTTGGTGACCCGCCAACCATCGTTCTCATCGCCGATCCGGCAGTCCACGGGGACTCGCACCTCGTCGAGGAACAGCTCGGCGAACTCGGACGAGCCGAGGACGGTCTTGAGGGGGCGGACCTCGATGCCCGGCAGGTCCATCGGCAACATCAGCCAGGTGATGCCCTTGTGCTTCGGCGCATCGGGATCGGTCCGCACCAGGAGTTCGCCGACATCGCCGATCTGACCGTACGAGCACCAGATCTTCTGCCCCGTCACCACGTAATGGTCACCGTCGCGGACGGCCCGGGTGCGCAACGACGCGAGGTCCGATCCCGCTCCCGGTTCGGAGAATCCCTGGCACCACACCTCGTCCCCGCGCAGGATCGCGGGGAGGTGGGCGGCCTTCTGGTCCGGAGTGCCCTCGGCGATGATCGTCGGACCCGCGTGGAGCAGGCCGACGAAGTTGACGCCGACGTAGGGCGCCCGGGCCCGGGTGGTCTCCTCCAGGAACACGAGCTGCTGGCTCGGCGGCGCGGCCTGCCCGCCGTACTCGACCGGCCAGTTCAGGCCCGCGTATCCGGCCTCGAACAACCGGCGCTGCCAATCGGTGTCCCACGTCCTCCGGGCGTCCCAGTCGTCGCGCGCGGGCTGCGGCGCGAGCGTCGGCAACTCCCGGGCGAGCCACTCGCGGAGCTGAGCACGAAAGGCGACGTCAGCCTCGGAGAAGCGGAGATCCATGAGGGCGGCAGTCTAGAGAGCCTTCTGACGGGTCATCAGATCCGCCGGACGAACCGGTGGTGGAACCGCCGCGACTAGCGCCGGCCCCGACGCGTGCGGCCCGGCGGCGTCGCGGCCTCGGGGCGAGCCGCGCCCGACTCGCTGCGACCGGCGCCATCGCGAGCACTCCGGGTCGGCGTGCCTTCCCGACGGACCGGGGTGCCTTCCCGACGAGCCGGAGCCGCGTCCCGACGCGGAGTCCCCGAGTTGTTCTCGTGGCGACTGCCGGAGCCCTCGGTCGACCGGCGAGCGGACCCACCATCGCTGCGACCGCGGTCGCGACGGGCCGCGGGACGGCCGCCCTGACCCCGGTTCTCCTTGGCCGGACGCGAGCGCTTCTGGGGCGTGTAGTCGGGCTCGGCGAGTCCGAGCTCACGCTGGAGGCTCAGACTCGACCGCACCTGGTCGGGCAACACGAACGAGACGACCACACCGGTCGCACCCTTACGCGCGGTACGACCCGAACGGTGCACGTATGCCTTGGCGTCCTCGGGTGGATCGAAGTGCACGACACACGCGACGTCGTCGACGTGGATCCCTCGGGCGGCAACGTCGGTCGCGATCAACGCGTGGACGCGACCGCGTGCGAAGTCGGCCAAGGCACGGTCTCGCTTGGCCTGCGACAGGCCACCGTGGATCGGTGCCGACTCGACCCCGGACTGCGACAACTTCTTCGCGACCTTGTCGGCACCGTGGCGCGTGCGACAGAACACGATCGTCGGACCTTCGGTACCGATCACCTCGGCCGCGCGGGTCAAGCGGTTCTCGCTGGTGATGCGCTCGAACCGGTGCTCGGCATCGGCGGCATCCGACTCGACCCCGGCGACTTCGTGGCGCACCGGGAACCGCTGGTACTCCTCGGTCAACACGCCCACGGCGCCGTCCAGCGTCGCCGAGAACAGGAGCGTCTGTCGTTCGAGGTTGGTCTGGTCGAGAATCCGACGGACGGCGGGCAGGAACCCCATGTCGGCCATGCGGTCGGCTTCGTCGATGACCACGATCGCCACCCGGTCCAGCACGAGGGCGCGCTGCGCGATGAGGTCCTCGAGGCGGCCGGGACACGCGACGAGGATCTCGACGCCCTTGCGGAGAGCACGCTTCTGGGGCTCGTAGCCGACACCGCCGTAGACCGCGAACACCCGCTGGTTGCGGATCGACGCCATCGGCTCGAGTTCACGGGTGATCTGCGCGGCGAGTTCACGGGTCGGCGCAAGGATCAGCGCACTGGGGCGACGGGGGCGCGCCGGGGTCACCCGCTCGACGGTGGGCGCACCGAACGCGATGGTCTTGCCGGAACCCGTCGGCGCCCGACCGCACACGTCCTTGCCGGCCAGCGCATCGGGGATGGTGGCGGCCTGGACCGGGAAGGGCTCGGTGATTCCCTTGGAAATCAGCGCGTGGACGAGATCGGGCGCGAGCCCAAGATCGGAAAAGCTGGACACTGTGACACTCCTCAACCCGCTCAGCGGGTTCTCTTCCGCGCGACGGAAGGACGGGATTGTCTCCAGCGCGGCTGTCCGACGGAGGTCGAACGGAAAACATCCTACCGCACGGAACCGCGCGCCCCGGTACCGCGTGACGGGAGGCTCAGTTTGATACGACCTGCTGGAATGAGCCAGGTGCATGACATTCGGTGTCGCCCGGCCGGGGTTGAGGACTTCAGTTTTCTGGCGACGATGCTGGGTGAGGCGGCAGTCTGGCGTCCCGACAAGCCGACACCGAACGCCGACCAGGTGCTCGCCGATCCGCGCTACGCGATGTACCTCGCCGGATGGCCGAGACACGGCGACTACGGACTCGTTGTCGAACAGGATGGACCGCTGGGCGCGGCTTGGTATCGGACCTACACCGAGGTGAGCCATGGCTATGGCTACGTGTCTGAGGACGTCCCGGAACTGTCGATCGCCGTCGTCGCGTCGCGTCGGCACGAGGGGATTGGTCGTCGGCTTCTCATCGACCTGATCAAGGCCAGCATTGTTCAGGGTTACCCGGCTCTGAGTCTCAGCGTCAACGACCAAAATCCGGCGCGTGGCCTCTACGAGTCGGTCGGTTTCGCGCCGGTCGAGCACCACGGGTCGTCCTGGACAATGGTCAGACCCGCCGCTCGAGTCACTACCCCGGTATCGCGTGACGGCAGGCTTGCTCAGCAGCGGCCCGACGTGACGTCACGGTCGGAGGCGACGAGGTTGGACGGCACCGTCAGGCATGCGTGACCACCGAACACCCCCTCGATGTCGAGTCGCCAGTTCACGCGTGCCAGTTCCGCCTCGGTCGCGCCCGGACGACGCACTCCCGTCCGACCGAGCGTCACGTTGCGCACACAACAGGTCGAATTGAAGGCCTGATCGATCACCGCGCGACTTCGTGGCGTCGTACCGCGCAACCGAGCGATACGCACGATCTGCACATCGACGTCGCGCGCGTGGTCGACGACCACGTTGGTGCTGTCGACCCCTCGGGCCAGGAGGAACACCGCGGAGATCACCACGACGCCGAGTCCGATCGACGCGTAGCCGATGATCAGGCCCGCGAGCGCCAGGCCCCCGCCGCCCTCGCCGGTGCGCTTGATCTGATGCCGCGCCACGTGCCCGAACACGATTCCCAGCACGGTCCCGATGCCGCAGAACACGAAGGTTGCGAGGCTGCAGACGAGCGACGCGATGGCGAACCCGTTGGTCCGGGCCGGAGGCGGATACTGATTCGGCGCCGGTGGCGGTGGCGCCGGCGGAAACACTGCCGGAGGCGGATCGGGCGGGACGCTCATCGCGAGACGGTAGGACCTCAAATCCGAACCCGTGGGGATACACGGTCGATAGCGTGCGCGCCATGACGACGGGCGGGATCGCGAGCACACCGGAGCCGCCGTACTACGCGGTGATCTTCACTTCTCTTCACACGGGCTCCGCCCTCGCCGAGTACACCGCCGTGGCCACGCTCATGGAGCGCCTGGCCGGAGAGCAGCCGGGCTTCCTCGGCATCGAGAGTGCGCACGAGGCCATCGGGATCACCGTCAGCTACTGGCGGGACGAAGCATCGATCCGAGCCTGGCGCGACCACGTGGAGCACACGGTGGCGCGCGAGCGCGGCCGGGCCGAGTGGTACTCGAACTACGCGCTGCGGGTCGCCCGCGTCGAACGCGCGACCACGTTCACCGCGCCGGCGTAACCAGGGATTCCCGCAGCCGGGCGACCGCGGCCGCCGACAATCCCGCCCCGATCACGTACTCCTCGACCGAACCGTGTTCCGCACGTAACGCGTCGAGGACGATCGTCATCGTGGCCGCCTGCGCGCCGTACTGCTGCCCGGCCACCTCGGCGTGGGTCTCGTTCGCTTCGGCGTACGCGGTGTGACGCGCCACGATGGTGGGCATCCGCGACTCGGTGAACGCGAAGTCGGTGACGATCGAGGCGTCGGGCACATGACACAACGCGAGGACGAGCGCCGACACCAGGCCGGTGCGGTCCTTGCCTGCCGCGCAGTGGAACACGACGGGTTGCTGCTCGGCATCGGCGATCACCGCGAGTACCGCGGCGAACCGCGACGCGTACTCCTCGAGCATGAACGCGTAGATCTGATCGAGCGTCTGAAACTTCGCCGCCTTGCGCGCTTTCCGGCTCGGCAACGCGGGCTCGCGGGTCTGGTCGACGATCGGCATGTGCAGTTGCCGTACGTGGGCTTCGAGCGGCCCGTGGCCGTAGTCCTCCACCTCGTGCCGAGCCCGCAGGTCGATGACCGTGCGCACACCGAGGTCGTCCCGCAGGTGTTCCACGTCCTGCCGGCTCAGGTACGACAACGAGTCGCTGCGGAACACCCGACCCGTTCGCACCGTCGCGCCGTCCTCGGTCAGCACCCCGCCGAGATCGCGAAAGTTGCCCGGTCCGTCGAGTTCGACGATGCGGGGCACGGTCACCGGTCGAGATCCAACCCGAGCATCCGGATCGCGTTGCCGCGCACGATCTTGTACACGACGTCTGCCGGCAGGTGTCCCATCATCTCCTCCGCCACCGCGAGCGTGTTGGGCCAGGTGGAGTCGGTGTGGGGATAGTCGGTCTCGAACGTGATGTTGTCCACACCGATGCGATGCAACGACTCGAGGCCATGGATGTCACGGAAGAAGCATCCGAACACCTGCCGGAAGTAATACGTCGACGGCGGTTCCGGGATGAGGTCCTTCACGCCACCCCACGCCCGGTGTTCCTTCCACACGTCGTCGACGCGCTCGAGGATGTAGGGCAGCCAGCCGATCTGGCCTTCGGAGTACGCGAGCTTGAGGTCGGGATAGCGGACCAACACGCCGGAGAAGAGAAAGTCGGAGAGGCTCGCCATCGCATTGCCGAAGCTGAGGCTGGCCGCCACCGCGACCGGCGCGTCGGCCGAGGTCGCGGGCATCCGCGAGCTCGATCCGATGTGCATGCAGACCACGTTCTTGGTCTCCTCGCATGCGGTGAAGAACGGGTCCCACTCCCCCGAGTGGATGCTCGGCAGGCCGAGGTGCGGTGGGATCTCCGAGAAGCACACGGCGCGCACACCGCGCGCCGCGTTGCGCCGGACTTCGGCGGCCGCCAGCTCCGCGTCCCAGAGCGGGACGATGATCAGCGGGACAAGGCGTCCGCCGCTGTCGCCGCACCACTCCTCGACCATCCAGTCGTTGTACGCATAGACGCATGCCTCCGCGAGTTCCCGGTCCTTCGCCTCCAGGAACGTCTGACCGCAGAAGCGGGGGAAGGACGGAAAGGAAAGCGACGCCTCGACGTGGTTCATCTGCATGTCCTCGACGCGCGCCTTGGGTTCGTAACAGCCCGGCCGCATCTCGTCGTAGGTGATAGGCGACATCGTCATGTCGTCCCGATCGAAGCCCACCGCCGCCACGTGACGCTTGTTGATGTAGACGAGGTCCTCGTAGACCCAGCAATCGGCCTGGGGCCCGTCCGGATCGAAGGTCTGCTCGTACGTTCCGCCCCCGATGTGCCGCATCGTCCCGATGCCCCGCCGCTCCACGTGCGGACCGGCGGCACGGAACTTCTCGGGCAGCCAGGTGTTCCAGAGGTGCGCCGGCTCGACCACGTGGTCGTCGACGCTCACGATCCACGGGATCGGAGTCCGCGCCCTCGCGGTCTCGCTGACGTTCGGGCTGTCCAACGCGGTCACGGCATGCCTCCGACGCGAAATCTGACGGGTCGTCAGATTATCGGGAGACCACCGCCACGCCCTACCCGCAGGTGGTTCCCGACGCCGGTGCCTGGAGGTCGACGAGGTAGCGGGTGACGATCGCATCCAGGCAGCCGTTCCCGTTCAGCGTGCCGGTGTGGGTGGTGCCCGCCACCGTCACCAGTCGCCCGGATCCCAACTGCCGGGCCAAACCCTGGGCCCACGACAGCGGAGTGACGGGGTCGCCGGTGGTCCCGACGACGACGATCGGCGCCGCGGTCGGCGCGGAGATGGTGAAGGGGGCCGACCGGGTTGCGGGGTAGGGCCAGTAGCCGCACTGGAATCCGAGACCGATGTTGCCCGCGCCGAACCGCGGGGCCTCGACCGCGGCCCGCCGCTGCGCCGCTTCGAGTTCCGTGATCGTGAGGTTGGGTCCGTCGGCACAGCTGATCGCGATGAACGCCGGCCATTCGGAGTCGTAGGTCTCGCCCTTGCGCCCCATGTACTCGTCGAAGGAGACGGCCAGTGGCCCGGTCACGCCCCGTTCGAGATCGCGGAGTGCGTCCGCGAGTGGTCGGTATGCAGCCGAACCGCTGTAGAGGAACGCCGACACCGCGATGTCGAGCTGCGTAGGACCGAACCGGCGGCCGTCCGAGACGATCGGGCGGGCATCGATGCCGCGCACGAGCGCGTCGTACGCCGCGGCCGGGTCACCATCGTGATGGAACCGGCAATCGGCGTGGCTACGGCACCATGTGAAGAACGCGTCCAGACCGTTCCCGAACCCTTTGGCCTGCTGGATCGCGACGTCGGCGATGGGCAGCTGCGGATCGACCGCACCGTCGAGCACCAACGCCCGGACGCGCCCCGGGAACATGCTGGCGTACAGGCCGCCGATGTACGTCCCGTAGGACAGTCCGAGGTACGTGAGTTGCGCGTCACCGAGCGCGGCACGGAGACCATCGAGATCGCGCGCGGTGTCGATACTCGAAATGTGCCGCAGCAGATCCCCACTGCCCGCCACACATCCGGCGACGAACCGGCGGGCGGCTCCCTCGAGCGCTCCGAGTTCGGCCGGGTCGTCGGGCGCGGTGTCGACGTCGAACAGGTAGTCGAGGTGGTCGCCACAGTCGACCGGGCTGCTCGCTCCTGTCCCCCGCGGGTCCCATCCCACGACATCGAACCGGTCGGTCACCGATCGCGGCAGGCTGGACGAGATGTACCTCGCGATGTCGACGCCCGACGCGCCGGGGCCTCCGGGGTTCAGGAGCAGGCTGCCGATGCGTTCGCCGGCCCGGGCCTTGGATGCACGGGCAACGGCGAGATCAATCGTCGCGCCGTTCGGTTTCGCGTAGTCCTTCGGGACCGCCAGGGTCGCGCACTCCCCCGCGTCGCACGCCTTCCATTCCAGGGCCGGTGCGCGTCGCGTGGTCGACGTGGTGGACGACGGTGCGGACGTGGTCGACCGCCGCGGCGCGGAACTGCGTGCCGGCGTCGACGACGCGCACCCCATCAGGGCCAGCACGAGCACTCCTGCCCACCATCGCCGCAGCATCCCCGACCCTTGCACAGCCGCAGATCGATCTCGGGTCAGGCACCGGGCGCCCGGTACGGTGCACGCATGGATCTCCTCATCGGTGGAACGCCGCGCGCCGCGGCCGACGGCGCCGAACTGCACGTGCTCGAACCCGCCACCGCGACCCCGCTCGCCACCGTCGCGTCGGGCGGCGCGAGCGAGGTCGAGGCCGCGATCCGAGCGGCCCGGGACTCCTTCGACTCGGGCGTCTGGGCCGGTCAGAGCGCCACGGCCCGGGGCCGGGTGTTGTTGCGCGTCGCCGCGTTGATCCGCGAGCGGTCCGAGGAGATCGCGACGATCGAGGCCCGCAACGCCGGGAAGCCGATCAACGACGCCCGCTGGGAGGTGAACGCCGCCGCCGACGTGTTCGAGTACTACGCGGGCGCCGCCAACAAGATCTTCGGCGAGACCGTCCCGGTGCAGGACGCGGGGATCGACCTGGTGCTGCGAGAACCGGTCGGCGTCTGCGCGCTGATCGTGCCGTGGAACTTCCCGCTCCTCATCACCACCTGGAAGACCGCGCCCGCACTCGCCTGTGGCAACTCGGTGATCATCAAGCCGGCCTCGCTCACGCCCCTCTCCGCCCTGAAACTGGGCGAGATCCTCGTCGAAGCCGGGGTTCCCGCCGGTTGTGTCTCGGTGCTGCCCGGACCCGGCCGGATCATCGGCGACGCGTTGGTCGGCGACCCACGCGTCGACAAGATCGGCTTCACCGGCGAGACCACGACCGGCGCGTCGATCCTGCGCGCGTCCTCGGAGAACATCACTCGCGTCTCACTCGAACTGGGTGGGAAGTCCGCGTGCGTCGTGTTCGCCGATGCCGACTGGGAGAAGGCAGCCGCGGAGACCCCGATGTCGGTGTTCGCCAACACCGGCCAGGACTGCTGTGCCCGGAGCCGCATCGTGGTGGAGGCGTCGATCTACGACGAGTTCGTCGCCATGTTCACCCGCACGACCGAGGCACTCACCATCGGTGCGCCACTGGACGAGTCGACCGAGATCGGGCCGATGATCTCGTCCGCACAACGCCAGGTGTCACTCGACTACCTCGACATCGCGGCCGGTGAAGGTGCCGAACGCGTCAGCGGCGGGATCGTGCCCGACGACCCCGGCTTCTATCTGAGCCCCGCGGTGCTCGCGAACGTCGACAACTCGATGCGAGTCGCCCAGGAGGAGATCTTCGGTCCCGTCGCGTCGATCATCCCCTTCCGCGACGAGGCCGACGCGATCCGCATCGCCAACGACACGCCGTACGGATTGTCCGGCTCGATCTGGACGCGGGACCTCGGTCGGTCGATCCGGGTCGCAAAGGCGATCCGGACCGGGGTGCTGTCGGTGAACACCAACCGCTCGGTGCGGACCGAGGCCCCCTTCGGTGGCTACAAGCACTCCGGCCTGGGCCGGGAGCTGGGGATGCACGCGATGGCCCACTACACCGAGGTGAAGAACGTCTTCCTGTCCTCCGAGTAGGACCGGCGTCGGGGCGCAACCCGTCACGCCAAACCGCACTCCAGGCCGGCCTCCGACCGGTCGAGAACACTCCGATGGATGCCGTCGCCGAACTGCGCCTCCTGCTCGGCTCGGGCACCTCGTTGATCACCGTCGACACGGCAGAGGAACCGCGCGCGCTGCGCATCGTCCGCGAGGCGAGCGGCGCGACACCGGTCTGGACGTGGTCCGCGGCGAGCGGACTCTCCCGGGACGGGAGCGCGGCGATCTACGGCAGCGTCGACCCCGACCAGATGTTGAGCAATCTGCTGGCGATGACCGGGGCGTGGACGTGTGTGTTGTGTGACCCGGCGCCGGTGCTCGGCGACCCGGTGGCGCTCCGTCAGTTGAAAGAGATCGGGCAGCGCGCGGTACCCGGCCAGACCCTGCTGCTCGTCGGCCGCGCGACGATGATCCCGCCCGATCTCGAGGGGGTCGCCCGTCCGTGGCGGCTCGGCCCGCCGTCGATCGCCGAACTCACCACCCTCGTCGATCGGATCGCGATCCGTCTGGGCCAGCGCGACGTGGTCGTCGAACTCGGCGACCTCGACCGGCTCCGGCTGGCCCGATCGCTCGCCGGACTCACCCTCGTGGAAGCCGAGCGTCAGCTCATGCAGGTCGCGCTCGCCGACGGTCGCCTCGATGCCGCCGATATCGCCACCGCACTCGCGGGCAAGGCCGCGCTGTTGAACACCAACGGCGTGCTCGAGATCGTGGGTGACGACACCGTCCGGCTCGACGACCTCGGCGGGCTCATCGAACTGAAGGCGTGGCTCGCGCCGAGAGTCCGCGCCGGGCTCGACCGTGCGGCCGATCCGCCCCGCGGCGTTCTGCTGGCCGGGGTGCCCGGGTGTGGGAAGTCGGCGGTGGCGCATGCGATCGCCGCTGCGTGGTCGGTCCCACTCGTGTTGTTGGATCCGGGTCGGATCTACCGCAAGTTCGTCGGTGAGTCCGAGCAGCGGTTCGACGACGCCTTGGCCGCGGTGGAAACGATGGCCCCCGCGGTCCTGTGGATCGACGAGATCGAGAAGGGTCTCTCGACCGGGTCGGAAGACGGCGGCGTGTCGGGCCGGGTCCTCGCCACCTTCCTGCGCTGGCTGCAGGACCACGATGCGCCCGTCTTCGTCGTCGCGACCGCGAACGACGTCACCCGCCTCCCGCCCGAGCTCACGCGGAAGGGTCGCTTCGACGAGCTGTTCTTCGTCGACCTCCCCGACGCGCCGGCACGGATCGACATCCTCCGCGCGCTGCTCGCTCGCCGGTCGGTGACCTTCACCGAGCCCGAGCTCGACGACCTGGCCGCGCACCCCGACGGCTTCTCCGGCGCCGAACTCGACGCGGCCGTGGTCGCGGCGTCCTACGCCGGCGCGATCACTGCGGCCACCGTCGGGCACGAACTCGCGAAGACGGTGCCGTTGTCTCGCTCGCGCGCTGCCGAGGTCACCGCGCTCCGGGCCTGGGCGCACGACCACGCCCGCATTGCCTGAACCGTCAGGCGCCGATCACGTTCGGTCGGGGCAGTCCGTTGGCCTCGCACAGCGCGAAGTACGAGTCACGCACCAGTCCGGCGTCCACCACCGACTCCACGTTGCCGTCGGCATCCAGGTTGAGGTTGGCGCCGTAGATCGCGAACCACACGTCGGTGAGTCCGTCGTTCTCCGCCGGCACCGTGAGGGTGTGGATCGATCCGGCGGGCTCGTAGAGGTACGAACCGGCCACGTTCACCTCCGGATACTCGACGTACTTCCACGACCCGGTGATCGTGAACGCGAACACCTCACCCGTGTGCTTGTGGGTCGGCACCATCACGCCCGCTTCGAACTTGGTGCGGATCACCCACAGACCCGCCTCCACGTTCACCTGCAGGAGTTGCAGATGCGTGCCGTCGCCGAGCGCGACGAACGGGTTCTCGCTCTCACCACGGTGGAGCGCCTTCGGGATCTCGGTCATCGTCATGACCGGGATTGTAGGAGTGCCGGCTACGTCGCGTCGGGCGCCGAGCGAAGCACCCGGCCGGCGAGGGCGCCGGTGTGCTCGCCCTGCTCCATGAAGACCTGACCGTTGACGATCGTGGTGTCGTACCCGGTGGCGGTCTGCACGTAGCGCCCGGCGCCGTTGGGGAAGTCGTGGACGTACTCCGGCTGCGGGAGGCGCATGGCCTCGAGGTCGATCACGTTGAGGTCGGCGAACGCGCCCGGACGCAACACGCCCCGGTCGTGGATGCTGAACAACTCCGCGGTGTCCGAGGTCAGTCGTCGGATCGCGTCGCCGATGGTCACGAGCCCGCGGTCCCGCACCCAGTAGGTGAGGAAGAACGTCGGCTGGCTGGAGTCCATGATCATCCCCACGTGGGCGCCGGCGTCGGCCAGGCCCAGGATGCTCGCCGGGTGCCGCAGCATGCCCTCGACGGCACCGAGGTCGTCGTTGAGGAACGGCCAGTTCACGAGGACCTTGCCGTCCCGCTCGTCACAGATCTGCACGAACGCCTCGGCCACACTCACGCCACGCCGCGCCGCGTGTGCGGCGAGCGTGTCGTCGGCACCGAGGTCGTACCGGGCGTCGCCTTCCGGGAGCACGAACATCTCCGTCATCGGGATCGTGGGTACACCCTCGGCGGCCGCGATCAACTCGGCCCGTCGCGCGGGATCCCGCAGCATCGCCAACCGATCGGCGAACGGGAGGTCGCGCAGCCCCTTCCATGCGGGCGACGCATCGAACGGCGTGCGGTGGACGAGCCCGAACAGCAGGCCGATCCCGCGTGCGGTCGTCTGCGGGCGAAGTCGCGCACCACGGGCGTTCTGCTCGTCGACCTCGGCGAGCGCGTCGATGTCGATGCCGGGAACCTTCTTGGTCTGGCTCAAGCCGAACGTGGCCGGCCGACCGGTCATCCGGCTGATCTCGCCCAGCAGTGCGACCTCGGGTCGCGTCCGCCGCTCGCCGTCGGCACCGCGTTCACCGAGCGCCGATGCCGCTTCGAACACGCCGCGGCGCCGCTCGCCGAGCACGCGACCGATCTCCATGAGTTCGTGCGCCCCCGCACGCGTCCCCGGGACGACCCGGCCGTCGGGGACGCGGTGCAGCGCGGTGCGGGACGTGGAGAACCCCAGCGCGCCCGCGTCGATCGCCTCGGCCACCAACGCCTGCATCGCCACGATGTCGTCGTCGGTGGCGACATCGTCGTCCATTGCCCGCTCGCCCATCGCGTGGATCCGCACCGCGCTATGGCCGACCATGCCCCCGGCGTTGATCCCCTTGGGCATGCGGTCGACCGAATCGAGGTACTCCCCGTAGGACTCCCAGTCCCACGGCAGACCGCTCATGATCGCGTGGGCCGGGATGTCCTCGACCGACTCCATCATCTCGGCCAGGAAGTTGCGGTCCTCCGGCTTGCAGGGCGCGAAGGTGACCCCGCAGTTCCCGAGCACCACCGAGGTCACGCCGTGCCAGCACGACGACGACCCGATCGGATCCCACGCCAACTGCGCGTCGAGGTGGGTGTGGATGTCGACGAAACCCGGCGTCACCAGTCGACCGTCGGCGTCGATCTCCCGAGTGGCGTGCCCGTCGACCTCGCCGACGGCGGTGATGCGGTCGCCGTCGATGGCGACGTCGGCGGCGATGGGCTCCGCGCCGGTGCCGTCGACCACCAGGCCGTTGCGGACGATCAGGTCATGCGTCATGGACGCGGATTCTAGGGGTGGTCAGGCGTTCAGCGCGGCGACGAGGTCGCGGAGGTACGGCTCGATGTCGGCTCGGGTGCGTACGGATCGGCCAAGCGCCACCGACACCGAGGTCACCCCGGTCGCGGCCAGCGCACCCACGCCCGCCATCGTCGCCGCCGCGTCCACGGCTCCGGACTCGGTGGTCGACACCGGGATCCCGACGCGCACGCCGAGCGATGCCGGATCGCGTCCCCGATCGACGAAGGCGGCACGCAGCGTCCCGATTCCCTCCGCGACTTCGGCGGGAGTGGGACCCAGCGGCAGCCACCCGTCACCGAGGTCGGCGATGCGCGTCGTCATCCGGTCCGTCAGCGCGCCGCCGTACCAGATCGGGATCCGGGATTGCACCGGTCGGGGTTCGCACCAGAGTTCGTCGAAGGCGATCGTCGGCGACACAAACGTCACCGGCGGCTCCGACTCCCACAGCGTCCGACACGCTCGGACCGCGTCGTCCATCCGCGCCGTGCGACCGACGAATGCCATGCCCGGTTCGGTGAACTCCTCGCGCTGCCAGCCGGTCCCGATCCCGAGATCGACGCGTCCACGCGAGAGCACGTCGAGAGTCGCGACGGTCTTCGCGAGGAGCACGACTGGACGCAGCGGTGCGATCAACACGCCGGTGCCGAGCCGAACGGACCGGGTCGCACCGGCGATCGCCGCCAGTGTCGTGAGCGGCTCGAGCCAGGGCTCCGACGGCGGGTACGGGAAGGCGGCGCCGTACGGGTAGCGGTCGAGCCGGGGCCCGATGGCGACGTGGTCGGGCAGGACCAACTGATCCACCCCGAGATCGTCGGCCATCCGTGCGACGTCGACGACGGCCCCGAGATCGTCACCGAAGAGGCGCGCCAGCCCCGAGATGGTCACCGAGAGTGCAACGGGAGGAGCCACGGCGGCGAGCGTAGTGTCGGGCATGCCCTGGCTCGCCGTGCTCCTCGCACTCGGCGCCGCGCTCCTCTTCGCGGTCGGTGCCGTCGCCCAGCAGCAGGTGGCCGCGACCAACTCCGGTGCGGCTGGGGGACGCCTCGTCCTCCACTTGGTGACCAATCCTCGTTGGCTCGCCGCCAGTCTCGGCAACCTGTTCGGCTACGGACTCCAGGCCAGCGCACTGGCGGTCGGATCGCTGCTGATCGTGCAGCCGCTCCTCATCGCGACGCTCGTGTTCGCCCTGCCCCTCGGTGCCCGGTGGAACGCGCACGTGATCACCCGACGGGAGATCGCGTGGGCGCTCGCAATCACCATCACCCTTGCCGCCTTCCTCCTCTCCGGCCATCCCGAGGGCGGCCACGACGTCGCGCCCCTGGCCGACTGGTGGTCGTCGATCGCCGTCTGTGGCGGACTGGTCGTCGGGATGAGTGCCATCTCGCTCGCGTCCGGGGCCCGGGTGCGGGCACTCGGATTCGCGATCGTGGCCGGCAACTGCGTCGGATTCGCATCGGCGCTGACCAAGTCGGTCGTGCACTACGTGGGCGAGGGACCGGGCGCCCTGGTCGGTCACTGGGAGACGTACGCGCTGGTGGTGATCGCGGCGGCCGGGGTATTCACCCAACAGCTCGCGTTCCAGTCGGGATCGCTCGCAATCTCGTTCCCCGCCACGATGATCCTCGACCCGGTGGTATCGGTGTTCGTCGCCATCGACGTGTTCGGCGAGCAGGTGCAGGCCTCGGGGCCCGAATGGATCCTCATCGGTGCGTGCGCAGTGGTACTGGTCGCCGGGACGCTCGCCCTCGCCCGTGCCGGCGCACCGACCGAACCGCTCGGGGCGCCGCCGCTGGGTTCCCCGGCCGTGCCCTAGCCGGGCCCGCGCCTCAGCTCGAGGCGCCGAGTCCACCCATGCCCGGCTCCGGCCGCAGCGTCGGGAACAGAATGACCTCGCGGATCGAGGGCGTGCCGGTGAGCAACATCACGAGCCGGTCGATTCCGATGCCGAGCCCACCGGTGGGCGGCATGCCGTACTCCAGCGCGCGGACGTAGTCGAGGTCGATGTCGCCGGCCTCGGGGTCGCCGCGGCGCTTGGCGGCGGCCTCCTCCTCGAACCGTGCGAGCTGTTCGACCGGGTCGTTCAGCTCGCTGTACGCGTTGGCGAGTTCGTGGCCGGCGACGACCAACTCGAAGCGTTCGACGAGCGAATCGTCGTCGCGATGGCCTCGTGCGAGCGGTGAGGTCTCGCGCGGATGGTCGAGCACGAAGGTGGGCTGGACCAGCAGGTCCTCGACGCGAGCGTCGTACACCTCCATGGTGAGCCGACCGGCGCCCCACTCGGGTTCGCAGTCGACGTCGAGGGCCTGCGCGACCGCTCGGGCCTCGTCGACCGTCATGCCCGGGTGGATGGTCGCGCCGGTGTGTTCGCGGATCAGATCGGTCATCGTCGCCCGCCGGAACGGTGGCGTGAGGTCGATGGTGTGCCCCATGTATTCGACCGCGAGATCCGGGTCGACCGCCTCGGCACCGGCGACGACGATCGCTTCGACGAGGTCCATCATCTCCGTGTAGTCGCCGTACGCCTGGTACGCCTCGAGCATCGTGAACTCGGGGTTGTGCGTAGTGTCGATGCCCTCGTTGCGGAACACCCGCCCGATCTCGAAGACCCGGTCGAGCCCGCCGACGATCAGTCGCTTGAGGTGCAGCTCCAACGCGATGCGGAGGTACATGTCCTGACCGAGGGCGTTGTGATGGGTGGTGAACGGGCGCGCGGTGGCACCGCCCTGGATGGTCTGGAGCACCGGGCCCTCGACCTCGCGAAAATCCCGCTCGGCAAGACAACGACGAATACCGGCGATGATGTCGATCCGGGCCACCGCGATCCGACGCGCGTCCTCGTTGACGACCAGATCCACGTACCGCTGCCGGTACCGGGTGTCGACGTCCGAGAGCCCGTGCCATTTCTCGGGCAGCGGCCGGACCGCCTTTGCGAGCAGGACGAACGTCTCGACCGCGACCGACAACTCCCCGCGCCGGGTCGTCATCACCGTCCCCTCGATACCCACCCAGTCGCCGCGGTCGAGCCGGTCGAACGCCTCGTGGTCCGCCTCCCCGATCGCCTTCTGGCTCACGAACAGCTGGATGGAACCGTCGCGGTCCGCGAGGGTGGCGAAGCTGAGCTTGCCCTGCCGCCGGAGCAGCAGGATGCGACCCGCGATCCGCACCTGCCGGTCGGTATTCGAACCCGCCTCGAGATCCGCGAACTCGTCGCGCAATCCACCCGCGGTGGCGGTCGTGTCGAAGCGCACGGGGTACGGATCGATGCCGTCCGCCCGCAGCGCGTCGAGCTTCGCCAGCCGCTGCTTGCGTTGGTCGCGGGCCTCCTCGGCGGCGTCAGGCGACGCGCCCCCGGCGTCACCATCCGAGCCACTAGCTTCCTCGCTCGGTTCCGTACTCCCCGGGTCGACCATCCGGGCAACGCTAATGGCGCGCCTTCGCGACGCCCCGACTTTTCGATCCGAACGGAGCGACATGGCCCGACTCGACGGCAAGGTGGCACTGATCACCGGAGCCGGCAACGGCATGGGGCAGGTGGCGTCGGTCCTCTTCGCCCGCGAGGGCGCGCGCATCGTGGTCGCCGACTTCAGCGAGGCCGGCGGGACGGAGACGGTGGCCGCCGTCGAGGCCGTCGGCGGCGAGGCCGTATTCGTCAAGGTCGACGTCGCGAACGCGGAGCAGGTCGAGGCGATGGTCGAGTTCGCGATGGCGCGCTTCGGTTCGCTCGACGCCCTCTACAACAACGCCGGGATCTTCCCCGCCGACGACGGCGGCGCGACCGAGACCCCCGAACCCACATGGGACCGGGTGATGGAGGTCAACCTCAAGGGCGTGTGGCTCGGTTGCAAGTACGGGATCCCCGCCATGCTCGCATCGGGTGGTGGCTCGATCGTCAACGTCGCCAGCTTCGTCGCCCTCATGGGTGCGGCCACCGCCCAGATCGCGTACACCGCGTCCAAGGGCGGCGTGCTCGCGATGACCCGGGAGATCGCGGTGGAGTACGGCCGCCGGAACATCCGGGCCAACTCGCTGTGTCCGGGTCCGATCGCCACGCCGATGCTCGAAGAACTCATGAGCGACCCCGCGCGCAAGGCGCGTCGGATCGTGCACATCCCGATGGGCCGGCTCGGCCAGGCCGAGGAACTCGCGAAGGCCGCACTGTTCCTCGCCTCGGACGAGTCGTCGTTCATGACCGGTGCGCAACTCGTCGTCGACGGTGGTATCACCGCGGCGTACGTCACCCCCGAGTAGCCAAGCCTTCCTCGGCGGCGGAAAGGCAGACCTGCCTCGCGCCGGGAGCGGGCCGTACGCTCTGCCCCGCTCGCCCACCAAGGAGTCTTGATGCCAGGGAACCTCACCCCCGACGCGCTGCGGGAAGCGATCTCGTCGGGTGAGATCGACACCGTGCTCGTCTGTTTCCCCGACCTCCAGGGCCGGCTCATGGGCAAGCGCGTCATCGGCCATTACTTCGTCGAGCACATCCTCGACGGTGGCGGCGCGATCGAAGCGTGCAACTACCTCATTGCACTCGACGTCGAGATGACACCGCTCCCCGGCTACGAGTACGCCAACTGGGAGCAGGGCTACGGCGACTTCCGCGCCATCCCCGACATGACCACCCTGCGTCGCATCCCATGGATCGACGCCACCGCGCTCGTGCTGTGCGACCTCGTCGACGAGGAGACCGGGGCACCGGTGGAGGAATCGCCGCGCCAGATCCTGCGCACGCAGATCGCCCGCGCGGCCGAGCTGGGCTTCGAGATCAAGATCGGCGCCGAACTCGAGTTCTTCCTGTTCGAGAACACCTATCGCGACGCGGCCAGCAAGCGGTACACCGATCTCACGCCCCACTCCGACGTGATCGAGGACTACCACATCCTCCAGACGACCCGGGACGAGTACCTGATCCGTCAGATCCGCAACGGCATCCACGAGGCTGCGATCCCGGTCGAGTTCTCCAAGGGCGAGGCCGGTAAGGGTCAGCACGAGATCAACCTCGTCTACGCCGAAGCACTCGAGATGGCCGACCGCCTCGCGATCTACAAGAACGGCGCCAAGGAGATCGCGTCGCTCAACGGTCGGTCGCTCACGTTCATGGCGAAATACTCGATGGAGGAGGTGGGCTCTTCGTGCCACATCCACTCGAGCGTGTGGGACGCCAAGTCCGGTGAGAACCTCATGTGGTCCGATGACGCACCGCATCACCTCTCCGACGTGTTCTCGGGTTGGCTCGGCGGCATCGTGTCGACCGGCCAGGAGTTGGCCTGGATGTTCGCCCACTACGTGAACTCCTACAAGCGCTACCAACCCGACTCCTGGGCACCGACGGCGCTCGCCTGGGGTCACGACAACCGCACCTGCGGCTACCGGATGGTGGGCCACGGTCCGGCCTACCGGGTCGAATCCCGTATCCCGGGCGCCGACGTGAACCCGTACCTCGCGTTCGCCGGGATCATCGCCGCCGGACTCCACGGTGTTCGCAACTCGATCGCCCCGCCCGAGCCGTTCGTCGGCAACGCATACGACGCCCCCGAAGTCGATCATGTCCCCTCCACACTCGTGGAGGCGATCCACGCGTTCGAGCACAGTGCGGTGGCCAAGGAAGCCTTCGGTCCGGCGGTGCACCACCACCTCCTCAACACCGCGAAACAGGAATGGCTGGCGTTCAACCGCGTCGTCACCGACTGGGAGCGCCAACGGAACTTCGAGCAGATCTGATGGGCGACGCACTGTTGAGTCCGCTGATCGCGCTCCCCGCCTACCCGATCGTCGCGGGCCGGGTCGACGGGTGGGCCGATCCCGCGTTCGCGATCCAGGCGATGTACGTGGAGTCGCTCCAACGGGCCGGCGCACAGGAAGCCGTACTCGGGCCTCGCCACCTCGATCACGCTGAGGCACTCGCGGTGTTGGAGCGTTTCGACGGTCTCCTCCTGCCCGGTGGCGGCGACGTGAACCCGTCGCACTACGGCCAGGCGCCCGCGCCGCAGACCTACGGAGTGGTCGCGTTGCGCGACGAGTTCGAGTTCGCGCTCTGTTCGGCGGCGCTGGAGTTGTCACTCCCCCTTCTCGCGATCTGTCGGGGCATGCAGGTGCTCAACGTCTCCTTGGGCGGAACGCTGCATCAGCACATCACCGACGACCTCCCGGGCCACGGCAAGCCCGGCGTCGAGGGCGGCCAGAACCTGCACGCGGTGGACATCGAACCGGAGTCGCATCTCGGGCGCGCGCTCGGTGTGACCCGTGCCGCCTGCTCGTGTCATCACCATCAGGCCGTCGACCGGCTCGGTGCCGGCCTCTCGGTGACCGCACGCGACGCCGACGGCACGGTGGAGGCGGTCGAACTCGAGGGACCTCGCTGGGTCACCGGGGTGCAGTGGCATCCCGAGGACACTGCTGCGACCGATCCGGATCAGCAGGCGTTGTTCGACGCGTTCGTGTCGGTCGCCCGCCGTTGAGGGCCGGGGCATGACCGAGCACGGCGTCGACGGACTCGTCGTCATCGTCACCGGTGCCGGACGCGGCATCGGACGCGGGATCGTGCGGCATCTCGCCGCCCACGGTGCGACCGTCGTCGCGGCGGAGTACCGCGCCGATCGTCTCCAGGAGGTCACGACCGAGCTGGGGCCCGACCATCTCGGGGTCCTCTGCGACGTTGGCGACGCGGCTTCGATCCAGGCGATGGTGCGCGCGGCGTTCGACCGATTCGGGCGGGTGGACGGACTCGTGAACAACGCGCAGACGTTCCGCCCCGTCACCGACCTCGCCACGGTGACCGACACCGATTGGGACGTGCTCCACCGTACGGGCCCCGTCGGCACGCTGACCGCGATGCAGGCGGTCTACCCCCACATGCGCAACCAAAGTTGGGGGCGCATCGTCAACTTCGCGTCCGCCAACGGATTGCGGGGCGCCGCGGGGTACGGCGCCTACAACGCCTCGAAGGAGGAGATCCGCGCCCTCACCCGTACGGCGGCACGCGAGTGGGGCACCGACGGCATCGTCGTGAACTGCGTCTGCCCGGCCTCCGTTGCCCATCGGCTCCCACCCATGGACGAGCATCGTCGCGCCGCGTTCGCCGCCGGGATGGCCGACCATCCGATGGGACGGGACGGCGACCCCGAAGCCGACATCGCGCCCGTCGTGCTGTTCCTGCTCTCGGACGCGACCCGTTACATGACGGGCCAGACCCTGATGGTCGACGGCGGGGCGATGCTGCACGCGTGACGCGCGGCGCCGACGTCACCTCCCGATCGCGAGCTTCTCGAGGAAGGGCCGGACGATGTTCACGAGTTCGTCGGGCTGGTCGATCATCGAGAAGGTCTTCGCGTGCTCGATCCAGTGCAATTCACAGTCCGGAATGGTCGCCGCCAACCGTTCGGCATCGGCGTCGGGAAAGAGTCGGTCGCCACGTGACCACGCAATCAGCGCCGGACGCGGGAACGTCGCGAGCGCCGCGGCGGCTTCGTGCGCGAGCCCTGGCTTGCAGTGGCGGAGGAAGAAGCGCACATCCTGCTGGTTCTCGGGCCGGCTCAGGCGCGTGAGCCAGGGCTCGACGATCGCATCGTCGATGGGCTTGTTCAACAACAGTCCGGCACCCAGCACGGATCTCCGCCCCCGTCGGGTCCGGTAGAGCGCCGCGAGGGGCCTGGTCGATCCCGGAATGGCGAGGGTCGGCTGGATCAGCTTGATGATCGTGGGCGGGAAATGGTCGAACGCGTCGCACGACGTGAGGACGAGCGCCCGCACCCGGTCGGGATGGCGTGAAGTGAAGATCTGCGAGAGCGCGCCACCGGTGTCGCTCCCGATCACGACGGCCTGATCGACCCCAAGGGCGTCGAGGAGGCGGGCGAACGAGTCCGCGAGATCGGTCGGAGTCAGGAGATCCCGCCGGGTCACCGCGGTGAGGTGAGCGCCGATGGGCAGATCGGGCCGGATCAGGTCGGCCACGGGTTCCAGCCCGGGCACGATCCGGTCCCACAGGTGGTGGTCCACCAGGGCGCCGTGCACCATGAGCAGCGGCACGCCGGTCCCCGATCGATGTACGTCACACGGCCCGAAGGGAAGGTCGATCAGCATGTAGCGCATGCTACAGGACTGTAGCGGCCGCTACAAGCTCTATTCTGTCGCGATGGCCGACCGTCGTGAGGAGTTGGTGGTCGGCGCCACGGTGTGGGTGCTCGAGCACGGATTGGCGGGACTGTCCCTCCGCCCGCTCGCCAAGGCGCTCGGCACGAGCGATCGGATGCTCGTGTACTACTTCGGGTCCAAGGACGGACTCGTGGCGGCGATCATGGAGTTCGCGGGCGAGCAACTCATCGCGGCCATGCCCCGCATCGATCCCGCCCGTCCGCCCCGCTCGGCGCGGGCGTGGCTCGACCAGGCCTGGGCGTTGTTCAGCAGCCCCGAGATCCGGTCCGGCCTGGCCCTGATGTTCGAACTCGACGCGGCCGCGGCGCGCAGTCCCGGGCCGGCCCGTGACGCGTCGGCGGCAGTGACCGCACGCTGGCTCGGCGCCGTGGGCGACGCACTCACCGAGCTCGGCGTCCCCGCGCGGGCGCGGCGAGGACTCACGCCGCTGGTGGCCGCCGCGCTGATCGGGCTGGCGCTCGAACACCTGATCACCGACGCCGGCAGTGCGGCGGAGGCGCTCCGCCCCCTCGCCGGCGTCATCGACGCCGCACGCGCCTGAGGGGATTCCGGGCCAGACTTGACCGAGCCGGCTTCGGATGGGAAGTGCTCATGGAGATCGAGGAGTTGCCGTACATCGACGAGCACGCGATCACCATCGACGCCGCGGTCGACGCGGTATGGCCGATCCTTTCGGCGCGGATCGACCAGGCGTTCTCGCACGGGCCGGTGGCGGCGTTCGCCGGCGCGGTGGGATGCGAGTCCCGCGCCGCGTCCGGACCTCGCCCGCTCGCCGTTGGTTCGACGGTCCCGGGCTTTCGGGTCGCCACCGCCGAGCCCCTGCGCAAACTCGTCCTCCGGGGGCGCCACCGCTTCTCGATCTACGCGCTGACCTTCCGATTGCAGACTGTCGGCGAGGACCGGACCCGGATCGCGGCCGAGACCCGCGCGGCGTTCCCCGGACTCCGAGGTCGCATCTACCGCCTGTTCGTCATCAGCACCGGTGGCCACGTGGTGGCGGTGCGCAAAGTCCTTTCCGACGTGAAGCGGCGCGCCGAGGAACCGACGTCATCCTCGTGACGCGCGCCATACCGGGCCACCGGGTGCGACGTACGTGATGGACGCGGCAAGACGCTTCACCACCCAGGCGGCACGTCGCTCGTGAGAAATCTTCGAAGAACTCGGTCCTTTCGTCGGCACGACGAACAGCAGTTCGATATACTTTGCACAGTTCCACCGCTTCCCCTTTTCACACTTCCCCGTGTCGATGACTCCGGTTTCCACGTTTCGGGAGGTGTGCGCGTGCTCGATGAAGTCCACCAACTCGTTCGGCGTGCGCGTCGCGTGGTTCACGACCTCGATGTCGACGCGATGTCCGGAGCGCAGGCCCGTACCGCGGTCGAAGCGTTCGCAGCACTCGAGAAACTCGCGGTCGCCGGCAAGACCCTCGCCGCCGGACGACTGGCCGAGACCGGAGCCTGGGTCGGTGACGGATCGTTTCGCGATGTCGACGCATTCATGGCGTCGCTCTCCGGCTCCTCGGTCGGCGCCGCCCGTGCTGCGCTCGGAACCGCCCGTCGGGTGAAGCAGCAACCGGCGGTCGCCGCGGCGCTGCGAGCCGGGGAACTCTCCGCGGCCCAGGCCGAGGCCGTCAGCGCCGCGGTCGCCGCCGATCCCAGCAAGCAGAAGTCGCTGGTTGATCTCGCCAAGACCACGGCGTTCCGAGGGTTGAAGCACGAGTGCGAGCGGGTGACCGCGGCGGCGCGGTCGCGGGACAGCGAACGCGACAACTACGAGCGCATCGACCGGCAGCGAACACTGCGCCACCGGACCTGCCGCGACGGTTCCGGCCACATCGAGATCACCGGTCCGCTCGATCGCACGGCCCAGATCATGGCGAGTCTCGAACCACTCGAACGCCAACTCTTCGAACACAACCGGGCCTGCAAACGCAACGTCCACCCCGAAGCAGTCGCCTTCGACGCACTGGTCCGCATGGCCGAATCGTTCAGCCGAACCGACGACGAAACGCGCTCCGAGACCACGCCGAATGACGACGGGCCGAAGACCTCGGCGCGCGCCCCCCGGACCCGCGGCTCCCGCCCACTCTCGATGGTCGTGGTGCACGTGAGTCACGCGGCGTACCTGCGGGGCTGGACCGAGCCGGGCGAGATCTGTGAGATCGAGGGTTTCGGCTCCGTACCGGTCGGTGTGGCACTACGCCTCGCATCCGACGCGATCCTCAAAGCCGTCGTGGTCGACGGGGTCGACATCACCCGCGTCTCCCATCTCGGCCGCACCATCCCCGCGCACCTCCGCACCGGCGTCGAGGTACGCGATCGGGTCTGTGTGATCGAAGGCTGCGAGATCGACCGTCACCTGGAGATCGATCACAACATTCCCGTCGCGGCCGGAGGACGAACCGAATTGTGCAACCTCGGGCGCCTGTGCCATTTCCACCACGCCCAGAAGACGCTCCGAGATCTCCGGCGCGTCGGTCCGCTGGGCCGTCAGCGCCTCGTCACCCGCAGTGAGTACGCACGAGCGGGACCGTAGCGATTCAGCGCGGCTTGGTCGCGACGAACACCGCCCAGCCCGCGACCGGCGTCGAGGCAGTCGCCTCGGTGTAAGCGGCGCGCGTCTCCACCGTGAACCCGACGGCTTCGAGAATCGTGAGCACCTCGGCGGTGTCGTACAGCATCAACTCGTGATGCTCGTCGACGCGTCGGTAGCGGCCGTCCGGTTCGCGGATCAGGATCACGATCCGGCGGTCGAGCCGCAGGCCGTCCTCGGTCGCGTGCATCCCGAGCATCCACGTGCCGTGCTCGTGGAACACGTGCCGGGGGTTCTGACCGAGGTTGCGCCCGGGAGTGGAGAGATCGAGGAGGAACACTCCCCCGGGGACGAGCGCCCGGAACACCCGGGTTGCGATCACCGCGAGGGCATCGAGACCGGCCCTCGGATCGGTGGCGTAGTTGAGCACCTCGCCGGTCGCGGTGACGCCGACGGACTCGTCGATCTCGGCGTCGAGCGCAGGGCCGACCGTGAAGGTCCCCGCCGGCGCGGTGGTGCGGGCGAGGTCGACCATTGCGGCAGAGATATCGACGCCGGTCACGGAGTACCCGCGTTCGATCAGGTCGGCCGCGAGAATACCGGATCCGCACCCGAGGTCGGTCACGTGCCCGATGCCAACTCGCGAGCCGAGGAGCCGCGCCGCGTCGGCGGCGAGGTCACCGAACCGGGTGTGATGGATCAGGGCCTGGTCGGGTCCGTAGTAGGTCACTCAGATCGCATCCGGGCGCAGCAGCGCGTCGATGCCTCCGTCGACGAAGAGGATCGACCCGTGCACGTACGACGCCGCGGGCGACAGCAGGAACTCGATGACCGCGGCCACTTCCTCGGGGGTGCCGATCTCACCGGTCGGGACCGGGAGCGCCTCGATCAACGGACCGAAGACGGGATCGTCGAGACCTTGTTGGAGGAGCGCCGAACGGAAGGGACCGGGCGCCACCGCATTGATCCGGGCGCCGCGGCTGCCCCACTCGGTCACCCGCCGGCGCACGGCCCGGGCGATCGCGACCTTGCTCGACGCGTAGACCGTGTTGCCGGCGAGGTCCGCGGCGAGCGTGCGGGTCAAGGGCTCGTCGTCGGCGAGGAAGGCCTCGACCAGGGCCGCGTTCACGGTCGGGTCGATGGTGGTGGAGTTGGACGAGATGGCGACCGCCGCGCCGCCGGACGCGACCGGGCAGCCGTCGAGGAACGCCACTGCACCGAAGTAGTTGACCGACGCGATGAGCGCGTGGTCGGGCACCTGCGGACCGAGCCCGGCACACGGGACCAGGCCGGTCAGTGGACCGTCGACGAGTGCGAGCGCCGCGGCTACCGCATCGCGGCGGCCGTCCGGAGTGCCGAGGTCGGCGGTGACGTCGGCGTCGCGCAGATCCACCGTGACCACCCGATCGCCCCGGGCGCGCAGGCGCGCCGTGACCGCCGCGCCCAGCCCCGAGGCCGCACCGGTGACGATATGCACAGTCATTTGTGCCTCACTTCGTTGCTCCCTTGTCGCTGCAACTCCCGTGACCGTCGAACTGAGGATCAAGATGAATGTGCATGGGTCACTTCGTTGCAGTCGGTGCGATGAGACCGCCGCACGCGTGGGTCACGGGCAACGGGGTGGCGGCGAGGAGGAACTCGTAGACACCGTCCGCGGCGCAGTCGGCTGCGAGGGCGTCGAGGTCCCACTGCTGGCCCTGGGGGATGCCGACGTCTCGCAACTCGATCATGTGGGTCGGGAACAGGTACGGGTTCGGGCCCGGGCATGGGTACGGCTCGAACACGTGGGTGTCGTTGGCGATCGCGGCGATGTCGTGATCGTGCAGCCACTCGACCGCGTCGAGACCGATGCCGGGCGAGATGTCGGCGTACCGGCTGCGGTCGCCGACGCGCAGCCAATGCATCTGCCCGGTGCGGACCAGCACGATGTCTCCGGACATCGACGTGAGGTCACCGAGGCAGGCGTCGAGGTCGGCGCCGGTCACCGCGTAGGGCTCCTCGAAGTACTCGACCGCGTGGAGGCGGGCGACGTCGCAGAGCAGCCCACGCGTCACGACCGGCCCGAAGTGCTCGATGCCGAGCTTGGTGGCCCCGGCTTCCATCGTCACCGCGTCCGCCGGCACACCGTTGTAGAGCAGACCGTCGTACCCCGCATGCGCCAGCGCGTCCCAGTGGGTGGCCGACTGCGTGCCGGTGAGCAGTTCGTCGTCACTGGCGGCGAAGTCCCGTGCGTCGCCGCTGAACGCGTACGACGCCTGCAGCATCGTGAGCTGCGGGTTCTTGCGGCCGAGGATCCGCCCCGTCTGCGGACCATCCTGGTCCATCGGGATCGAGAGCGCGAACGACACACCCCGTTTCACCGCGGCCGCGCCGCGCTTCACCGCGTCGGCGTCGATCAGGTTGAGCGTGCCGCGCTGGTCGTCGGGACCCCAGCGGCCCCAGTTCGAGACCCGGGCCGCGAGCTCGGCCTGCTCTGCATCGAGAGGCACGTCAGTACCGCTTGCGGAGTTCGTGCTTGAGCACCTTGCCGGTGGGGTTGCGGGGCAACACGTCGACGATCTCGAGCTGCTCGGGGATCTTCTGCACCATCAGGCCCGCGTCCTTGCAGAACTCGAAGAGCTCGGCCAGGGTCGGGGGTGCCGCCGGGTCCACGGGCACGATCACTGCGCACGCACGCTCGCCCGATGCCGGGTCGGGCAGCCCGATGACGGCGGCGTCGACGATCCCGGGGTGAGTGAAGAGGAGATCCTCCACCTCCTTGGCCGAGATGTTCTCTCCCTTGCGGATGATCACGTCCTTCAACCGTCCGGTGATGACCACGTGGTCGTCGGTGCGCACCATCCCGAGGTCGCCGGTGCGGAAGTAGCCCTCGTCGTCGAAGCCCTCGGCGTTGAGCGCCGCGTCCACGTAACCCAGGCAGAGGTTCGGGCCGGTCACCCGGATCTCGCCCTCCTGGCCGCGTTCGGCGACGGCACCTTCGAGCGTCACCACCTTCACGTCGACGCCGAGACACAGCGAGCCCTCGGTGTTGGCGAGTTGCTCGTCGGTCGCATCGACGTGCGCGATGGAAAGGATCGGACACTCGGTGAGGCCGTAGCCCGACGAGATGCCGATGCCCCCGAGTTGCTCCTTCACGTCGTAGTGGAGCTGCGGCGGCTTGGCCGCGCCACCGCCGACGAAGACCCGGGTCTCGGGAAACAGCCGCCGGTCCGGTGCGGCCTTCTGGGCCGCGAGGTACGCCTGGTGGAACACCGTGCCCGCGCCGGCGATGGTGACCCGTTCGCGCTCGAGCACCGGGATGGTGAGATCGGGGACGAATCCCTCGACGATCACCTGTGAACAGCCCGTCATGAGTCCGGCGAACAACCAACCGATCCCCCCGATGTGGGTGAAGGGGAAGACGAGCGCGTTGCGGTCTTCGGCGGTCAGGTCGAACGCGTCGACCATCGCGTAGGCCGACGCGGCGACGGTGTTGTCGGTGTGGCGCGCACCCTTGGGGTCGGCGGTCGTTCCCGACGTGTAGAAGAGCCACCGCAGCGGCCCGTCCTTGCGTACCCCGGGGCTGAACGACTCCCCACCGGCGGGTGCCGGCGGGAGTGTGCCGACGTCGCCCGAGAGCGCGTCGCCCCGGTTGACCTCCATCACCTCGAGACCAGGGGTCTCCGCGGCGATCGCCCCCGCCATCGCGGTGAAGTCGAACCCGCGCCACTCACCCGGCACGACGAGGAGCTTCGCACCGGCCTCGCGCACGACGAAACCCACTTCGCGGTCGCGGTAGATGGGCAGGATCGGGTTCTGCACCGCGCCGAGCCGGGCGAGGCCACCCACCAGCACCATCGATTCGATCCAGGTGGGGAGCTGCCACGAGACGACGTCGCCGTCGCCGATACCCCGGGCGGCCAGTGCAGCGGCGGCGTCCTCGCACGCGTCGCGGTACTCCGAGAACGTGAGGGTCCGACCGTCCTCGTCGATGACGAAGCGTCCGTCGGGGGTGTCGGCGGCCCGCTGGGTGATCAGATCCCAGAGCGACGTGAAGTCGGTCAGTCGTCGCGCCATCGCTTCAGCCAGCCGTCGCGGGGCTCGTCGGTGAAGTCTTCGGTTTCGGGAACCCGCCCCCGTACGTCACCAGTCCCCCGTCGATCGAAATGATCGACCCGATCATGTACCTCGCCGTGTCGGAAGCGACGTAAGCGATGCATTCAGCGACCTCTTCCGGCTCGGAAACCCCGATGCGACTCATGACCGGGCGCAGGACGTCGAAGTCGGCGTCCTCGGGCAGGCGGAAGCCCTTTGTGAGAGGGGTGCGCATCCCGCCCGGTGCAACACAGTTCACCCGCACGCCCTGGTCGATGTACTCCACCGCGAGGGCACGAGTGAGGTTGACCACCCCGCCCTTCGAGGCGCAGTACGCGGCCGAGTACGGCTGACCCATGATCCCCGCGTTCGACGCGATGTTCACGATGGTCCCGCCGCCGTCCAGCAGGTACGGAAGTGTGAATCGGCACATCAGGAAGGTACCGGTGAGGTTGACGCCGATGATGGATGCCCACCGTTCCGGGGACTCCTCCTCGCTCTTCGCAAACCCCCCGATACCGGCCGAGTTGACCAGCACGACGGGCCGACCGAGGTCCTGGGCGACCGCGGTGACCGCGGCTTCGACCGAGCCGGCGTCGCTGACGTCGGCGGCGTACGCCCGGGCAGTGCCCCCGGCCGCCGTGATCTCCTCGGCGGCATCCCGCGCGGTGTCCTCCATCAGGTCGACGACCGCGACCTTCGCGCCTTCGGCGGCAAAGAGGGCGGCGGTCGCGCGGCCGAGGCCGGACCCCGCTCCGGTGACAATCGCGACTCGATCGGTGAAACGGGCCATGCGGGGACTCCCCTTGCTCGTGGACGGCGGCGGGAATCTAACGCCTCGTCAGATTCCGCGTCGTCGGCACGGAACGACGGAAGTCAGTCGGTATGCTCGCCCGCATGTCCCTTCGCCATCAGGCGGGCCGCGTCGTCCGGCGCGTTCGGCGCAGCGTCGAGCCCACTGCACCGCCGCCCACGATCGACGGGCAGGCGCCCCTCGACGGACCCGATTCGGTCGACGTCCGCAAGCTCCTCGACACGTACACGGTCGACGAACTCTCCGAGTCGGCCGACGACTACTACCGCAAGAACATCGACGGGATCGACTACTACTACGCGAAGCCGGTCGGCAACATCGACGAAGCCCCGGATCTGCTCATCTGCTTCGCCCAGGTCCTGGCCGGCGTCCGGCCCATTCGCGGCATGCGAGTGCTCGATTTCGGTGCGGGGACCGGCTGGACCAGCCGAATGCTCACCCAACTCGGCTGCGAAGTGGTGGTGTGCGACGTGTCGGCGACCGCGCTCGACATCGCGTCCGAGATGTTCGAGCGGCTGCCGGTCGCCGGTGAGCAACCGCAACCGACCTTCATGCGTTGGGACGGATTCCGGTTCGACCTCGAGGACGAGAGCATCGACCGGATCTTCTGCATCGACGCGTTCCACCACGTGCCGAATCCGGCGGCCGTGCTCGCCGAGATGGGACGGGTCCTCAAACCCGGTGGCGTCGCCGGTTTCCAGGAGCCAGGCCCCAATCACTCCAAGACCGCGCAGTCGCAGTTCGAGATGAAACAGTTCACCGTCATCGAGAACGACATCATCATGCACGACGTCGAATCCTGGGCACGCGCCGCCGGGTTCACGGATCTTCGGCTCGCAGTGTTCACCTCCGACCAGTTCCAGACCTCGATCGAGGGCTACGACGACTTCCTCGCCGGCGGCGTGACGCGCACCCACCTCTACGAGCACATGCAGCCATTCGTCGCAGAACGCCGCATCTTCTTTCTCTCGAAGGGCGAGCGGTCGACCGCCGACAGTCGCGAGCGACGGGGCCTCGACGCACGACTCGCCATTCGCCTCGACGCGGAGACGGTCCCGGCCGGAACGCCGATCACCGGTCACGCGACCGCGACCAATACCGGGACGACCCATTGGTTGGCGTCCGACGCCCCCCAAGGTCCGGTCCTGGTCGGCGCGCACCTGCTCGACGCCGACGGCAAGTACCTCGATCGCGACTTCGCCCGAATCGCGCTCCCGCGCGGCAGCGGCGGCGGCGTGGCATCGGGTGAGACTGCGGCATTCGATTTCGAGCTCACGGCGCCGGACTCACCCGGTCGCTACCAGCTGGAGTTCGACCTGGTGGCCGAGCACGTGGCGTGGTTCGAGATGAACGCTGTCCCGACGGTCCTGCTCCCGCTCATCGTCACCTGAGCCGAACGGCGACGGCACCGCGGGTAGTTTGCCTACATGGCAAATCCCGTTCTGACCCCCGAACGCATCGAACAGGCCTCCGAAGAGTTCGAGCCCGGTTGGGCGCGCCCGACCCCCGGCGTGGCGCCCACCGCACCGCCGGCGGCGCCGACCACCCGACGGATGACGGCGGCCGGCACCTTCGGCAAGACGTTCATCCTCTGGGCGATCGTCGTCGCGGCGGCTGCATTCGCGTGGGGAAATACCCACATCCCGGCCTTCGGTGAGATCAAGCTCCCGGGTTGGACGTGGCCCGCACTCATGGTCGGCTTCGGCCTCGCCATGGTCACGATCTTCAAGCCGAAGTTCGCGCCGATCACCGCACCGCTCTACGCGGTGGCCGAGGGACTCTTCCTCGGCGTGATCTCCAAGATCTACGACGCGCAGTGGAACGGCATCGTGCTCCAGGCCGTTCTGGCCACCGCCGCCGTGTTCCTGGTGTGTCTGCTGCTCTTCGGAACCGGCGCGGTCAAGGTCACGAAGAAGTTCACGATCGTGGTCATCGCCGCCACCGCGGGGATCATGCTCATGTACGTGGCCGGGATGGTGCTCAACCTCTTCGGTGTCGACATCGCGTTCTGGAACGAGCCGAGCGCGCTCGGCATCGGCATCAGCATCGCCATCTGCATCGTCGCCGCGCTCAACCTCTTCCTCGACTTCGAGATGATCCGCCAGCTGAGCTTCGCGGACACACCGAAGCAGATGGAGTGGTACGGCGCCTTCGGTCTGACCGTGACCATGGTCTGGCTGTACCTCGAGATCCTGCGCCTGCTGAGCAAACTCCGCAGCTGACGATGCACACCGCCGCACTCTTACGGAGCGCCGCGGCGGCGCACCCCGACCGCGAGGCCTACGTCCACGGCGAGAAGCGCGCCGACTACGCCTGGCTGGATCGGGTCGCCGACGGATTCGCCGCGACCCTCATCGATCTCGGTGTGACACCGGGTGACGTCGTGTGTCTCATGCTGCCGTCGTCCATCAAGTTCGCCGGCTGCTACCTGGGCGCGCTGCGGGCCGGTGCGATCACGTCGGCCATCAACGCGCGGCTCGGCGAACGCGAACAGCGCAGCATCCTCGATCGCACCCAACCGGCGGTCACCGTCGTCGGCGACGGTGCTCGGGTCCCCGAGGGTGCTCCCGTCGGCCACGTGATCCCGGTGGACGACCTCAAGCAGGCGTTCGGCGCGGCTCCGGCCGCCAGGCTCCCCGATATCGCCCTGACCGACCCGGCGTGCATCGTATGGACGAGCGGTACCACGGGTGTCCCCAAAGGAGCCGTCTTCGACCACGCGCGCATGCAGGCGATCAGCGCCAACATCGGCCAACTGACCGAACCCGGCGACCGCCGACTCGTGGTCCTCCCGTTCCCCCACGTCGGCTACATGACGCGCATGTGGGACGAGTTGGCGAACGGCACCACGATCGTGATCGCCGGAGAGCCGTGGTCGGCGGCCGAGACCCTGCGCCTGATCCGCGACGAGCACATCACCATGGGGACCGGCGTCCCGACCCAGTGGGAGATGGTCCTCGCCCATCCCGATCTCGCCCGCACCGACTTCTCGGAGCTACGGGTAGTGGGCACCGGCGGCGCGTCGATCGCGCCCGACCTCATCCGGCGTATGCGTGAGACCCTGCGCTGCCCGGTGATCACCCGGTACACGAGCACCGAGGCCGGGGTCACCACGAGCACGACCGTCGGCGATCCCGACGACGTGATCGCCACCACCGTCGGCCGGCCTGCCCCCGACGTGGAGTTGCGCATCGTGGGCGACGCGCCCGACGGCGTGGGCGAGATCATCTGCCGCTCCCCTGCGATGATGCGCGGGTACTGGCATGACCCGGAGACCACCGCGGCCACGATCGACGCCGACGGCTGGCTCCACACCGGCGACCTCGGGGTGTTCGGTGACGACGGCAACCTGCGGATCGTGGGGCGGCTCAAGGAGATGTACATCCGCGGCGGCTACAACGTCTATCCCGCGGAGGTCGAGGCCACGCTCGGCGAGCATCCGGCGGTGGCGCAAGTTGCGGTGATCGGGGTTCCCCGCCCGGTGCTCGGCGAGATCGGCGTCGCGTTCGTCGTCCCCAGCGGGGTCCCGCCGAATCTGGAGACACTGCGAAACTGGTGCCGCGACCGCATCGCCGACTACAAGGCACCCGACGAGCTCGTCATCCTCGACGCGCTCCCCCTCAACGCGACCAGCAAGGTCGACAAGACCGCCCTCGCGGCACTGGAGAACTGACATGGCCATTCAGGAAGTCGGATCGGGTGACACCCGGGTCAAGCCCATCAAGTTGGGCGGTGCCCTCGTCACCATCGTGGAGCCCCACCAGGGCCACGAGGTCGACTACAACCGCTGGTACGAGCGGGACCACTTCTACGCCGGCTGCATGATCGGCGCCTGGACCATCAGCGGTACCCGCTACGTGGCCACGCGAGCGCACAAGGACGTGCGGTTCCCCGCCGAGTCACCGGTCGCGTCGCCCGTCGACCAGGGCTCCTACGTCGCGATCTACTGGGTGCTCGCCGGCAAGTTCGGCGAGTGGATCAAGTGGGGCACCGACCAGGTCAACTGGTTGCACGACAACGACCGCATGTTCGAACACCGCGACCACGTGCACACCGCGATGTACAAGCTCCGCGGTGAAGCCCACGCCGATGCCGACGGTGTGCCCGTGGAACTCGCACTCGACCGCGGCTACCCCGGCCTCGTCGTGATGATGGCCGAACCGCCCGAGGGCTCCGACGCGGCGTGGCTCACCGACTGGGTCGGTGCCCGGCCGACCGGTCCGGCCGACCAGGTCACCGCCTTGACGTCGGTGCCGCTGCTCGCCAACGCACCCAAGGACGTGCCGCTCACCCCCGAGACGGAGCGCGTCACCCTCCTCTGGTGGAGCGAACGTGATCCCCTCGAGGACTGGGCCGCGTACGAGGCCTTCGCCGCCGATCTCGCCGCCGCCGGTGGTCGGGTCGTGTTCGCGGCGCCGTTCATCAAGACGGTGCCCGGGACCGACACCTATACCGACCAACTCTGGTAATGGATGACGAACGGGAGCCCGACGTCCGGTTCACGTTCGCGAACGAGCGGACGTTCCTCGCGTGGAACCGCACCGCCCTTGCACTGATCGCCACCGGAGTCGCGGCGACCCAGCTCCTCCCGAGGTTCGACGTGAACTTCGGTCGCCGGATCCTCGGGCTGCCGCTGATCGCCCTCGGCGCGCTGCTCGCGATCACGAGCTACCGCTACTGGCGCCGGAACGAGGCGGCGATGCGGCGCGGTGAGCCGTTGCCGCGTTCGCCGATGCCGCAGGTGCTCGCGATCGGGATCGGGATCGTGGCCATCATCGCCGTCTTCCTCTCCGCCTTCGAGAACTGATGCAGGGGATCGCACCCGACGACGACGGACTCTCCCCGGAGCGCACCGTCCTCGCCTGGAACCGCAGCGGGATGGCGTTCCTCATCGCGATCGCCGCCCTCGGCCGGAGGATCTGGCCGATCGACCGGGCCAACCACGGCTGGGTGCTCGCCGCGCTGGGCATCGCGACTGCGACTTTCGCCGGCAGCTTGTTCCTCGCCGGCCGCCTGCGCACCCACGCCCGGTACGCCGGCCACACGATCGACCCGCGGGCGTTCCGGCTGATCAGCGCGGGAACCGTGGTCCTCGCGATGGCGGCCTTCGTGCTGGCGCTGTTCCCCGCCTAAGGCCGGGCGAGACGGGGCAGGACCTCGGCCGCGAACAACTCGAGGCTCTCCCACGCCAACTTCGGCGGGAGCCCACCGGCGAGCGGGTTGAACGTGAGCGCGCCATCGGGTGCAACATCGGCCGCGGCCGCGACGATGTCGTCCGGGGTGCCCACGAGCACCTGGGGCGACGCTCGGAGCTCGTCGAGTGTCCCGGCGGTGACCATCGGGGCCGAGTGCTGACCGCCGGTCTGGATCGCGGCGTAGGTCTGCGCTTCATGGAGGACGTACGGGCCGATCTCGGCCCACGCCGCATCCGGATCATCGGACACGTGGATGAACGTGGGGCCCGAAGGGCGCATGACGTATCCACCGTCGAACCCGGTCTTCGCCGCCTCGTCGCGATACCACTCCGCCAGTTGGGGGTCGCCGTGCATCGGCATCATCGGCAGTCGCAGCCGGGCCGCCCGCCGCGCGGCCGCCTCGACACCGCCACCCACGAGGATGGGCGGATGCGGGTCGGTGAACGGCTTGGGCGTGACCTGTACCTCACGGCCCTCGTAGATGAACGGCTCGCCGCTGAAGGCGTGCTGTAAGACCCGGATCTTCGCCTCGAGCGTCTTCCCGCGACGCTTCACGTCCTCACCGGCCATCGCGAACTCCTCGGGCCGATATCCCGCCCCGAGGACGGTCCACACGCGGCCGCGGCTCAAGTGGTCGAGCACCACGAGCTGCTCGGCGACACGGATCGGGTCGTGCAGCGGGAGCAGCACGGCCGAGAGCAGGATCGGGAGTCGACGGGTCGCGCCGACGATCGCCGCCGCGACCGTCATGGGCGCGGGAATCCAGCCGTCGGGGAAGCCGTGATGCTCGGAGACCACGCCGAAGTCGAAGCCGTGCTCGTCGGCCCACCGGAACTGGTCCATGGCCGCGGTGTAGATCTCGGCCTGGGTGCTCGAACCGTCGACCGGCGCCCGGAAGTCGTGGCGCATCGTGAGAAAGGGCATGACGCTCCGTTCAGCGGGTGAGGTGCGGTCCGACGTCGGCACCGAAGCGTGCCATCTGGTCGCACAACTCGTCGATCGACCGGGATGCGAAGCGCAGTTGCAGGTGCGAGACACCCATCGCGCCATATTCGTTCAACGACTCGACGATCCGCTCCGGTGACCCGGTGAGGGCGTACTTCGGCGTGTCCCAATCGGGCTCGCCGACGTAGACGTGCTCGGTGATCATGCCGATGTCGAAGGTGGCATCCGGCCGTACCGCGTCGCGCTGCTCGGCGAGATATGCGATCGACTCGGGCATGAGTTTGCGCGGCGTCCCCTGCGGGATCCAACCGTCGCCACGCGCCGCGACCCGACGGAGCGCGGGCTTGGACGATCCCCCGACCCACACCGGGGGTCGGGGCTGCTGCACCGGTCGGGGCGACAGTCCGACGTCACCCACGTACTCGTCGAGCCAGGACTCGACGATCCCGTCGATGGCCGCGTCGGTGATCCGACCGCGCTCGGCGAAGGGGATCCCAAGTGCCGCGAACTCGCCCTCCACGTGACCGGCACCTACACCGAGGATGACCCGGCCGTTCGAGAGTCGGTCGAGGGTGGCGAAGGCCTTGGCCGTCTCGAGCGGATGGCGATACGCGGGCACGTACACGTTGGTCATGAGCCGCACGTGTTCGGTCTGGCCGGCGAGCCAGGCGAGCGTGGCGACCGGGTGGAACCAGGTGGTCGACATGGTCTCGGCCTTCTCGCGCGGGATCGCCACGTGGTCGCACACCGCCACGTAGAAGAAGCCGGCCGCGTCCGCGGCCTGCGCGGCCCGCAGCAGTTCGGCCGGGCCGGCTCCCTCGCGTTCCCACGGCATCGACGTCATGACCGAGAGCGCCTGGACCGGCAGCTGGGTCCCGTAGACGAGCGCGCCGACGGGGACCACCGAGACGGTTGCATGACTCATGAACACTGTGCCTCTCGTTGCCGGGTGGTGGAATGCACCGGGTCTCGATCGAACATCGGGATCACATCACGACCGAAGATCTCGAGTGACTCCTCGGCGATCTCCACGGGCAGCGTGTTGTCCAGCATCCCGAACACCAGCTGATCCGCCCCGGCCTGCTGCCACCGCTCGACCGACCTTGCCACGTCTTCCGGTGCCCCCAGGCTGCGCCGACCCGCGGCGACCGACGCCGACAGTTCGTCGTAACTCGGCTCCGGGACGGTGAACGTGGTGCGGTCGATCTCGACCGGGAGCGGGATCGAGTCGAGCCAGCGCACGACCAAAGACTGGTAGTGCGAGGAGTTGCTCTCCCGGAACAGCTGGATCGCACGCTCGCGATCCTCGAGGCACAGCAACATGCTCACGCATGCGACGTTCTCGTTCTTGTACTCGCCGAGCGGTTCGTCGCAGTTCGCCATGGCGGTGCGGTAGGTGTCGATCAGCGGAGCGAGATCTTCGGGCTCGCCCATCGTGAAGCACAGCGCACCCATGCCGAGGCGACCCGCCTTCTCGAACGTAGACGGACTGCCGCAGGCCAACCACAACGGCGGATGCGGCTGGGTGTAGGGACGGGGCAGGACGCTGCGTTCCGGAACCGAGAACGAGTCGCCCTCGTACGAATACGGGTCATCGGTCAACATCCGGACGACCTCGGGCAGGGCTTCGTCGAAGAGGTCGCGGGTGCCATCGGGGTCCGGGATGCCGAAGCCCTGGAACTCGGTGCTCGACGAACCGCGCCCGACGCCGAACTCGAACCGGCCGTTCGACAGGTGGTCGAGCATGGCGACGCGCTCCGCCACCCGCACCGGGTGGTTCACCGGTGCAGTGATGTTGAAGATGCCCGAGCCGATGTGCATCCGTTCGGTGCGCGCGGCCACGTAGCCCATGAACACCTCGTTGGCCGAGATATGGCTGTACTCCCGCAAGAAGTGGTGCTCGGTGAACCAGCCGTACTTGAACCCCGCTCGATCCGCGGCGACGGCGACCGCGACCTCGTCGAGGAGTCGCTCGTGCTCGTTGGTGCCGATCGGGACGTGGCCCGAATGAAAGATGCCGAACTCCATCAGCCGGGCCAGACCACGGACTGCAGCTCGCTGTACGCATGGAGTCCGAAGGACCCGCCGTCGCGCCCGACCCCGGACTGCTTGGTCCCGCCGAACGGTGTCTCCTGATTGCGTTGCACGGTGTTGATCCCGATGTTCCCGGCGCGCATCCGGCGGCTGACCGCCATGGCTCTCGCGCCGTCGCCGCTGAACACGTAGTCGTAGAGACCGAACTCCGTACCGTTCGCCAGGGCGATCCCCTCGTCGTCGTCGTCGAACGGGATGGCGACGATCACCGGCCCGAAGATCTCCTCCTGCACCACGCGCATGTCGCCGCGGCACCCGGCGATGAGCGTCGGCTCGACGTACCAGCCCTGCTCCATGTGCGTGGGCCGACCACCACCGGCGACGATCTCCCCGCCCTCGTCCTTGCCCGACGCGATGTAGCCCTCGATACGGTCACGGTGCGAGGCCGTGATCACCGGGCCCACGACCGTGTCCCGCTCCAGTGGGTCACCCACCTTGAGTGCCGACGCCATCTTCCCGAGCCCGGCGACCACCTGCTCGTAGATCGACGAGTGGACGATCGCGCGCGTCGGCGCGGTGCAGATCTGGCCCGAATGGAAGGTCCACACCGAGCCGATCATCCCAACCGCGGTCTTCACGTCAGCATCGTCGAGGACCAGCGCCGCACCCTTGCCACCGAGTTCGAGGAGCTGCCGCTTCATCCCTGCGCCGGCCACTTCCCCGATCCGCGCGCCGACGCCGCTCGATCCGGTGAAGCTCACCATGTCCACGTGCTTCGACGCGACCAGGGCCTCCCCGCTCTCGGGCGTGGAGCCGACCACGACGTTCACGACCCCGGGCGGGAAGCCGACGTCCTCCAGCAACTTCACCAGCTTGATGATCGCGAGCGGGTCCTGGCCGGCCGGTCGCACGACCACCGTGTTGCCCATCGCGAGTGCAGGGGCGATCTTGCCCACCATGTTCACGATCGGGAAGTTGTACGAGGTGATGCACGCCACCACGCCGACCGGCTGGCGCCGCGCCATCGCACCGATCAGGCCGCCTGGCGCCAACGGCGTCCCGGCCATCTCCTGCGGTGCGAGCGGGAGGACGGTGGGTTCCAACGCGCCGCGTGCGTACCGCTGGAACCGGATCGCGGCCTGCGGTACCTGCATCGACTTACCGACCGTGGCGGTGCACCCCGTCTCCGCGATCACCAGCGGGATGAACTCGTCGCGCCGGGCGAGCAGTGCCTTGCCCGCCGCGTCGAGCAGGTTGGCCCGCGCCTCGGGCGTGGTCCGGGACCACGAGTCGAATGCCTCCGCCGCGGCACCGGCCGCCGCGTCGGCTTGCTCGGCCGACGCCTCCGGGGCCAGGCCGACGACACCCTCGGTGGCCGGGTTCACGATCGGATACGTGCCGTGGGCACCGTCCACCCACGACCCCCCGATCAGGAGCTTGAAATCCTCGTTGAACTGCGTAGTCGTCATCGGGCGCAAGACTAGAACCTGTTCTCATCTTGATGGGCTCTCCTCCGCAGGCTCCGGCTCGGGTGTAGTTGAGAGCCGCCGGGCACTCCTCACCCGGTTCGTGGCGCAACCTATGGTCGGGCCCAATGGAGCTTGGTCGCGTAGGGATTTGGACGCATGCGTTGGACACGTTGCCCATCGGGCGGGCGCGGGACGTCGTCGGCGAGATCGAGGCACTCGGATTCGGTGCACTGTGGCTGCCCGAGGTGGCGGGGCGGGACCCGCTGATCAGCGCCTCGATGTACCTCGACAGCACCACCTCGATCGTGGTGGCGACGGGTATCGCCAACATCTACGGCCGCGATGCGCTCGCGATGGCGTGCGGTCACAAGACGCTCACCGAGGCGTTCCCGGAACGGTTCCTCCTCGGACTCGGCGTGAGTCACGCCCCGGCGGTGGAGGGTCTCCGTGGGCACACGTACGGGCCACCGCTCACTGCGATGCGCGAGTACCTCGCCGCGATGGACGCAGCCGCCTACCTCGCGCCGGCGCCGTCGACATCACCCACCCGGGTGCTCGCTGCGCTCGGCCCCAAGATGCTCGCGCTCGCGGCCAAGGAGGCGGCCGGCGCGCATCCCTACTTCGTCCCGGTCGAACACACTGCGTATGCCCGGGAACACCTCGGTCCCGCTGCGCTTCTCGCGCCCGAGCAGATGGTGATCCTCGTGACCGACGCCGACCAGGCCCGCACCATCGCCCGCCGCGCGATGAAGACGTACCTCGGACTGCCGAACTACACGAATAACCTGCGGCGGCTCGGATGGGGCGACGACGACCTCGACCACGGCGGCTCCGACCGCCTCGTCGACGCGATCGTGGCGTGGGGCGACGAGACCGCGATCAAGGCCCGAGTCGACGCCCACTTCGCCGCCGGTGCCGACCACGTGTGCGTCCAGGTCCTGCTCGATGACTTCTTCGGCCTCCCGAGCGCCGAATGGCGGCGGCTAGCAGCAGCACTGCTCCGGTAGGCCACTCCCGAGCCGGAGCGAGGCACTGAGGCGAGCAGCCGCGGCGCGAGCCCCACGTGAGGCATGACCGTCAGGAGTGCGAGCGGAGCGGCCGAAAAGGCGGCCGACTAGAGGTCCAGCCTCAACATGCGGATGGCGTTGGTGCGGACGACCTTCACGATCGTCGCGTCGTCGAGGTCGGCCATGATGTCCATCGCGACCTTGCGGGAGTGCGGCCAGGTCGAGTCGGAGTGCGGATAGTCGGTCTCGAAGGTAACGGTGTCCTCACCGATCTCGTCGAGCGACTTGAGACCGTGCGGGTCGTCGAAGAAGCACCCGAAGACGTGCTCGCGGTAGGCCTGGCTCGGCGGGACCGTGACCTTGTCGGCCACGCCACCCCAACCGCGGTTCTCCGCCCAGACCTTGTCGGCGCGGTCGAGCACGTACGGGATCCAACCGATCTGGCCCTCGGAGTACGCCACCTGGAGGTTCGGGATCCGTTCGAAGACCCCGGACATCAGGTAGTCGGTGAGTGACATCGCCGCGTTCATGTACGTGAGCGTCGAGCCGACGGCGGGCGGCGCATCGGGTGAGGTCGACGGCATCTTGGAGCTCGAACCGATGTGCATCGACACCACCGTCTCGGTCTCGGCGCAGGCCTCGAAGAACGGGTCCCAGTATCCGTCGACGTCGTGCACCGACGGCAGGCCGAGGAACGGCGGGATCTCGCTGAAGCAGACCGCGTGCGCGCCCCGAGCGGCGTTCCGACGGACCTCGGCCGCGGCGAGGTTCGCATCCCACAGCTGGATGATCGGCAGCGGGATGAGCCGACCGCCGGAGCCGGCGCACCACTCGTCGAACTGCCAGTCGTTGTAGGCCTTCACGCAGAGGTCGGCGAGTTCCTTGTCCTTGCGTTCGAGGAACGTCTGCCCGCAGAAGCGAGGGAAGGTCGGGAACGACAACGAAGCCTCGACCCAGTTGGTGTCCATGTCCTCGAGGCGCGCCACCGGATCCCAGCAGCCGGGGCGCATGTCGTCCATGGTGATCGGACTGATCGTCACCTCTTCGCGCGGCACGCCGGCGGCGGCCATCACCCGGGTCAGCGGGTACCGGAGGTCTTCCATGTCCCACCAGTCGCACCAGGTGCCGTCCTCGTCGGGGCCGGCCTCGCGGTAGCTGAACACCCCGCCCACGAACGTCATCTCGGCGACCTTGCGCCGGTGCATCGTGGGGCCGAGCTCCTTGAACTTCGCCGGGAGCCGGTCGGACCAGACCGTCGGCGGCTCCATGACGTGGTCGTCGACCGAGATGATCTTGGGGAACTCTTCCGGCGTGAACATGGGCGCCACAGTATCTGACGACCCGTCAGATCACGCAGGGAAGGCGATCCGAGGCCTCGCTCAGCGGTCGTTCCACGCCGCGAGCACCGCGTCGGTCGTGGTGAGGGTCGCGACCAGCGCCAGGGTGTTGGCGATGACGGCCGCGGCGTACTCGGCCGGGACACCGGCGACCGCGTCGGTCGGCATCACGAACTGGTATCCACGGTTGACCGCGTCGAAGGCGAAGTTCGTCATCCCGATGTTCACCGACACGCCGACGCCGACGATCGTCGTCACCCCGAGGTTGCGCAGCATCGAGTCGAGTTGCGTCCCGGTCATCGGACCGAGCCCGTGATGGCGGGCGAGGACGACATCGCGTTCGTCGACACCGATCGGTGCCGGGACCTGCACCGCGTCACTTCCCGGGGAGAGATGCAAGGGCGCCTTCCGCACCCCGGCGAAGAGGCGCGCGTTGCGGTTGGCCCCCACCAGGTCGTCACGGATCTCGGCAGTGCAATGGAAGACCGGCACACCCAGCTCGCGGGCGCGCATGGCCAGCGCGGCGCAGTGTCCGATCAGACCGACTGCGGCACCCGCGGCTGCGAGCTCGGGCAGGACCGAGGGATCACCGACCACACCGTTCTGCACCTCCTGGAGCACCAGCGCGGTGTGCGCGGGATCGACGAGCGCGGTGAGATCCATCATTCCTCCGCGAACTGGAGGTCGGCGTCGTCCATCAGCACCGCTTTCACGACCTTGCCGGTGGCGTTGCGCGGCAGTGGCTCCGACCGGATCTCCCAGATCGAAGGCACCTTGAAGTACGCCAGCGTCTCGCCGCAGAACCGGGCCAGCTCGTCGGGATCGAGCGTGCTGCCGGGCATCGGGACCACGACCGCCTTCACCTCGTGCCCGAGTGCTTCATGATCGACCGGGATGACCGCGACCTCGGCGACGTCGGGATGGGCCTCGAGCCGGTTCTCGATCTCGATCGGGTAGATGTTCTCCCCACCCCGCAGGATCAGGTCGCGCTTGCGCGTCGCCAGGTAGAGCCGGCCGCCGTCCATCCGTCCGATGTCGCCGGTGCGCAACCATCCGCCGGGCAGGATCGTCGCTGCGGTTTCCTCCGGCCGTCGCCAGTATCCGGGCATGACCATCGGGCCGCGCAGGAAGATCTCGCCGTCCTCGCCGTCGGGGACGACCTGGCCGTCCTCGCCGCGGATCTCGATCTGCACCGTGGGGAGCGGTCGCCCCGCCGCCTCGGGAAACGCCACCAGTTCCTCGCCGGCGTTCACCGTCGCCAACGCCGCGCATTCGGTCTGGCCGTAGCCGACCCCCATCGCACCGCGCAGGTTCGGGATCGCGATCCTCGCCTTCTCGAGCAGGGCCGGTGAGAACGCGGAGCCTCCGCCGCCACCGTTGCGCAGTCCGGAGAGGTCGTAGTCGCCGAGCTTCGGATGGGTGACGACGCGATGGAGCATCGTGACCGTGTACGACCACCCGGTGATGTCCTCGCGTTCGATCAGGCTCATCACGACTTCGGGATCGAAGCGACCCATGGTCCAGACCGACCGGATCCCGCTCATCATGAACGCCACCGCACCCATGTGCAGGCCGGACACGTGGAACAGCGGGTACGTCACGAGTTGGCACACCGGCTTCGCGTCAGGTGGACCAGGCTTGCTCATCGCCATCCGGGCGCCGTGGAAGAAGCTGATCCCGATGGCGGCGATCACGTTGCGATGCGTGTTGATCGCGCCCTTGGGCCGGCCGGTGGTGCCACTCGTGTAGAGGATGAGCGCGGGGTCGTCCTCGTCGATCGGTTCAGTGGGCAGTGGCGAGTCGGGGTACGCGTGCCAGATCCGGTCGAAGTCGTCCTCGATCACGATCGTGGGAACACCCGGGTCCTCCCCGCCGAGCCGGTCCAGCCGCTTGCGGTCGGCCACGAGCACCTTGGGGTCCGAGTCGGCCAGGCCGTACCGGATCTCGTCGCCGACCCACCATCCGTTGAGCCCGACCGCAATCGCACCCAGGCTGACCGCGGCCCAGAACGTGACGATCCACTCGGGACAGTTCGCGGCGAGGATCGCGACCCGGTCGCCCTTGCGGACGCCGTAGTCGGTGGCCAACACGCGGGCGACCGATGCCACCGCCCGCCGATGTTCGGTGTGCGTGATCACGCGGCGCGTGTCGCGGTCGGCGAAGACTACGTACTCGCGATCGCCGAACGCCTCCGATGCCTCGAGTGCCGCGCGGAGCGACCGCAGCCGACCGGTGAGCACCTCGATCGGTACGCCGTTCCACTCCTCGACGCCGACCTCGAAGAAGCCACCGGGCGCGATCAGTTGCGCCTCGATCGCGGCCATTCCTTCCGGAATCCCCTGTGCATCCATGAGGCGGCGAGGCTAGCGAGTGGCACGGTTCACATTGGCCAAATCTTGAACTACCCGACTCGCATCGGGCACGCGGATGGTGCACAATGCACAGGCCCCCGGGAGCAGGGCCGCGGGCCTCCCTGCCCGGTCCGCCGGCCGGCCCCGGGGGCATTTTTCTTCCTGGAAGATCCGGCCCTCGCGCATCAACCTCGAGCCTCCGCGTGCCGATGAACTGGCCATGCATACTCGCCGGCCGTCGCCGGACCTGCTCCTGATCCTCGGCCTCATCTGTGCTGTCCTCGGCGCCGCGCTCTGGGCCACGACCGCGACCATCACCGACGAGCACACCATCCTCAACGAGGCCGCGGGCATCGCGAAGAGCGAGCCGGTGCGCGAGGAGTTCACGAACCAGATCGCCGCGTCGATCACCCCGCAATCTGCGGTCTCGTCGGTCGACGCGATCAACCTCTCGAACGACCTCGGGCGCAAGATCGTCGGTACCCCGGCCTTCGTCGAGGCCTTCGCCGGCGCGCTGCCCGGCCTCTACGGCCAGGTCGTCGACGGCCAGCGGACCGACGTGGTGCTCGATCCCAACCTCGTGCGCCAGGCGTTCGCCGAGGCCGGTGCGACACCCCCGACCGAGTTGCAGCTCGGCATCAAGGGCGGTCGGCTCCCCGACCTGCGCAAGCTGATCGACCTCGGGAACCGGTTCGCGATCGCGTTCGGCATCCTCGGCGGATTCGGCATCGTGCTCGGGCTGGTGCTGTCGCCGCATCGCCACCGCGCCATCATGCGGGTCGGTCGTTGGCTCATCACCACGGGGATCTTCGCGATCCTCGCGTTCTGGGCCCTTCCGACGCTGGCGCTGCTCCCGCTCGGCGGGTGGATCGGCGTCATGGGCATCGTGCTCGCGACCGGCGACTGGATGGCTGTTCCCGCCGCGGTCCTGACCGCGTTCGGGATCGCGATCGTCGTGCTCGGTCGCGCCGGTGATGCCGGCGCCCGCCGTCAGGAACTGTCGGTGATCCCGGTCGTGCCCGGGCGGTCGCCGAAGCGCGCGTCGATCAGCTGACCAAGCCGTCGAGCGCGCGGTCGCGGACCTCGACGAATCGGTCGACCACCAACGAGGGCCATCGGGGGTCATCGGGCGCGAACGCGGCGCGGAGTTGTTCCTTGATCCCGCCACTCTCCGGTCCGAGCGGATCGCCGTAGCCGTGCAACCAGGCGTCGGCGCGCAAGGCGTCGGAGACGGACACGATGTCGACCGTGCCCCATTCGATCGCGACGCCCGCGACCGCGACGCCGGCGAGCCATCCCTCCATCGAGTCGAGCACGTCGCCGCTGACGTCGGCCGAGACGGACGTGCCCTCGCTCGGGACCACGTACCCGTCGAAGCAGCGGTCGAGTTCCGCCCGGCCCGGGGCGTCGGGGTGGCTGGCGATCAGTTCCCCGTGGCCGAACTCCCCCAGCCCGGTGTGGAGATCGATGATCGCGACCCGTTCGGCATCGCCCAACTCGGCGCGCACGACCGATTCCAGGGTGTGGTGCGACCACACCCGGGCCTGGCCACCGTAGAAGATGCCGCGCGGGTGGCGGTACTGGCCGGCGCTCACCGCGGCCTGCAGACCGTCGAACCCCTCGCGGCCGGCGAAGTCCAGCAACCGCGTGGTGGTCGCGGTCCGAGTCGCGTCGTCCCAGACCGGCGGAACCAGGGCGTCGGCCAGTTCGTCGTACCCCGCGTTCTCGGGCAACGGTGCGGTGAAGTCGACACCGTTGCGGTTGAGGTCGACGTTGTCCTCGTTCACCCGCCGGACCCACGCGAAACCGTACGGGTTGAGGGCGTGGACCAGCACGACCTCGACGTCGTCCGCCACCTCCAGGCCGTCGCGCAACCATGCGGTCTGACACAAGCTGCCCGCGAATCCCTCGACACCATGCGTTCCGGAGATCACGAGGAGTCGACGCGTCGCGCCGGGCCGTCCGAGCACGGCGACATCGGTCGCGAGGCCACCGCCGTCCGGGCCCCGGAGTGGGTGCTCGTGGTGGGAGATGCGCGCGCCGCGCCGTGCGGCGGCGTCGAGGAACGCGGTGCGGGCCTGCTGGTAGTCGCCCGCGAGTCGCATCGCTAGGACTGCACCGGCCCCCCGGCCGCGGTCACCGCGTACCAGACGTTGCCGAGACCGTTGCCGTTGACGTCACCGGCCTTGGCGTCGCCGGTGAACCCGTAGAGGAGGTGACCGTTGTACGCGACCCACTCCTCACCGTTCGGCTGCTTGGCGGTCGAGGGCTTGGCGGTCAGTCCCGGTCCGACGGTCGGCGTCGCGTCGGCCTTCACCGGCGGCCACGCGGCGAGTGTCCCCGCGCTGACCTTGCTCACCGTCGCCGTGCCGTCGGGGACGTAGAGGTACAGCGTCTTGCCGGCCGAATCCGCGACGACCTTGCCGAGCGCGGTGTCGACGAGTTGCAGTGTGGTCGACGTCGCGTCGGTCCCCGCGGCCGAGGTGGTCGTCGTCTTCTTCGTGGTCCCGGTGTCGGCAGCCGACCCCTTGGATCCGCCGCTGCTCCCGCAGGCGGCAATGACGAGGGCGAACGCGACGACGATCGGGAAAGAACGTTTGGACATGTGACCTACCTCCGAGTCGATCGGCACTGTAGGCCCGTCGGCCCGCCGCAGGCGGTCAACTGCGGCTACCGAGTGGCGACGGTCGCCGTGTCCCGGCCCGAGCGCAGGATCGTGCCCGGGACCGCGCCGGTGGGCTGGTTGGCCGTCACCGTCTCCACCCCGTTGACGAAGACGTGCTCCACCCCCAGCGCGTCCGAGGTCAGGCGGGCCGAGCCACCCGGGAGGTCGGCCACCAGGGTGGCGGGCGCGGCCCCGATCGTCGCCGGATCGAACACGACGAGGTCGGCATGGGCCCCGGGCGTGACGCGTCCCCGATCGCGCAACCCGAACAGATCCGCCGGATCACCCGTGATCATCCGGACCGCGTCCTCGATCGCCACCAGTCGACGGCCGCGCAACATGTCTCCGAGGAACCGGGTCGTGTACGGCGCGCCGCACATGCGGTCGAGGTGCGCACCGGCGTCCGACCCGCCGAGCATCGCCCGGCCGTCTTCCCACACCGACTTGCGCAACTCCCATGAGGCTGGGTCGCCGTCGGGTGCAATCGGCCAGAGGATCGTGCGCAGGTCGTCGGCGATGACGATGTCGAGCAGTGTCGCGAACGGATCGCTCCCCCGTTCGGCCGCGATGTCCTTCACCGTGCGGCCCTTCAAACCCTCGTTGGCCTCGGAGTAGGTGTCGCCGAGCACGTAGTTCTTCCAGTCGGCGAGCCGGCGGAACACGCCGGCTTCGTCGCTGTTGGCCCGAGCGTTCATCCACGCGCGCGTCTCGGGATCGGAGAGGCGCTGGATCCGCTCGCCGACGGGGAGGCTCATGACCTCGCCCCAACCAGGAAGCATGAACAGTGCGCAGTACGTGAGAAAACTCATGTTCATCGGGACCAGTACGGGCATCGTCAAGGCGACCACGCGACCGCCGAGTTCGGCCGCCCGGTCGCCGGCGGCGAGTTGGCGCGGGACCCGTTGGGGAACCCGGGAATCGACGGTGAGCACGTTCCAGTTGAGTGGCCGGTTGCCGGCCGCCGACATCCGGGCGAGCAGGTCGATCTCGTCGTCCGCGAACTGGTCGAGGCAACCGTCGATGATCCCTTCGAGGGTGGTCCCCTCGTGTTCCCCGACCGCGGCGCACAGCGCGAGCACCTCGGCCTCACTCGCCCAGCGCGACGCGACCGGGCGACCGTCACCGTCGGAATGGGTCTTCGACAACGTGGTCGAGAATCCGAGGCCGCCGGCCTCGATCGCGGTGTGCAACTCGGCGACCATGGCCGCCAGTTCGGCGTCGGTCGCTTCCCGGCCGACTGCCTCGGCCCCCATCACGTAGCGCCGCAATGCGCAGTGACCCACGAGGAATCCGGCGTTGACCGCGATCGACCCGTCGAGCCGTCCGAGGTAGTCGCCGAACGTTTCCCAGTTCCAGTCGACCCCCTGTTCGAGCGCGGCCAGCGGCATACCCTCGACCTTCGCCATCATCCGGCGCAGGTAGTCGGCGTCCTCCGCGTGCAGCGGGGCGAGCGTGAACCCGCAGTTGCCGCCGATCACCGAGGTGACGCCGTGCACGCTGCTCGGCGAGGCGCTCGGGTCCCAGAACAGCTGCGCGTCGTAGTGCGTGTGGGGATCGACGAAACCGGGCGCCACCATCAGGCCCTCGCCGTCGATCTCGCGCCGACCCCGGTCCTCGACCGTCCCGACCTCGGCGATACGACCGTCGGCCACGCCCACGTCGGCGCGGCGGGCGGGTGCACCCGTCCCGTCGACGAGCGTCGCGTCGCGCACCACTAGGTCGAGCATCACTACCTCCGGACCGACATCTGACGGGTCGTCAGATTAGGCGCCCCACCCCGGACCGGTCGCTAGTCGCGGTGCGCGGGATTCGGATTCAGCGCCCGGGGCCGACACAACATCTGCTGGCCCCCAGTGGCGAGCAGGGTGCCCGACTCCCCCCAGACCGACCCGACACCACCCACCAGTCCGTCACGGGCCACCGGCGATTGGGCATCGGTGAGGAGGAACTCGTCGTTCGGTGCGAGCGCGTGGAACCGCGCCTGGACGTCGACGCTCGGCGCGTACCAGTTCGAGTTCTCCGGATGGCCGCGCATCGCGACGGGCCAGAGCACGGTGTCGAGGATCAGGAGCGACCGGCCCGCGTCGACGAACGGATCGGAGAAGGTGGACGTGGGCCGGAACCGGTACCACGCGTGCTCCTGGAACTGACCGGGCGGTCGCGCGTCCCAATCGGCGATCCAGTCGCAGGGGCGGCACTCGAGGTTGTCCCAGAACGGAAAGACCGGTCCGTCACCGAGCCCCGTCGCGGCCATGCGCTCGGCCATCGTCGGGAGATCGCCCGGCGCAGGGACCTCGGGCATCGTCCAGGCGTCGTGCTCGAGTCCCTCGACATCACCGACCACCCACACCATCGCCTCGAGGATCGGCGCGCCGCGCTGGGTCATCGACACGGCCATCGACTCCGCGCGTTTGGTGCGCCGCAAGGTGCGGACCGACAGGTCGACCGCGTCGAACTCGGCGACGCCCAGGAAATGGGCGTTGAACGACACCGGTCGGCGCAGGTCGGTGTGGGCACCGGCGGCCCGCAGCGCCAGCGCGGCGAGGAATCCGCCGTTGGGCCCCCAGATCTCCCAGTCTCGGGTGACCCGCCCCACGTACCGGCCGGCCTCCCCCGTCACGGTCGTGTCGATGTCGAGCGCCCCCATGGCCCCGATGGTAGGGAGCGCCGGTGGACGACGGGCTCGATTTCCGGATCGGCGTGCCCCGGGCCGCACCGGACCCCGTGCCGGATATCCTCCCGCCGATTCGCACCGACGAGGAGCCCGAGTGGAACGCGCGGACATCGAATGGGGAACGATCCCGAACCTCCTCCACGACGCCGCGTCCACCCGCGGCGACGCACCCGCGATCTACGACGGCGACACCGTCGTCTCGTGGCGTGAACTCGAGTCGGTCGCACGACAAGCGGCCGCTGCCTATATCGCACTCGGCGTGGAACCGGGAGACCGGATCGCGATCTGGGCACCGAACGTCTGGGAATGGATCCCGGCCGCGCTCGGCATCCATCTCGCCGGTGGGGTCCTCGTACCGCTCAACACCCGGTACAAGGGCATGGAGGCCGCGTACATCCTGCAGCGGAGCAACGCGAAGGTCCTCGTCACCATGGGCGAGTTCCTCGGAACCGACTACGCGGCACTGCTGCACTCGGCGGTGGAACCGGGCTCCCTCACCGATCTCCGGGCGATCGTCACGTTGCGCACCACCGGCGCCGGGAGTTGGGACGAGTTCCTCGCCGACGCGCCACCGGCCGACGCGGAGATCGACCGTCGCGTCGCGGCGCTCGGACCCGACGACCTCTCCGACATCCTGTTCACGTCCGGGACCACCGGAAACCCCAAGGGCGTCATGGAGACCCACGGCGCCACCCTGCGGGCGTTCCAGGCCTGGAGCGACGTGGTGGGGCTGCGGGCCGGGGACCGTTACCTCATCGTGAATCCGTTCTTCCACGCGTTCGGCTACAAGGCCGGCTGGCTCAGCGCGCTCATGACCGGCGCCACGATCCACCCGCAGGCCGTGTTCGACGTCGACGAGGTCCTCGAACGGGTGAACCGCGAGCAGATCACGATGCTGCCCGGACCGCCGACGCTGTTCCACACGATCCTCGACCACCCGCGTCGGGCCGAGTACGACCTGTCGAGTCTCCGGCTCGCGGTCACCGGGGCCGCGGCCATTCCCGTCGAACTCATCGTGCGCATGCGCGACGAACTCACCTTCGAGACGATCATCACCGGCTACGGACTCACCGAGGCGTCCGGCATCGCGACGATGTGCCGCTTCGACGACGATCCCGAGACCATCGCCACCACGAGTGGCCGCGCGATCCCTGACGTCGAGGTCCTCGTCGTCGACGCCACCGGTACCGAGGTGCCACGGGGTCAACCGGGCGAGGTGGTCGTGCGCGGGTACAACGTGATGCTCGGGTACTTCGACGATCCGGAGGAGACCGCAGTCGCGATCGACTCCGACGGCTGGTTACACACGGGCGACATCGGGATCATGGACGATCGCGGGTATCTCCGGATCACCGATCGCACCAAGGACATGTTCATCGTCGGTGGGTTCAACGCCTACCCGGCCGAGATCGAGAACCTGATGCTCGCCAACGACGCCATCGCGCAGGTGGCCGTCATCGGCGTGCCCGACGACCGCATGGGGGAGGTCGGGATGGCCTTCGTCGTCCTCCGGCCCGACGCCGATGCCACCGCCGACGCGATCTCGGCCTGGTGCAAGGAGACGATGGCGAACTTCAAGGTCCCTCGCCACGTGCAGATCGTCGACACCCTCCCGTTGAACGCGACCGGCAAGGTCCTGAAGTTCGAGTTGCGGGACCGGGCCGGCGAGTGGCTCCGCCGACCATGACCCTCACTGACCGCGAGCAGCAACAGCGTCGCAGTTACCTCCGCGAGCAGATGTGTGGAACCCCCTTCGTGGCCAACCTCGGGGTCCTGATCGACGAGTGGTCCCCGGCTGGTGTCCGGCTCCGGCTCCCGTTCGCCGACCACGTGACCAACGACGGGCAGGCCGTCAACGGTGGCGCGATCTCCTCGTTGATCGACGTCGCCGGCGCTGCGGCGGTCTGGGCCGGCCACGATTTCGACAAGGGCATGCGTGCCGCGACGGTCTCGATGACCGTGAACTTCATCGGGGCGGCCCGGATGGTGGACCTGCTCGCCGATGCGATCTGCGTGAAACGAGGGCGGGATCTCTCGTTCTCCGAGATCCGCGTGAGCGACCCCGAAGGAGCGCCGGTCGCGAACGGCACGCTCGTATACCGCATCGTTCCCTGACCGCAGCGCCGTTGCACAGGACGTGCAACTACCTCTACCGTGCCGCCCGATGACGTCCGCCTCCGCCGTCGACGGCCGCTCCGCCCGCGCCCAGCGCACCCGCGACTCGGTGGTGACCGCGGTCCTGGAGCTGGCCGGCGCCGGGGACCCCCGCCCGACGGCCAAGGAGATCGCCGATCGGGCCGGGATCTCGGTGCGTTCGGTCTACGTGCACTTCGACGATCTCGACGACCTGTTCCGCGCCGCGGCAGCCCGGCACTTCGAGCAGATGGCCACGCTGCTGCACCCCGTCGACGCGAACCTTCCGCTCGGCGAGCGGATCGCCGCGGCCACGAGTCAGCGCATCGCGATCAACGAGAGTTTCGGTGCGGTCCGGCGCGCCGCGGAGCAGTGGGCGCCGCTCTCGCCCGCACTGGCGGACGTCCTGCGCTCGGGCCGTGACGTAGGCCATCAGGACATCGAGCGCCTCTTCGGCCCCGTCCTCCTCGGCCGGGCCGACCACGACGTCGCCCTCGGCGCGATCAACCTCCTCCTCGGTCCCGCGGCCTGGGACAACCTCCGCGACCAGGGACTCTCGGTCGACGCCGCCGGCGAGATCATCGTCCACACCCTCACCCGCCTCTTGGAGACGCCCTGATGGAGATCCTCCGTACCCCCGACGAGCGCTTCGCGGGCCTCCCCGACTTCGGCTTCGCGCCGCACTACGCCGAGGTTCCCCGCGGCGACGGCCGCGGTGACCTCCGGGTGCACTACCTCGACGAGGGCCCGGCGGACGCGACCGAGACGGTGTTGCTCATGCACGGGGAACCGTCCTGGTGTTTCCTCTACCGCCACATGATTCCGGTGCTCACCGCGGCCGGTCATCGGGTGGTCGCACCCGACCTCGTCGGGTTCGGACGATCCGACAAGCCGACGCCGCGCACGGAGTACACGTTCGCCCGTCATGTCCAGTGGATGGCCGACTGGCTCACCGGCCTCGACCTCACCGACGTCACGCTCGTGTGCCAGGACTGGGGCGGCCTCATCGGGCTCCGCCTGGTCGCCGCGATGCCCGAGCGGTTCCGCCGGGTCGTCGCCGCCAACACCTTCCTCCCCCCGGGCGACACGTCGCCCGGCGACGCCTTCCTTGCCTGGCAGAAGTTCTCCCAGGAGGTCGAGACCTTTCCCGCCGGACGGATCGTCGACGGCGGGTGCACGACCAGCCTCTCGGAGGCGATCGTCGCGGGCTACGACGCGCCGTTTCCCGACGAGACGTTCAAGGAAGGCGCGCGGCAGTTCCCGACGCTCGTTCCGACCCGCCCCGACGATCCCGAATCGGCCGCCAACCGCGCGGCCTGGGACTCGCTCGGCCTCTTCGACCGGCCGTTCCTGACCGCGTTCTCCGACCACGATCCGGTCACCGCAGGAGGAGACAAGCCGATGTTGAAACGGATTCCCGGCACCCAGGGCCAGCCCCACACCACCATCGTCGGGGGTGGTCACTTCCTCCAGGAGGACCGCGGGCCGGAACTCGCGACCGTGGTCAACGACTTCATCTCCGGAACTTCCGCATGACGCGGTCACACCCGCGCGGTCTGACTGCGTAGGGTCGGCCGCTGTGTTCCGGGGGGAAGCACGCCGAACTGAACCGGGCAGAGACGCCGCATGAACGCGCTCGCGCTCAGGCTCGTCCCCGACGCGACGGTACGCAGGGTCCTCACCTGGATCATCCCCCTCGCGATCGTGACCTTCGCGGTGACCGTGTATCCCTACCCGGCGCCCCTGGGCATCATCCTCAACGGCGCACTCGTCGGTGGCCGCATCGCCCTCATCGCGCTCGGGATCGCCCTCGTCTACCGCTCGAACCGCGTGATCAATTTCGCCGCCGCCGACCTCGGCGTCGCACCCGCCACGCTGACCGTGCTGCTGGTGCTGGGGTTCAGCTGGAACTACTGGCTCGGCGCGTTCATCGGGCTCGCGGGCGCCATCGCGCTCGGTGCCCTGACCGAACTCATCATCATCCGTCGCTTCCGCACCTCGCCGCGCCTCATCCTCACCGTGGCGACCATCGGCGTCTCCCAGATCCTCCTGTTCCTCGCCTTCAGCATCCCGGACTGGCTCGGCGGCGACACATTGAGCGGCCTCGGCCAGCGACTCGCGCCGCCGTTCACGATCAACTGGTCCTTCGGCGGCACGATCTTCAACGCCAACGACATCGTGACGCTGGTGACGGTGCCGCTCTGCCTGCTCGGCCTGACGCTGTTCCTCACCCGGTCCCGCACCGGTACCGCGGTGCGGGCGGCGGCCGAGCGGACCGACCGCGCCGCGATGCTCGGCATCCCCGTCGGCCGGGTGCAGACCATCGTCTGGATGATCGCGTCGACACTCGCGTTCATCGCGATCTTCCTGCGGGCCGGCACCGTCGGCCTACCGATCGGATCGGCCCTGGGCCCGGCATTCCTGATCCAGGCCATCGGCGCCGCGGTGATCGGCAGCTTCGAACGCTTCCCCACTATCGCCATCGCCTCGATCGCGATCGGGATCCTCGACCAGTGCAACACCTTCCAGTCGGGCAACCGGCCCGCCTTCAACGACGTCGCGCTCTTCATCATCGTCCTGCTCGCGCTCCTGTTCGCCAAGCGCGCAACCACCACCCGGGCGGGCGACGTCAGCACCTGGAAGTCGGTCGGCGAGGTCAAGCGGGTGCCACCCGAGTTGGCGGGCCTGCCGGAGGTGCGCTTCGCGCTCTGGGGGTTCGGCGCGCTCATCGTCGGAGCCCTGGTTGCGCTCCCGGCCTTCCTCACCGAGTCCCGCCTGAGCCTGGCCACGGTTGTCGCCATCTTCGCCATCGTCGCGTTGTCGCTCGTGGTCCTCACCGGATGGGCCGGCCAGGTGAGCCTCGGGCAGGTGGCGTTCATGGCCATCGGCGGCGCGGTCGGGGGCGCGATCACCGCCAACCAGGGTTGGGACATCTCCATCGCAATGCTGATCGCCGGCCTCGTCGGCGCCGCGGTCGCGGTGATCATCGGGTACCCGGCCATTCGCCGGCGCGGGTTGACCCTCGCCGTGATCACGCTGGCGTTCGCGTTGGTCACCCAGACCTACATCCTCAACCGCGAGTTCTTCGGCGGTTGGTTGCCCGCGTCACGCATCGAGCGCCCCGACATCTTCGGCATCATCAACATCCAGTCCGAGACGCGGTTCTATTACTTCACGCTCGTGGTGCTCGGCCTCATGATGCTGGGCGCACGAGGCGTCCGGAGAAGTCGCACCGGGCGAGCGTTGGTCGCGATCCGTGAGAACGAGAACGCGGCGCGTTCCTACGGGATCGACGCGGTGAGAACGACGGTGGTCGCCTTCGCGATCTCGGGCTTCATGGCCGCGGTCGCGGGTGTGCTGTTCGTACATCAACAGAACGGCCTCGGGACCGCCCCGTACCAACCCACCGAGAGTCTCACCGCGTTCTCGACGGTCGTGATCGGTGGCATGGGATCGCTGCCCGGTGCCGTCCTCGGCGCCTTCTACATCCGCGGCGCGCAGTACTTCCTTCCGGGCAACTGGCAGCTGATCGCCAGCGGCGCGGGCGTGGTCGTCGTGCTCTGGTTGCTCCCGGGCGGCCTCGGTGCAGCGTTGGTGCGCGTCCGTGACGCCTATCTCCGCTGGGTCGCGGATCGCCGCGGCATCCTCGTGCCGAGCCTGCTCGCCGACCGGCGGGTGGAACCCGAGGGCACGGAACCGGTGGCACTCCCCCATGCCGAGGTGCCGTTGCCGGTCGCCGGGGTCACCGAGGAGGTCGGTTCGTGACGGCGGTCGCGACGCCGAGCGGCGGCCGGTTGACCAAATGGATGCGGTCGCTCGGCGGCGGCGCGTCGCTATACCCGGTGCTGATCCTGTTCGGCCTCAGCACGGTGGACCAGTTCGACAAGACCGCGTTCCGCATCCTGCTCCCCGACATCGCCAAGGACCTCAACCTCACCACCGGCGACGCGATCACCCTCGTCGGTCTCGTCTGTGCAGCCGCGATCCTGCTGTCGGTTCCCATCGGGTTCATCGCGGACCGCCGCCGGCGCGTCCCGATCGCGATCGGTGGCGCCGTCATCTGGGGCGCGTTCTCACTGCTGACGGGGTTCGCCACCGCGACGTGGGTGCTGTTCATCGCCCGCGCGGGTTCGCAGTTGGGCGAGGCGGCCAACGCACCGACCCACAACTCACTCCTCGCCGACTACTACCCGTTCGAGGCCCGGAACGGCGTGTTCTCGTTCCATCGCGCGTCGCTCGCGCTGGGCGCGGCCATCGGACCGCTCGTGGCCGGGACGGTCGGAGCCGCGTTCGGCTGGCGGGTCCCGTTCATCGTGTTCGCGTTCCCGACCGCGATCATGGTCCTCCTGGCCCTGCGACTCCGGGAACCGATCCGCGGTCACTACGAACGCGCCGCGATGGGCGCGTCGGAAGACAGCATCTCCACCGAGGAACTGCCGCCCTCGTTCGCCGAGTCGTGGCGCATCGTCTGGAACGTCGGCACGTTGCGTCGGATCTTCTACGCGTTGCCCTTCCTCGCCACCGCGTTCATCGGACTCGGTGAGATGAGCAACCTGTTCTACGCCAAGATCTTCCACGTCGGGACCGCCGAGCGCGGCTACATCGCCGCGGCGCTCGCGCCGGCCCAGCTCATCGCCTTGATGGTCGGCGCACCGATCGCGACGCGGCTCCTCGCCCGCGGCCCGGCGTTGATCCCGCGCTTCGTCGCCGGCGTGAGCCTGATCGTGGCCGCGGCCTGGGCCGGCTTCGCCCTCGCCCCGACCCTCCCGATCGCGATCGCCCTGAACGCTGTCCTCTTGGCCGGAGCGGTACTGATCACACCGGTGATCTTCGTCGCGCTGTCGCTGACGATCCCGCCCAAGGTCCGGTCGTTCGGCTACGCCGCGGCATCGCTGTTCATCCTCCCCGGCATCGTCATCTACCTGATCGTCGGCGCGCTGGCCGACTCCATCGGGCTGCGCAACGCGGTGCTGCTGAACGTCCCGATCTTCATGATCGGTTCCGCACTCATCGCCAGCTCCGGACTCGAGATCGACCGCGACATCCGTCGCGTCTGGGGTCAGGCGGCCGCACTCTCCGAGGTGCTGTACGAGCGCCGGCAGGGTCGCGTGAAGATGCTCCTCTGCCGCGGCATCAACGTGAAGTACGACAACGTGCAGGTGCTCTTCGGCGTCGACTTCGAGATCGACGAAGGCGAGATCGTTGCGCTGCTCGGCACCAACGGCGCGGGCAAGTCGACCCTGCTGAAGGCGATCGCCGGCCTGGTGGAACCCACGGACGGCTCGATCATCTTCGACGGCCGCGACATGACCTACACCCCGCCCAACGAAACTGCAGGGCGCGGGGTGACGATGGTGCCGGGTGGGCAGGGCGTCTTCCCCACGCTCACCGTGCGGGAGAACCTGACCCTCGCCGGGTGGCTCCACCGCAAGGACAAGGCACGCGTCGCGCAGGCGACCGAGCATGTGCTCGAACTGTTCCCGGTCCTGCGGGAGCGCATGGACCAGGCGGCGGGCAACCTCTCCGGCGGTCAGCAGCAGATGCTGACGCTGGGCATGGCCTTCATCGAACGGCCGCGGCTGCTCATGATCGATGAACTCTCCCTCGGGCTGGCGCCGGCGGTCGTGGGCCAGCTCCTCGGCATCGTGCGCGAACTGCGGGACTCGGGCACCACGATCATCCTCGTCGAGCAGTCCGTCAACGTCGCGCTGACCATCGCCGAGACCGCGTACTTCATGGAGAAGGGTGAGATCCGGTTCCACGGGCCGACCGCCGAACTCCTCGAACGCCCCGACGTGCTGCGTTCGGTGTTCCTGGAGGGTGCGGCGTCGATGGACTCCTCCGGTTCACCCCGGTCGGCCGCGGTCACCACCGCGCCCCGGGTCGGTACCAACGGTGAGGCAGCACCGGATCGGCTCGAGACCCGTGGGATCAGCAAACGGTACGGCGGGGTGACGGCACTCGACGACGTGTCGATCACGGTCAAGGCCGGCGAGATCGTCGGGTTCATCGGTCCCAACGGCGCGGGCAAGACCTCGCTCTTCGACGCGATCTCCGGGTTCCTGCCCATCGACGGCGGCCGGGTACTCATGGCCGCCAACGACGGGGAGATCTACGACCTCACGGATCGACCGGCCCAGGTGCGGGCCCGCCTCGGGCTCGGCCGGTCGTTCCAGGACGGCCGCCTGTTCCCGGCGCTCACCGTGCGCGAGACGATCGCGGTGGCCCTCGAGTGCAGCGTCGACGTGAAGGACCCGATCGCCGCCGCCCTGTACCTTCCCGCGGTCATCGAGTCCGAGGCCGCCGTCTACGACCGGGTCGAGCAGCTGATCGACTTCATGGGCCTGGGCGCGTTCCGCGACAAGTTCACCCACGAACTCTCGACCGGGAGCCGGCGCATCGTGGACCTCGCGTGCGTGCTGGCCCACCAACCGACGGTGCTCCTCCTCGACGAACCGTCGAGCGGCATCGCGCAGCGCGAGTCCGAGGCGCTCGGCCCGCTGATGGGCAAGATCCGCGACCAACTCGGCGCCAGCCTGCTGGTGATCGAGCACGACCTCCCATTGCTGTCCTCGGTCTCCGACCGGATGATCGCGATGGATCTCGGTCGCGTGATAGCAGAGGGAACACCCCAGGAAGTGGTGAACGACCCGCAGGTCGTCGCCTCCTATCTGGGTGACGATCAAACCGCGATCGCTCGTTCGGGCGACCGGAACTAGGGGGAAACACATGGAACCAACCCAGGGTCGCGCCGGTGGCGGTAACCGACCGAGCGCAGCGAAGCGGTACGGACCACTCGCGGTCATCGTCGCGATCGTGGCCATCGTCGCGATCGTCGTGGCGGTCACGAGCAGCGGGAGCGACAAGAAGGCGTCCTCCACCACGACGACCGCGGCGGCGGGGGGCGGCAAGGCGCCGTGGCCGCTCTACGACAAGGCCGACACCAAGACGAACTGGGGTCCCAACTGCGACCGCTCGACGGGCCGGATCAAGATCCCGTTCACCTACGCGGCCCCGTGCGCCAAAGAGTTCAGTGGCGACAACGGCGGTGCGACGGCCGACGGCGTGACGGCGGATTCGATCAAGATCGTCGTCTACCAAGGTGACCCGGCGAAGAACCAACTCCAGGCCGCCACCGTGTCCAAGGCGGGCGCCGACGTGAGTCCGGCCACGGCCAAGCAGACCTACGAGGGATACTTCAAGCTCTTCGAGAAGTACTACAACACCTACGGTCGCAAGCTCGACATCACCTATTACCTCGGTACGGGTGCTCCGAACGACGAAGTCACGGCCCGCGCCGACGCCGACGCCATCGCCGAGATGCATCCGTTCGCGGTGATCTCGGGGGCGAACCAGACCCCCGTTTGGGCCGAGGAACTCACCAGCAAGGGCGTGATGTGTCTCGGGAACTGCTCGCTCGCAGTACCGACCAAGACCGTCCTGGCCAACGCTCCGTTCCTCATGGGCGTCGGTCCCACCCCCGAGCAGGCCGGCCTCATGACCGCGAAGCTCGTGACCGGCATGCTGAAGGGCAAGAACGCGGTCTACGGCGGCGACGCGGTGAAGAACAAGAAGCGCGTCTTCGCGGTCACGCACTACGACACGGTCGACGGTCAGCAGAAGGACGCGTACGCCACGCTGAAGGCGGCCCTCACCAAGGGCGGGGTCAAGATCGCGGCCGACCTGCCGTTCCAACTCGACCTCGCGCGGGGCCAGGAGAATGCCCGCGTGATGATCGCCAAGCTGAAGGACGCGGGGGTCACGACGGTCATCTACACCGGAGACCCACTCACCCCGTCGAACCTCACCAAGGAGGCCACGGCGCAGAACTACTTCCCGGAATGGGTGATCGGCTCCAACGTCCTCGTCGACATCGCGGTGTTCGGGCGCACGTACGACCAGCAACAGTGGCAGCACGCCTTCGGCCTGGCCCTCACCCCGGCCCGCGTCAACCAGGACGTGAACCCCGGCTACACCCTGTACAAGTGGTTCAACGGCAGTCCACCGCCGGACAACACCTACGGCATCATCATCGGAGACCTCACCCAACTGGTCAACGGTATTCACGAGACCGGACCCAACCTCACGCCGGAGACGTTCAAGAACGCGGTGTTCAACGCGCCGGTCCTCGGCGGAACTCCCCTCGCACCGAAGGCTTCGCGCGGCGAGCACGGCCTCTGGCCCGGGGTGGACTGGGGCGGCTCCGACGACACCGGGCTCATCTGGTGGAACCCGAAGGCGAAGGGCGAGAACGAGATCGGCGTCGAGGGCGACGGTCTGTACGAGTACACCCAGATGGGCAAGCGCTGGACCCTGGACCAGATTCCGGCCACCGATCCCGGGCTCTTCGACCCCACGAACTCGGTCACGATCTTCACGAAGGTTCCCAAGGCGTACCAGCCGCCCAGCTATCCCTCACCGGTCAAGTAACGGACCGGGTAACGCACGGGCAAAACCTCCCGACTCCGGCCGCGGTGTGGCCCGGGGTCGGGAGGTCGTCCCACTACCCTGCGCGATGTGGAACCCACCGCTCGCGCGCCCAAACCGCCCACGAGTCCGTTGCGGCGGTATCTCCCCTTCATCGCGGGTGTCGTCGTCATCGCCTTGGTCATCGTCGCGGTCAACCTGGCCGGCGGCAGCGACAAGAAGAAGTCGTCCTCCACCACGTCGATCCCCGCCGGATCCACCGGCGCCGGTCCGGTCACGCTGACCGACGCGAACCGGTCGTCGGTCGCCTGGGGACCGAAGTGTGACGTCGCCCGCGGCACCGTCGCCGTGCCGCTCACCTACGCACCGCCGTGCGTGAAGCCCTTCAGTGGCGACAACGGCGGCGCGACCAGCCCGGGCATCACGGCCGACGCGGTCACCGTCGTGCTGTACCAGGCCCAGCCGGACATCCTCCAGACCGCGGCGCTCCAGCGCAGCGGCTCGGACGAATCGCTCGCGGCCGAGGCCGCCACGGTGAAGGCCTACGACGACTTCTTCGAGTCGCACTACGAGACCTACGGCCGCAAGGTGAACCTCGTGGTCCTGAAGGCGAGTGGCGCGCCGGACGACGACGCGTCGGCCCGCGCCGATGCGATCAAGGTCGCCACCGAGATCAAGGCGTTTGCTTCGTTCGGGGGCCCGGGCCAGACCGAGGCCTACGCCCAGGAACTCGCCGCGCGGGGCGTGCTCTGTCTCGGTGACTGCATGCTCGCGTCGTCGCAGTCGTTCGTGGATACGCGGGCGCCCAACATCTGGCTCACGCTCCCGGCTGTCGACCAGTCGGCCATCCACTGGGCGAACTTCGTGGGCCGCGAACTCAACGGACATGCCGCGCAGTGGGCCGGCGATCCCGCCCTCACGAAGCAGCAGCGGGTGTTCGGGCTCGTGCGGTTCGACGAGTCGTTCGCCGGCTTCCAGGAGGCCGGGAAACAACTGATCCGCCGCCTCGGCGCCGTCGGCGTGAAGTTGGCCGTCGACGCACCCTACGAACTCGACATCGCGAAGGCGCAGGAGAACGCGCGGAACACGATCGCCAAGCTGAAATCCGCGCACGTGACGACGGTGATGTTCGCGGGCGACCCGCTGACGCCGTCGTACCTCACCACCGAGGCGACCGCGCAGAAGTACTTCCCCGAGTGGGTCGTGCTCGGTGCGGCCTATAGCGACACGTCACTCTTCGGCCGCACGTTCGACAAGGAACAGTGGAAGCACGCCTTCGGTGTCACCTCGCTGTACGTCCCCACCCCGCAGAAGCTCGACCAGTACTCCGAGATCCTGCGGTGGCAGACCGGCAACCCGCCGGCGGCCAAGACGTACAAGCTCCTGATCCAGGCGCCGCTGATCTTCTATACCGCGATGCACCTGGCCGGGCCGAAGTTGACCCCGGCGACGTTCCGTGACGCGCTGTTCCGTTTCCCCTCCACGAAGACCTCCCCGAGCCAGATCCACTTCTCCTGGGGGCACCACGGGATCTGGTCCACCACCGACTACTTCGGCGCCGACGATGCGACGCTGATCTGGTGGAACCCGGATGCGACGGGCATCGATGAGGTCGGGAACCAGGGCAGTGGCATGTGGGAGTTCGCCGACGGCGGCCGGCGCTACCTCCCGGCCGACTGGCCCAAGGGTGAGCCCAAGCTGTTCGACGCGTCGACCTCGGTCACGCGCTTCGACAAGTTCCCCGCCGGCGAAGGCCCCCCGACCTACCCGTCGCCCGCGGGTTAGGCCGGCGCGGCCCGGGTGTCGGCCGCCTGATCCCGCAGTTGGCCGACCCAGCACTCCCGGTCGGTGTCGTAGTGGCGCACGACGTGCGCCGGGCTGCCGACTGCCACCGAGAAGCTCGGGAGATCACCGGTCACGACCGACCCTGCTCCGACCGCCACGTGCTCGCCGATGGTGGCGCCCGGGAGCACGATCGATCCGTGGCCGAGCCACGAGCCGGCACCGACCACGACCGGCTTCGGCGGCGCGAACTGCTCGCCGATCGTGAGGTGAATGTCCTCGTACCCGTGGTTGGCGTCGGTGACGTACACGTTGTGCCCGGTGAACACGCCGTCGCCGATCGTGATCGACTGGTGACCGACGACGCCACTCCCCCGCCCGATCAACACGCGGTCGCCGATCGTCACGACGGGATTCGTCGCCGGAACGTGCCCCGGCATCACCCCGGCCGCGAGTGAGCAGTACGGCCCGACGATCACGTCGCGCCCGATCCGGATGTACTCCTCGCCGTAGAGCGACACCGTGGGGAACAGGATGCCGCTGCCGCTGCCGAACGCCCCGAAGCGTTGCGCCCGCCGGCTCCGGGGTCCGATCGATGCCTGGGTGGCGTACCACCGGAATGCCGCATCGAACAGTTCATCACGACTCCGCACCGCCGGAATGTAGCGGGCGGCGGGCCGGACCTACGCTCCCGCCATGCATCTCGGATTGCTGTTCGATTTCCCCCAGGGCGACGGCGGTGCTGGATTGGAGCGCGCACTCCGCCTCGGACTGACCACCACCGGCGTGGACCCCGACACTGTGCGCTTCTCCCGCCGGGAAACGCTCGGCCACCCGACCGGTGACGTGGCCGACGTGGTCACCGGGTTCGAGGAGTTGGTCGCCGACGGTGTGGATCTGGTGATCGGTCCCTCGATCTCGGACAACTGCCTCGGACCACGTGACGCGGCCGACCGGGCCGAGGTCCCCGCGATCAACTATTCGGGCGGCGAGCGCACCCGTTCCGACTGGATGTTCCAGTATCAGGTGGGTTCGCTCGAGGAGGAACCGCCGCTGCTCGTGGCCCGCATGCGGGAGCAGGAGTTCGGCAGCTGCGTCATCGTCCACGACGCGTCGGTCGTCGGCGAGCGGTACTGCGAGGTGTTCGGATGGTCGGCCGGGGACGCGGGCGTCGAAATCCGCGCCCGGGCGGCAATCGACCCCCTCGCCACCGACCTCGACGCGCTCGTCGCCGATCTTCGGGCGCACGACCCCGACGTCGTCATCTACCTCGGACTCGGCGCGTCGTCGCACACCGTCGCCACCGCGATCCTGGCGGCGGGCTGGGACGTCCCGGTCCTCGCCAACTCGGCGCTCATGTTCGGCTACATCAAGCCCGAGTGGCACGCCGCCTGGGCGCGCTGGGAATACGTCGACACGATTGCGGACGACAACCGCGTGCGGCGGGGACTCGACGCGCTCGACCATCGCACCGCGGCCAGTCCGGTGGGTTGCTGCGCGTACGACCTGGGCCGGCTGGTCGGGGCCGCCATGCACCGCGCCGACCGCATCGATCCGGCCGGGCTCCGCGAGGGACTCGAACGGGTGAAGCAGATCCCGGCCGCATCCGGCTACGACGGCACCCTCATGGGGTTCGGCGTGCAGGACCGCGGCGCGCTCAAGGGCCAGTTCCTCGTGTTGCGGGCCTGGCGCGACGGCCGGACGGTCCAGGTCGCCCGCTAGGCCGTCTGCTTCTAGGCGGTCTGCTTCCGGGGCGCGCGCTTCTTCTTCGCCGGCGCGTTCTCGGCGTCGGCACCAGACTCCTCGGTCCCCGCGCGCTGCAGGCTCGCCTCGAGCGCCGCCATCAGGTCGAGCACCTTGGCCGGGGCCTCGGGCTGCGGTTGCGCCACGATCTCCTCGCCGGCCGCCTTCTTGTCGATCAGGGCCAGTAGTTGTTCGCGGTATTCGTCGTGGTACTTGGTCGCCTCGAACTCGGCCGACAACGTCTCCACGAGTTGGCGCGCCATCGCGGTCTCCCGCTCGGTGAACTCGATCTCCTCTTCCGGCAGTCCCAGCGACGCCGGATCGACGATCTCGTCCGCGTAGCGCATGGTCTCGACGCAGAGCATGCCGTCGACGGGACGGATCGCGACGAGCCGTTCCTTGGCCCGCAGGACGACCCGACCGACCGCGACCTTGCCCAGCTCGGTCATCGCGTCCACCAGCAACTGGTACGGCTTGGCGGACTGCTCGTCCACCATCACGTAGTAGGGCGTGTCGAAGTAGATGGGGTCGATGTCGGCCAGGTCGACGAAGTCCTCGATGTCGATCGTGTGACTCGCCTTCGGCGAGAGGGCGTCGAGTTCGGCCTTCTCGACGACGACGTACCGACCCTTCTCGATCTCGTAGCCCTTGACGATCTTGTCGGCGGTGATCTCCTCGCCGGTCTGCTCCGAGATCCGCCGGTTCCGCACCCGAGAGCCGGTCCCGGCCTCGAGTTGGTTGAACGACACGTCACGCGACTTCGTCGCCGGGGTGAGTTTCACCGGCACGGTGACGAGTCCAAAGCTGATGTTTCCGGTCCACACCGCGGTGGGCACTGCAACGACCTCCGGTCGGGGGTGAACTACTAGGTTCGCACAATGGCCGAGGTCCCGGTGCACATCGACGGCCGCATGCTCACCCTTTCCAATCTCGAGAAGGTCCTGTACCCCGAAACCGGCTTCACCAAAGCCCAGGTGGTCGATTACTACGCCCGAATCGCGCCGGTGATCCTCCCCCACCTCCGGGGCCGCCCCCTCACGCTGGTGCGGTACCCCGACGGCGTGGCCGGCAAGTCGTTCTTCGAGAAGCGCCGACCGCCGTCGGCCCCCGACTGGGTCGAGACCGGCGGCGAACTCGGATCGGTCCTCTGCGACGAGGCCGCCACCCTCGTGTGGCTCGCCAACCTCGCCGCCCTCGAACTCCACACCCACCAGCACACGGTGGCCGCGCCGGACCAGCCGACCGCGGTCGTGCTCGACCTCGACCCGGGGCCGCCGGCCGACGTGCTCGACTGTGCGCGGGTCGCGCTCGATGTCCGTTCGGTGCTCGACCGGCTCGGGCTCGTCTCGGTGGTGAAGACGAGCGGGTCCAAGGGGCTGCACCTGTCGATCCCCATCGCACCGGGCAGCGCCGACGACGACGCCACCAAAGGTTTCGCGCTCGCGCTCGGTCGGCTCCTCGCAGCATCCGCGCCGAAGCGCGTGACCGTGGCCATGGCGAAGGACCAACGCGACGGCAAGGTGTTCGTCGACTGGAGCCAGAACGACCGGCACAAGACCACCGTCGCCGCGTACTCGCTCCGGGCACGCACGCAGCCGACGGTGTCCACCCCGGTCACCTGGGAGGAGGTCGAGACCGCGCTCGGTGACGAACAGTCGGCGTCCCTCACGTTCACGACGACCGACACTCTCGCACGCGTTGCCGACGTCGGCGACCTCTATGCGGCCAACCTCCACTCCGAGCAGACGCTCCCGACCCTCGCGTAGCCTCGCCGCACATGGACCTCGACGGAGCAGTCGCGATCGTCACCGGTGCCAGCCGCGGGGTCGGCGCCGCCACCGCGGTCGCCTTGGCCGCCGCGGGCGCGCACGTGGTCTGCGCCGCGCGCGCCACCGCGGGGTCGCCGCTCCCCATCCCGGGCACGATCGACGACACCATCCACACCATCACCGAGGCCGGCGGCATCGGCGTCGCCCGGCCCACGAACCTCGCGGTGGACGCCGACGTGATCGCGCTCGTCGACGAGACGGTGGCGCGCTTCGGTCGCGTCGACGTCCTCGTCAACAATGCCGCGATCACCTTCCCGGGCGACATCGATCTTCCGATGAAGCGGTTCGACCTGGTCTTCGACGTCGACCTCCGGGCGCCGGTGATCGCGGTCCAACGCGCCCTCCCGGGCATGATCGAACGGCGAACGGGTGCCATCGTCAACGTGTCGTCGGCCGCCGCGCTCAACTACTACCCGGGCCAGATGGCGTACGGCATGGCCAAGGCCGCGCTCGAACACTTCACGGTTTCCCTCGCCGCCCAGGTCGCGAGGCATGACATTTCGGTGAACACGTTCCGCATCGACGTGCCGGTTGCATCCGAAGGATTCCTCGCGGCGATGCCCGAGGCCGACCACTCGGACTGGGAGCCCCCGTCGGTCGCCGCCGAGGGCATCCTCTGGATGCTGCGCCAAAACCCCGACTACACGGGACGGAACGAGGGCATGGCCCAACTGCGGCGCGACCACGGGATCATGGCGACCCGCGCCACGCGCGCGCACCAGCAGGCAGCCTCGATGGTGACGGAGTCTCCACTCGGCCGGTAGGCCGCGGTTGACCACCGTCGCGCTGCCGGTACGGTCGCCGGATGGCCGGCGTCCCCATCTCCGTGCGCGACGTCTCCATGCGCTACTCCACGCGCGGTGGCACTGTCGAGGTGCTCAGCGCGTTCGACCTCACCGTCGACGCGAGCGAACGGGTGGCGATCATGGGGCCGTCCGGCGCGGGCAAGACGACCCTCCTCGCGCTCATCGGCGGCCTGGAGGCGATCCAGCAGGGCCGCATCCTCGTCGGCGACATCGACCTCGCCGGGCTCCACGGTGACGCGCTCGCCGCCTACCGCCATCAGACCGTCGGATTCGTCTTCCAGCATTTCGGACTCCTCGGCAACCTCAGCGCGCGCGAGAACATCGAACTCGCGATGTCGTTCGGCGGCCGGAGCGGTCGCGACCGTCGGGCCCGGGCGCAACAACTCCTCGAGGCGGTCGGAATCGCCCACCGCGCCGATCACCGGCCGGCCGAGTTGAGCGGGGGCGAGTCCCAGCGGGTCGCGCTCGCCCGTGCCCTGGCCAACGAACCCCGGCTCCTCCTGGCGGACGAACCAACGGGCAACCTCGACGGTGAGACCGCCGAGCGGGTGCTCGAACTGCTCGACCGGACCGCCGCCGAATCGGGTGCGACCCTGCTCACCGTGACCCACGATCCGGCGGTCGCCCGCCGGTTCGACCGGATCGTCCAACTCGAACCGCGGGTCGTCGCCTCGTGAGCTGGCCGGATGCATTCCTGGCCGCACTGCGTTCGCTCGGGCGCCGGGTCGGCCGGGCCGCACTCACGGTCCTCGCCGTGGCGCTGGCCGCCGCACTGCTCAGCGCCCTGCTGATCGTGTCCACGGCGGCTCGGACCCGGGTCCTCGACCAACTCGCGAAGGGTGGCCCCCTCGCCGGCATCCAGGTGGCCGCGGCGGCGCCCGGGCCCCAGGCGCTCGATGCCGACACGCCGCGACCCGGTCGGCCCCGGGACATCGACGCCGATGCGGTGCGTCGGATCCGGGCGCTGCGATCGGTCCGCAGCGTGGTCACCCTCGAGTCGAATCCCGTGCTCGCGGTCGCGCCGTCGGCCGCGGTACAACCGTTCCGGGACACCCTTGCCGGCCTCGACCTCCGGCGGGTGCTCACCTTGCCGATCACCGTGATCGTCGGTCGCACCCCGGCGCCGGCGAGCCTCACCGAGGTCGCGGTCACCGAGGGGTACCTCCTCCGCGTCGGCCTCACGCGGGCGACCGCCGCCAAGGCCGTCGGCACCGAGGTCGAGATCGGCGCGCCGCGTTTCTTCCCGAGCAGCCGGGACCGGGTCGACGTCCGCGGCCGCTGGACCCGGGCCGAGATCGTCGGCGTCGTCGCCCAGCAGGCGATCGACGCGCAATTCCTGGGCTCGCGGGAAATGGTGCGCGCCGCGCGTGCGTGGACCGCACAGTCGGACCCGGGTTCGGGCTTCGCGCTGCCGAGTTCCCGCTACGCGGGGCTGTTCGTCGTGGCCGACGGGCTCGACCGGGTGGGATCGGTCCGGGCATCGATCACCCGGCTCGGCTATTCGACCAGCTCGCCCGAGAACCTCATCGAAACCGTGCGCCGCTACCTCCGCGTGGTGGAGATCGTGCTGGCGGGCATCGGGTTGATCGCGCTCGCGATCGCCGCGCTCGGCATCACCAACGCCCTGTTGGCCGCGGTCCGGGAGCGACGCCGCGAGATCGGCGTGCTCAAGGCGATCGGTGCCCGTGACCGCGACGTGCGGCGGATCTTCCTCATCGAGGCCGGGATCACCGGGCTCGTGGGCGGGCTGCTCGGGACCCTCGCCGGGTACGGCATCGCACGGGTGCTCGGTGCCGTCGTGAACCGGTACCTCGTCGACCAGGGACTCCCGGGCGTCGGGATCGGGTTGCCTGCACTGGTCCTGCTCGCCGGGGTACTCGGATCGGCCGGGCTCGCGGTCCTCGCCGGGGTCACGCCCGCGCAACGGGCCGCACGGCTCCCCGCCCGTCAGGCGATGGGCGACGCGTGACGGGCCGCCGCCCGCTCGGGCTCACCCTGGCTGCGCTCGTCGTGCTCGGCACGGCGTGCTCCGGAGGTTCGAAGGCGACCGTCGCTCCCACCCACGCCGGACCGCGGCTCACGTACGTCGCGCTCGGCAACGGGGAGACCGCGGGCAACAGCGTGAAGAACCGCATCCGGTCGGCCTGGCCGCAGATCGTCTACCGCACGGTGTTCCCGCGATCGGCGATCTTCGTGAACTTCGGCCAGAACAGCGTGACCATCGACGAAGCGGCCGACTCCCAACTGCCGGCGGCCCTCGCCTTGGCGCCCGACGTCGCCACCGTCGAACTCACCGACGACACGTTCCTCACGCGGGACGTCACCGGCTACGAGGCCAAGTTGGAGCGCTTCATCCGCCGCTTGCAGCGCGGCGGACGCACCCAGGTGGTGGTCGGCAACATCCCGCCCGGCGACCGCGAGCCCGGTGTTCTCGCCTGCACTCCGAACCCACCCGCCGGGTCGGGTCCGTGCCAGATCGGCTCGGGCTTCGACATCGACGCGTCCAACGCGCGGGATGCCGCGTTCAACCAGGCAATTGCGGCTGCGGCCGCGGCGCGACACGCGCCGCTCGTCGATTTGCACGCCGCGTTCCTCCGGGCACGGGCGGCGGGCCGGGAGGACGCGTTCTTCGCCGGGAACGATTTCTCTCCCAACGAATCCGGCCATGCATTTATCGCCCGCCAGTTCGAACCGGCGGTGCGCGCTGCAGTGAACTCGCGCCGGTGACTCCCCCACGTGACTCCCAACGGAGCCGCGTGTACCGCGCCGAGACCCCGCTCGGAGGGCGGAGGCTCCCGATCTTGGCGGACTGCGTCGCGTTCGTCGACGACGTGGTCGGCTCCCTCTGGTGGACCGCCCACTTCCCGCACCGTGATCTCGGCCTCGTCCCGCGTCTGCGGCCCGGCAACGGCGCCCGGCAGGCCTTCTACCGTGAGGATCCCGGCCGCCCGACGATCACGTTGCCCCGTCGGTACCGCACCGCGTCGGTGGTACTCCACGAGTTGGTGCACTGGGCCCTCGCCGACGCCGGGGACCTCCCCAACCACGGCCGGACCTTCACCCGGGTCCTGCTCGACGTGGTCACCGAGTTCATGGGGGACGCGAAGCGGGAACGGCTCGCGGCGGGATTCGCCGAGCACCGGGTACACATCGGACCACCGCCGCGGATCGCGCCCGACGGGCGCGTCGACTACGCGTGGGACGAGCGGCTCCGGCTCGGACGCGGCCGCCCGTTCCGGATCGACGCCGGCACCGGTCCCGCGGTCACGGGCGTGCTCGCGTCTCGCGCGCACCGCACGATCACGTTGCGAGACGGCGCCACGTCCCACGCGGTCCCCGAGCGCGACATCTGGCGGGTGACTCCGCTGATCACACCGCCCGAGATCGGATCCGCGACCGGAGCGACCTGATCAGGCGAGGCGCTCGACGATCATCGCCATACCCTGGCCACCGCCGACGCACATCGTCTCGAGGCCGATCGTCTTGTCGGCGTCCTCGAGTCCGTTGAGCAGCGTGCCCATGATGCGGGCACCGGTCATGCCGAACGGGTGCCCGAGGGCGATGGCGCCGCCGTTCACGTTCAGCTTGTCCATGCTGATCCCCAATGCCTTGGCCGACGGCAGCACCTGCGCCGCGAAGGCCTCGTTGATCTCCACGAGGTCGACGTCGTCGATGGTCATGCCGGCCCGGGCCAACGCCTGGCGGCTCGCCTCGATCGGGCCGAGGCCCATGATCTCCGGGTCGAGACCGCTGACGCCCGACGACACGATGCGGGCGAGGGGCGTGAGGCCGAGTTCCTTGGCCTTCGTGTCGCTCATCACGACCACGGCGGCCGCACCGTCGTTCAGGGGACACGCGTTGCCGGCGGTGACCCGACCGGTGGGCCGGAACGCGGGGGCGAGTGATCCGAGCTTCTCGCGGTCGGTGGTGGGGCGTGGGCAGTCGTCGGCGCTGATGACCGCACCGGCCGCCGTGGTGTACGGCGTGATCTCCCGCTCGAAGAACCCGCGGGCGATGGCGGCCCCGGCGCGCTGCTGGCTCTGGAACGCGTAGTCGTCCATCTCCTCGCGCGTCACGCCCTCGATCTCGGCCACGTTCTCGGCCGTCTCGCCCATCGCGATGTACACGTCGGGCAGACCGGTCGGCGGGGTCCAGGTGCCCTGGTCACCAGCAGTACGAGCGGCGGAGCGCTCCGCCGGACCGTCGAACTTGTGGTTCTGGGTTCCCGGTGTGTGGTCGGAGCTGCCGCCGACCATGAACCGGCTCACGCCCTCGACCCCGGCGGCGATGAACACGTCCCCCTCGCCCGCCTTGATCGCGTGGGACGCCATGCGGAGGGTCTGGAGCGACGACGAGCAGTACCGGGTGATGGTGCACCCGGGCACGGTCGGCATCCCGGCGAGGATCGCCACGACCCGGCCCATGTTGAAGCCCTGCTCCCCACCGGGCAGTCCACAACCGAGCATCAGGTCGTCGACCGTGCTGCGGTCGAGCGCCGGAACCTTCTTGAGTGCCGCGTCCACGATGAACGCGGCCATGTCGTCGGCGCGCTCGTCGACGAAGGACCCCTTGAAGGCACGCCCGATCGGGGTGCGGGCGACGGAGACGATGACGGCTGCGGGCATGACGGACTCCTGGAGGAAGCAACGAGTGCGGGCAGACTACGTGGACTCCCGAGGTGCCGCCGAAGCGACGCCTCCGTCCCGACCATGTGATCCCGGCGGGGCGGCGCGGGGCCGGAGCGGCCTGCGCCGCAGGCGCGAGAGGGGAGGTCAGTCGATCCGGCGGAGCAGTTCCCTGAACCGGGCGCCGTTCTCCACGTACTGGCGGGCCCCGACACGGATCATCATCTCGGGCTCGACCGCGTCGAGGCGCAGCTTCGCCGGTACGCCGAGGGCCTGGGCCCGACTCGGGACCACCATGTCGTTCGGCACGAGCGCCGCCGCCCCCACCAGCGCCTCGTCCTCCACCACGGCCCGGTGCAGCACGACGGACCCCGACCCCACCAGCACGCCGTTGCCGATCCGGCAGCACTCCATGTGCACCAGGTGACCGATCACGCAGTCGTCGCCGATGAACGTGGGGTGGAGCAGCGTCGAGTGGATAACGCTGCCGTCCTGGATACTCGTACGGGCGCCGACCGTGATGCGGCCGTAGTCGCCGCGCAGCACCGCACGCGGCCAGATCGTCGACTCCGGACCGATGACGACATCGCCGATCACCGTCGCGTCGGGATGGACGTATGCGGTCGGGTCGATCTGGGGTACGAGGTCGCCGAGGGCGTAGATGGCCATGGGCGCGGAGGATACGCGCCCTCGCGGCCGGACGGGGGCCGTCAGGCGGGGGCCTCCGCTACGGTTTTGCCCATGCTCACCGCCGCGCAGATCACGGGTCACCTCGACGCGATCGCGCGGGACGGCTACACAATCGTCGAAGGTGCGATCCCGTCCGACCTGCTCGACGCGCTCACCGCGGACCTCGAACGGCTCGAACAGGTCTACGAGATCGTGCCCTCCCCCAACGTGTTCGAAGGCGCCAACACGCTGCGCGTGTACAACCTCCTCGCGTTGAGTCGGGTGTGGCAGGACGTACCGGTCCACGACCACGTCCTCCCGATCGTCGAGGGCGTCCTCGACCGAGGCTGTCTGATCTCGTCCTTGTCGTCGATCCGCATCCGCGCCGGCGAGACCGCGCAACCGATCCACGCCGACGACCAGCTGATGCCCCTCGCGAAACCCCACGCGCCCACGGTGTGCAACTCGATGTGGGCCCTCACCGATTTCACCGCCGCCAACGGGGCCACCCGCATCATCCCCGGGACCCACCTGGCCGACCACTCACCGAACTACGGCGAGGACTACGAGTCGATCGCGGCCGAGATGCCGCGCGGCAGCGTGCTCATCTGGCACGGGTCGTTGTGGCACGGCGGGGGCGCCAACACGACCGCCGACGATCGCATCGGCATCGCGATGAACTACTGCGCCGGTTGGGTGCGCCAACAGGAGAACCAGCAGCTCGGCATCCCGATCGAGACCGCCCGCACGTTCTCCCCCCGCCTACGCGAGCTCACCGGCTACGGCGTCTACAACATGCTGATCGGCCACATCAACAAGCACAGTCCGGTCGAGATCCTCGACGCGGCACCGGGCGCGATCCCCATGGTGTGGGATGCGGTCTGATCCCATGATCCGTCCCCGCGCATGAACGAAGGCTCCCGGCGGGCGATCTTCGCCGCCCTCGCCGCGAACCTCGGGATCGCGATCTCGAAAGTCGCCGCCGCCATCGTCACCGGCTCGGCGTCGATGCTGGCCGAGGCGATCCACTCCTTCGCCGACACCGGCAACCAGGGACTCCTGTTCTTCGGTGGGCGTCGGGCCCGACGACCGGCCGACGACCGCCACCAGTTCGGCCACGGCGCCGAGCGGTACTTCTGGGCCTTCGTCGTCGCGCTGGTGCTCTTCTCCCTCGGTTCCCTGTTCTCGTTGTACGAAGGCGTCCAGAAACTCCGGACACCGCACCCGGTCGAGAGTCCGGCGGTCGCGTTCGTCGTGCTCGGGCTGGCCGTGATCCTGGAGTCCTTCTCCCTGCGTACTGCGGCCAAGGAGGCCGAGGGCCAACACCCCGACGGATGGCGCGCCTTCATCCGCCGCACCAAGAACCCCGAACTCCCGGTCGTGCTGCTCGAGGACACCGGTGCCTTGGCCGGCCTCGCCCTCGCGCTCCTCGGCCTCGGCCTCGCGGTCGTCACCGACGAACCCCGGTACGACGCCATCGGGTCGCTCGCGATCGGGTTGCTCCTCGGCTCGATCGCGATCGTGCTGGCAGTAGAGATGAAGAGTCTGCTCATCGGCGAGAGTGCCGGGCTCGCCGAGCAACTCCTGATCGTCGACACCATCGCCAGCAGCCCCGAGGTCCGCAGCCTGATCCACCTCCGCACCATGCACCTGGGCCCGGAGGAGGTGCTGGTCGCCGCCAAGGTCGACTTCGCCGTGGACGGCACCGCCGAGCTCGGCCTCGCCATCGACACGGTGGAGGCCCGACTGCGCGCCGCGGTGCCCACAGCGACCCTGATCTACCTGGAGCCCGACCTCGATCGACGGCTCGCCCGACCCGAACCTTGACCGGTCACTCCGGCGCGAAGTCCACCAGCGCCACGGTGTCCGAGCGATGGTCGAGCACGACCCGGACCGGGAGATCGAGCCGGAGTTCGCTCGGCGCCAGTTCGAGCAGGTTGCCCACCACGCGCGGGCCCTCGTCCAACTCGACCACGACGATCGCGTAGGGCAACGCCGCCGCGAACGCAGGGTCCACCGGCCGATGGGTGACGGTCCAGGTGAACACCCGGCCACGCCCACCCGATGCCTGCCAGCTCCATTCCGCCGATCCGCACGCGGCACACAGGATCCGCGGCGGGTGCCGCCACGTGCCACAACCATCGCACCGTTGGAGGTGCAGCACCCCGGTCGCCGCGGCCTGCGCGTAGAACTCGGCCCCCAACCCATCGGCCGCGGGCAACATCCGATCCGGCGGCGGGAGCATCATCGGTCCACTCATCGGTCCACCCCCAGGATGGCGAGGCTGCCGTCGCCGAAATCGCCCCAGCCGGTCACCAGTCCGATCTCGGCGTCGGGCACCTGCAGCGAGGCCTGGCCCCGCAGTTGGCGCACCGCCTCCACGACGTGGTTCATCCCCCACATGTGGCCCTGGGACAGCAACCCGCCGTGGGTGTTGGTCGGCAGCGCGCCGTCGATCCCGAGCCGGCCCTCGCGCACAAACGCGCCGGCCTCGCCGCGGGCACAGAAGCCGAGCGCCTCGAGTTGGAGCAGCACCACGTAGGTGAAGCAGTCGTAGATCTCGGCGAAGTCCATGTCGCCGGGGCCGACACCGGCCATGGCGAACGCACGCGGTGCCGCGTCGGTGAGCCCGATACGGAACGGGTCCAGCCGATTCGGGATGTCGTCGGCCGGCGACGGGTGCCCCTCGCCCACCCCGAGGATCACGGCGGGCGGCTGGGCGAGGTCCCGGGCTCGTTCGGCCGAGGTCACCACCACCGCGGCCGCGCAGTCGGTCTCGACACAGCAGTCGAACAACCGGAACGGCTCGCTCACCCACGGACTCGCGAGGTAGTCGTCCATCGTGAGTTCCCGGCCGCGCATGAGGGCCTTCGGGTGGTGCTGGGCGTGACGCCGGAACGCCAGTGCGACTTCACCGGTGTCGGTCGGCAACGTGCCGTAGAGCTGCTGGTGCCGGGTGGCGATCCAGCCGTAGAACTGGGCCGCCGACCGGGCGCCGTAGGGAAGGTAGAAGTCGACGAGCACATCGGCCACCGCGTTGGCATCCAGCCCCCGGCGCGGCACGCGCTGGCCCGGCCGGTGCCGGAACGCCGAGTATCCGTTCCAGCCCACCACCACCAGCACCGTGGTGGCGACCCCGGTCGCGACCGCGATCGCAGCGTTCTGGACTGCCGCCACCGACGACGCGCCGCCCATGTGGACGGTGGCCGAGTACGCCACGGACGGGATCCCGAGGTTTGCGGCCAACTCCTCCACCGTCACGTAACCCGGCGGTGGCACCACGCCGTCGATGTCCGCGGTGGTCAGACCGGCGTCGGCGATCGCCTCCTGCGCGACCGTCAACATCATCTCGACGGGCAACGCGTCCGCGCCCCGGAGGTATTCGGTTTCGGCCACCCCGACGATCGAGGCGGCGCCGCTGAGCTTCACAGGCCGATGACCTCGAACCGTACGGCGTAGGCGACACCGGCCGCCGCGCCCGCCTGGGCCGCGTGCTCGCGCAGGAAAGCGTCGGGATCGCCCATCCCGCCGTCGCCGAGCCCAGCCAGGTACTGCCGGTGGGCCTGCAGCGACTCGATGCCCCGGTCGATCGTGTCGGTGACGTCGACGTAGTGCGGAGTGCCGGGCGACTCGTTGACGAACACCCGGTGCACGCCGCCCCACGGCTCCCAGCCCTCCTCCAACAGTTCGGGGAAGACCCAACGGTTCCCGGCGTCGCGCGCCGCGTCGACCGCAGCCTCGCCGACCGAGCGATGGTCCGCCATGTTGAGCCCGCCGAAGGACCACCGATCCGCGTAGTTGCCGAGCACCAGTACCTCGGGCTTGAAACGCCGGATCTGGCGGGCGATGTCGCGTCGCAACGCCAACGTGGCCTGCACGATCCCGTCCTGGAAACCGAGGAACTCCACCGTGTCGACGCCCACCGCGGCCGCGCCTTCTCGTTCCTCGTCCATCCGCAGTGGGCCGGCGGTCGCGGGGTCCATGCCGTCGATGCCGGCCTCGCCCGCCGTGGCGAGCACGTAGCCGACCCAGCGACCCTGCGCGGTCCAACGGGCGATCGCGCTCGCGGCGCCGTACTCGAGGTCGTCGGGATGCGCGACGACGGCGAGCGCCCGCGACCAGTCTTCGGGCACCCACTCGGTAGTCATCGGGCGGCCGCCGCGAACGCCTCGACGATGCGGGCCCGCCACGAGAACAAGTCGGGTCCGTGCGCGGCGTCGGTCCGACCGATGCGGACCACCACCAGATCCTGGGCGGGCGACACCAGGATCGACTGGCCCTCGTAGCCGTTCGCCCAGAAGGTCCCGTGTTCGTCATGGGTCACCCACCACTGCCAGCCGTAGCCGCGCCCGTCGGTGGGATCGATCGACCGCAGCCGCCGGCCCGAATCGACCCAGCCCTCCGGGAGGATCCTCCTCCCGTCCCACATCCCGTCGCGGAGGTAGAGGTATCCGAACCGGGCGAAGTCCTCGGCCGTCGCGTGCACGTACGACGACGCGACCCACAGCCCCGCGGCATCCATCGTGGGCTCGGCCGTGGCCATCCCGATCGGAGCGAAGAGGCGATCACGCAGGAACTGGGCGTAGCGATCCCCCCGCCCCACGACGTCGGCGACGATGCCCGAGATCACGTTGGTGGTGCCGCTCGAATAGTTGAACCGCGTGTCGGGCGGAACCGCGAGCGGGCGACTGCGAGCGAACGCACCGACGTCGGCATTGCCCTCGCCGAAGAGCATGTCGATGACCTGGGAACCACCGACGTCGACGTAGTCCTCGTTCCACGCGAGACCGTCGCGCATCGCGAGGAGGTCGGGAAGGGTGATCGCGCTCCGTTCGTCGTCGCGCCACTCGGGGACGAGGCCGGCCTCGTCCAGCCGGAGCCGACCCTCACCCACGAGGATCCCGACGAGGGCGTGCAACATCGATTTCGCCATCGACCACGAGAGCAGCGGCGTGGTGCGATCGACCGGGATCGCTTCGCCGACCCAGTTGGGCAGCGTATTGGCGTAACGCTCCGCGACGAGGGTGCCGTGGTGCACCACCAGCAGGGCGTAAGTGGTCTCGTAGCGAGGCTCTGTGAACATCTCGGCGACCAGGCCCTCGACATCCACTCCCGTGGGCGCGGGCCCACGGTTCCACTCGTCGGTCGGCCACGCGAGGCCATCCGGCTGGGCCGGCAACGCGACGAGTGCGGAGTCGGATTCGATCATGACGCCACCTTGTCACGCGGCCACCGGCCGCAGCACGTTCCGTCGGTCCAATATCCTCGGGCCTACCCGAACCACTCACCCCGACCCAGGAGTGCCCGTGGCTGCTGCCGAACCCACCGACGACCGGATCGCCGCCACGACCGGCGGGAAGGTACGCGGGATCACGCGCGAAGGCATCTGCATCTTCCGGTCGATCCCGTACGCAGCACCCCCCGTCGGCGTCCGGCGATTCAAGCCACCCGTGCCGGTCGCGCCGTGGGACGGCGTCCGCGACGCCGTCCGCTTCGGTCCCGTGGCCCCGCAACTCCCGTCGCCGCTCGAGGCGATGTTCGGAGCTGCGGCACCGGTGTGCGACGAGGCCGAGAGCCTGACCCTCTCGGTGTACACGCCGGCGCTGGACGACGCGAAGCGGCCGGTGATGTTCTGGATCCACGGCGGGGCGTTCGTGAACGGGACCGGAGGGTCATCGATCTACGACGGGCGTCGGTTCGCGCAGCACGGTGACGTGGTCGTGGTCAGCATCAACTACCGGCTCGGCGCATTCGGCTTCCTCCACCTCGACGACATCTTCGGGGCGGAGTTCGCCGGGTCCGGCAATGCCGGGATCCTCGACCAGGTGTGCGCGCTCGAGTGGGTCAGGGACAATATCGCCGACTTCGGCGGTGACCCCGACCGGGTGACGATCTTCGGTGAGTCGGCCGGGGGTATGAGCGTCGGAACTCTGCTCGGACTTCCAGCGGCCCAGGGCCTCTACTCGGGTGCCATCGCGCAGTCGGGCGGCGCCTCGTTCTGTGTCGGCGCAGCGCAGGCCACGGCCACGGCCCGCACGGTGCTCGCCGGGGCGGGGATCGAGACCGTCGACCAACTGCGCGCGGCGCCGATGGACGCCATCCTCCAGGCCCAGAAGCTCATCTTCGCCGGCGGACTGCGGTCGGATCTGCCGTTCGTCCCTGTGGTCGACGGAAGCGTGCTCCCCCGCCGTCCGATCGACGCGGTCCGCGACGGTCTGGGCGCGGTGCCCACCATCGTCGGCACGAACCATGACGAGATGACGATGTTCACGGCGCTCGACCTCGGGACCGGCACCATCGACGACGCCACCATCACCGCCGGTCTCACCGAGATGTTCGGCGACCGCGCCGCGGCGGTGGCGGCGGAGTACCACACGATCTATCCCGACGCGCCGGCGGCCGACATCGCCACCGCGATCGCCACCGACCGCGTGTTCCGTACGCCGGCGATCCGCCTGGCCGAGGCCGGCGTGGACACCCGGCCGACGTACATGTACCTCTTCACGTGGGAGTCGCCCGTGATGGGTGGCGCGCTCAGGAGTTGCCACGCGTTGGAGCTTCCGTTCGTGTGGGACGCGCTCGACCGGCCCGGGCTCTCGATGCTCACCGGCGACGCTCCCGGCCGCCAACCGCTCGCCGACGCGATGCACGCGGCGTGGATCCGCTTCGCCCGCACCGGTGACCCCGGCTGGCCCGCCTACGACCTCACCCGCCGCACCACCCAGCGTTTCGACACCACCGTCGAAACCCTCGACGACCCCATGTCGGAACAACGCGAATTGTGGCAAGGCATCGGCTAGGAGGAAGCGCGCCGGCGCGTTACCAGCGCCAGAACATCAGTGAGCGTACGGGTCGTCAGGTAGTTGCGCCGCCGTCCACGACGAGGGCGTGGCCGACCATGTAGCTGGCCGCGTCGGAGCAGAGCCAGACGATGGCCTCGGCGATCTCGTCGGGGGTACCGAGGCGGCCCAGTGGGACACCGGCCGTCATGGCCCGCTCCACCCGCTCGTCACCGCCCATGTAGCCCTCGAGCATCGGCGTCCGGACGGTTCCGGGACAGACGCTGTTGATCCGCACACCGCGCGGTGCGCACTCGAGCGCCGCCGATTTCGTGAGGCCGACCACGCCGTGCTTGCTGGCCACGTACGCGGGCAACCCGGCGAAGCCGACCAACCCGGCACCGGATGCCACGTTGACGATGGCCCCGGCGCCGGCGGCGACCATGTGCGGCAGTTCGGCGCGCATCGAGAAGAACACACCGTCGAGATTGACGGCCATCGTCGCCCGCCACGCGTCGAGTGGATAGTCGACCACGCTCCCTGGCGTACCCGTGGTCCCTGCGTTGTTGACTGCGAAGTCGAGGGTTCCGAAGGCGTCGAGACAGGCGGCGACCATCGCCTCGCACGCGGCCGGGTCGGTCACGTCGGTCGCGACGAAGCGCGCCTCACCGCCGAGCGACTCCGCTTCGGCCACGACCGCCGCGCCCTGCTCGGCATCTCGGTCCGCGACCACGATGCGCTCGCCCCGGCGCGCGAACGCCAGCACCGTGGCGCGTCCCAGTCCGGAAGCGGCGCCGGTGACGACCCCAGCCCGTATTGGATCGGTCACCCGAAGTACTCCCCACCGTTCACGTCGAGCGTCTGGCCCGTGATCATGCGCGACATCCCCGAGGCGAAGAAGACGATCGACTCCGCGATGTCCTCCTGGGGCGGGATCTCGCCGAGCGGGATCTCGCGGGTGATCTCGGCGATGACCTCGTCCTGCGACAACCCGCGCGACGACGTCTGCCACTCCACGTACATCTGCACGTTCGGTCCCCAGATCCAACCTGGCACCACGGCGTTGACCCGGATGTGGTCGGCCGCGACCTCGGTGGCGAGCGACCGGGTGAGCGTGATCAGCGCGCTCTTGCTCGCGGCGTAGCCCGCTTCATCCGGACGGATCTTGCGCGCGCTCTGCGATGCCACCATCACCACGCTGCCGCCGCCACCGGCCTTCATCGTCGGCAGGCAGGCGCGCGTCATGTTCACCGCGCCGTAGAAGTTGACCTCGAAGATCTTGCGCCACACGTCGAGATCGGCATCGCTGATCGACTGGAACGAGTCGCCGCGGAACGCGCTGTTGACGACGACGTCGATCGTCCCGAACTCCTCGACGGCACCGGCGGCGATCCGTTCGCAGTCGTCCGGCTTCGTGACGCTGCCCGGAATCGCCAACGCTCGACCACCGGCCGCCACGATCTCCGCCGCGACCTCGTCGAGTCGTTCTGCGTTGCGCGCCACGAGGACCACCGCCGCTCCCTCGCGGCCCAAGGCCAACGCGCTTGCTCGCCCGAGTCCCGGCCCGACACCGGTGACGACCGCAACCTTGCCCTCGACCAGACCGGCGCGCGTCATGCGGACTCCTTGCCGTCCGTGACGACGGATTCCGACGCCGAGCGCGACCGGCCCGAGCGACGCTGGCCCGCGACGATCTCGGCGGACCCGTACAACACCGACGCTGCGACGAGCGTCGGGCCCATGACGAGGATCGCGAACAGCCAGTTGAACGTGCCGTCCGCGCTGTCGGTGCTCTGCGTGTAGGTGGTCACCTTCGTCAGACTCGGCGGGATCGAGCCGACCTGGGCCGGGTACGCGGCCCCGACGAGAAACGCCAACGCGATCCCCGCAACCAATACCCCGATCGCGATCGCTCGCAGTCGGCCCGCCCGCCCCTTGCTGTCTGCCACTGGTGTCCCTTCCGTTGCGAGTGCGTTCCGTGGTCGCACCGAGGGGCGACAGGGTGCCAGGATCACCGCCGACCGGCAACCCGGAGGTTCCATGATCAAGCGCATCGGCTTCGTCGCTCGCCACCCGAGCCTCGGCGTGGACGAGTTTCACGACCGCTGGCAGGGGCAGCATGCGGATCTCGTCGCCGCGAGTCCGGCCGCGGCGGATCACAACCTGCGGTACGAGCAACACCGGCGGACCGCACGCGACTACGAGCGGGCCGAGTGCCCGTACGACGGCGTGTCCGTGCAGTGGTTCGACTCCTGGGACGGCTTCCATGCAATGCGCAACGACCCGCGCCACGCCGAGGTGCTCGCCGATTCCGCCTCACTCTTCGGGGAGGTGCTCGAGGTCTTCACGGGGACCGAGATGGAGGTCATCGCCGGCCCCGCCGATCGCGGCGAACCGGTGACCAAGCTCATCTGCGGTGTCCGCCACAAACCGGGCATGAACCTCGACGCGTTCCACAAGTACTGGTGGGAGGTCCACGGGCCGCTCAACCGGGACACCCCGGCCGTGCGGAAGTACTTCATTCGCTACGAGCAGAACCACCGCCTGCCCGAGGACTACTCCCGTCCGGGATGCGATCTCGACGGCGTGACGATCGAGTGGTTCCGCTCGGCACGGGACTTCTTCGGCATGGCGGTCGATCCCGAGAGCCGTGACGTCATCCGCAACGACGAGCACAACTTCCTCGACCCCGATGGCCTGGTGTGGCTCCTCACCGGCCCCGAACACGTCCTTTGGGACCGACGGGCCTGACTCTCCGCTCGCACTCCTGACGGAGCCGGTTCGGAGGCCTCGCTCCGAGTCTGCTCGGCTCGCAAGCTCCGCCTCGGGAGCGGTCAGGCCGACCGCGGGGCCGTCGAGAGAACAACTCTCCTCACAAACACAACTCGGCCATGGTGCGGAGGGTGGTGGCGTCGCCGTAGAGGAGGATCTGGGTCACGCAGGATTCGCGCCACATCTCGAGGTCGTCGCGGATCTTCTCCTTGGGTCCGATGAGCGCGGTCTCCTCGATCAGCGAGCGCGGGACCTTGGCCGCGGCCTCGTCCTTCTTGCCGGCCAGGTACAGATCCTGGATCTCCCGGGCCTCGGCCTCATAGCCCATCCGGCCGAAGACGTTGGCGTGGAAGTTGACCTCCCTCGCGCCCATGCCGCCGATGTAGAGCGCGAGCACCGGTCGCAACATGTCGGCCGCTTCGTCGACGTCGTCGTGGAAGATCACGGGGACCGTCGCCGCCACGGTGAAGTCGTCGAACGACCGGCGCGCCCCGGCGCGGGCGAAACCCTCCGCCAGTGCGCCGCGATAGAAGTCGTCGATCTTCGGCGAGTAGTAGATGGCGAGCCAACCGTCGGCGATCTCGGCCGTGAGCGCGACGTTCTTCGGGCCCTCCGACGCGAGGTAGATCGGCAGGTCTTCGCGCAGCGGGTGGGTGATCGAACGGACGGCCTTTCCGAGCCCGGTCCCGCCGGGGTACGGCAGCTTGTAGTGCTCGCCGTCGTAGGTGAGCGGCTCCTTGCGGGCGAGGATCCGGCGCATGATCTCCACGTACTCGCGGGTTCGGGCGAGCGGCTTGGCGTACGGTTGGCCGTACCACCCCTCCACCACCTGCGGTCCGGACGCCCCGAGCCCGAGGATGAAACGACCGCCGGTGAGGTGGTCCATGGTGATCGCGGCCATCGCGGTCGCGGTCGGGGTCCGCGCCGACATCTGGATGATCGACGTGCCGAGTTGGATCCGGGACGTCACCGATCCGTACCAGGCGAGCGGCGTGAGCGCGTCCGACCCGTAGGCCTCGGCGGTCCACGCGGTGGCATACCCGAGTCGCTCGGCCTCGAGCAGCAACTCCGGGACACCCACCGGCGGCTGCGCGCCCCAGTACCCCACCATGAATCCGAGGTCCAACTGCTTCGTCATGGCGGGTGACACTAGGGCGCGAGTTCGACCCGGATCGACGCTCGGACGTCGTCGCCCACCAGGAACCACAGCGCCAGGTCATCCGGGGTACGGATCGTCGCCACTTCGCACGTCTCCCCCGGCAGGACTCCGACCCCGAACTCGATGGTGGCCGTGGTGATGCGTGCGCCTTCGCCGGGCGCCAACGCGTTCTCCACCGGCACCCAGTAGACCGCGTTGTTCACGTGGCCGAAGACGTCGAAGTCGGTGGTCCGCAACGGGAAGATCGCCCGCGGCGCGTCCACCGGCGGCGCCGGGTGCGTGAGGCGCGCACTCACCTTGTGGGCACGGATCTCGTCGCCGTACGCGACGAAGAACTCGGGCGGCAGTGCGACCGGCGCGCCGGTGTCGAGCCGGACGTACACCCAGACCGCCGCGATCGTGGCCAGCACCCCGTGGCGGAGGGCGGTTCGATCGTCGTTGAGGCCATCGAGGCCGATGAGGGTTGTCGTGCGCTCGGCCCAGCGACCGCCGACGCCACTGGGAACCGTCTCGAGTCGCAGGTCCTCGTAGATCGTCGGCAGCCGTCCGACGTCGTAGGTCATGCGCCGCAGGATCCAGCCCCGACCATCCGGCAGATGGGCGTGCGCCGCGTCTTCCGCGGCGATGTCCTGCAGATAGCGCGCCAACGAGTCGAGACGAAGTCGCCCGCGCGGCGTGGTGTCGGCGAGCCGCACCTTCTGTTGCATCGAGTAACTCACGCGAACACCGCCGCCAGGCCGCGCACCAGTGCTTCGACATGTTCGGGCTCACCGCGCGGTCCGAGGCCCCGCACGCGCGGTGGCAGTTCCACCTGGATCCCCCCACGTCGCGTCAGGTTGCACGGGTTCTTCGGGTGCACACCACGCAGTTCACGCGGGATCGCCTCGACGTCGTCGACCACTTCGAAGCCGTCGAGGTGGGGCCGCATCCTCGCCGCCGCCACGCGTGCCAGCTCGCGGTCGGCGCCCCCGAGCAGCACGTGGGTCCAGAATCCCGCCCGCCCGTAACCGTGCACCGAGACCACCACCTCGACGTGGTCGAGGAACGCCAACAACTTGGGTGACGCCGCCGGGTCGTACAGGTGGGACGGTACGTGCCACTGCAGCCCGTCAGGCTGTTCCACCGCATAGAACGACGCACCCGTGATTCCCGCGGCGCGACGCGCCACCTCGGCCGTTCCCCGTTCGAGTGAACCGCCGTGGATCGCCATGAACCCGAACCGGGCCCGGAGCTGCAGCGTCTCGCACACGCCGTCGTGGGCAAGGAGGTCGGCCAGCACGGCCCGAACCTACGCCGCCAGCGCGGCGATGAGCCGGTCGAGCTCGGTCGGATCGTCGGTGGTGGGCACGAGGATGAACTCGTCGCAGCCGGTCTCGGCCACGGCGGCCACCACTTCCCGCAGGACGCCGGGGTCGTGGAGCCGACACAGCCCGGCCATCGCCGATGCCGCCGCGTCGCCGAACGTGCTCAGGTAGTTCCGGGCGTATGCGGACAGCCGATCCCGTGCCCCGTCACCCAGCGCGAACCAGGTGGAGGTCGACAACCACGGGGCCGAGGACCGTCCGCTCTTGGTCCACGCGATGCGCACGGCATCGAAGGTCCGGGCGACGGCTTCCGGGTCGGGTGCCAGATCGAAGCCCGACAACCCGTCGGCCCACCGCGCCGAGCGGGCCAGCGACTTCGGTCCCATGGATGCCGTGAGGATCGGCGGCCCTCCGGGTTGCACGGGGGTCGGGCCGATCGGGGGCACGTCGACCATCACGACCTCGCCCCGCCAGACCGCCCGCATGATCTCGACCTGCTCGTCGAGTCGGGCGAATCGGGACGCGGTCGAGGTGCCGACGGCCGCGTAGTCCTGATCCCGGCCGCCGACGCCCACCCCGAGCGTCAACCGTCCACCGGACAGCACGTCGATCGTCGCGGCCTGCTTCGCGAGCCGGACCGGATCGTGGGTGGGCAGCACGGCGATCGTCGACACCAGGCGGACCCGCTCGGTCGCGGCCGCCGCGTACGCGAGCGTCGAGACAAGGTCGTGGCTGGGGTAGGCCACCCGCTCACCGACGGCGAGCGCCGAGAACGGGCCGTCGTCGATGCGCTTGCACCACTCGCGGATCGTCGGACCGTCGACGCCCACCACGAACGACGGCAACGTCATCCCGAGCAGCACGGCTACGCGTTCTTCGGGATGTCCTTGAACGGCGCGCCCTTGTTCGGATCGGGCTCCTTGGGCAGCCCGAGTGCCCGCTCGCCGATGATGTTGCGCTGTACCTGGTCGGTACCCCCGTAGATCGAGGGACCCGGCGAGAACAGCACCATCTCCTGTTGCATCCCACCACTCGCGCTGTCCTTGCCCATGATCGCGATCTCCGGGCCGAGCACCTGGGTGGCGACCTCGCGGTTGAGGCGGAGCATGTCGCTCATCATGAGCTTGGCGAGGTTGGGGGCCGCCGCGCTCGCGCCACCGCTGCGCATCCGCAGACTCGAGTACTTGCCGATCTGCTCCAAGGACCACAGCTTCACGATGCCCTGCCGCACCACCGCGTCGTCGATGGTTCCGTTCTCCTTCGCGAGCGTGATGAGCCGCTTCGCCATCCCGCCGCCACCGCCACCGGTCCCACCGGTGCGGACCTGGCCGACGGTGTCGCCGACGCGCAGGCCCAGCTGGTTGGAGATCGGGCCCGGGAACGCAGACCCCGCGGCGCCACTCCCGCCGCTGCCGAGCCCGGCCCGTTCCGCCGCCAAGGTGGTGTTCGCGACCGCCCAGCCGTTGTTCAATCCGCCGATGACGTTGGCGTCCGGCACCCGGGCACCGTCGAGGAAGACCTCGTTGAACATCGCCCGGCCGGTCATCTCCTTGAGCGGTCGGATCTCGATGCCCGGTTGGTCCATGTCGATACCGAAGTAGGTGATCCCGGTGTGCTTCGGCGCGTCCGGGTTGGTACGCGCGATCAGCATTCCCATGTTGCACAGCTGCGCAGTCGAGGTCCACACCTTCTGACCGGTGATGATCCACTCGTCGCCGTCCCGCTCGGCCTTGCACTGCAGGCCCGCGAGGTCGGAACCGGCACCGGGCTCGCTGAAGAGCTGGCACCACGCGTCGGACCCGTCGAAGATCCGCCTGAGCCACACGTCCTTCTGTTCACGGGTGGCATGGGTGGAGATGGTCGGTGCGGCCAGGAGGTAGCCGAGTCCGGCCGGCGGACCGACTGCCCCGGCCTTGGCCAGCTCCTAGTTCACCACGTTCGCGAGCGCCCGGTTGTAGCCCTTCCCGAAGTCCTCCTCGGGGAAGGTCGGCGCGCCGTAGCCCGACTCGGTCAGCCGCTCCCACCACTCGCCGACGGTGAGGTCGGGGCTCCAGTTCGCTTCGAGCCAGGCACGAACTTCCTCGCGTACCGATTCCGGAGTGGGCATTGCCATGGTCGGACAACCTTTCGATTCAGCCGAGGAGGTCGAGGAGCTTTTCGGGGGGACGAGCGATCACGGCCCGGTCACCGACGATGACGACGGGCCGTTCCATGAGCTCGGGGTGGGCCAGCAACAGGTCGACGACGCTCGCCGGCGTCACGTAGTCGGCCGAACTCAGACCGAGTTCCTTGAACCGCTTGTCCTTCCGGACCAGCGCCGCAGGTTCGTCGTCGACGATCGCGACGATCCGTTCGAGTGTCGCCCGGTCGGGCGGTGCCTTCAGGTATTCGGTGACGTCGGGGTCGACGCCGTGCTCAGCGAGGATCTCCAGCGCGCCGCGAGACTTCGAGCACGCCGGATTGTGAAAGATCTGCATCGGTCCGGGAGGCTAATCCCGGGCTCGGGGCGCGAGCCCGTCCAGCTCGGCCGCGAGCCGCGCGACCTCGGCTTCCAGCGCCGCCACCCGGGCGGCGAGGGACTCACCCGGGGCCGGTCCGCGATCGACCGGCCGGTCGGACCCGGTCGCGTTCGTCACGGCGGCCGTGACCACGGCCACGCCGCCGGTCAGCAGCTCGCTCCACCGCGCCTCCTTGCGGCCCGGCTCGCGCGGTAACTGCGCCACCAACGGACCGTCCTCGTGCCGGAGCAACCGGCCGAGCGCGTCATCGACCGCGTCGAGTCCGCTGAACGCATGCAGTCGCTCGCTGCGCGCCTTCAACTCGCCTGGCGTCTGAGGTCCGCGGAGCAGGAGGACCCCCACGAGCGCCAACTCGGGTGCGCCCATCGGCACGACGCGCCCCACGACCTGGGAGTACTTGATCGCCCGACCCCCGAGCGGCTTCTCGCGCCGGATCAGCTCCAGGCCCCGCAGTTCGTCGAGGCCCGCCTCCACCGTGGCCTCGTCGTAGCGGACCACCGGCCAGCGGTTCGTCGTCTGGTTGCAGGCGTTCACGAGCGCGTTCAGGCTCAGCGGATACTGGTCGGGGGTGGTCCGTTCCTTCTCGAGCAGGCAACCGAGGATCCGGGCCGCAACCGGTGAGATCTGCATACCTCGCAAGCTAGCGAGCCGGACCGGCGGGGTACATTTGCGCGATGAGTGAATCAACTGCCCGCGAGTTCCTCGGCCGCGCCGACGTCAACGACGTCGAGTCGATCATCCGCGACGACGCGATGGACTTCGGCAACCTGTTCCACCTCACGCCGTCCCGTGGCGACGCGATCTTCACCTGGGACTACGCCCGCACCCGTGAGGGCCTGAGCAAGCTGTACGAGAAGGCCAAGACCTCCCAGTGGAACGGCAGCACCGACCTCGACTGGTCGATCGACGTCGACCCGGAGAAGGTGGCTCGCGAAATGTCCGGCGCGGTGGCGTTCTTCCAGCAGCGCATGACCGACGTCGAGGGCTCTCCGGTCAAGAAGTGGGGCGAGGCCGAGTGGCTCCGATTCCAGATGGAGGCCTTCAACTGGCGGATGAGTCAGTTCCTCCATGGCGAGCAGGGCGCGTTGCTCTGCACCGGCAAGATCGTGGTCACCACCCCGTGGATCGACGCCAAGTACTACGCGGCCACCCAGGTCATGGATGAAGCCCGTCACGTCGAGGTCTTCGCCCGCTACCTCGACACCAAGCTCGACGGCCACTACCCCGTCAACGCCAACCTGCAACTCCTCATCAACGACGTCCTGGGCGATTCGCGCTGGGACATGACCTACATGGGCATGCAGATCATGATCGAGGGACTCGCACTCGCGGCCTTCGGCTTCATGCACCACGTGACCCAGGAACCGCTGCTCAAGCAACTGCTCCGCTACGTGATGAGCGACGAAGCCCGCCACGTGGCGTTCGGTGTGCTGTCGCTGCAGGAGTACTACCAAGGACTCTCCGCCGCCGAGCTGCGCGAGCGCCAGGAGTTCGCGTTCGAGGCCGCGATCCGCATGCGGGACCGCCTCATGATGCAGGCCGTGTGGGAGCGCATGGGCATCGACCGGCGCACCATCACCGAGACGATGTTCCGGCTACGTGCCGAGGGCGGCAACCCGTTCCAGGCCGCGCTGTTCTCCAAGATCGTGCCCAACTGCAAGAAGCTCGGCCTCCTCGATGCCGGCGACGGTTGGCTGCGCGAGAAGTTCACCGAGATCGGCGTCATCGAATACGAAGACGCGATGGACACCGGCGAGGAATACGAACTGCTCGACTTCGCCACGTCTTGATTGCTCGTTGGCGTTCGTTGCTTGCTGTCCCCGTCGTGCGTCAGTCCCAGGTGACGTCGAGGGTCAAGGCGTCGGCCAGGCGGCGGGTGTAGTCGGCGCGGGAGATGGCGACGGCACCCATGGAGGCGAGGTGGGGCGTCACCCACTGCACGTCGAAGAGCGCAGCGCCGATCGTGGTCAGCTTCGCCACCGTCGCGACGAGCGCGACCTTCGACGCGTCGGTCACCACATGGAACATCGACTCCCCCGCGAAGAGTCCGTTGATCGCCACGCCGTACAACCCACCGGCCAGACGGTCGTCCTCCCACACCTCCACACTGTGCGCCCACCCGAGGTCGTGCAGCCGGGCGTAGGCCGCGACGAACCCGTCGTCGATCCAGCCATCCGGACGGCGCGGGTCACCGCAGGCCCGCATCACCTGCTCGAACGTCGTGTCGTAGGTGACGGAGAAGCGCCCCACCGACCGTCGTAACGACCGGCTCACGTGCAGGCCGTCGATGGGGATCACGCCGCGTTCGACCGGTGACCACCAGCCCAACTGGCGCCGGCGCCCGACCCGCATGGGGAACAGCCCGGTCCGGTACGCGGCCAGCAGCGTGCCCGGTTCGAGATCGGCACCGATGCCGGCGATCTCACCGTCGCCCGCCACCTCGGGGTCGGGCATCTGCCACACGCTCGGTGGTGGTTCGACCGGACGCGGCACCCGGCGAGATCTAACGAGCGCCGATCGGTGCCGCGTCCGGCACCAAAGGGGCGGGAAGGTCGGTCTCGCCCATCAGCGCCCGATCGACCGCCGCCGCGCACGAGCGACCTTCGGCGATGGCCCAGACGATGAGGCTCTGACCCCGACCCATGTCGCCACACACGAACACGCTCTCGACGTTGGTCTGCCACTCGGCGGAACGGGCGACGTTGCCCCGTTCGTTGATCTCCACACCAAGCTGTTCGAGCATGCCCGCGCGCTGCGGTCCTACGAATCCCATCGCCAGCAACACCATCTCGCACGGAAGTTCGAAGTCGGACCCCTCGACCTTCTCGAAGGTCATCCGGCCGTCGACGACCTTCTGTTCCACTTCGTGGGCCTTGAGCGCGCGTACGTTGCCGTCCTCGTCGCCGAGGAAGCATTCGGTGTTCACGGAGAACACCCGCTCGCCGCCTTCCTCGTGGGCCGACGACGTGCGGTAGATCATCGGCCAGGTCGGCCACGGATTGGCGTCGGGTCGCGCCTCCGGCGGCCGGGGCATGATCTCGAACTGGTGCACCGAGGCCGCGCCGTGGCGGTGCGACGTCCCGAGGCAGTCGGCGCCGGTGTCGCCGCCGCCGATGATCACGACGTGCTTGCCCGCGGCCGAGAACGGATGCTCCGCGAGATCGCCGGCCTGCACCCGATTGGCGGGCGGGAGGAACTCCATCGCCTGGTAGATCCCGGCGAACTCCCGACCCGGGATGGGGAGGTCCCGGGCGGCGGTCGCGCCGCCGGCGAGGACGATGGCGTCGAAGTCACGCTGCAATTCCTCGACCGAGACGTTCTCGCCCACGTTCGCGTTGACGCGGAAGACGGTGCCCTCGGACTCCATCTGCGCAAGTCGCCGGTCGAGGATCCGCTTCTCCATCTTGAACTCGGGTATCCCGTAGCGGAGCAGGCCGCCGATGCGGTCGGCCCGCTCGAAGACCGTCACCGCGTGTCCGGCGCGCGTGAGTTGCTGGGCGGCCGCGAGTCCGGCCGGACCGGACCCCACGATGGCGACCGAACGGCCGGTGGACGTGCTCGGCAGCACCGGCTCCAGCGCGCCGCCCGCGGCTTCGAGATCGGCGAACCCGCGCTCGATGATGCTGACCTCGACCTGTTTGATCGCCACCGGGTCCTCGTTGATCCCGAGAACACACGACGCCTCGCATGGCGCCGGGCACAGGCGGCCGGTGAACTCGGGGAAGTTGTTGGTGGCGTGCAACCGGTCGAGGGCCTCCGGCCACTCGGCGCGGTACACGAGGTCGTTCCATTCCGGGATGAGATTCCCGAGCGGACACCCCACGTGACAGAAGGGGATACCGCAGTCCATGCATCGGGCGGCCTGGTGCTGGAGCGACTCGACCGGAAACGGCTCGTACACCTCGCGCCAGTCCCGGAGCCGGACCGGCACCGGACGCCGCGTCGGCAGCTCCCGCTCGTACTTCATGAACCCCGTCGGCTCACCCATGAAACGCCCTTCTCTTCCAATGTGCGTCGCAAACCCGCGATAGCCGCGGGTGTGCGACGCAAGTTTGATCGTCAGCCACGGGATGCCGCCATGATCGCCTCGTCGACGTTGATCCCCCGCTCCGCCGCCAGCAGCGACGCTTCGAGCACCCGCTTGAAGTCCTTGGGCATCACTTTGCGGAATCCGTCGACCTCGGTGTGCCAGTCCGCGAGGATCCGCTCGGCGACGGTGGATCCGGTCTCGGCGGCATGCGTGCGGATCGTGGCCCGCAAGAACTCGCGGTCGTCGTCCTCGAGATCGTCGAGGTCGACCATCTCGCGGTTCAACCGGGTGAAGAACGTGTTGGTGGGATCGTGGATGTACGCGATCCCCCCCGACATCCCGGCACCGAAGTTGCGCCCGGTCGGGCCGAGCACCACCACGCGACCCCCGGTCATGTACTCACAGCCGTGGTCCCCGACGCCCTCGACCACCGCGGTCGCACCGGAGTTCCGCACGCAGAACCGCTCCCCCACCTTGCCGCGCAGATACGCCTCACCGCTGGTGGCGCCGTAGAGCACCACGTTGCCGGCGATCACGTTCTCCTCCGGCACGAACGTGGCGTCGAGGGACGGGCGCGCCACGATGCGTCCACCGGAAAGACCCTTGCCGAGATAGTCGTTGGAGTCACCGAAGAGCCGCAGGGTGATCCCGCGCGGCACGAACGCACCGAAGCTCTGGCCGGCCGAACCGGTGAGCGTGATGTCGATGGTGTCGTCGGGCAGACCTTCGCCCCCGTGACGACGGGTGAGTTCGGAACCGAGCATGGTGCCGACAGTCCGGTTCACGTTCCGCACGGCAGTCTCGATCCGGACCGACTCGCCCCGTTCCAGCGCGGGTGCCGCTTCGCGGATGAGCAGGTTGTCGAGCGCCTTGTCGAGGCCGTGATCCTGGGACTTCGTGCAGTACATGTCCTGGACCGACGGGTCGAAGTCGGGAACGTGCAGGATCGGCGTCAGGTCGAGCCCGGAGGCCTTCCAGTGGTCGATCGCGACCCGGGTGTCGAGCATCTCGACGTGTCCGATCGCCTCGGCGACCGACCGGAACCCGAGGGCCGCCAGGTACTCGCGCACTTCTTCGGCGATGAACTCGAAGAAGTTCACGACGAACTCCGGCTTTCCGGTGAACTTCTTACGGAGTTCGGGGTTCTGGGTGGCGACGCCGACGGGACACGTGTCGAGATGACAGACGCGCATCATGATGCAGCCGCTCACCACGAGCGGAGCCGAAGCGAAACCGAACTCCTCCGCACCGAGGAGCGCCGCGATCACGACGTCGCGCCCGGTCTTGAGCTGGCCGTCGGTCTGCACGACGATGCGATCCCGCAGCCCGTTGAGGAGGAGGGTCTGCTGGGTCTCGGCGAGGCCGAGCTCCCACGGCGCGCCGGCATGTTTCAGTGAGGTCAACGGCGACGCGCCGGTGCCGCCGTCGTGCCCGGAGATCAGTACCACGTCGGCGTGGGCCTTCGCGACCCCGGCCGCCACCGTGCCCACCCCGACCTCGGACACCAACTTCACGTGCACGCGTGCGAGCGGGTTCGAGTTCTTGAGGTCGTGGATCAGCTGCGCGAGGTCCTCGATGGAATAGATGTCGTGGTGTGGCGGTGGGCTGATGAGCCCGACACCGGGCGTGGAGTGCCGGGTCTTCGCGATCCACGGGTACACCTTGTGCCCGGGCAGCTGACCGCCCTCACCGGGCTTGGCGCCCTGGGCCATCTTGATCTGCAGGTCGTCGGCGTTCACCAGGTACTCGCTCGTGACGCCGAAGCGACCGCTTGCCACCTGCTTGATCGCGCTGCGCCGCAGGTCACCGTTCGCGTCGGCGGTGAACCGGTCGGCGTCTTCGCCCCCCTCGCCGGTGTTCGACTTGCCGCCGATGCGGTTCAGCGCGACCGCCAGCGTCTGGTGGGCCTCGGCCGAGATCGACCCGTAGCTCATTGCGCCGGTGGAGAACCGCTTCACGATCTCGCTGATCGGTTCGACTTCGTCGATCGGGATCGCGGTCCGGTCGGCCACCTTCAACTCGAACAGGCCGCGCAAGGTGGCGAGTTGCTGCGCATGACTGTCGACGAGGCTCGTGTACTGCTTGAAGATCTCGTAGCGACCGGTACGGGTCGCGTGCTGCAACTTGAACACGGTCTCGGGGTTGAACAGGTGGAACTCGCCTTCCCGGCGCCACTGGTACTCGCCGCCGATCTGCAGTTCCCGGTGCGCCAGTTCGCTCGGCCGCGGCGGGTACGCGAACTCGTGACGGGCTGCGGACTCCATCGCGATCACGTCGAGACCCACTCCGCCGAGTCGGCTCGTCGTACCGGTGAAGTACTCGTCGATCACGTCCTGGCCGAGACCGATCGCCTCGAAGACCTGCGCGCCCGTGTACGACGCCACCGTCGAGATCCCCATCTTCGACATGACCTTCAGCACGCCCTTGCCCGCGGCCTTGATGTACTGCTTCGCGGCCTGGCGGGGAGTGCAAGTGAGGTGACCCTCGCGAACGAGGTCACGCAAGACGTCGAAGACCAGGTACGGGTTGACCGCCGCCGCGCCGTACCCGAGGAGCAGCGCGATGTGGTGCACCTCGCGCACCTCGCCCGTCTCCACCACGAGACCGACCCGCGTGCGGGTCTTCTCGCGAATGAGGTGGTGATGGACGGCCGCGGTGATGAGGAGACTGGGGATCGGGGCCAACGTCTCGGTGGCGTACCGGTCCGAGAGGATGACGAGGTCGACGCCACCGGCGATCGCCGAACTCACGTCGGCGCGGATCTGCTCGATGGCGTCACGGAGTCCGACGCCACCTTCGGCGACGGGGTACAGCGCGTCGATCGTGATCGGCTGGTAACCGTCGACGCCACCCGGCTCGTCGATATATCGGAGCTTGGCGAGATCGTCGTTGTCGATCACCGGGAACGGCAGCACGATCTGCCGGCACGACTCGGGACCCGGAGCCAGCAGGTTCGCCTCCGGCCCGATGGTGCCGCCGAGGCTCGTGACCAGCTCCTCGCGGATCGCGTCGAGGGGTGGGTTCGTCACCTGCGCGAAGAGCTGGGAGAAGTAGTCGAACAACATGCGCGGCCGGTTCGAAAGCACGGCGATCGGCGTGTCGGTCCCCATCGAGCCGATGGGTTCGGCGCCCGTACGCGCCATCGGCGCCACCAGGATGCGCACCTCTTCCTCGGTCCACCCGAACATCCGCTGCTGCTGGACCTGCGACGAACGCACGGGCGTGAGGACGTCCCGGCCCGGGAGGTCGTCGAGCCGGATCAGGCCGGCCTTGAGCCACTCACGGTACGGGTGGGCGGCCGCGAGTTCGGACTTGATCTCCTCGTCGTCGACGATGCGCTCGAGCGACGTGTCGACGAGGAACATCCGACCCGGTTCGAGCCGACCCTTCTTGACGACGCGCGCCGGGTCGACGTCGAGCACGCCGGCCTCGCTCGCCATGATCACGAGTCCGTCCTCGGTCACCCAGTACCGGCTCGGCCGAAGACCGTTGCGGTCCAGGACCGCACCCATGACGGTGCCGTCGGTGAAGGCGATCGACGCCGGACCGTCCCACGGTTCCATGAGTGACGCGTGGAATCGGTAGAAGGCCCGCTTGTCGGGGCTCATCGATTCGTGGTTCTCCCACGCTTCCGGGATCATCATGAGCACGGCGTGCGGCAAGGAGCGGCCGCCGAGATGCAGGAGTTCGAGCACCTCGTCGAAGCTCGCGGTGTCCGACGCTTCCGGCGTACAGATCGGGAAGATCCGCTCCAGATCGCCCGGGATCACATCGGATTCGAGGAGCGCCTCGCGGGCCTGCATCCAGTTCCGGTTGCCCTTGAGGGTGTTGATCTCGCCGTTGTGGGCCACGTACCGGTAGGGATGCGCGAGCGGCCAACTCGGGAAGGTGTTGGTGGAGAACCGCGAGTGCACGAGGGCGAGTGCCGACTCGACCCGCTCGTCGATGAGGTCGGGATAGAAGTCCTGGAGTTGGGGCGTGGTGAGCATCCCCTTGAACACGATCGTGCGGGCCGACAGCGACGGGAAGTACACGCCGGTCTCGTGCTCCACGCGTTTGCGCACGACGAATGCCCAGCGGTCGAGATCGATACCGCTCGCACCGTCCCGGGCGATGAACCACTGCCGGAAGCCGGGCATCGCGGCGACGGCCGTCTGGCCGAGCGTGGAGGCATCAGTGGGGACGTCGCGCCAGCCGAGGACGGTGAGGCCCTCCTCGGCCGCGATCTCGTCCATGCGGGTGACAGCCTTCGCGGCGTCGTCCGCTTCGGTGGGCAGGAACGCGATGCCGGTCGCGTACGCGCCGGCCGCGGGAAGCGGGAAGTCGACCACCGCGCGAAGGAAGCGGTCGGGCACCTGGATCGTGAGGCCGGCACCGTCGCCGGTGTTCACCTCGCTCCCCGATGCCCCCCGGTGTTCGAGGTTGCACAGCGCCGCGATCCCCTGCTGTACGCGTTCGTGCGTGGCGCGGCCGTGGAGATCCACGACGAAGGCCACACCACAGGAGTCGTGTTCGAACGCGGGGTCGTACAGGCCTTGACGGCGAGGCAGGTCAGGGTTCGGCATGTCGTCGTCTCTCCGGGTCGGGGCGTCGAACGACACCCGAAACTTGCGTGCTCCCCGGGACGACGTTGGCCCGAACTCCCGACTCTACACGCCCCCCTTCCCCACCCCCACTCGCATTGTGAGCGCGAATCGCGGCCTGTGGCTACCAGAACGCGTGTCGAAAAGGCGCCGTGGGCGAGATCAGGCCAGGAGGTTGCGGGCGATCTGGCTGATCTGGATCTCGTCGGTGCCGGCGTAGATCTGGAGGACCTTGGCGTCCCGGGCGAGTTGCTCGACCTCGAACTCCGCCATGTACCCGTTGCCACCGTGGAGTTGGACGGCTTCGAGCGCCACCTCCATCGCGGCGCGGGCCGAGTAGAGCTTCATCACCGACGCCTCGGAGAGGGTCATGGCCGCCCCGGCCGACGACTTCTCGATCGAACGGAACACCATGTTCTCCACGTTGAGCCGATGCATCTCCATCCGCGCCAGCTTCTCCTGGATCAACTGGTGCTCCCCGATGGGCTTGCCGAACCGCACGCAGGTCTTGGCGTACTCCAGGCTCAGCTCCAGACACCGTTCGATGATCCCGAGGCTCATGGCCGCCACGCCGACGCGCTCGATCGAGAACGCCTCCTTGGCCCCCTCACGGTACGGCACATCCTCGGTCTCGCCGAGGAGCCGGTCCTTCGAGACCCGCACGTCGGTGAGGAACAACATGCCCGTCGGCGACGAGTGCATGCCCATCTTGCGCATCGGTTTGGTCTGCTCGAAGCCGGCCATACCGCGGTCGAGGACGAAGCTGAGGATCTTGCGCTCGGCGGGCGGGTTGCCTTCGTCGAGCTTGCAGATGAACACGGTCGTGTCCGCGTAAGGACCATTGGTGATGAAGGTCTTCGATCCGTTGAGGAGGTACTCGTCGCCATCCCGCTTGGCGGTGGCCTGCATCCGGCCGAAGGCATCCGAACCGGAGTCGGCCTCGGTGATCGCCCAGGCGCCGACCTTCTCGAAGGTGAGCAGGTCGAGCGCCCACCGCTCCTTCTGCGCCACGGTGCCGCGGCTCATGATCGTGCTGGCCGCGAGACCGGTCGACACGCCCATCGCGGTGACGAGTCCCGGCGAACACCGACACAGCTCGATGATCGGCAGCAGCATGAAGCTCGCGCCGCCTCCGCCTCCGCCTTGGTCGCCGTCGCTCGCGGCAGTCTCGCCCTTGTCCTTGGCGATGCGCTTGGCGAAGGAGCCGCGTGCCATCTCGTCCATCCCGAAGGTGGAGTACAGCTTGCGGATCACGTCGTAGGGCGGGGTGTCGCCGAACTCCAGCTCCTCCCGCCGCGGGCGCACTTCCTTCTCCACGAAGTCGCGCACCGCGTCGCGAATCATCTTGTGCTCGTCCGACCATTCGTACATGAGGGCGCTCCAGGCGTTCGGGCGCCTCGGGCGCCGGAAAAGACGGCGAAACCATAGGCTCCCGCCATGACCACCGACGAAGGCAGATTGTCCGGCAAGATCGCGCTCATCACCGGCGCGGCGCGAGGGCTCGGTGCCCAGATGGCCCGGCGCTTCCGGGACGAAGGGGCCACCCCGATCGTCACCGACCTGTCCGAGGCCGCCGCCCGTCTCGTTGCCGACGAGGTGGACGGCGATGCGTACGCACTCGACGTCACTGACAGCGCCGCGGTGACCGAGGTGTTCGCCAAGGTCGCGGCCAACCACGGCCGGCTCGACATCCTCGTGAACAACGCGGGCATCAGCGGGGTGGAGGACCGACCGGAGGAGGTGCAGCGGGCCTACGACATCACGATGGCCCAGATGGCCGACTCGATGGCGGGCAATCCGCCGTCGGTGCATCCCGACGCCACCATCCGCGCCACCGACGACGACTGGCACCGCGTCCTCGCCGTGCACCTCGACGGCACCTTCTTCTGTACCCGTGAGGCGATGCGCATCATGGGCCCGCAACTCTCGGGGTCGATCATCAACCTCGGCTCCATCATGGGGACCAGCGGTGGGGGCGCACCGGCGTACTGCGCGGCCAAGGCCGGCATCCTGGGCCTCACCCGTGCCCACGCTCGCGAGTTCGTCTCGCAGGGCATCCGCGTCAACGCCATCGCACCCGGCTGGATCGAGACCGCGATGACCGATGCTTTGGGGCCGATGAAGCCACTCATCGCGATGCAGACGCCGATGGGCCGCATGGGTGACGCCGACGACATCGCCTGGGCCGCGGTCTACCTCGCGTCGGAGGAAGCCAAGTTCGTCACCGGCCAGGTGCTCTCCCCCAACGGCGGCTGGTATATGAGCCAATAGGCGCCGGCGCGCGGCGGTCCGGCCCGTTCGATGTGCGGATCACCGCACCCGTGCGGACATCCGCACATCGAAGCCATGTCACCCGATCGGCCCGTCCGTGACCCTTGCGCCCCGGCCGCGGCCGTTCGAGTCGCTGGGGCCCCAATCCGGAGTGTCCCCCACAGGTTCGGAGGCTACCGTCGCCGCGCATGGCGTCTGCTCTCCCCGTGGCCGACGACGCGACACTCGGCCAACTCAACGTGATCGAGTACACCCGCGAGGACGCCCGGTGGCAGAACCCGCACGAGATCGTCGAACGGGACGGCGTGTTGCTCTTCACCGGCGCATCCGAGTTCCCGGCGTTCTCGAACGGTGTCCGGCGCGTCGACGACGCGGTGCCCGGGGCGACCGTGGTGGAGACGGCCAAGGAGTTCTTCGCCGTACGCGACCGCGGCTTCTCACTCTGGACCCGCGATCTGGCGGTGGACGACGACCTCGACGCCGCCGCCACCGCCGCCGGCATCAACGCGTTCGGCAACAGTTCGCCCCAGATGATCTGCCGGGATCGCGTCGAGCCGGGGACGCTGGCCGCCGGAGTCGCCCTCGAGCCGATCACGACCCGGGAGCAGGTGGAGGTCTACGCGCGGCTGAGCGGCGAGGCGTACTCCGTCTACGGGGCGCCGGCGGAGGCCACCGCGTCGCACTTCAACGGTCCGAACGCCATGGTCGGACCCAACGTCCACGGTGTGCTCGCTCGGCTCGACGGCGAAGCCGTCGGCGGTGCGCTCATCCTGCTCAGTCACGGCATCGCCGGGGTCTATTGGGTCGGAGTCCTCGAAGCGGCACGCGGACGCGGGATCGCCTATGCCGCGACCGCGCACATCACCAACCTCGGCTTCGACCTCGGAGCGCGCAACGTGCAGCTCCAGGCATCGGAAATGGGTGAACCGGTCTACCGCCGCATGGGATACGAAGACCTCTACCGCTACCGACTCCACCTCTTCTTCCCCCCGGGTTGGTCGCCGTAGCCATTGACTCCGGCGCCGAAGAGCGGTTCAATCGGCCCTCGGCGCCGTCCCGCTGAGGGGCAGCAGGAGGATCGACGATCAAGCGCACGCACCGCACTCTGTGGATCGCCCTGACGCTGGTCCTGGTGGTCGTGGCCGCGGGCGCGGTGGCGTTCACGCAACTCTCGGACTCGGGAACCGAATCCCCGCGGCCGACGCTCGCGCAGTTCCTCGGCGCTTGGCGCAGCGGTCGGCTCGCAACGTTGACGCAGCTCGTCTCCGGTCCGCGTGCAACCGTGGTCAAGACCTTCCGCCAGGAGCACGACGCGCTCGGCGCGTGGCCCACCCGTGCGGCGCTGAGCTCCGTCCGCCAGACCGGTGACCGTGCAGTCGCCCGGATCGAGGTGGAGTTCCGGCTGGGAACCGGAGCTCCATTCCGCTACGCGAACACGCTCCAGCTGGGGCACACGAAGCACGGATGGCGTATCCCGTGGAGTCCCGCGGTCGTCCATCCGCAACTCACGAGCACCACGCGTTTCAACACCACGCGCGAGTTCCAACCCCGAGCTCCGATCCTCGCCGACGACGGCACGCCGCTCACCGTGGCGGCAACCGTCGTCACCATCGGCGCCGAACCCGACCGGCTCGACGAAGCCACGGCCGCCGCCGCCCTACAGAGCACGCTCGGCATCGACCCCGCGGATCTCCACACCCGTATCACCGCACCCGGCGTGCAGCCCAACTATTTCGTCGCGATCACGACGGTCGACAACCAGAAATACCAGAGCGTCAAGGCCCAGATCCACGACATCCCCGGATTGCTGTTCCGCACGTCGACGCAACGGCAGGCCGCCACCGAGCAACTCGCCGCCCAGGTGGTCGGTCGCACCGGGCCCATCACCGCCGAACTCCTCAAACAGTTGGGCGCGCCGTACCGCGCGGGCGACATCGTGGGGCGGAGCGGCCTCGAGCGCGCCTTCGAGACCCGACTGGCGGGCGACGCGGTCGTCACCGTCGACCTGGTGGACGCCAAGGACCAGGTGCAGCAACAGCTCCTGCTTCGCCCGGGCACGCCGCCCCAACCGGTCCGGACGACCCTCGATCTCCCCACCCAGCGCGCCGCGGAAGCGGCGATCGGCACGGCTGCGCCCGCCGCGCTCGTCGCGATCCGACCATCCGACGGTGCAGTCCGCGCCGTCGTGAGTACCCCACTGACCGACTTCGACCGCGCGCTCGACGGTGCCTACCCACCCGGATCGACGTTCAAGGTCGTCACGAGCACGGCGTTGCTCGCCAATGGCACCACCGAGGCCTCGCCGATCGACTGTCCGCCCACGATCACCGTCAACGGTCGTACGTTCAAGAACTTCGAAGGCGAGGCCGAGGGTGCGATCCCCTTCCGGCGCGCGTTCGCCATCTCGTGCAACACCGCGTTCATCGGCCTCGCGGAGAAGCTGCCCGACGCTGCGCTCGCCGACGCGGCGAACCAGTTCGGTTTCGGCTCTCAGCCGGCGATCGGCCTTCCCGCGCGCGGCGGATCCTTCCCCACGCCCAGAGACGCCACCGAGAAGGTCTCGGCCGCGATCGGCCAGGGCCGGGTCACCGCGAGCCCGCTCGCCATGGCCGGCGTCGCGGCGACCGTCGCCTCGGGAAGCTGGCATTCACCGTCGCTCGTCACCGACCCGGCACCATCGAGGGCGGCCTCACCGAACGGACCCCTCGCCCCGAACGTCGTCGATGCGCTCCGTGACCTGATGACGGGCGTCGTGCAGAACGGCACGGGCACCGCGGCGGCGATCGCCGGTCAGCCGATCGCCGGCAAGACGGGCACTGCGGAGTTCGGTACGGACGTTCCACCGAAGACGCACGCTTGGTTCATCGGTTTCCGCAACGACCTCTCCTTCGCCGTGCTCGTCGAAGGCGGCGGCGTCGGCGGCCGCGTCGCCGCGCCGATCGCCCACTCGTTCCTCCTCGTGGCGCCCTGACGCCCGCATATCGCGGGCCTCCGCTACCGGAGCGACGTCGTCGTCGTGGCTTGGGAGGACGGTGTCGACGGGACGAGGGTCGTGGTGCTCGACGAAACGGACGTCGAGGTCGAGACCGCGAGTGGCCCCGTCGTCACCGTCGTCGCAGGCGTGACGCAGTCGCCGGTCGCCGGAGCATTCACCCCGGCGGGGTTCGCGGGGGTCGGACCGGTGCCGATACACCCGAAGCGCGACAGCGTCATGTGCCGTGTCATGGTCATGCCGTCCGAGAACGACGCCGTCGACAACGACTCGCGGATGTACCCCGCCGAATCCACCGCGATCCGCGCCTTCGCCTCGACGAACCCTGACCGGTGGAGCACCTCGAGTGCGTCGGCCACGGTCTTCAACTGCTCGTCGGTGAGCGCGGGGAGTTGCCGCATCGCTTCGGTATCGGAGACGACGTCGTAGTACGTGACCGGCGTGTCGCCGACCATCCCGGTGCCGGCCACCGTCACCCCGGTGACCGCGTCGGCGCTCAACGAGAGGTAGCCCGTCGGGCTCGCGAGGCCGAGCATCGTGAGCGCGCCAGGCCCGTCGCCGAACGTTGCCTCGACCGCCGATGCAAAGCCCGAGAGCGGCTGCCCGTCCTCGAGCGATCCCCCATAGTTCGCACCACCCTGCTCCACGATCTTGGTGCCATCGGTTCGTACGGTGACTTCGCCGAGACCCGTGACGGTCGAGGTGGTCTGGAGGAAGTACGGATTGAGTCCCACCTGACCGTGGCCCGACACCGTGACCTTTCGCCGACCTTCGATCACGAAGTCGTAACTCACTTCGTAACCGCCGGTGCTCGTCGACGCGGTGAGTGCCGAGAGCAGCGCTCGGGCCGCCGGGGTCGTCAACACGTGAGGCCGAGGCCGGGCTGACCCTCGGCCGTCGTCCGCCGAGCGTGCGATCACGCCGAACGTCACCGCCGCGATCACGGCGATCGCGGCGGCGCACCAACCCCGGTTCGAGCGCCGTGGCCCACGTCGATTCGATACACCGACATCGGCAAGTGTCGCCATCGGTGTGAGATCTTGCGCATCCCCGTCCACACTTGCCCCCTGCCCCGCCGCTGCCTGCGATGCACTCGACAGAATACCGACGCGGCCCGCCGCGTGGGAGGGTGCGCTACTTCGAGGCCGCGCTCTTTCCCTCGCGCCAACCGGGCACGCTCGGGGCGTTCGGCTCGAGCGATCGGAGGTAGGTGACGATCTGGCGCACTTGTTCCTCGGTCATCGTTCCGCCGTAATCGAGACTCCACGCCGGCATGTCGCTGCCGGACACCCCGCCCGAGATGAGCAGTTGCATCTGCGCGTCGGTGGTCGTCTTCAGGAACTCCTTGGCGTTGAGGGTCGGGCCGCTCGCACCCTGGGCCTGCTTCCCATGGCACTCCGCACAACTCGAACTGAAGAGCTTGTGTCCGACGGCGCGGTACGAGGTGGTCTGGGAGCGCAACGCTTCCTTGCGGAGATCGGGTTCGCGGACCCGATACGCGACGAAGCCCGCGATGAGCAGCACCATGAACACCAGTCCCCACGCGAGATATCGGTCCAGGCTGCGCTCGAGTTCTGCGGGTTCGAACGGCGGTGGTTGCGGTGCGTCGCGGGGCATGGTCAGGCCGTCCCGCCGAGGCATCCGGGTCCCTTGGGCGGGGTGAGGAACTGTTTCGCCCCCCGATCCGGCCCGGCCAGCAGCACCCGGGTGTCGACCACGAGGTTGTCACCGTTGGCCTTCAGCAGATACCGGTCCATACCCCGGGGCGACGGGCCCTTCACGTACTCACCCCCGAGATCGAAGACCGATCCGTGGCACGGGCACTCGAAGCGACCGGAACTGTCACAGAACGGGATCTTGCATCCGAGGTGCGGGCACTTCTGTGACAGCGCGAACAGTTGATCGGCCGCGTTCACCACGTAGAACCGACCTTCGACGACGTAGGTCGCGGTGCCGTTCGCGTAGTTCGATGCGGCTCCGAGATCGATCGCACCGCCGGCCGCGCCGGTCGCGAGCGGACTCAGGGCCTCGTACGCGGTGTAGCCGGCGGCGCCAAAGAGCAGGGCGGTGCCGGCTTTCCAACCGGTGCGGAGTACGGATCGTCGCGTGGGCTCGGTCATGACATCTCCTACAGCTCGACGTACCAGTGGTCCCAGGGTGCGATGAACTTCCACCCCGGCCCCCGGAAGAAGGTCCCGACGACCGTCAGCACCACGGCGATGATCAACAGGATCGAGAACAACACCACCGCGATCTTGCGGTTGCGCGCCTCGGTCGCGGGATTGCGGTCGATGTACGGCAGCACCAGGAAGGCCAACACGGCGCCCGCAGGTATGAGGATTCCCGCGACGAGTGGATCGAATCTCGACAACAACTCCTGCAGTCCGGCGAAGTACCACGGGGCCTTCGCCGGCTCCGGCGTGAGGTTGGGGTTCGCGAGACCGCGGAGCGGGGCCGCGAATGCCACGCCGAGGCCCAGCACCGTGGCGAGGACACCGAGCGTGACCACCACATGGCGCACGACCAGGTGCGGCCAGGTGAAGACGGTGTCGTCGACCGGGCGTTCCTCGGCCGTGACCGACTCCCGATCCACCACCCCGAGCAGCCGGACCCGACCGCCGTAGAGCTCGGGCGCCGCCTTGGCGACCGCCGCCGCCGCCGGGCGAGCCGAGGCTTCCTCCGCGAACGCCCCCACGTTGTTGCGTCGGACCGCGAATCCGTCTTTCCGCACCCGCCAGATGTGGACGCCGAGCACCATCACCAAGGTTGCCGGCAGCACGGCCACATGCAGCGCATAGAACCGAAGGAGCGTGCTCTGACCGATCTGGTCGCCACCGATCAGGAGATCCCGCAGCTGGCCACCGACGAGCGGGACGTACTGCACGAGGTTCGTCCCGACCGTGACCGCCCAGTACGCGAGCTGGTCCCACGGCAACAGGTACCCGGTGAACGAGAACCCCAGGGTGAGGAGGAACAACATGATGCCGAGCACCCAGTTGAACTCTCTCGGGTGCTTGTACGCGCCCGCATAGAACACGCGGACCAGATGCAGGAAGACCACCAACACCATGAGGTGGGCCGACCAGCGGTGCACATTGCGGATCAGTTGGCCGAACCCGACCCCGGTCTTCAGCTTCTGCATGTCGCCGTACGCGGAGCCGACCGACGGCGTGTACACGAACATCAGGTACAGCCCGGTGATCAGCAGGATTCCGAAGAGCACGGCGGCGATGAACCCGAGCCGGAACGAATAGCGAATCCGCAGGACCCGGCGAGGGATCTTGATCGGGTAGACGTGCAGGAAGAAGTTGCTGAACCCTTGCAGCGAACGGCCCCGCGGCGTGTCTTCCTGTGGGTGACGGAAGACCGAGCGCCACAGATCGCTGCGGTGGATCCGGGCCGAGAGACCGCGCTCGTCCGGTTCGACGCCTTCCTTCGGTTCGAGCACATCCTGATCAGGCACCGACGACCTCCTTGGCGTGGACCATCGACAACGCGCCCGGCGGACACCGATTGACGCACAAACCACATCGGATGCACAGGTCCTCGTCGAGGAGCAGCGCCGATTGCGCCGCATCGCCGAGGCCGAGGACATCTGCGCGGCCAATCACGATGCAATCCGTCGGACACACGTCCACACACAGGCCGCACAGGATGCAGAGCTCGGGCGAGAGCATCACGTTGTCGAAGCAACGAAGACAACGGAGCCCCTCGATCACCGCGTCGGCCTCGTCGAACCCGACTTCGACTTCCGCGAAACCGACTCGCCGATCGGTCGCGACGGTCGGGATCTCCCGACGCGCGATCGTGTCGTAGCCGGAATCGATACGACGGAACCCCGGACGAAGTTCGACGTGCATGCGGGGTGGCGCGATGACGACCGGCTGGCCGAGCGTCGCGACGATCGATGCTGCGGCCCGTTTGCCGTCGGCGATGGCGTCGATCAGGTTGCGAGGACCGCGAGCCACGTCGCCACCGGCCCAGATGCGTTCGTCGGAAGTCCGCAGGGTTTCCGGATCCACCTTCACTCCCCCACCGGGCGTCCGTTCGAGCACCGGACCAGCCTCGAGCAGCCCGAGATCTGCAGCTTGGCCGACGGCGAGAATGACCGTGTCGGCCGAGATCACCGATTCGGTCCACGGCCGGAACGTCGGCGCGAACCGGCCCTGCGCGTCGAACACCGATGCCACCTCGATGGTCTCGAGTCCGGTGACGTGATCCTCGCCCATGAATCGGTGCGGGCCGCGGCTGTACACGATCCGGATACCTTCCGCTTCGGCCTCGGCGATCTCCTCGGGGTCGGCGGGGATCTCTTCCGGCGACTCCAACGCCACCACGGTCACGTCGCTGACTCCGGCCCGAATCGCAGCGCGCGCGGCGTCGAGGGTCGTGGTCATGCCGCGGCGCGCATCGGCGGCCGTCTCGTGGTCGGAGGTGACGACGTGGGCCTCGGGCGGCATCCCGGCGGCCGCGCGGAGCGCAGTTCGCGCCGCGTCGAACGCGACATTCCCACCGCCGACCACGACCACGCTCGCACCGAGCTCCACGTGGAAACCCTGGTTGACATTGAGGAGGTACTCCACTGCCCGCAGGACTCCGTCGAGCTCATGGCCCGGAAGGTCGAGGTCCCGCGCCCGGCCGGTACCGACCGCGAGGAAGATCGCGGCGTGACGTTCGAGCAACGCGTCGAACGGCTCGTCGACGCCGACCCGCCACTCCGTCCGGACCTGGATACCGAGCTCGAGGATCGCGTCGATCTCGCGTTCGATCAGCGGCCGCGGTAGGCGATACTCCGGGATACCGAGCACCATCATCCCGCCGAGCTTCGAGGCGGCTTCGTAGATCGTGACCCGGAATCCGGCCAGCCGGAGTTCACACGCGGCCGCGAGCCCCGCGGGACCGCCGCCGACGACCCCGACCGACGGTCCGGTCGCCTCAGGGACGGGACCGTGCCCTTCGTGCCAGGCGCCACTGCCCGCGAAGCTCTCCACTCCATACCGTTCGGAGACGAATCGTTTGAGGGCTCGAATCGCGATCGGCGCGTCCACGGTGCCCCGCCGGCACGCCGATTCGCAGGGCGCGGCGCACACCCGCGCGCAGATCGAGGGGAACGGATTCGGCGCGCGGGCGATCAGGTAGGCCTCCCGATAGCGGCCGTCCGCGATGGCAGTGACGTACGCACCGGCGTCGGTGTGCACGGGACACGCGGCGCGGCAGGGTTCGTTCTGCCAGAGCCAGCGAGCATCCGGTTCGACTGGCGCCACTAGACGACCCCGCGTCGCTGCAACCGGCGCAGACCCCACGCCAACCCGCCCAACACCAGGAAGAAGTACACAGTCGTGACACCGACGCGTTGGCTCCGATCGAGGCTCGACAGCTTCGTCAGGATCGCATTCGCGCCGTACGCCAGCGCGACGATGCCGAAGACCGCGATCGCAACGGCCGACGCGATTGCTCGCCACCAACCGATCGTCGCCTGTGGAACATCGGCATCATCGACCAAGTCGTCCACGCTTCCCCCCTTACGCACGGACGGGTGGCCGCGCCCATCGACGCGACCACCCGACACTGACCGATGATCAGGTGACAGTCAAGGTTGCGTGCATGCCGAGCATGTAGTGGTCCTTGATGTTGCACACGACCTCGTACGTCCCCGCCTTGAGGGTCAAGGTCTTCGTTCCGGTCTTGCCGACCAAGACGTCCCCGAGCTCGCCGGCGCTGGTGGACTCGGAGACCTTCCCGTCCTTACCGACGACGAGATCGGCTGCGGCGCTCTCGAGCACCACCATCTCGTGCTTGATGGTTCCCGAGTTCTTCACCGTGAACGTCACGGGACCGGCAGGCACACTCGCCGGACTCATCGTCATCGTCATCGGCCCGTCCGTACCCTTGGTGTCGCCGAGGTCGACCGACACCGGCGTCCCCTTGGCGGTGCTCGTGCTCACGCCACCGCTGCCGTTCGTCGGACTGGAAGTCCCTTTGCTCGACGAACTCGAACCACACGCCGTGACCAGCGTGGCCGCTGCCACGAACACTGCCCCGTACATCAACTTGGATCGCACCACAAAATCCCATCTCTCGCGTATTCGAACGACTGCGAACCTACGGATCCCCGGGTTGATCACGTAGTGCCGAAAGTCCCCGATGTCGTGCCGAATGGCGCCCGCCGGGCGGTCGAAGCGCCGAAACCGCTCAAATCTGACGATGCGTCAGGTCGACGGGTAGGTTCGCCGAGTGACGATCACCAACGACGAGATCAAAGCCATCGGCGCCATCGACCTCATGCTCGGGATCCCCACGGGTGACCCGAAGCGCTGGTACGAGTTCCTCCGCAAGCAACTGCTCGACCGGGAGAGTCGCGAAGAGTTCGAGTTCCCCGCGCAGTACATGTTCAAGAACGTGCCGCACTTCGAGGAGAGCATGGACGACCCGGTGTCGTACGTGTTGGCCCAGATGGACCATCACGGCATCGCCAAGGCCATGCTCGGCAACAGCTTCCACAACGACGAGACGCAGAACACGATCAAGGCGCACCCCGATCGGTTCTTCGGGAGCTTCGAGGTCGATCCGAACCGCGGGATGGAAGGCGTCCGCGAACTCGAGGCGGCAGTCCGGGAACTCGGCGTGAAAGCGGCCACCGCGTTCCCCGCAGGAATGTCACCGCAGGTGCCGATCAACGACAAGAAGTTCTACCCGATCTACGCGAAGTGCGTTGAGCTCGACATCCCGATCTGTGTGTGCGCCGGCGTCCCAGGACCGCGTGTGCCGTTCGCGCCGCAGGAGGTCGCACTCATCGACGAGGTCTGCTGGTTCTTCCCCGACCTCAAGTTCGTGACCCGTCATGGTTGCGAACCGTGGGCCGATCTCGCGGTGAAGCTCATGCTCAAGTGGCCGAACCTGCACTACTCCACCTCCGCGTTCGCGCCGAAGTTCTATCCCAAGGACGTCATCGACTACGCCAACACGCGGGGCGCGGAGAAGGTCATGTACGCGGGGTATTTCCCGATGGGGCTCACCCTCGATCGCATCTTCTCGGAACTCCCGGGCGTGCCGTTCCGCGACCACGTCTGGCCCAAGTTCCTCCGCGAGAACGCCCAGCGCGTCTTCCAGCTCGATGCCTGAATCCGCGGATCCGAAGGCCGGCGCGTACTTCGACGCGTGGCACGGTGGGGTCGTCGACACGATGATCGGCATGCCGGCGTCGAGCGCCGAGCGCAACACCAAGCACTACGCCCAGATGAACGCGGGCATCCTCGACAAGGAGGCGCGGGAGAAGTTCACCTTCCCGGCGCAGTACATGTTCAAGGACGTCCCCGACTACGGCGAGGTCGACGACCCGGTCGCGCTGCTGCTCGCCGAGATGGACCGATTCAACATCACCCGCGGGATGATCAACGTCGCCACCAACGAGGTCGCACGAGCCGCCGCCGCGAATCACCCCGACCGCTTCATCGCGTCGTTCAACGCCGACCCGAATCGTGGGATGGACTGCGTGCGGGAGCTCGAGATCGCGGTCAAGGAACTCGGGGTGCGCTCGGCCCAGGTCTTCCCGGCCGGCCTGCTCCCCCAGGTCCCGATCAACGACAAGAAGCTGTACCCGCTCTACGCCAAGTGTGTGGAACTCGACATCCCGATCTTCGTCAACGCCGGGGTTCCCGGTCCGCGTGTCCCGATGGCCTGCCAGGACGTCGCCCACATCGACGAGGTCTGCTGGTTCTTCCCGGACCTCAAGTTCGTGATGCGCCATGGAGCCGAGCCCTGGACGCGGCTCGCCGCCAAGCTCATGCTCAAGTGGCCGAACCTCTATTACTCCACCTCCGCGTTCGCCCCGAAGCACTACCCCGCCGACATCGTGCACTTCGCCAACACGCGCGGCGCCGACAAGATGATCTACGCGGGCTATTTCCCGATGGGTCTGAGTCTCGAACGGATCTTCTCCGAGTTGCCGAGCGTTCCGTTCCGCGACCACGTCTGGCCCAAGTTCCTCCGCGAGAACGCGGAACGCATCCTCGGATTGGAGACCGCGTGAGTGCCGAAGCCTTCGACGCTGCCCTCGCCGGCGGCGCCATCGACACCGCGACCGGCATTCCGAAGTCGCGTGAAGAGATGTTCGAGTTCTACGAGTTCATCCGTAAGCAGACGCGGGACGCGGAGAGTAAGGCCGGCGAGGGCGGCCTCGAGTTCCCCGCGGGATACATGTTCAAGGATCCGGTGCACATCGAGGCTGACGAACTCGGCGACCCGGTGGAGTTCCTCCTCGGCGAGATGGACCGTCACGGGATCACGAAGGTGATCACCAACGTCGACGACGGTGGCAACGGCGCCCGCGCGGTGCGCGACCACCCCGACCGGTTCGCGGCGGGCATCGGCGTCGACCCGAACGAAGGCATGGAAGCGGTACGCCGCATCTCCCGCATCGCCGACGAGTTCGACCTCAAGTCGGTGAGCGCGTTCCCAGCCGGCCTGTACCCGCAGGTGGCGGTCAACGACAAGAAGTTCTATCCGATCTACGCGAAATGCGTTGAGCTCGACATCACCTTCGCCACCACCATCGGTGTTCCCGGTCCCCGCATCCCGTTCGCGCCGCAGGACGTCGCCCACATCGACGAGGTCTGCTGGTTCTTCCCGGACCTGCGCTTCGTGATGCGTCACGGCGCCGAACCATGGGCCGACCTGGCGGTGAAGCTCATGCTGAAGTGGCCGAACCTCTACTACTCGACCACTGCCTTCGCGCCGAAGTACTACCCCGAGGACATCATCCGGTACGCCAACACGCGCGGTGCCGACAAGATCATCTGGTCGGGCTACTTCCCGGCGGGTCTCACGTACGACCGCATCTTCTCCGAGCTGCCGTCGGTCCCGTTCAAGGACGAGGTCTGGCCCAAGTTCCTCCGCGAGAACGCAATCAAGGCCTTCAAGCTCGACCAGTAGCCTTCCCGGTTCCACCCGGGGAGGGATCCATGGCAGGCCAGGCTCGGCACCTCGTTCTCGTTCTCGCGCTCGCACTCGTGCTCGTCGCGAGCGGCTGCGGCTGGACCCAGTATGCGGGCAACGCAGGCCGGACGGGGTACGCGCCCACCGAGCACACGCTCACCGTCGCGAATGTCGGCCAAGCCACGGTGCGATGGACCGGGTACGGGTCGAGTGTCGACGTCGCGGTCACCGGCGGCTTCGTCTACGGCGGCCAAGGTCTCGTCAGCGTCTGGCCGGTCGGACCGGGACCGAGATGCTCGGGGGTTCCTCTCGTGTGCCTCCCACAGTGGTACGCGAACAGTCACGGGGGTTCCGGCTTCAGTGATCCGGTCGTCGACGGCGACACCATGTTCACCGCCGAGATCTCGACGGTCGGTGTGTGGACGGTCAGCGCGTACGACCTCCACGCACCGTGCACGACCGACGGATCCCCATCATGTCAACCCGTCTGGACCGGCGTCGCCGGCGTCGGGAATACCCCCGCGGTCGCGTCGAACCTCCTGGTCGGAGGGGGCCGGGTCTACCTGAGCGGTGACGGACTTTGGATCACCGCGTTCGACGAGAAAGGGCAGACGAAATGCGGCGGCAGCCCGAAGGTCTGCCAACCGCTTTTCAAGGTCCAGGGGCCGCCGTTCACCCACCCCCCGGCGCTCGACGGATCCCGGCTACTGATCCCGGTCTCGGATGGCATCGACGTCCTCGACGTGACGAACGCAGAGCGGTGCCCGGGCGCATGCCTGCCGGGCATCAAACTCGTCGCGAGCAACCCCGGCGAAGTCTCAGCGTCGAACGGCATCGCGTACACGACGTCGGCATCGCACCTGCTCGCGTTCGACGACCGTGCCACCTCCGGCTGTGGAACCGCCTTCCCGGTCACCTGCCAACCCCAATGGCGGGGAACCCTCGCAGCCGCGGCCCGCCCCGACGCGCCCGTCGTGACGGACACGCTCGTCTTCGCAAACTCGATCGACGTCAACGGGTTCACCGCAGTCGGAGGAATCGAGGCGTTCTCGAAGGATCCAGCCGCATGCGGCGGAACTCCAGTCACGTGCTCTCGCACGTTCATGACCAAATCGGGAGCGACCTTCGCGCGAGCACGGGTGTCCGCAAGTGCCGAGCTCCTCGTGGTCGCGAGCTCGACGTATCCCGACCCGCTGACCCCGTCGACCACTTCGTTCCACCTGGACTTCTTCGACCTCGCCGGCCGAGTCGGGTGCAACGCGCAACGTCGCTGCGATCCGGTCGCGTCGCTCGGTCTCGGTCAGAGCGCCTACGTGTCCGGGCAGGTTGGGCGACCCGCGCTCGCGAATGGCGTGGTCGTCGTTCCCCGCTTCTACGAATCACCATTGGTCGTCGGGCTGCCGTAGCCACCTTCGCTAACGTCCGCGGCATGGGACCACTCAACGGCATCCGGGTCATCGAACTGCCCAACATCGGGCCCACGCAGTTCGCGGGGATGGCCCTCGCGGACCTCGGCGCCGAGGTGCTGCGACTCGACCGGGCCACATCGGTCGCGAGCGGCGCAGGCACGATGCCGGCATCGCCATACGCGAGCCTCGACCGCAACCGCCGGAGCGTGGGCGTCGACCTCAAAAATCCCGATGGCGTGGCGACGGTGCTTCGGCTGTGCGAATCGGCCGATGTCCTCATCGAGGGGTTCCGACCCGGTGTCGCCGAACGCCTCGGCGTCGGACCTGACCAGTGCCGGAACCGCAACCCGCGCCTGATCTACGGCCGCATGACCGGCTGGGGTCAGGACGGACCGCTCGCCCACGAGGTCGGCCACGACATCAACTACATCTCGCTCGCCGGTGTCCTCGCTCATATCGGTACCGCCGGTGGACCGCCGGTGCCACCGATCAACCTCATCGGCGATTTCGGTGGCGGCGGGCTGCTCCTCGCGTTCGGCGTCCTCGCGGCGATCATCGAACGCGCGACCTCGGGCGAAGGTCAGGTCATCGACGCGGCGATGGTCGACGGCTCGGCCATGCTCATGAGCGTGTTCGTCGGCCTCTCGGCGATGGGCTTCTGGTCCGACGAGCGCGGCACCAACCTGCTCGACGGCGGGGCCCACTTCTACGGTGCGTACGAGACGGCCGACGGCACGTACATCTCGATCGCGAGCTACGAACCGCAGTTCTACGCGGCACTCTGCGCGTTGCTCGTGCCGCTCGGCATCCCGCTGGACCCGGCGACGCAGATGGACCAGTCCACGTGGGCACCGTTGAAGGAACAGATGTCGGCGCTCTTCCGTACGCGTTCCCGTGACGAGTGGACCGCGTTCTTCGCCGGCCACGACGTGTGCTTCGCACCGGTGCTGACGATGAACGAGGCCCGAGCACATCCGCACAACGTCGCGCGCGAGACCTTCATCGAGGTCGACGGCGCGCCTCAGCCCGCACCGGCGCCCCGCTTCTCCCGCACCCCCGGCGCGGTCGAACGCGCCCCGGTCGTCCCGGGGACCGATACCGATACCGCCCTCGCCGACTGGGGCCTCGGACCGGACGAGATCGCCGCCCTGAAAGCGTCCGGCGCGGTCAGCTGAGCGACCAGAGCGGCACCGGTTCGTCGAAACCCTTGAGCTGGCGACGACCCGCCGGCTCGAAGACGAGGTTCTGATCGGAGGCCGCCGCCTCGACGAGTTCGCCAGTGACGAGGATCTCGTTCCGAACCGCGATGTCGGCCACTCGAGACGCGAGGTTGACGACCGAACCGTAGTAATCGCCCCCGCGCCCGACCACGGTGCCGTACGACAGCCCGGCATGGGGCGCCACTGTGGTGTGGTCGTCGAACGAACGCACCAACTCGAGCGCGATGCGTGCGGCGGCGGCCGGTTCGACCGCCGCGAACATGACCTCGTCCCCGATGTGCTTGACCACGCGTCCGCCGTTCGCGGAGACGATCTCGTGGGCGGTCATCTCGAACTCCTCGATCATCTCCGCGAGTTCGACCGCCGACATGCCCTGGGTCAGGGGGGTGAACCCGACGAGGTCGACGAAGCCGATTGCGAGTCGGAAGGTGCCGGGTCCTGCCTCGTACGCAGTCGACGCCCGCTGGCGCTGAACCGCCAACTCCACGTGTCCGCGGAACAAGCCGTCCATGACGCTCGGGATCTCGACCAGGGCCGCCGTGGCGCTCTCGACCGCTCGGGCCCGACTGACCGGATCCGTTCCCTCCCGGAGCATCGGATCCTCGATGGCGACCAGGAACAGCGAGATGGCGGCATCGGCGATGCCGGCGAGTGCGGCACCCATCACCCGAGTGAACCGCAGCGTCGGCTGATCGCCGAAGAGCTCGGCACCCAGCGCGAACAGCCGGAAGGTCTGCTCGTCCGACTCGCGATAGTCGTCGTCGAGGATCCGCACCCCCGACGCGACGATGACCCGACGCAGGAGGTCGACGCTGAGCCCTGCGGCCTCGGCGACCTGTTCGATGGTGCGCCGCTCGCCCGGACGCACCGTGGCGTCGGATGCCGCGGAGTGAAGCGAGCCCACCGCATCGGCTTCGCGCATCTGCTCGACCGACACGCCCCGCTCGACGAGATGACTCAGGAGCGCAAGTCGTTCGACGGCATCGGCCGCATCGGGGTCGTAGAGGCCGGCGGCCTCGTACTCGGCGGCATCCACGATCGGGACCCTAGGCCGGGATCACGAACCCGCGGCGGCCTGGGCGTACTCCTTGGCCCACGGGTAGTCGGGTTTACCGCTGGGTGCGCGCTGGATCAGGTCGACGAGGAACACCTGCTTGGGCGCCTTGTACGCGGCGATGTGCTCGCGGCAGTGTGCGTCGAGTTCCGCGACCGTCGGCGCAGTGCCCGGCCGGGCCTGCACCACTGCGGTCACCCGCTCTCCCCATCGCTCGTCACTCACGCCGACCACGAGACAATCGAAGACCGCGGGATGGGCCTTGAGCACACCCTCGACCTCTTCGGGGAAGACCTTCTCGCCACCGGTGTTGATCATGATCGAACCACGGCCGAGCAACGTGACCTGGCCATCCGACTCCACTGTCGCGAAGTCGCCGGGGATCGAATAGCGCTTGCCTCCGTGTTCGAAGAACACCAACGCGCTGCGCTCGGGATCGTTGTAGTAACCGAGCGGGATGTTGCCGGTGCGGGCGATCCGTCCGATCGCGCCCGACCCCGGCACGATCGGCACGTAGTTCTCGTCCACCACGATCGAGTCGAGCGACGGCTGCACGGTCGCCGGCCCGCCCTTCGGGATCTCGCCCTTGGTCGCGATCTTGATGCCGTTCATCCCGGTCTCGGTCGCGCCGACCGAGTCGACCACCACGATGTTCGGCAGCCGCTCCATCAGCTGATCCTTGATCGACTGACTGAAGATGGCCGCGCTCGACCCGATCGAGAAGAGCGACGTCAGGTCGACATCGTCGCAGATCTCCTCGAGCCGATCCGCGAGCGGACGGGCCATGGCGTCGCCGGTGATCCCGACGATGTTCACCTTCTCGGCCTCGATGACCCTCCACGACTGCTCGGCGTCGAACTTCGGACTGAGGACCACGGTGTCGCCGTGGATGAGACTGCGAATCGTCGTCACCTGTCCGGCCCCGTGCATCATCGGCGCGAGCGGGAAGTTGACCGTCGGCCCCCCTCCCGCCGCCACCTTCTCGGCGAGCACCCCGGGGTGGGCCAACTTCTCGTTCGAATAGGCATCGATCCCCCCGCACAGTGCGTAGAAGATGTCTTCCTGGCGCCACATCACACCCTTGGGCATCCCGGTGGTCCCGCCGGTGTAGATGACGTGGAGGTCGTCACCGGAGCGCGGACCGAAGTCGCGCTCGGGTGAGCCTGCCGCGACGGCGGCCTCGTAGTCGGTGAACTCGAGGCCCTCCGTGGACGCACCGCTGCCGTCGGCCGCGATCACGACGTGGGCGAGCTTCGGCAGGTCCTTGCGGATCGCGGCGATGCGCGGGGCGAACTCCTGCTGGGCCACGATCGCGACCAGGTCTGCGTTGGTACACAGGTACTTGAGTTCGTTCTCCACGTACCGGTAGTTGATGTTCACCGGGACGGCGCGCAGCTTGTAGAGCGCCATCATGGCTTCGACCCACTCCATGCCGTTGTACGCGTAGATCCCGACGTGGTCACCCGGGCCGACGCCGGCGCCGGCGAGGTGATGCGCCATCCGGTTGATGCGCGCCTCCAACTCGCCGTACGTGCTGCGACCGTCGCCGACGACCACGACCGCCATCCGGTCCGGCACGAGGTCGACGATCGCCTCGAACATCGACGCGAAGTTGCACTCCATGGTTCTCCTTCAGCTGATGAGCATGCGCGCAGCACGCTCGAGATCGTCGCCGACGACTTCCGGCCCGTCCACGCCGCCGACCCATCCGACGAGCGACGACAACCAGACCTGACTCAACACCCGCGCCACGGCTCGGTCACGTTCACTCGGTTCCTCGTCGTGCATCGCCCGGGTGATGATGCCGGTCATCGCCTCGCTCACGCGCGCCACCGCATCGGACTCCTCGGGCCGTGCGGAGCCGAGGGCGCGCACCATCGCCGCAGTGGCATCCGGTTGCCGGGTCTGGGTGCGACAGGCCCGCCGCAGGACGTCGACGACCCGGTCCGCCGCGGTTTCTCCCGACGGTGGGCGATCGGCGAGGCGCGTCCGCAAGGCTTCGACCTGCTCGAGATTCGCTTCGAGGAGCAGCCGTTCCTTGCTCTCGAAGTACCGATAGACGGTGCCGAGGGCCACCCCCGCCTCGGCCGCGACGTCGCGCATCTGGACGCCGTCGAAACCTCCACCCGCCGCGAGTTCGAGGGTGGCGTCGATCACTCGGCGCCGGCGCGCGGCCTGACTCCGGGCTAGGGCCCCGTCGACGGGGTCGGATGCGCTCACGCGCCAATGAGAACACGTTCTCATTCCCAACCGCAACCACCCGACCAATTCTCGGCAAAGTCGGACTCGTTGCTCATATGAATCACAGCTTCGATCTTCACAATGCGCAGTGACCGGACCGACCGGACGGCACCGCGAGCATCAGCCCCCTCCCCAAACCAGATGTACGCATCGCCCGTCCGGTCGGTCCTATCTTCACCAGTCCAGGTTCCCCGAACGGAAGCCCAGCACCATGAGCACACCCGATGGATTCTCCTCATCGTCCCGCAAGGGACGGATGAACCGCAGCCGCATGGTCGCGGCGGGAACCTCGGTCGGTGCCCTGATCGCGATCACCGCCGGTGTGGCCGCCGCCAACCCGGCACCGTCGGCCAAGCCGACTGCGACTTCCGGCCAGCGGACCGTGCAGACCACACCGAACACCCAACCCCAGGTGGATTCCGGGCAACAGGGTCTCGACGGCGGTGGCGACGACCAGTGGCGCCAACTCCCGCCCGACACCTCGGCAACCGACCCCGGCCTGAGCGGTGGAAGCGACTACGGCAACTACTACCAGCCCCAGCCGTTCGACCCGGGACAGAGTTCCGGGAGTTCCAACACCAGCAGTGGCGGAAGCTGAACACATCGTCGATGTCATGGGCACCCGTGCCCATGTCATCGTCGTGGCCTCCGACCTCGGGCGCGCCGACCTCTTGGGCCAGACCGCGGTGGCCCGGCTCATCGGGCTCGAGCGAACTTGGTCCCGATTCCTCCCCGATTCGGAGATCAGCCGGCTGAACGCCAACTCGGGATCCCCAGTCCGGGTTTCCGAAGACGTCCTGCTGCTCATCGAACGCGCCATCGAGGCGTGGTCGCGCACCGACGGTCGATTCGACCCGACCGTGCTCCCCGCGCTCATCGCGTCCGGTTACGACCGTGACTTCCGTGAGATCTCCGACCAACCGCGCGACTCGCGGCCGACCCCGGTACCCGCGCCGGGCTGTGCCGACATCCGCATCGCCGGGAAGACCATCACGCTTCCGCCGGGCACCGCGATCGATCCTGGCGGCATCGGGAAGGGACTCGCGGCCGACATCACCGCCGATCTCGTGATGGCCGCCGGCGCGACCGGTACTTGCATCAATGTCGGCGGAGACCTGCGCGTCGCCGGAACCTCCCCGACGGGCGGGCCGTGGTCCGTCATGGTCGAGTACCCCATCGACTCCCGACGAGTGATCGGTCGGGTCGAGTTGCGAGACGAAGCACTCGTCTCGAGTTGGAGAACGCGACGAACCTGGGGATCCGGCGCCGACCGTCGCCATCACCTCATCGACCCGTCGACGGGCGACTCCGCGTGGAACGGCCTCGCCGGCGTGACGGTCACGGCGCCCGACGCCTGGTGGGCCGAGGCACTCGCCACCGCCCTGTTCCTCGCCGGACCGGACGACGCCCCGGCGCTCGCCCATCGTTATGGCGGCGGTGCGATTCTCGTGCGGGACGACGGCAGCATCCTCGGCACCGGTTCCCTTCGTGACGTAGTGGCACGGGGCACGGAAGCAGCATCGTGAACAACCACCTCACTTGGTACGTCGCGCGCGGTTCGGGCATCGTGACGTGGGGCGTGCTCGTCGGCTCGATGATCTGGGGTCTGCTCTATGCGACCCGCGTCTTCCGCCGAAAGGTCTCCCTCTGGTGGCTCCTCGGCGTGCACCGCTTTCTCGGCGCGCTCGCCGTCGTCTTCACCGGCGTGCACGTCACCGCGCTGATCCTCGACAACTTCGTCCACTTCGGCATCAGCGATGCGTTCGTGCCGTTCGCGAGTTCGTGGCATCCGATCGCGGTCGCGTGGGGCATCATCGCGATGTATTTCCTGGTTGCCATCGAGGCGACCTCGCTCGCGAAGTCCCGCCTTCCTTACCGCTGGTGGCGGACCGTGCACCTCGGGAGCTATCCGCTCTTCGCCCTCGCCACGGTGCATGCGCTCTCGGCCGGTACCGACACCACCACCGTGATCAACGACGGCCTCGCGGTTGCCATCGGCGCGGTCGCGATCGCCGCCGCCCTCATCGGCCTCGACCGCCGCTCACTCGCCGACCCCAGGCGCCCCACTACCGGCTCGTTCGCTCGCACTCCTGATTGACGGCGCTTCGGTGTCACGCATGACATCGAGGAGCGTGAGCGGACGATCAATCAAATCGGTGGGCGGCGACGTAGCGGGCACGGGCGTCGTCGACGGCGGCGCGGGCAGCTTCGGCGCCTTCCCAACCTCGCGTTTCGACCGACTTCTCGGGCTCGACGTCCTTGTAGACCTGAAAGAAGTGTTCGATCTCCGCGAGGAGGAACTCGGGGAGGTCATCGAGGTCGTGAATGCGGCGGGAACGCGGATCGGTGGCCGGGACGCAGAGCACCTTGGCGTCCGGGCCCGCCTCGTCGGTCATCCAGAACACCCCGACCGGCCGGACGTGGATGTGACAGCCGGGGAACGTCGGCTCGTCGAGGAGCACCAGGACGTCGAGCGGGTCGCCGTCCTCGGCCAAGGTCTCGGGCACGAAGCCGTAATCGGCCGGGTACTGGGTCGCGGTGAAGAGCATGCGGTCGAGCCAGATCGCGCCGGATTCGTGATCCATCTCGTACTTGTTGCGTGAACCGCGGGGAATCTCGATGATCACGTTGACATCCATGCGGCCCAAGTCTGGTCGATGCAGTGTGACGGTTGCTCGCTCGGTGCCGACCCACCTGGAAGAATCCGAGCATGACCGACATCCTCGAACTCGCCGATCAACTGTTCACCGGCGAGGTCGCGGCCACCCATGAAACCCTGTTCGGGTGGAACGGCGAACTCGTGGAGGTCGCGCCCGGCACCGCGTTCGTCGCCGCCTTTTCCAACGTGGCCGCGCTCGCCACCGACGACGGCCTGGTCCTGGCCGACACGAGCAGCTGGTTCGCGGCCGAAGCGGTCCACACGTCGCTGCGGGGCTGGCGCAACGTGCGCCTGGACACGGCCGTCTTCACCCACGGCCACGTCGACCACTGCTTCGGCGTGGAACGATACGAGGAGGACGCCCGCCGTAACGGCTGGCGACCGCCCCGGGTCGTCGCCCACGAGGCGATCCGGGCCCGTTTCGACCGCTACGTCGAGACTGCCGGTTACAACGGCATCATCAACCAACGCCAGTTCCAACTGCCCCGGCCGATGTTCCCCACCGAATTCCGGTACCCGGACGAGACATTCCGCGATCGCTTCGACGTCACCGTCGGCGGCGAGACGATCGAGTGTCACCACGATCGGGGCGAGACCGACGACCATGTGTGGCTCTGGGCGCCCGACCGCAGGGTGCTCTGCACCGGCGACCTGTTCATCTGGGCCGCGCCGAACTGCGGCAACCCTCAGAAGGTGCAGCGCTACGCCATCGAGTGGGCGAACGCACTCCGCAAGATGGCGGTGCTCGACGCCGAGGTGTTGCTGCCCGGCCACGGGATGCCGATCCTCGGCACCGACCGCATCCGCACCGCACTCTCCGACTCGGCGACGCTCCTCGAGCACCTGCACCACGAGACGATCAGGATGATGAACGAGGGCGCACGTCTCGACGACATCGTCAACACCGTCCGGGCGCCGGCGGACCTGCTCGACAAGCCGTACCTCGGGCCGATCTACGACGAGCCCGAGTTCGTGATCCGCAACATCTGGCGATTGTTCGGCGGTTGGTACGACGGCGACCCGAGCCACCTCAAGCCGGCACCGGCTTCGGCGTACGCCGTCGAGATCGCCGCCTTGGCCGGTGGTGTCGAACATCTCGCGACGCGCGCCACCCAACTCGCCGACGCGGGTGACCTCCGGCTGGCGGGCCAGCTGGCGGAACTCGCAACCCAGGCCGAGCCCACCAACACCACCGCCCACGGCGTCCGGGCCGACGTGTACGCGCGTCGGGTGGCCGAGGAGGCGTCCACGATGGCCAAAGGCGTCTTCGCGTGGGCAGCATCCGAGTCCCGGCGGGCGATGGAGCCCGCCGGAACGGACGAGAGTCCGACGATCGACGGGTAACCTTGGTCAATGGCCGACCCTGTCCCTTTCGCGCCCGGGGCCGAATCGGGCACGGAAGTGACTTCGTCGTCCTCGACCCTGCTGCGCGGTCTGATCCGCACCGCGCGGCCGAAGCAGTGGATGAAGAACGTGCTCGTCGTCGCGGCACCGGCCGCGGCCGGGGTGCTCGGGCACGGCAGCGTGATCTTCGACACCTGTGTCGCGTTCGTCGCGTTCTGCTTCGCGGCGAGCGGCACCTACTTCCTCAACGACGCGTTCGACGTCGAGGCCGACCGCCGCCACGCGAAGAAGCGCTTCCGCCCCATCGCCGCGGGCATCGTGCCGGTCGGTATGGCGCGCATCATCGGCGTCGTCCTCCTGGCGATGGGCGTCGGCGTCGCGTTCCTCTCCGGTTGGCGCCTCCCGATCGTGATCGCCACGTACATCGTGTTCACCACGACGTATTCGGCGTTCCTGAAGCACGTGGCGGTGATCGACCTCGGGATGGTGGCGGCCGGTTTCGTCCTCCGCCTCATCGCCGGTGCAGCTGCCGTCAACGTCCCGATCTCGGTGTGGTTCATCGTCGTCGGCAGTTTCGGCTCCCTCTTCATGGTCGCCGGCAAGCGACACGCCGAGCACCTGGAGTTGGGGGTGGACCGGGCCGGCCACCGGGCGACGCTCGAGGAGTACTCGGTCGAGTACCTGGGTTACGTCCGGTCGGTGTCTTCGGGGGTGGCGCTGGTGGCGTACTGCCTCTGGGCGTTCGACCAGCGGATCCACCAGCACGGCATCGTGTTGTTCGAGATCTCGATCGTGCCGTTCGTGCTCGCGTTCCTGCGCTACGCACTCCTCGTCGAACGCGGCGAAGGCGGTGCCCCCGAGGACGTGGTGCTCGCCGACCGTCCGCTCCAGGTCCTCGCCGCCCTCTGGGCCCTGATCGTGGCCATCGGTCTCTATGTCGCCTGAACCGGCGGTCGCATCCTGGCCCCCGGATCAGGCCCACGCCGGCGACGACGCCCTCCTCTACGGCTGGGGCGGTACGGCACCGACCCGTGCCCGCGTGGTCACCCCGCTCACCGACGCCGACGCCGCCGAGCAGGTGCGGAGCACACCCGCGCGCGGTGTGATCGGACGCGGCCTCGGCCGTGCGTACGGCGACGCGGCCCAGAACGCCGGGGGGCTGGTGCTCCAGGCCACTGCACTGTCGGGGATCATCGATGCCGACCTCGAGCGCGGTGTGATCACGGCGCGCGCCGGCACCAGCCTCGACGAGTTGATGCGGTGGTTGATCCCCCGCGGTTGGTTCCTTGTCACCCCCGGGACCCGCTACGTGACCGTGGGCGGCGCGATCGCGAGCGACATCCACGGCAAGGGTCACCATGTCGACGGGACGTTCGGCAACCGGGTGCACTCCTTCCGGCTCCTCACCGGCACCGGCGAAGTGATCGATGTGGATCGCGAGTCCAACCCGGACGTGTTCTGGGCGACCACCGGCGGCATGGGACTCACGGGAGTGATCCTCGATGCCACCTTCGACCTGATCCGGGCCGAGACCCGGTACATCCGCGTCGACGAGGAACGGTGCCCTGACCTCGACGCGATGATGGCGAGCATGGAGGAAGGCGACAGCGCCTACCGGTACTCCGTGGCCTGGATCGATTGCGGCGCCCGGGGCAAACACCTCGGGCGCGGAATCCTCGGGCGCGGGAACCACGCGTTCCTCGACGAGATCCCCAAGGCGAAGCAGGCCCACGCCCACACGTTCGCGCCCCGCCAACTGGCGATCGCTCCACCGGCGATGCCCTCTGGCCTCGTGAACTCGTGGTCGGTGCGCGCCTTCAACGAACTCTGGTACCAGAAGTCGCGGATCAGCCATCGCGGTTCGATCCAGGACATCGGACTGTTCTTCCATCCACTCGACCTCGTGGACGAGTGGAACATCGTGTACGGACGGCGCGGTTTCGTGCAGTATCAGTTCGTCGTCCCGTTCGGCCGTGAGAACACGGTGCGCAACATCGTGGAAACGCTCAGCAACGAGAACCTGCCGTCGTTCCTCGCGGTACTGAAACGGTTCGGTGCCGCGAATCCCGGGATGCTCTCGTTCCCCATTCCCGGATGGACGCTCGCCGTGGACATCCCGGTCAAGCGCAGTTCGCTCGCCCGTACCCTCGACCGCTTCGACGAGATGGTGGTCGAGGCCGGCGGGCGTGTCTACCTCGCCAAGGATGCACGCACCCGCCCCCAGAATCTCGAACCGATGTACCCGAGGCTCGCGGCCTGGCGGGCGGTGCGGGCCGAACTCGATCCCGACCACCGCATCAACTCGGACCTCGCGCGCCGTCTCGGACTCTGAAAGGCTTTCTTCGATGAACGACGCTCTCGGCTCGGTGCAGTCCGTCCTGATCCTCGGTGGAGGGTCGGACATCGCGCTCGCGACCGCCCATGCCCTCGTGGCCAGCCGGTGCCGCACCGTGATCCTCGCCGGACGCGATCCCGAATCGTTCTCCGCCGCTGCGAAGGAACTGCGCGTCGCCGGCGCCACCACCGTCGACAGCCTGCACTTCGACGCCCTCGATTCGGCATCCCACGACACCTTCACCCACGACGTCTTCGCGCGTTTCGGCGACATCGATCTGGTCATCGTCGCGTTCGGTGTGCTCGGCGATCAGGACGCGGCCGAGGTCGACGGCACGGAGGCACGACGGATCGTCGAGTCGAACTTCGTCGGTGCCGTCTCCGTGCTCGTGCCGATCACCCAGGAACTCAAGCGGCAGGGCCACGGCACCATCGTGGTGCTCTCGTCCGTCGCAGGTGAACGGGCCCGGAAGAGCAACTTCGTGTACGGAGCGAGCAAAGCCGGTCTCGACGCATACTGCCAGGGACTGGGCGACAGCCTCGTCGGCACCGGGGTGCGGCTGCTCATCGTCCGTCCCGGCTTCGTGCACTCCAAGATGACCGAGGGCCTCGATGCCGCGCCACTGGCGACGAGTCCGGCCCAGGTTGCCGCGGCCATCGTGACCGGGCTCGGGCGTGGATCCGAGATCGTCTGGGTTCCGGGTCAGATGCGGGTGGTCATGTCGGTACTTCGCCACCTGCCGCGCGTCGTCTTCCGGCGCCTGCCTCTGTGAATACCTCGGCCGCGCCGAGTCGTCACGGCGTTGCCGCGTTCGACTTCGACGGCACCATCTCGCGTCGCGACACCCTCGGTCCGTTCCTCGCGCGCGTGGCCGGACCCGGTCCGCTCGTCGGGGCCATCGCGCGCCGCTCACCGCAGATCGCGTCGGTCGCGCTCCGACGCGGCGACCGCGATGCGGAGAAACAGGCCGTCATCACCCGGGTGCTCGGGGGCCGGACCGCGGCGTCGGTCGCGGCGATGGGGCGTGCCTACGCGGAACATCTCTGGTCGAAGCAGCGGTTTCGGCCCGAGGCGCTGGAACTCCTGCAGTGGCACCGGGGACAGGGGCATCGCATCGTCATCGTCTCGGCGTCGCTCGATGCCTACCTGGTCCCCCTCGCGCCCCGGCTCGGCGTCGACCACGTGATCAGTTGCTCGCTCGAAACCGACGCCGCGGGTCTCGTGACCGGCACCCTGCTGGGCGGCAACGTGCGCGGCGCCGAGAAGGCCAACCGGCTGCGGGCCTGGCTCGGTGGCGACTCCGTCGAACTGTGGGCGTACGGAGACAGCTCGGGCGACGACGAACTCCTTGCGATGGCCGACCATCCCACCCGCGTCTGACCGATCACACGAGCAAGGGGAAGCTGATGGATCTCACCGGTTCGGTCGTCCTGGTGACGGGGGCGTCGTCGGGGATCGGCGCCGCGCTCGCTCCACAGCTCGCCGCACGGGGTGCGGTCGTGGGGATCGTGGCCCGACGCGCCGACCGACTGGAGTCGGTGCTGGCCGAGTGCCGGATCCACACGGAGGCCTCGTCGATGTGGGCCGCGGATCTGTCGGACCTCGACACTGCGGTCGATGTCGTCGACCAGGCAATCTCCCGGTACGGCCGGGTCGACGCGCTCGTCAACAACGCGGCCATCGGGAAACGGAAGCTGGTGCAGACGCTCACCGATCACGATGTCGACGTGACGATGCGGACCAACTTCACGTCGCCGATCCGGATGGCGATGGCCGTCCTCCCCTCGATGATCGAACGCGGATCGGGTCTGATCGTGAACGTGTCCAGCATGGGTGGACGAGTCGGGATCGCCCACGAGGCCGCGTACTCCGCGTCGAAGTTCGCGCTGAGCGGATGGTCGGAGTCGGCCCGTATCGACCTCGACGGCACCGGCGTCAAGGTCAAACTCGTCCTGCCCGGTCCGATCGCAACGGAGATCTGGGAGCTGCAGCCCGGCGAGTTACCGGGGATGTACGACGGTCCGTTCGTGACCGCGGCCGACTGCGCCGCCGACATCGTGCGGGCGATCGAGGACCCTGAGGGCTTCGAGTACTACACGCCCGAGCTCGTGCCCGGCGGGTGGGCGCAGAAGGACCTGATCGTCGGGAAGTCCCAGAACTGCGATCAGTTCCTCACCGGCATGGCCCAGATGGCCGCCACCGACCACCCCTGAGCGGCATCCGTCAGGCGGGGGCGGGAACGAGGGCCTCGACCACCACGGGGATGCCGTTCAGGACCGAGTTGCCCGAGAGCGGATCCATGAGCAGGCCGTCGGCCAGCACGTTCGAGTTCACACCTGCGTACTCGGCCGCGACGTCCATGTCGGCGCCGGCAGCGTCGTGACCCCAACCATGAGGAATGCTCACGACGCCGGGCATGATGCCGTCGGTCACCTCGGCCGGGATCTCCACCTCGCCGACCCGGGAACGAACCCGTGTCAACGCACCATCGGTCACCCCGAAGCGAGTGGCATCGTCCGGGTGGATCTGCAGCGTGCAGCGGGGCTTGCCCTTCACCAGCACCTTGATGTTGTGCATCCACGAGTTGTTGGAGCGGAGGTCCCGCCGGCCGACGAGCACCATCTCGCCGTTGACGCGCCGGTCGAGCGACGGGATCAGGCGGGCCTCCACGTCGGCGACGATCGGGTCGGGCGCGAGGTCGATGAGGCCGTTCGGCATCGCTAACGCGTCCGGCAGTCGTGGCTGCAACGGCCCCAGATCCACACCGTGCGGATTGGCCTCCAGCACCGACAGCGACAATCCGCCCTCGTGACCCGGGGCGCCGAACTGGTCGCCGTAGGGGCCGGTCCGCAGCATGAAATCGAGGATCCGCTCCGGACCCCGACGTCCCTTCTGGGACAGTTCGGCGATCAGTTCACCGGTGTCGCGACCCTCGATCGGCGAACCGCTCCGCGTCGCGCCCTTCTGTACGACGGTCGCGAGTGCGAAGTCGTCGAGCGTCGCCGCGGCTTCGGGCGTGGACCCCTGGCCGGCCAGCAGCGCGGAGAGCCGCATGATCGTCTCCCACTCGTGGGCCTCGGCGCCGGCCAGATCGATGATCGGCGGGGAGTAGTTCGCGATGTTCCGGACCGACAGCGAGTAGAACGCGATGTCGTAGTGGCTTTTGGTGAGCACCCGCGGCGACGGCAGGATCACGTCGGCGTGCTTGGTGGTCTCGTTGCGATAGATGTCGACCGACACCATGAAGTCGAGTGACGCGAAGGCGCGGTCGAGGCGGCGGGCATCGGGTGTGGACACCACCGGATTGCCGGCCACCGTGATGAGTGCCTTGATCTGGCCCGCACCCGGCGTCTCGATCTCGTCGGCGAGCGTGGCGACGGGGAACTCGCCGAAGGCCTCGGGCATCTGCTTCACCCGACTGGTCCGACGGCCGAGCCGGATCCCGCGACCCTTTCCACCCTTGTTCGCGGAGGTGGCTCCCCCGGTGGCGGGAAGTGGGAACATCATCCCGCCCTCACGGTCGAAGTTCCCGGCGAGGATGTTGGCGACGTCGACCAGCCACGAGGTGACGGTGCCGAACTCCTGGGTGCACGTCCCGATCCGCGCGTAGATGCCGGCGCGCTCGGTGGTGGCCAGTTCGCGCGCGACCCGGCGGATGGTCTCGGCGTCGATACCGCACACCGGCGCCACGGCCTCGGGGGTGAAGTTCGGGGCCAGCCGTTCGACCTCCTCGATCCGCTCCACGAACGGTTCGACGTGTCCGAGCCGGACCAGACCCTCGGTCAGCAACACGTTGATCACACCGAACAGGAAGTGGGCGTCCGTCCCGGGCCGGATGAAGAGGTGCTCGTCGCTCTTCTCCGCGGTCTGCGAGCGACGGGGATCGATCACGATCACCTTGCCACCGCGGGCGCGCAACGCTTCGAGTCGGCCCGGGAAGTCGGGGGCGGTCATGAGACTGCCGTTCGACGCGTAGGGATTGGCGCCCATGATGACCATGTAGTCCATGCGGTCGACGTCGGCGATCGGGACCGACAGTCCGCCACCGAACATGAGCCCGGCACTGATCTGCTTCGGCATCTGGTCGACCGTGCTGGCGCTGAACACGTTGGTGGTCCCGAGACTCTGGATCAGCACCCGGTTGTAGATGGTGGCCGAGAGGTTGTGCGCCGTCGGGTTGCCGAGGTAGAGGCCGACGGCGTCACGTCCGTCGCGCTCGATGATCGGGAGGAGACGCGCTTCGATCTCGGCGAAGGCCTCGTCCCAGGTCGCGTCGTGCCACGTGTCGCCGCGCCGGATCTGGGGCGTACGGATCCGGTTCGGGTCCGCGTCGAGTTGCTTGAGTGCCGTGCCCTTCGGACAGAGAAATCCCGCGCTGAAGACGTCGTCCTTGTCGCCGCGCACCAGAGTGAGTTCGTCATCCTCGAGATGGAGTTCCAACCCGCAGGTGGCCTCGCACAAGGGACAGGTCCGGTACGCAATCCTTTTTCCCATAACGCGCACTCTACGCTCGGGACCCATGGATGACGACCGGTTCTACTTTCGGCAGTTGTTGGCGGGGCGGGACTTCGCGGCGGCGGATCCGATCGCCCAGCAGATGGTGAACTTCGCCTACCTCGTCGGCGATCGTGAGACCGGTGAGGCGCTGATCGTCGACCCGGCCTACGCAGTCGGGGAACTGGTCGAGATCGCCGGGAACGACGGGCTGCGCGTGACCGGGGCGTTGGTCACCCACTACCACCCGGACCATGTCGGCGGATCCATGGCGGGATGGGACATCGAGGGCGTCGCCGAACTCCTGGCGATCGACGGTATCGACACGCCGATCCACGTCAACCGGGAGGAGGCGTTCGGGGTGAAGCGGGTGACCGGCGCATCGGATTCCGATCTCGTCCTCCACGACGGGGGTGATGTGGTGACCGTCGGCGCGGTCGATGTCACGTTGGTCCACACGCCCGGCCATACGCCCGGCAGCCAGTGCTTCCTCGTCGACGGTCGCCTCATTGCAGGCGACACGCTCTTCCTGGACGGCTGCGGACGTACCGACCTCCCGGGCGGCGATTCCGACGAGCTGTACTACTCACTCACCCAGCGGCTCGCGACCGTCTCGGACGAGACCGTGCTCTACCCGGGCCATCTCTACTCGGCCGAACCCTCCGCCACGATGGGCGAGACCCGCACGCACAACTACGTGTTCCGGCTCCCCACCATCGACCAGTGGCGCACGATGTTTACGCCATGATTGGCTCTCCGCTCACGCTCCTGACGGTCATGCCCGACGTGGGGTTCGCTCCGTGCCTGCTCGCCTCCGCAAGCTCCGGCTCGGGAGTGCCGTGCGGGTCAGCGGTTTCGCCGGTCTCGTTCGTGGCATCTACTGTCCCGGCCTATGACTGACATGCCGTGGAGTGGTGACGCGATTTCGTTGGTGGATGCGTTCCGGAGTGGCGAGCGCACGCCGCTCGAGGAACTCGACGCCACGCTGGCCGCGATCGAGACGTCGGACCTGAATGCGTTCTCGTTCCTCGACCCGGAGGCCGCACGAGCGGCGGCCGCCGATGCTGATGTGAACCTGCCGTTCGGTGGGCTGCCCATCGGCGTGAAGGAGCTCGACAACGTGGGCGGGTGGCCGGCCACCGAGGCATCGATCCCCCTCAAGGACGAGATCGCGACGCAGGACTCCACCAAGGTGGCGCGCCTGCGCGCCGCGGGTGCGATCCCGATCGGGCTCACCACGTCGTCGGAGTTCGGGGGCATCAACCTCACGTACACCCGACTCAATGGGGCCACGAAGAACCCGTGGAACCTCGCCCACACGCCGGGTGGTTCCTCCGGCGGGAGTGCTGCGGCGGTGGCCGGAGGTCTCGTCACCCTCGCGACCGGCGGCGACGGCGGCGGCTCGATCCGCATCCCGGCCGGGTTCACCGGACTACCCGGGCTCAAGGCCACCTACGGCCGGATCCCCAAGGGCCCGAACATGGTGATGGCGTCCCTCACCGCCGTGAGCGGATGTCTGAGCCGTTCCGTCCGCGACATCGCGCGCTACTTCGACGTGAGCAACGGTTTCGACCACCGCGATCCCTACAGCCTGCCCCGGGTCGAGGGTTGGGAAGCCGGCCTCGGCACCCTCCGCGACACACTCCGAGGCAAGCGCGTGGCCCTCGCGATCGACCTCGGGAGCGCAACGGTCGACGACGAAGTGGCGGCGGCGGTCGACATCGCCGCCCGGGCCCTGATCGCCGATGCGGGTCTCGTGCTCGTGGACCTGCCGGTGAAGACGCCCGAACTCTCTTACGAGTGGGCGCTGTCCGGCCTGAGCGAGATCGTGATGCTGCTCGGCGACCGCTATCCGGAGTGCGAGGCCGACCTCACCCCGGAGATCGGGTTCGGCATGAAGGTCGTCGGTGACATGTACGACATCCAGACGCGCGCCCGCATCGAGGCGCAGCGGGTCCGGATGAACGAGACGATGGCCGCGATCTTCGACGAGGTCGACTTCGTCCTCGCGTCCACCAACCCGGACGTCGCCTTCGGATGCGAAGGTCCCCTCCCCGCGGTGGTCAACGGTCAGAACGTCGGTCCCGGCAACAACGGTGCGCTCACGATCCCGTCGAACATCTTCGGCAACCCCGCCATGCAGATCCCCGCCGGTCTCGTCCGCGGGATGCCCGCGGGACTCCAGGTGTTGGGCAAGCACCACCAGGAACAACTCCTCCTCGAACTCGCCCTCATGGTGGAGCAGAACCGACCCTGGTCAATGCCTGCCTGAGAGTTCCTCCTCATTGCTCGCTCTCATTGCTCGCTGCCTCGCGGCTCGCTCCGCAAGCTCTGCCCGGGCGCGGGTCACGCGTTCGCGGTTGGCTCGAACACGACGTTGAGTGCGTCGGGGCCGCGGAAGGCGTAGCCCTGGATGACGGGCGGCGGTGCGTCGGGATCGATGCGGAGTCCCGGCAGGCGCGCGAGAATCGCGCCCAGTCCGGCGCGCAGTTCGAGGCGGGCGAGGTGCATCCCGAGGCACTGATGCGGACCGGTTCCGAACGCGAGGTGATGCTGAGTCGGGCGGCCGAGCTTCCACTCGCCGGCGTCGGCGAAGCGGTCCTCGTCCCGATCCGCCGACGCGGTGAGCACGTTGACCGGTGAGCCCGCCGCGATCGGACAGCCGTGCACCTCGGTGTCGACGGCGGCCACGCGCGACACCATGGTCACCGACGTCTCCCACCGCAGCGTCTCCTCGATGACCTCGGGAAGGAGACCATCGGGATCGGCGACCACTCGCGCCAGGTCGTCCGGATGGGTGAGGAGCGCATACAACGCGTTGCCCATCACGCGGAACGTGGTCTCGGCCCCGGCCGGGAGGAGCAGCCGGAGGAAGCCGTAGATCTTCTCGTCCGACAGCTGCTCGCCCTCGATCTCGGCGTGGACGAGTTCCGAGAGCAGGTCACCGGTAGGTGTGGCACGACGATCCGCAACGAGCGGTTCCAGGTACGCCCGCATCCCCACCGAGGCGGCCATGCCGCGCTCGTGGTGGAGTGGCCCCATGTTGATCTCCTCGGCCCACTTCGCGAACCGCGCGTGGTCCTCGAGCGGGATCCCGACGATCCCGCAGATCACCTGCACCGGGTACCGCGTCGTGATCGACGCCACCAGGTCGGCCGCGCCGAGCGGCGCGATCTCGTCGAGCAGGTCGTCGATCACCGGTCGGATGAGCGTGGCATCCCACCGGTCCAGGACCGAGGCACGGAACGCATGCGCGACCAGGTTGCGGTACTGACGGTGCTCCTTGCCGTTCATGGCCAGGATGAGGTCGCCCATGTACTCGCCGATGACGTCGCCGTTGATCGAACTGGAGAACGTCTCCCAGTCCCGCAGCACCCGTTCGGCATCCGCATACCGCGTGATCATGAAGCTCGCGGGCGAATCCGGCGTGAAGCTCTCGAACCGGATGACCTGGTCGGTGGCGCGTCCCCGTTCCCACATCTCGTAGGGCTGGAACGTCTCCCACTCTTCCATGCTCATGGGCTGCGCGTACTCGCCGCTCATCGAGGCCGCCTCTCCCGGCCCACCGGGCCGTTCGCCGCCACGGTAGTCAGCGTTTACGATCCCGTGATGGCTCGGATCGCACTCCCCGAAGGTGACCAACTCGAAGTCGTCAAGGCACTCACGCTCCGTCCCGACCTCGCCGCCGCGGTCGGTGGCTTCGATGCCGCGGTGTGGAACTCGTCGCTCGACTGGCGCCTCCACGAACTGGTACGGATGCGCGTCGCCACCATCAACGAGTGCACGGTGTGCCTCGGCTGGCGGACGCCGATGGCCGTCGAAGCCGGAGTCACCGACGAGGACCTCCAGGCCGTCACCGACTTCCACGATGCGCGCTTCTCCCCCGCCGAGTCGGTCGCGCTCGAATACACGACCCGCTTCTGCACCGACTCTGCACGCATCGACGACCCACTGATGGCACGACTCGCCGAACAGTTCGATCCGGGCGAGATCGTGGAGTTGACGCTGGTGATCTCCAAGTACCTCGCCATGGGCCGGTTCATGCAGGTGCTCGGCCTCGACCAGGCATGCTCGCTCCAGATGGTCGACGGTGGTGCCGTGGTCGACACCGCCGCCACCGCGTGATCGACCCACCGGCAATCATCGTCTGTGTCGACTGCGGTGGGCGGGCTCACCTCGTTCAGCCCGGCACCGAGGAATCGCCCTATCAGGAGGGCGACATCGCGACCTATCGGTGCGAGGACTGCCTCGACCGCTGGGACCTCGTCGTCGAAGCCGAGGATGTCGACCCCTCCTCCGGCGACTGATCACGTCAGGTCTTGTGTGGGTTCCAAGACTTGACCAGTGGAGGGGCACCCGGCTGTGCCACGGGGTCGGGAAACTGGACTCGCGCACTGAGTGCCGGATCCGTCGCGCCACCGAGGAAGGCCTCGAACTGGACCTGTCGGTCCGAGTAGATCCCGCCGTTCGGTAGTTCGAACGGAACGAAGTTCGTGTCGTTCGGAAGCCCGGTGACGGTCAGGGTCTGTGCGACGAGGCCGCGTGCGAACTTGGAAGCCGACCCACCACCGAAGTCGGTGTTGACGTCTCCTGTGGGCAGGTACACGGTGCCCCAGACGAAGGCGGAGGTACCGCCATCCTGGACCTTGACCGTGTCGCAGTTGCAGTTCTGTGTTCGGATCGCCGGCGCAACCCACCTACCGATCAGCTGCACCTGATCGAGCGCGACGTTCACCCGGCCCCGGTCACCACCGTTGGTACGAACCGCGTAGGTGACGGTGAGGTTGCGGTTCACGTTCGGGTCCGGCGCCGGGATCGGTCGGTCCAGCGTGCAGTTGAGCCGGTCGATCCACCAGTCGTTCCGCACCGGCAAGGGATCGCAGGTGACGGGTGAGCCCAGGCCATCGACCGCGATGCTCACGTCTCGGATCCGGTCCCGGCCGTTGTTCTCCCCGGACCCATCGCCGATCTCCTGTTCCCGATGGGAGATCGTCAACGTGAAGGTGTCGATACGCGTCTTCACCGGGATCGGATTCGGCACGTGCATGGTGACGGTGGCGTCGTTTCGGCGACCGTCGAGATCTCCCGACAGGAAGTTCGCGGGGTCGCAGTTGCGGTTGCGATCGCATTCCTGCCCGACCAGAGCCGGGATCGTGGCCGGCGGACCCGGAGGCGCCGCCGGCCAGGTGAAGGTGCCGCTACTCGGAATCGCGTCGGTGGGAGTCACCGGTCCGAAGCCGCCGGCGCGACCCCCACTGCTCGCGGTGGGGCCCGAAATCGAGAGGTGCTGCTCGATTCCTGCGGTGACCGGGCACAGTTCCATCCGCGCCGACCGTTGGACGGTCAGGTGGCTTGTGCTGCCCAGCACCACCTCTGCCCCCGACTGGCCAAGATCGCACGCGCCGGCATCCGTGGCACCGTTGCTTCGTGACACAGCGGAGGCCGCCGCGGCGGCCTGATTGCCCGCACCGATCGGGTTCCAGCCCTTGGGAACACCGCCGATGAGCACCGCCGAGTTGTTGCGTTGCGATCCGATCACCCACGCGGTGTTTCGGTTGTGGATGTCGTAGAAGTCGAAGTCGAAGTAGTGCGGACCCGGTTCGAGCCAGATCACGACGTCTCGCCGACAGGTGCCGTCGGTGAGGCGGTTGAGCCACGCCACGTCCCAATGGATCCCGGGCGCGAGCGCCACGACTCCGTTATCTGGGACCGCGCAACCGTTTCCAGGCACCGGCGGATCGGCAGGCAACCCGGTCAGCGAGGCCAGCGAGGAAACGTACGGAGGGACGCCTACTGCAGTGCCCGTCTTGCACTTCTTCGGGGCTGCGACGAGCGTCGCACCCTGCGACGGATCACAACCGCCGCTAGCACCGAACAGATCGGCTGATGCATCGATGTGCACCCGGTGGATGTCGGCACTGGTCTGATCGCGAGTGCCGTTGGCCCACCACGCGCCGTTCGTCTTGAGGTTGCCGGTGCTGTCGACGTCGATGCTGTGACTCCCGCCTGCGAGCGTGAGCACCGCATACGCGGGAGTCGAGGCATCACCCACGGGAAGCCCGCTTCCCGTGAAGCCCTGGCATTTCACCGTGACATCGCGGTCAGCCCCAGTTGCCGGTCCGGTGATGTGGCTCGTGACCGGCGTTGGGCAATCGACGAGTTCCCTGCCCGCGGTACGGCGGTCGCGGGCCCAGGCCAGTGCCGCGTCCATGCCGTCGTCCGCCGCGTAGCGGTCGTAGCGCTGACCCTTCACGATGTAGCCCGACACCCCGCTGGTTGCGCCGAACTGACCGAGAATCGGTACGAGTAGACCGAAGATCGTGAGCGCGACGAGGACCAGGATGAGACTCACGCCCGCCTCGTTCCGAGTGCCGATCCGGATCTTCATGGGCCGACCGCCGCGTCCGGCACTTCACGCGTTCCGTCGACACTGAAGTGGAATACCTTGTCCGCTTCGTTCGTGTCCGGCACCCCGACCGCGAACTCGTACCTGGGGCCACCGACATCGGTGACGGCGACGTCACCGGCCGCGATTTCGGGAACGACGGTCGCGGTCCGAATCTGGCGGCCATTCGCGCATTCCAGTCGGACAACCTGCTGTCTCGTTCCGTTCTGACGCAACCACCAGGTCGCGCTCGAAACGGGATCATGGTCATTCTCGACCGGAGGGACCGTTCCGCCGATCGCCGGATGCGTGTGCCACATGAACGTCACCAAGACCCGGTCGCCAGACCCACAGTCGTCGGCACCGCCTCCGAGTTCCACCGTCTCGGCGCCCTCGACATCGGGTACCCAGTACGTCGACACGAGCTTGGGTGCCCGTGATGCGTCGAGCCGAGCGCGCACGATCGTGGTGGTGCGGAACGACGTGGTGATCATGGCGCCGATCGCCACCATGATGATCCCGAGGATCACGATCGCAACCAGGAGTTCCGGCAACGTGAACCCGTTCTCGTTACGGACCCGACCGGTCATGGCGTACTCGCCGGGGGTGCGGTGTTGCGCTTGTACAGCGTCAACGTCTCCGTGGCCCGACCCGTCGCTCGATGACTGGTGTCGACCGAGACCACCTTGAGCACGAGTCGTTGCAACCCTTGGTCGCTCCTGGCACCGGAACACGGCCCGAAGGCGAGGGGACCATTACCGGACACGGGCGCGGTCGTGACGACGGGCGGTCCCGCACCGTCCCACGAATCCGTGCTCGTCACGGTTACGTCGTAGTTCTGGTGATCCCGGTCATTGGGATCGAAACCGGGCGGCGAGGAGTAATCCGCGCTCGGGCAGGGCTGATAGGGCGCAGCACTGATGGCCGCGGCGTACGACCGGATCACGGTCTCGGCGTGTGACGCCCGCCGGTCGATGTCGGTGCTGATCAGGACGGAGGCAATTGCGCCGATGATGCCGATCCCGATGATGCCGAGGAGGGTCGTCGAGACGAGCACTTCCGCGAGCGTCTCACCGCGCTGCTCCCGTGATCGCATCCGCACCTCAGCCGTCCCGTGCCACCCTGCGTGACCGGTGGAGCATAGGTCGATAGTGGGCCGTTCGGCCCGGCGGGAGCCCGACGCGACGAGGCCCGGCGCAACTGCCGGGCCTCATCGTTACTCACCGTGACCGCGCCGCCCCCAGAGGGCGGCGAAATCGCCTACGGGATCTGGACCGACTTCACCTCGAGGAACTCCTCGAGGCCGAACTGGCCGTACTCCCGACCGAGGCCCGACTGCTTGTATCCACCGAACGGGGCGGCGATGTTGAACTGCGGGCCGTTGATGTCGACCTGACCGGCCTCGATCCGGCGGGCGACCGCCACCGCGGCGTCCTTGTCGGCCGAGTAGACGCCGGCGTGGAGGCCGTAGACCGTGTCGTTCGCGATGCGGACGGCGTCGTCGACATCCTCGTAGGTGATGATCGAGACCACGGGCCCGAAGATCTCCTCCTGCGCGATCGTCATGTCGTTCGTGACGTCGGCGAACACCGTCGGACGGATGAAGTATCCCTTGTCGAGGCCTTCGGGCTGCTCGACGCCTCCGGTGACGAGCGTCGCGCCCTCGTCGATGCCCTTCTGGATGTACGACCGCACCCGGTCCTGCTGGGCCTTGGACACCATCGGGCCGAGCGCCGTGGTCATCTCCATCGGGTCACCGGTTGCGTAACCCTCGGCAACTTCCTTGGCCTTGGCGACGAACTCGTCCTTGCGGCTGGCCGGGACGAGCATGCGGGTCCACGCGATGCAGGTCTGGCCACCGTTGAGGTACGCCGACTGGAATCCGGCCGCGACGGCTTCGTCGACCGGCGAGTCCTCGAGCACCACGAACGGCGACTTGCCGCCGAGCTCGAGGGCGATCTTCTTCACCTGCGTTGCCGCGAGTTCCATGATGCGCTTGCCGGCGCGCGTGGAGCCGGTGAACGAGATCATGTTGACGTCGGGGTTGGTGACGAGCGCCTCACCGACAACGGGCCCGGTGCCGCTGACGAGGTTGAAGACACCCTTCGGCAGCTCGATCTCCTCCATGATGTCGGCGAGGATGAACGCGGTCAGCGGGGCGACCTCACTCGGCTTCAGCACGATCGTGCAACCGGCCGCGAGGGCCGGCGCCACCTTGGCGATCACCTGGTGCAGTGGGTAGTTCCAGGGCGTGATGCAGCCGACGACGCCGACCGGGTCCCGCACGACGAGCGAGGTACCGACCTGCTCTTCGAAGGGGAACTCCTCGGCGATCTGCACGTAGGAACTCGCCATCATGCCGGGCAGCCCGGCCTGGGCGATCTGGCTGATGATGAACGGGGTGCCGACCTCGGCCGTGACCGACGTGGCGATCTCGTCCATCCGGGCTTGGAGTCCCTCGGCGAGCCGTTGGATGTGCTTGGCCCGCTCGTTGGGCGAGGTGGCCGACCAGCCGGGCAGCGCCGCCTTCGCTGCGGCAACTGCCTTGGCGACGTCCTCGGCCGTGCCCTCGGCAATGGTGCCGATGACCGCTTCGGTCGTCGCGTTGATGACGTCGATGGTGCCGGTGCCGGTGGATGCGACCCACTCGCCGTTGATGAAGAGCTTGGTGCGGTCCGTCATGGGACTCCCGGTTTCAAGAGGGGAATGGAAGCGTCGAGCAATCTATCGCTGCCCCGACCGGACCGCCGTCCGGGGTCGCGCCGACCGGTAACGTGCGCCGCCGTGGCCAGTACCGGGACCGATCCGTTCGCCGAGACCGAGGACCAACTCTCACTGCGCGAGTTGGCACGCGGGGTCGCCGAGCGCTCGCTCGCGCCCATGGCACGCACGGGCGACGAGACCGAGGCCTTCCCCCAGGCTTCGTGGGACGCCATCCGGGCCGCCGATCTCTTCGGCATCACGATCGGTGAGGCCTACGGCGGGATGGGCCTGGGTGACATCGAAGCCGCGATCGTCCTCGAGGAACTGGCTCGGGCCGACGTGTCCAGCGCGATCCTCGCCCAGCTCACCTTCAACGGCCCACCACGCGCCATCGAGCACCTCGGGTCGGACGCGCTCAAGGAGCGCTGGCTCCCGATGGCCGCGTCGGGCGACGCCTTGTTCTGCATCGGCATCTCGGAGACCGAAGCGGGCTCCGCGGTCGGGCACATGCGAGCGCGCCTGACCCCCGACGGCAACGGCTACCGGCTCAACGCGTACAAGAACTACGTGACCGGCGGCCACAAGTCGCGGGTGTGCCTCGTGTGGTGTCGCTTCCCGGGGAGTGAGGGGACGAAGGGCATCGGCGCGGTCGTCGTCGATCTCGAAGCCGAGGGCGTGAGTATCGCCGGCACCCACGAGAAGATGGGGCTGCGCGCGACGAGCGAGGCGGAACTGGCCTTCGACGACGTACGCATCGAACCGGGCGACGTGCTGCTCGCCGGAGACCCCGACTCCAACGCGGCGTTCCGCACGTTGATCGGCCACATCAACCACGAGCGGTGTGGGAATGCCGCGATGTGCGTCGGTGCCGCGCAGGGCGCACTCGAATACGCGATCCGGTACATGAACGAGCGCGTGATCGGCGGTCGTCCGCTCGCCGACCTCCAAGGGCTGCAGTGGAAGATCGCCGACATGGGCACCCAACTCGAAGCGGCCCGGCTGCTCCTCAAGCGCGCCGTGCACCTCGCCGGCGAGCACGGCACTCCCCCGCCCCTCGAGACCGCGATGGCGAAGACCGCGGCCAACCTGGCCGCGAAGTTCGTGTGCGACGAGGCGATCCAACTCCTCGGCGGGTACGGCTACTCGCGGGAGTACCCGGTCGAACGGGTCTACCGCGACATCCGCGGCCTGTGTATCGGGGCCGGGACCGTCGAGATCCAACGCAACTTCATCGGCACCAACCTGCTGCGCGGCGCCACCCCGAGCGGCCACGCGTGGAAGACGCCGTCGGGAGGGTGACCGCCCACCTGCGTGCGACCTACCGTCATCCGCGGGCCGCCGACTACCGCGAACCCGGCGGCGCGTGGGACGTCCCGGTCCTGCCGGCGACCGTCGGCCAGTCGCCCCACCTCGCAGCCGGCCTGCGCGGCCTCGGCGTCGGCCGTGGTGACGTCGTCGCGTGGCAGGCACCGAACTGGCCCGAGGTCGTGGAGTTGTACCGCGCCTGTTGGCAGCTCGGCGCCATCGCCGCCCCACTGCACCACCAAGCAGGTACGGCCGAGGTCGAGAGCCTCGTCGCGACCCTCGAGGCCACGGTCTTCCTCCCCCGGGACGACCTGCGCGACCAGGTGCGATCCCTGACCGCCGGGAAGGCGTACACGAAGGTTCACGCGCAGCCCGCCGACCTCGCCGTCGTGCTCTGGACCGGCGGCTCGGAAGGCGGCCCCAAAGGCGTGCTCCACACGCACCGCGGCCTCGCCACCAAAGCGCGCACAATGGTCGGCGCGCACGCGTTGACCCCTGCGGACGTGGTCCTCATGCCCGCACCCCTCGCGCACATCTCCGGACTCCTGAACGGCCTGCTCGTTCCCGGTGCCGCCGGGATGCGCACCGTGCTCATGGAGCGTTGGGACCCCGAGCACGCGCTCAGCCTCATCGAGTCCGAGCGCATCTCGTTCATGATCGGACCGCCGACGTTCTTCGTCGGCCTGATGGGCGCACCGGGCTTCCGAGCGGATCGCGTCGCATCGCTTCGGCTCGTCTCCTCGGGCGGTGCCGGCGTCACCCCGGAATTCGTCGAGGACGCGGCTGCGCGGCTCCAGGCAGTCGTCAAACGCGCCTACGGATCGACGGAGGCACCGACCCTCACCACCTCGACGGCCACCGACGCCCCGGACCGGGCGGCGCAGACCGACGGTCGCGTGGTCGACCCGGCCACCCTCCTCCGGATCGCAGACGACGGTGAGTTGCTGGTACAAGGCCCCGAGCTGTTCGCCGGATATCTCGACGTGGCCCAGACCCGCGCGGCCGTGACCGACGGATGGTTCCAGACCGGTGACCTCGCGACCCTCGACGACGGTTGGCTCACCATCGTCGGCCGCAAGAAGGATGTGATCATCCGCGCCGGTGAGAACATCGCCGCCGCCGAGGTGGAGCGCATCGTCGAAGCGCATCCGGCGGTCCGGGAGGCGGCCGCGGTGAGCGAACCCGACCCCCGCACCGGCGAACGGGTCTGCGTGTTCGTGGTGGGCGATCCGTCGTTCGACCTGGAGACGTGCCGGCAGTGGTTCCGGACCCAGGGTGTCGCCACGTTCAAGACCCCCGAGCGCGTCGAGCACCTCGACCACATGCCCACACTCGCTGCGGGCAAGATCGACCGCGCCACTTTGCGATCGCTCGTTCGTTCGCACTCCTGACCGAGATGCCGTCCGTGGGGCTCACTGCCTCGCGGCTCGCCTCAGCTCGTTCCTCGCGCCGGCTCGGGCCCGAACACCGCTCAGGCGGGGTCGTGGGCAGAGAGGGCGAAGGCCACGCCGCGTTCGGGGTCCTCGACGGCGACGCGCAGGATCCAGCCCGTCGGCCCGATGCCCATCGCGTCCCAGACGTACCAGCGCATCCGGCGCGCGCGATCACCCAGCGCGTCGGGATCCGGTGGCCAGGTCTCACCGAGGTCGACCAGTTCGGCGAGCACCATCCACGCGTCGAGCCGGCCCGCGGCCGCGCCCCGACGGCGACCGTGCGCGCCACCGCTCGCGCCGGCCCACCCGAGCCACGCCAGCGCGGTGCCGAGTTCGACTTCGGAGAGCCGGACCTCGGGACCGTCGAGCATCCCGATCGCCGCGCGCGCATCGCCCTGCACGGCCACCGCGGTCGCGTCGCCGTCGGCCGTCCACGGGTGCACGAGGTCACGCAGCGTCCGCGCCACTCCGGTGTGCACGATCGGCGTCGCGTCATCCGCCACCTCGGTCGGCACACCGGCCGAGGCGGGTTCGGGCGAAGGGAAGTCGGCATCGTGCGACCGGTACTCGGCGACGGGATAGCGGGGCTCCCAATCGCAGAGCCGTTGCGGGAGTTCGAAGGGGTCGGGGCCGGGACGGGCTACGCCGGTGAGGTCCTCGCCGCGCACGACCCGCTCGTACAGGCAGGTGGCCGCCGGGGGTGTGCGAGGCGCGAACGGCGCGAGTTCCGACCACGAGTGCCCGGCGGCGGCGACCTCCGCGAGCGGTCCGAGCCCGAACTGTCCGGCGACGTCGGTCAGCATCCGCGCCGCGACCTCGCCGGGTGACTCGAGCGCCAACCGGTACTCCATGTGGTTCGCCGCGGGCCAGAGCTGCTTCCCGCGCTCGACCGCGGTACGGCACCGATCGCGCAGCTCGACGAGGGTGGTCCACTCCCGGGCGTCACACAGCCGGTCAGTGGCGCGCAACAGCTCGTCGAGGTCACCGACTTCGACGAGTTCGACCAGGTCCTCAGCCACCGGCGTGCGTCATTGGTCGGGGATGAACATCGAGACGATCCGTTCGGACACGACCGGCTCGCCGTCGGGATCGCGCCATTCGGTGTCCATGTACGTCATCTCCATCCGGCCCCGACTTCCTTGCTTCTCGATCGGATCGGAGACGCGCATGCGGCCTTCGAGCACGTCGCCCGCGACCGGCTGGCGGTGATAGGTGAAGTGCTGTTCGCCGTGGAGGTAGAGCCCGTCGCGCGAATAGCCGTCGTCGGTCGCCAACCCGTCGGGCGGACCCAACCGACCGCGCCCGTCAGCCGGTTGGAGATCCGGATGGGCACCCGAGTGCGCCATCACGAAGGTGAACGTCGGTGGTGCCGGTACCGCGGCGAAGCCGGCTTCGGCCGCGGCCGCAGCACTGAGGAACATCGGGTTGGCATCGTGAAGGGCGCGGGCGAAGACGCCGATCCCACTCGCCTCCAACTGGACGCGGAGCGGCGGACCCCACTCGGACCACGTCGGCGATTCCGGATCCGGGTTCACAGCACGCTCACCCCGGCGTCGACCTTCTCGCGCAACATCCGCCCCAATCGGGTTCGGTGCCAGACCGCGTCACCGAAGCTCACCTGATCGAGTTGCGAACGCTTCATGTAGAGGTGCAGGTCGTGCTCCCAGGTGAACCCCACGCCGCCGTGCACCTGGAGCGCACCCGCCATCACGCGCTTCGACGCATCACCGGCCCACGTCTTGGCCGTGGACGCCGCGATCGCGCGGTCGGGATCGTCGGCGCCGAAGCACCACGCCGACCAGTACGCGCTCGAACGGATCCCCTCGACATCGACGAGCATGTCGGCGCACCGGTGCTTGATCGCCTGGAACGAGCCGATCGGCCGCCCGAACTGCACCCGGTCCTTCGCGTATTCGACGGCGAGGTCGAGGGCCACCGAGGCCGATCCGAGCAGCTCGAGTGCCGACGCGGTCGCCGCCAGGTCGCCGAGGCGGGCCGCCGCATCGGCCCCACCCAACCGCTCGGCCGCGGTGCCATCGAAGTGGAGCCAGCCGAGCGGCCGGCTGAGATCCATCGCCGGCTCGGCCGCGGGACGCAACGACCCGTCGAGCTCGACCACGTAAACGGCGTCGCCGTCGCCTTCACTGGCCACCACGAGCGCAAGGTCGGCCGTCGGCGCGAACTGCACCGGGTCCGGACGACCGGTGAGCTGCCCGCCGTCGGCGCGGACCGCCCCGGAGGCTGCGCTCCACGCCAGGCACGCGGTGCGACCACCGAGCAGGTCGGCCACGAGCGCCGACGCACCACAGGCGTCGGCGACGTCGAGCGCCACGACGGTCGGCAGGAACGGCACCGGCACCAGATGGCGACCCGCTTGTTCGAGCAGGACCGCCAGCTCGACGGCGCCGAGGCCGAGCCCACCCGCGTCCTCGTCGACCGCGACGCCCAGCCACCCGAGATCGACCATGGACTCCCAGAGTTCGGGGTCCCAACGCGCGTCGGAGGCGTGCACGGCCCGGATCCGGTTCGGCGGGCATTCCTCGTCGAGGAACTCGCGTGCCGCGTCCCGGAGGGCGATCTGGTCCGTCGAAAGATCGAAATCCATCAGTGGCGGACGCTACCGCGCAACCCGTGGATTCGACGGGAGACGCCTGTAGGGTGCGAAGGACGACCACCGATGCCGAGGAGCCGCTGCTGTGACCGAAGAGACGCCCGCCTACTTCCGCCACGGTGACACCGAACTCGAGCTGCCCGTGGTCCGGGGCACCGAGGACGAGTTGGCCGTCGACATCGCAAAACTGCGGTCGTCCACCGGGTTCATCACTTTGGACTATGGCTACATGAACACCGGCGCGACCGAGTCGGCGATCACCTACATCGACGGCGACGCGGGCATCCTCCGGTACCGCGGCATCCCGATCGAGGAGCTCGTGGAGCGAGACTCCCCCAGCTTCCTCGAGACCTCGTACCTCCTGATCTACGGTCACCTCCCGAACACCGACGAAATCGACGAGTGGCGGTTCGGGATCCGGCGGCACACCCTCTTGCACGAGGACTTCAAGAGCTTCTTCGGCGGCTTCCCCAAGGACGCGCACCCGATGGCGGTCCTGTCCAGCGTGGTCAGCGCGTTGTCGACCTTCTACCAGGACAGCGACAATCCCCACGACGCCGATCAGGTCCAACTCTCGATCCTCCGTCTGATGGCCAAGCTGCCGACGATCGCGGCCTACGCATACAAGAAGTCGATCGGTCAGCCGTTCCTCTACCCGGACAACGAACTCGACCTCATCGAGAACTTCCTCACCATGACGTTCGCGGTTCCGTCGGAGACCTACGACGTCTCGCCGACGATCGTGCACGCGCTGAAGCAGTTGCTCATCCTGCACGCCGACCACGAGCAGAACTGCTCCACCTCGACCGTGCGTATGGTCGGTTCGTCGGACGCCAACCTGTTCGCCAGCGTCGCTGCGGGCATCAACGCCCTGTGGGGGCCGCTCCACGGTGGTGCGAACCAAGCCGTGCTCGAAATGCTCGAGGGCATCCGGCGCGACGGCGGCGACATCGACCGCTACGTCGCCATGGCCAAGGACCCCGACTCCAGCTTTCGGCTCTCCGGATTCGGCCACCGCGTGTACAAGAACTACGACCCGCGCGCCCGCATCCTCGCCGACACCGTCGACCGCGTCATCGGCGAACTCGACGGTCGCGACGAGCTGCTCGACATCGCCCGCCGGCTCGAAGAGGTCGCGCTCACCGATCCGTACTTCGTCGACCGCAAGCTGTACCCGAACGTCGACTTCTATTCCGGGCTGATCTACCGGGCCATGGGATTCCCCACCGAGATGTTCACCGTGCTCTTCGCCATGGGCCGGCTCCCGGGTTGGATCGCGCACTGGAAGGAGATGATGGAGAGTCCGAAGACCAAGATCGGTCGACCCCGTCAGATCTACACCGGTCCGAACGAGACCCACTACATCCCGATCGACCAGCGCTGACGGGATCGCACCACTGAACGGACCGAACCGCTACCAGGCCTGGGCCCAGCCCCCGCCGCTGGTGATGTGCAGCGCGGTCGGAACCGACGACGGCAGCGCGGGCACCGCGGACGCGCTGCACGCCGACGTCCCGAGGCTGCCGAACACGGTGCCCGACCTCGATCCGGTGTCCCCGACCACGTAACAGGTGCCACTCGGCGACTTCGCGGCGAGGATCACACCCGCCGTGCTCGCATCGACCGAGACCAGTTTCGGACCGGTCGACACCGCAGTCGTGAAACCGATACCGGTCTCGGCCGCGTGGAGTGCGGCAACGGTCACCTCGGCGTACGAGTCGGTGTCGGCGTAGACGGCTTTCGCATTCGAGAGCGCTATCCGCAGGCTCGTCTGCGCGTCCCGATCGCTCGCACGGGCCTTGGAGCCGAGGAAGGCCGGGATCCCGATCGCGATCAGCACCGCGAGCACCAACACCACCGTCGTGACCTCGATGAAACTCGTGCCGATCTGGGAACGCGCCGGACCACCGGGCGCCGAAGGCTGCGACATGACGGTTCTTCGGTCGACCGGTTCACCAGCTTGAGGCGACTCCGCGATCCCGACCGCCGAATAGCCTCCGCCCATGGACCTCACCCCGACCGAGGGCGAGCGCGAACTCCGGGCGTCGTGCCGATCGTGGCTGCGCGCCAATCTGCCGTGGGAGTACGGACGGGGGCTGCCACCCCGGTTCGACGACCTCGCCGACGAGGTCGCCTTCGGGCGCGACTGGCAAGCCCAACTCGCGGCCGGTCGGTGGGTCGGCGTCGCCTGGCCGACCGAGTTCGGCGGTCGCGACGCAGGACCGATCGGCCACTACATCGTCACCGAGGAACTCGCCCGCGCACGCGCCCCGGAGTTGGTGGGCCGAATCGGCGTGAACCTCGTCGGTCCGACGATCCTCGCCCACGGCACCGACGAGCAACGCGCCCGGTGGTTGCCCCGGATCCTTTCGGCCGCCGAGATCTGGTGCCAGCTCTTCAGTGAACCGGGCGCGGGCAGCGATCTGAGTTCGCTCACCACGACCGCGCAACGGGTCGACGGTGGCTGGCGGCTCAACGGCCAGAAAGTCTGGACCAGCTACGCACAGTTCGCCGACTGGGGGGTCTGTCTCGCCCGCACCGATCCCACCGTCCGCCCGCAACTCGGCATCTCCTATCTGGTGATCGACATGCGGAGTCCGGGGGTCGATGTGCGTCCGTTGCGTCAGATCACCGACGAGTCCGAGTTCAACGAAGTCTTCTTCGACGACGTGTTCGTCCCCGAGGACCGGATCATCGGCCCCGAACACGAAGGCTGGCGCATCGCCAACTCGACGCTCACCCACGAACGCGGGGTCAACCCGCGTCAGTTGGTGATCCACACGCAACTCCTCGACGAACTCCTGACCCTGGCGCACGAGAACGACGCCTGGGACGATCCGCGCATCGAGCCGCGCCTGGCCGAGGCGTTCGTCGAACTCCAACTCTTCCGACTCCACAACTGGCGTTCGGTCTCCCGCACCGCCAAGGGCGAGGAACCCGGCCCGGTCGGCAGCATCAACAAGCTGTGGTGGTCGGAGATGAGCAAGCGCCTCCACGACACGGTGATGACGGTGCTCGGACCGTCGGCCCCCCTCTGGGGCGATGCCAGTGAGAACCCGGGCGACGGACGCTGGCAGCGGTCGTGGCTCTACTACCAGGCCAGTTCGATCTGGGCGGGCACCAACGAGATCCAACGCAACGTGATCGGCGAACGGACCCTCGGCCTGCCGCGGGAACCGAAACCCGCGAAGTGACCGTGAACCGGTGCCGCCGGTTCCGGCGTTAGATTCGCCGCTCCGGGGGTTGGATTGATGAGCGACGAGACCATTCGTTACGAGACCTACGAGTGCCAGAGCGGGGGCGCGATCGCGACCATCACGCTCGCCCGACCGCACGCCGCGAACGCCCAGAACACGCAACTCATCACCGAACTCGACGCCGCGTTCGACGCCGCCGAACGGGACGACGACGTCCGCGTGGTGATCGTCGCCGCCGAGGGCAAGCACTTCTCGGCCGGCCACGACCTCAAGGAGATACTCGCCGGCGAGGAGTACTGGGCCGCCCGCCGGGCGACTCCGGAAGGCAAGCTCGAACACGAGCAGGTCATGTACTGGGACAAGCTCGTCCGGATCCGCGATTTCCCCAAGGTCACGATCGCCGCCGTGCAGGGCACGTGTTCGGCCGCCGGTCTGATGCTGGCCGCGATGTGCGATCTGATCGTGGCGGCCGACGACGCGACGTTCTCGAACCCGGTCGCCCGCATGAGCGGTGTCGGGGTGGAACTGCTGATCGAACCGTGGGAACTCGGGCCGCGTCAGGCCAAGGAGTTCCTCCTCTGCGCCACCGTCCTCGACGCGACCGCGGCGCAACGAGCCGGCCTGGTCAACCGGGTCGTTCCCCGAGATGCGCTCCACGACGCGGCCCGGGAGATGGCCGAACAGGTTGCACTGGTGCCGCCGATCACTGCGCGCGCCATCAAGGACACGATCAACCACACGGTCGACACGATGGGCCAACGCGAGTCGTGGCGGTACCACTTCATGGTCCACCAGTTCGTGAGCAACTCCGACGAGGCGCGGAGCCGGACCGCGGCCCGCCGGGCCGGCGGGATGGATGCGGTCCGGGCCGAGCAGGCCGGACGCGACGCATGAGCGAGGCGCGACAGTGACGTCCGGACCACTCGCCGGGCTCCGGGTGCTCGACCTCGGCACTCGGATCGCGGCACCCTTCTGTGCCGGACTCCTCGGCGAGCAGGGTGCCGAGGTCATCAAGATCGAGCAACCGGGCAGCGGCGACTTCATGCGTCAGATCGGTCCGTTCACCGACGACGGCTATTCGCTCTTCTGGGCCGTCGAAGGTCGAGGGCGGCGGAGCGTGACCCTCGACCTGCGCCAGTCCGAAGGCCAGGCGGTGTTCCGGTCCCTGGCCGCGACCGCAGATGTCGTGGTGGAGAACTTCCGGCCCGGCACGCTCGAGCGCTGGCACATAGCACCCGCGGACCTCGACCCGCGCCTCGTCTCCGTGCGGATCTCCACCTTCGGTCAGGACGGGCCGCTCGCCACCCGCCCCGGCCTCGATCGCGTCGGCATCGGTTACGGCGGACTGCTGCACCTCACCGGGTATCCCGACCGGCCGCCGGTACGCGTCGGGGTCACGATCTCCGACTACCTGACCGGCGTCTTCGCCGCGCAAGCCGCCACCGCCGCGTTGTACGCGCGGGACGCCCGCGCGGGGACCGGCGCCGTGGTCGACGCCGCGTTGTACGGCTCGGTGCTGCGCATCCTGGAATGGACCATCGCGGGTTACGACCGCCTCGGGATCGTCCGCTCGCGCGAAGGCAACCGACTCGCCAACAGCGCACCGCTCGACAACTACCCCACCGCCGACGCCAAGTACGTCTGCATCGTCGCGGGGTCGGACGCGAACTTCTCCCGGCTCTGCGCCGCGATGGACCGACCCGACCTGCTCGACGACGCCCGGTTCACCAAGTTGGTCGACCGCGCCGAACACGGCGACGTGATCAACGGCATCGTCGCCGACTGGACGCGCACCCTCTCGGCCGCCGAGGTCGAGGCCGCGTGCGTGGCGCACGACGTACCGGTGGCCACCGCGTACACCGCGGTCGACATGTTCGCCGACGCGCAGTTCGCTGCTCGGGGCGACCTCGTCGCGGTCGACGATCCGGTCATCGGTCCCATCCGCCAGCAGGCGCCGTACCCGCGGTTCGTCGGCCAGCCGGTCCCCGTCCCCAGCGGCGCGCCCACGCTCGGTGCCGACACCGACGCCGTCCTCGCCGACCTCGGTCTCGACCCCGACGCGATCGATGCGTTACGGGCCGGCGGGGTCATCGGATGAGCGTGCGGCGACCCGTGGTCGAAGGCGTGTTCACCACCGATCCGCCCGCGCTCCTCGGCGCCCGCTGCACGATCTGCACCAACCACCACTTCCCGCGCCTCGACCAGTGCCCGTACTGCGGCCACGAGTCGGTCGTGCCCGTCGAATTGACCGGGCCGGGCACGCTCTGGGGTTGGACCACGGTGGAGAACCCGCCGCCGGGGTATCTCGGGACGGTCCCCTACGGCTTCGGCGTGGTGGAGTTGCCCGAGGGCCTGCGCGTGATCACCCGACTCGCCACCCCGACCGACAACTGGACGTTCGGCCAGCCGATGCGGCTGCGCATCGTGGAGCTCGGCCCCGACGGTGACGGCGACCCGGTGACCACCTGGGAGTTCACCCCATGACCGAGGTCGAGATCGCCGGCATCGGGATGCACCCGTTCGGTCGCTTCGACGGGGTGAGCGTGACCGAGATGGGCGTCACCGCGGTCCGGGCCGCGCTCGTCGACGCCGGCATCGGACCCGGGGATCGACCGGGGTTCCAGGCCGCGTTCTGCGGCACCGCCTACTCGGGGGTGGCCGCGGGTCACAAGGTGCTGGGTGCGTTGGCGCGCACGGGTATGCCGATCGTCGACGTGGAGGCCGGCTGCGCCAGTGGGGGCGCCGCGCTCGGGCTCGCCGCGGCCGCAATCCGCGCCGGGCAGTACGACACCGTGTTGGTCTTCGGGATGGAGAAGATGCCGAAGGGCATCATCCGGTCGAGCTTCTTCGAACCGTGGCGGGAGGAATCGGGCCTGGCCGCGACTCCTGCCTACTTCGCCCTGCGCGCGCAGCGGTTGATGCGCGAGCGCGGCATCACCAAAGAGGATCTCGCAGCCGTCGTCGTGAAGAACCGTGCTGCCGGAGCCCTCAACCCGGAAGCCATGTATCAGTCCCCGACCACGATCGAAGCCGTGCTCGGGTCGCGGGTGGTCTGCGAACCGCTGCACCTCTTCATGCTCTGCTCGCCCAACGAGGGCGCAGCCGCCGTGGTCCTGCGGCGTGGTACGGCGAGCGGATCCGGCGCCGTCCGCCTCGACGCCGCGGTCCTCCGCTCCCACCTTCCCGGCAGTGTGCTCGGCGAGGCCACTCCGCTCGCGGGAATCGAGGACCTCGAGATCACGCCACCCACCACGCTCGCAGCCGACGCCGCGTACGCCGAGGCCGGGATCGGCCCCGGCGATGTCGACGTCGCCGAGTGCCAAGACACCGACGCGGCGCGCGAACTGCTCGGCTGGGAGGAACTCGCCCTCTGCCCGCCGGGCGACCAGGCCGCGTTCCTCGCGTCCGGCGCCGCATCACTGGGCGGCTCGCGGCCGATCAACCCGTCGGGTGGCCTGCTCTCGAAGGGCGAACCACTCGGCGCGTCGGGCCTCGGCCAGGTCGTCGAACTGACGCGTCAACTCCGTGGCACCGCCGGCGCCCGGCAGGTGGACGGCGCCCGCGTGGCGCTTGCCCATACCGTCGGCCGCGGCGCCAACGCGAGCGTCACCATCCTCTCGCGCTGACGCAATCACCATCGGCTTGTCGACGCAGCCGGTCCAGGACCTGCCGCGTCGACAAACGCGCGGGTTCTTGGTGGGTTACTTCCCGATGCGGGTGTTGTAGTCCTGGATCGCCGCGGTGGCGGCCGTCGCGGCGGCCTTGATCGCGGCCTTCGGGTCACCGCCCTCGGCGAGCATCTTGGTCTCGGCGTCGCGCACCACGTCCCGGACCCCCGCGTAGTTGCCGATCACGGGACCCGCGGTCGCGATGTCGTCCTTGCCGCTCAGGAGTTGCTCATAGGCGACCTTGTACGCGGGCGTGCTCGCGTAGAGATCGGCGAGCACCTTCTGGGTGATCGACGACTTCCGGATCGGCACATAGCCGGTACCGGCGGCGAACGTGGCCTGGGTCTCGGACGAGACCAGGAACTTCACGAACTCCCACGTGGCCGCGATCTTCTCCGGCGTGCTCGACTTCGACATGTAGAGCGCGCCACCACCGACGAGCACACCGCCGGCGCCGCTCGGCCCGGGCATCGCGCCCACGCCGAGGTCGACCCCGCCGCCCTCACCGCTCGCGAGGACCTGCGAGACCGTGCCCAGGCTCGCCGAACTGTCGATCGTCATGCCCTGGACCTTCGACCGGATGCCCAGCAGGTTGTCGAACCCGTTGGGGCCGTCGTCCGGGTTGGTCCGGGCAAGGCCCGAATCCACCATGTCCTTCATCCAGGCGAACGTGGCTTCACCCGCGGCGTCGTCGAAGAGCACCTTGCTCGCCCGACCCTTGCGGCCGTTCTCGTGATCGACGAACAGGTGGTCCGCCTTCGACGCCCACTGCTCCAGGTACCACGGGTTGAGCTTGAGACCGAAGCCGGTCTGGTAGCCGAGCGCCTTGATCTTCGCGGCGTCGGTCTTGACCTCGGCCAGGGTCGCGGGCGGCTTCTCGGGGTCGAGCCCGGCGGCCCGGAACGCGTTCTTGTCGTAGTACAGGACCGGGTTCGAAACGTTGAACGGCATCGGGTAGAGCTTGCCGTCGACGTTGTACCGCTCGAGGACACGGCTCACGAAGTCGGACGTGTCGTAGTGATCGGCCTTGATGCAATCCGCCACCGGCACGATCGACTGCGTGTCGATCATCTGCTGGGTCGCGGTGTCCTCCATCTGCGCGAGGTCGGGCAGTTCCTTGGTGCCGAGACCGGCCACCCACTTGCGCAGGATCTCCTCGTACCCGGTCTGGTTCACCAGGTCGACCTTGACCTTGGTCTGCTGACCGTTGAACTGGTCGACCAGTTTCTGCAGAGTCTCTTCGTTGGCCCGGTTCAGTCCGTGCCAGAACGTGATCTGCACCGGCCCGGTCGCCTTGGCGAGCGCACCCACCGGGCACGCATTGCTCCCCCCACCGCTGGTGCTGTCACCGGAGGCCTTTCCTCCACTCCCACTACTGCTCCCGCTGCACGCGCCGAGGGCGAAGACAGCCACGCCCGCGAGGGCCACCAGACGGACGAATCGGGACGAGGACATCAGCACACTCCGGGTCGACGGAAGGATTGCGGAAAATGCAGCACGCAGGTCAGCCTTTCACGGCACCGGCGGTGAGGCCACGAACCAGATGCTTCTGGAACAGCAGCAGGATGATCGCGATCGGGATCACGGCGATGACCGCCCCCGCGAACGTGACGTTGACGTCGTTGAGACTGGTCTGGCGCAACGTCTTGAGCCCGATCTGCACGGTGCGGAGCTGGTCGTCCTTGGTGGCGAGGAGCGGCCAGAGGAACTGGTTCCAGGCCCCGAGGAACCCGAACACCGTGAGGGCGGCCACCGCCGGACGGGCGAGTGGTACCGCGACCCGGGTCATGAACCGCCAGTGGCCGTACCCGTCGAGCGCGGCAGCATCGGAGAGATCCGGCGGCACCTGCAGGAATGCCTGCCGGACGAGGAACGCGCCGAAACCCGTCGCGAGGAACGGCACCGCGAGCCCCTGGTACGTGTTGAACCACCCGAGCGCGCGCACGGTGTCGAGATTGGTCACGACCGTCACCTCGAACGGCACCATCAGGGTGGCGAGGAACACGGCGAACAACGTCCGCTTGAACGGGAACTCGAGGAACGCGAACGCATAGCCGGCGAGGATCGCGGTGAACACCTGCCCGACGGTGATCGCGATGGTCACGATGAAGCTGTTCACGAGGTACTTCGACATGTGGCCGCCGTTCCACGCGTCCGCGTAGCTCGACCACTTGGGGTGCAGCGGGAAGAAGACCGGCGGGCGCGCGGCGATGTCGACCGGACGCAGCAACGAGTTCACGACCGTGATGTAGATCGGGAACAGCACGACGAACGCGAGCACGGTGAGGATCGCGTAGCTACCGAACTTGCGGAGTCGATGCCCCGCGCGTGAGTCAGCGCGCATAGTGGACCCGCCGTTCGAGCACCCGCATCTGGACCGCGGTGAGGCCCAGCGTGATGGCAAAGAGGGCGATCGCGAGGACCGCGGCCTTGCCCGGGTTCGGCGGACCGTTGGTGCCGTTGAGTTCGCCGTAGATCGAATACGTGAGCACGTTCGTGTGCTTGAACGGACCGCCGCTCGTGATGATGTCGATCTGACCGAAGCTCTGGAACGCGTGGATCGACCCGATCACCACCGCGAAGAACAGCGTCGGCGACAGCATCGGGATGGTGATGCGCCAGAACCTGGTCGTCCCCCCGGCACCGTCAACCTGGGCCGCTTCGTACAGATCCTCGGGAATCGCCTGGAGCCCGGCCGACAGCAGGATGAACGTGAGCCCGAGCGTCTGCCACACCGTCACCAGCGCGACCGCCGCGAGCGCGAGGTCCGGGTTCTCGATGATCGGGGGCGTCGGGCTGATACCCATCCAGGGCAGGAGTCCGACGATCGGGTTGAACATCAGGCTGAAGATGACGGCCGCGACCGCGACCGAGGTGGCGACCGTCGACGAGAAGATCGCGCGGTACACGCCGATGCCGCGCAGCTTGCGGTTGGCCGTGACGGCCAGTGCCAGTCCGAGCCCGATACCAGCCGGCACGGTCATGAACGCGAACGCGATCGTCGTCTTCAGGCTGGAAATGAAGCTGGCCGAACTCAGGATGTCCCGGTACTGGTCGAAGCCGACCCACCGCTTCGGCAGGTTCGGGAACGGTGGGTTCAGGTAGAAGCCGAGCTGGAAGTTCCGCAGGAACGGGTAGAAGATGAAGACCACGAAGATCACGAGCGCGGGCAGGAGCATCAGGTAGCCGAGTGCGGCTTCGCGCTGCCGGCGCCGGGTCCGACTGCTCGTCATCCGAGGCGGGCCCCGCTGGAGGCGTCGAAGTGGTGCGCGTGCTCGGGCGCGAACACCAGACCGACCTCCGCGTTCGACGCCGGCGCGGTCACGTCCGTGCCCTGGCGGGCGATCACGGTGGATCCGTCGACGAGTCTGCAGATCACGTGGCGCTCGTGCCCGAGCGACTCGATGGCAACGACAGTCGCGTCGATCCCCGCTCCGCGCGGCGCCAGCGTCAGGTGTTCGGGCCGGACACCGACGATGACCTCCGCACTCGCCCCCGCCAGTTCGCCGGGAATCGTGTTCATGGGCGGGGTGCCGATGAAGCGGGCCACGAAGAGGTTCGCCGGCCGGGCGTAGACCTCCTGGGGCGGTCCCACCTGCTGGAGCACCCCTTCGTTCATGATCGCGATCCGATCGCCCATCGTCATCGCCTCGACCTGATCGTGAGTCACATAGACGACCGTCGCCTCGAGGCGCTGCTGGAGCTCCACCAACTCGGCCCGCGTCTCGACCCGGAGCTTGGCGTCGAGGTTCGAGAGCGGCTCGTCCATGAGGAACGCCTCAGGGTCGCGGACGATCGCCCGCGCGAGCGCGACCCGTTGCCGTTGACCACCCGAGAGCTGGCCCGGCTTGCGATCGAGCAGATCGGTCAGCCCGAGCGACTCGGCCGCATTCGCGACCGTCGCTGCCCGCTTCTCTTTCGGCACCCCACGCGTCCGCAGTGGGAACTCGATGTTCTTGCGCACCGAGAGGTGCGGGTAGAGCGCGTAGCTCTGGAACACCATGGCGAGGTCCCGATCCTTCGGTTCCACGTCGTTCACGACCCGGTCACCGATGGTGATGGTGCCCTCGGTGAGTTCCTCGAGGCCCGCGATCATGCGCAGTGCGGTCGACTTCCCGCAGCCCGAGGGACCGAGCAGTACGAGGAACTCGCGATCGGCCACCTCGAGATCGAGATGATCGACGGCGACCACGTCACCGAACTTCTTGGTGACCCCCTGGAGCGACACGCGTCCCACAAGGGCGGAGGTTAGGGCCCGGCGCGTGGTCTCAGGTGGTACTGACCACGAACGAGACGGTGGTGGTCGCGCTCCCACCGATATTGAGCGTCGAGCCGGTACGTGCGCCCTCGACCTGGTAGTCCTCGGCGCGGTCACTCACCTGGCGGCACACGTCGAGCAGCATCCGGACCCCGGACGCACCCACGGGGTGTCCGCAGCCGATGAGTCCCCCGGACGGATTCATCGGGATCGGCCCGTCGGCGAAGACCTCGCCGTTCTCGATCGCCTTCCAGGAATCGCCTGCGGGCGTGATGCCGTAGTGGTCGATCGCCATGTAATGGGTCGTGGTGAAGCAGTCGTGGCACTCGATCAGGTCGACGGCCTCGACGCCGGGCAGTCCCGACCGCGCGAACGCGTCGGTGATCGCTCCCCGCACGTGGGGAAAGACGTATTCGGCCTCGGCCGACTCGGCGAGCTTCCCCGCGAAGCTCATGCGCGCCGTGCGGTGGCCCCATCCGGTGATCCGCGGGACCGCGCCGAGTGGGATGCCGCGCCGATCGGCCCACTCGGCGGCGAACGACTCGGACGCGAGGATCACCGTCGCCGCGCCATCGGTGATCTGCGAGCAGTCGTGACGTCGTAACCGACCGGCGACCACCGGGTTGTCGTGATCGTCGTCGGTGAAGGCACCGGCGGGGAGTTCCCACCGCCGGGTCTGCGCGTTCGGGTTCCGCCGCGCGTTCTCGAAGCTGCTGGCCGCGATGGCGCGGAGGTGGGCATCGTCGAGGCCGTAGCGCCGGTCGTACTCGTCGCCCAGGGCGGCGAACACCTCGGGCCACACCATGGGGATGCCCTCGGTCTCGTCCGGGACCCACGCCGCGGCGCCGAGGTTGGCGACGGCCGTGGCCGTCGGCACATTGCGCATCATCTCCACCCCGACCACCAGCGCGACGTCGTAGCGCCGGGATTCGAGATCGGCCATGGCCGCCAGTACCGCCACACTGCCGGACGCGCAGGCGGCTTCGTGGCGGGAGGTCGGCAGCCCGCCGAACGCTTGGTCGGCCTCCACCAGGAAGCCGCCGAGGTGACCCTGGCCGCAGAAGATCTCCGATGCGAAGTTCCCGACGTGACCCACCTCGATCGCGTCGGGGTCCAGCCCGGCATCCGCGAGCGCCCCCTGCACCGGCTCGGCGACGAGGTCGGCCAGCGAGGAACCCTCACGGGTCCAGTTCCGGAGGAAGTCGGTCTGCGCGCCGCCGATGACGTAGGTCGGGCCCATCGGCGCTTCAGACCAACTCGGACTCGGGGACCCACCACGAGTGGTAACCGATGGGTACCCGTTGTGGGATGCGGATCCGACACACCGGTGCGTCGGTGACGCGGCGCGCATCCACCACGATCACCTCGGAGTCGCCGGTCGCGGCATCGGTGACGAACGTGAGGACATAGCCGTCGTCGTCGGCGGCCGTGGCACCGACCCGCGGCGCGAACACCGTCTCGCCGCCGTACCGACCGTCACCGTAGGAATGGGTCTCGGACGCGCCGGTTCCGGTGTCGTACTTGAGGAACCCGTCGAAGAGGAGTTCCGGGGCCGGCGCGATGCGTGGGCTGTACGAGAACTGCGACGGACGGCCGAGGAGTCGGTTGTCCATGCGCGGGAACTCGGCCATCACGTCGTCGAGCACGCGCTCGCGCACGGTGCCGGTGACGAGGTCGAAGCGCCATTCGTGCAGGAACGGTTCGAGGCGCAACACGTCGATGTGCGGGATGCGATCGCAGTCGCCCTCCTGCAAAGGGTTCTCGATCCGACACCCGACGAGCACGATCTCGTCGCCCGATTCCCACGCGTTGATCGTGTGGTACATGTAGCAACACTCGGCCTCGAACCACTGCACGGTGTCACCATCGCCGTGCCGCGGGATGATCCCGAAGCGCGCGGGGAGGTCGGTGCGGAACGTGAGCTTGGTGCGACCCTGCGCCAGCAGTTCCGGGTCCCACATCAGCGGGAAGTCCATGAGGATCGTGAAGTGTTCCGTGATCGCGAGGTCGTGGAGGAGCCGCGGTCCGGGGAGGTCGACCTCGGTCCGGTGGACGAGCGTGCCGTCGGCGCCCACCACGCCGTAGGTGAGGTAGGGCGGCAGCACGTCGTAGTCGAACACGATGAGTTCGTTGGTCACCGCGTCGAGCTTCGGGTGCGCGGTGAGGCTGGGCAGCGTGCCGCCGAAGTCGAACCGGCCGACGGTGTCGAGCGACGGCACGTCGATCTCGTAACAGGGTCCGCCGAGCCACCAGAGGGCGAGCAGCCGGCCGCGGTGAAACACGAGGTCGGTGTTCGCAGTGTCCTTGAACGGACCTCCAGGGTGACGGAAGTCGGGCCGTTCGTTGATGCCGGACCAGACCGCCTCGCCTACCGCGGTCTCCGCCGCGAGCACTTCGGTGGCGATGTACCGGTTGCGGTATACCGCCTTGCCGTTCTCGAAGTGCACTGCGTGCACCATGCCGTCACCGTCGAACCAGTGGTACCGACCGGGCGGCGGGTACTTGGGATTCGACCCGTTCCGCACGTAGACCCCCGAGAGGTCGGCGGGCAGGTCACCGATCACCTCGCACTCGGCCGTGATCTCGGTGTCGATCGGTGCGAACGGACCTTCGAGGTACGGGTTCGGCACCGTCTCGCGGCGTTCGACGACTGCAGTCATGGACCCTCCTCGTGCCGGTCCCCCACGGTCCGAAACACCCGTGGAGCCTACCGACGCTCGAGTGCGCGCCGTGGCGGTCAGCCGCGGAGGAACCAGCCGTGCGGATCCCAGCCCCGTAGCGCGGCGATCTCGTCGCCGGTGGGACCTGGGAGTTCCCGGATGTCGGGGGCCACGGTCAGGTCCCACCCGCACGCGGCCACGGCCTGAGCAACGCGATCGGCGAGTGGTTCCACACCTGCGGGGACTGCGGTGAGCACGAGTTCGCCGTTCCGCTTCTCGAGGATCCCGAGGTCGGTGACCAGCGCCATCACCGCGTGACCGGGCGAGGTGACATAGCCACACTCGGCGGGCGTGCGCTGGGGCGTGAGGGTCGCCACCACCACGTTCTCCACCGCGACCGACGCAACATCGTTCCCGCCGCCGGAGCCGACGAGGAACGGACCGTCGGGGATGAGTGTCGAGTTGATGTTGCCGGCCCGGTCGATCTGCGCGCCGCCCAGGCAGCCGAGGGTGGTGGTACCCGTTCCGCCGACGAGCGCGCCGAGCACCATCGCCGCGTCGCCGAGCATCGTGGCGGTCGGAAAGCTGCCGTGGTTGAGGACGAACGGATCGCCGGTCATCGGAACGTAGCCCCACATGCCGATCTCGGCGGTGAGTTGCACGTCGTGACCGGCCTCGCGAGCCACCTGCACTCCCAACCACGCCGCGAGGTTGGCGACGCCGGCTCCCGCGAGCACCGCATGGGCGCCGAGCACAGCCACCCGCTCGGCCAGGTGGCGGGCGGCGTAGGTCGCGGCGCGTTCCCACGCGTTGACGGGTGCTTCGAGGTCCGGTGTCGTCATCGCCGCGATCCGAGCGTGCTCGACGGGATCGGCCTTCGCCTGCAGTGCTTCGATCCGCGCTCGCCCGAGCCGCTCGAGATACTCACCCTGGTCCGCCGGTTCGAGCACCCAGTGCCGGATCCATTCGTCGTAGTCGTCCCGCCGGGTCGCGGCCCGCGCTTCGATCCAGAAGTCGTAGTCCTCGCCGTAGCCGTCGACGGGGAGGTCGCGCGCGAACAGGCCACCCGGATGCGCGCCCAGCGGCACCTCGCACACCGCGAGCACCCGGTGCGCAGGGATCCGGACGTGGTTCGCGTACTCACGGAGGTCGTCCACGACGCGTTCCACCGTGGCGATGACCCCGCGTCGGGCGCCGAGCGCGCCCCACACCCCTTCGAGCAGCGGTGCCGCCACCGCGAGGTTCCCGGCGCGGTCGGCCACCGGCGCGTGGAGGATCGCAACATCGGCCTGCAACGGAGCGAGGAGCCCGACCGGCCCGAACGGCGAGTCGACCGTCGCGTAGCCCTCGTTGTCCGCCATCGAGGAATCCGCGATGGATCGCGTCGCGATCGCGGGCAACCCGCGCGCGCCGGCTTCGAGTCGTTGTGCGAACGCGAGGAACGACCAGTGCTCCACCGCCACCTCGCCACTCGAATACGCACGCTGGAACCACGGGTTCGGTGTGAAGTTGGGGAAGGTGTCGCCGCTGTACCCCGTGATCACCTGCTTCACGAGCCCGCCGCGGAAGAACAATGCGCCGAGACTCGAGAGGCTCAGCATCACCAGGGTGAACTGCGGGTCCCGGCCCCACCACTGGCGGACCACCTCACGCGCCGCCGCACTCCAGCGCGAGTGGCCGACCACGAGATGGAGCGAGTCACCGGCCCGTACGTGCTCGCGCACGGCGGCTGCGACGGTCGTGAACTCGGCCACGCGTCAGCTCGCGCCGAGTACGGCATCGGCTACACGCGCGCGATGCCACGACTGGCTCCCGCCGAGCACGTCGTTCTGCTTCGCCCGCTGGTACAGCACCCCGGCGCGCGAATCCCACGTGAACCCGACCGCGCCGTGGACCTGGATGTTCTCCGCGGTCGTCATCACCGCCGCCTCACCCATCTGCGCCTTGGCGATCGCCGCGGCGCGGGCCCGGTCGGGTGCGTCGACATCCGAGGCCCACGCCGCGTAGTGGACACCCACCCGGCCGAGCTCGGTGGCGTGCAACATGTCGACCAGCTTGTGTTGGATCGCCTGGTGCGACGCGATCGGCCGGTCGAACTGCACCCGGTGCTCGGCGTAGTCCATCGCCATCGCGATCGACGCGTCGCACACCCCGGTGAGTTCGGCGGCCAGGGCGACCGCGGTGTCGTCGGCGATCGCCCGCCAGATGTCGGTGTGGTCATCGTCGGGGCCGACGGGTTCCGCCACCGTCTCGTCGAGAACCAGTCGGCCGGCCGAGCGGGTGGCATCGATCGTCGGCACCGGCGCACACTCGGCACCGGTCACGCGGAAGGTGTGCAACCCGTCCGGCGTGCGGGCCACCACGAGAATCCAATCCGCAGCCGGTCCGTCGAGCACGAGCGACTTCTCACCGGAGATCACCCAGTCGGCACCGCGACGGCGAGCGCGGGTCCGCACGCGGTCGACGGGATCGGCGTGGCCCGACTCCTCGAAGGCCACGGTCCCGACTGCGCCGGCTGCAAGGTCGCGGAACGCGTCGTCGAGACCGAGCCGCCGCGCGGCCACCGTCGCGATCACCGCCGACGCCAGGTACGGGCCCGGGAACGCGACCCGCCCCATCTCCTCCAGCACCACGACCGCGTCGACCAGACCGAGACCGAGTCCACCGAACCCGACCGGAACGAGCAACCCCGTCCACCCCAGATCGACGAGCGCCTTCCAGTCCTCCGCGTCGAGCCCATCCCGCGCGTCCGACCGCGCGACCCAGTCGTTCATGAACGACCGCACCGCATCCCGCAACGCGTCTTGATCTTCCGAGAACTGAAAATCCATCTCTTCCGCTCTTGCGACTTCGTCGCAGGCGACAGGCCGCCTGCGTAGGCTCGGCATGTTATGGATTTTTCGCTGACGGCCGAGGACATCGCGTTCCGGGACGAACTGCGGCGTTGGCTCGACACCGCGCTCCCCCCGTTCCTCCGGGACTGGACCGACGACGACGACGCGGATGTCGACGCGTTCGAGCGCACGCAGGCCCGCCGCAAGGACTGGCAGCGCCGCCTCGATGCCGACGGGTGGGCCGCGATCAACTGGCCTCGGTCCTGGCACGGCCGCGAGGCGACGCCGGTCCAGAACGCGATCTACTCCGAGGAGATGGCGCGGGTGAAGGCACCCGGCGTCTACAACGCCAACGGGATCTGGCAGATCGGCCCGATGATCCTGCAGTGGGGTACCGAGGAACAGCAACAACGGTGGCTGCCCGGCATCCTCTCGGCCGACGAACACTGGTGCCAGGGCTTCAGCGAACCGGAGGCCGGTTCAGACCTCGCCAACATGCGGACGCTCGCCATCGGTGACGGCGAGGAGTACGTGGTCAACGGCCAGAAGACCTGGATCTCGTCCGCGCACCTCGCCCAGTGGGGACTGTTCCTCCTCCGAACCGACCCGACGGCCTTCGAGCGTGGTGCGAAACACGAGGGCATCACTGCGTTCATCGTCGACATGAACACGCCCGGGATCAAGTGCCGGCCGATCCGCGACATCACCGGCGACACGATGCTCAACGAGGTGTTCTTCACCGACGCCGTGCTCCCGGTCGACTGCCGACTCGGTGGCGAGGGCGAAGGCTGGCAGGTGGCGATGAGCACGCTCGGCCACGAGCGCGTCGGTACCGCGGGCCTCTCGATCACCATGGCCGCCGATCTGCGGGCCATGATCGCCGCGGCACGCGTGGTCAACCCCGACGCCCTACGCGACCCCGCGCTCCGAGACCGCGTCGGGCGCGCGTTCGCCGAGATCGAGCTGACCCGGCTGCTCAACTACCGCGCCCTCACGAAGATCAGCAAGGGTCAACCGAACTGGCCCGAGGTCCCCCTCGCGAAACTGCAGTGGTCGTCGATCGCGCAGCACCTCGCCGAGTTGGCCGTCGACCTGCTCGGCCCCGAAGGACTCATCATCAAGGGTGGTCCCGGCGCGGTGGACGGCGGCGTCCACGCCCGCAACTACTCCTGGCAGCGGTACACATCGATCGGCGCCGGCGCGACCGAGATCCAGAAGAACATCATCGCCAAGAAGGCCCTGCGGATGGTTTCGCGTTTCTGACGGCAGTACGCCCCGCTTTGGTGGCTTTGCCCGGGGTGCGCCACAATGATCGCTGATCACGGACCGGGCAGGAGCAAAGGGTGGAGTTCGTCGTTGTCATCGTCGCGGGATACGTCGTGGGTTTGCCCGCGCTCCGTTGGACCTTGCGCGACGTGCATCGGGTCCATCCGCACCTCTGGGACACCTTCGGACACCCGCTTCCCTGGCGCCGCGCCGCAGCACTCTCGTACCTCGCCGGCGGGTGGCCGGCGATCGGGGCCGCGTTGGTGTGGCGCCTCAGTCCGACGCGCCGACGGTGTCTGACGGTCCGCCGACAATGGCACGAGCGTCGGCAGACTCCGGACGCAATCGTCGATCCGTCACGAAACGGTGCAGGACGATCGCCGATGACGTGAGCGCGGCGATCGGCATCGCCATCGACGCCTCGGGGCCCCAGAGGTTCGGCCAACCTCTTCGTGCCCACACCACTCCGCTCCCCACCCATCCCGCTCCGAGTGCGATCGAGATCGCGAGCGCGCGCCGCCGGGGCGACAGCGCACCGAGACTCCCGGTGACGACTTCGACCGGCAGTGCAGCAGGGAACGTCGCCAGGAACTGACCGATACCGGTGGCGACCCCCTTGCCGCCCCGGAACCCGGACCACACCGGGTAGCAGTGGCCGACGATCGCGGCCGTGCCGCCGACGTGTGCGCCGAGATCACCGGCGATCGCCCGACCGACGAAAGCAGCTGCGGCACCTTTCCCGACGTCGGCGACGCCGACGGCCGCTCCCCATTGTCGGCCCAGGACACCGAGGGCGTTGAAGGCACCGGGGTTGCCCGAACCCACGGACCGGAGATCCACCGACCCACGGGTCGCGAGACGCGTGGCGATGTCGGCTGACGGGATCGTGCCGAGCAGGTACCCCACGCCCGCGGCGATTCCGATGACCTGGAGTCGACGGTCAGTCACCCGCGAGCATCCGTCGTTCTGCGGTGCGTGGCGCGATGCGTCATGCGCTCACGCGGCGGTGCGGCGGCGCTTCATCTGGGACGAGCTGCCGTAGGTCCCCAGGTCGACGAGGAGGGCGACGACCACGAGGATCCAACCGAAGCCGGTGACGCCGGTGCCTCGTGCGTAACAGAGCGACCAGGCCAGCGTCGTCCACGGGAGGAACAGGAAGCCGACGAGCCCCATCCAGAAATGGTCGAACGCGATTCCCATCCGATCGGTGAACAGCCAGACGAAGAACACCGCCAACCGGGGCGACACCATCGCGAACAACGCCACCACACAACCACAGCCCATGCGCCGGCAGCGTATGACCCGTCGGCTCGGCGCGCGTCGGGCCGGATGTCACGTCGTCCTCAGCAGGCGGCCGGTCCACCCTGCGCGAAGGTGGCAACCGGGCAATAGGTGCCACTGGGTGCGTAGATACCCATGGTCGAGGTCGCCAATGCTCCCGGCGCGAGCTTGATCGCCGACTCCGCGAAATCCGGGCTGGCCAGCATGTTGCGCAGGAGCAGCAGCATGTCCACCTTCGTACTGCTCCAGTCGAGCCAGGTGACGCCGTTCGCCGCGGTCGCGTTGGCCGGCCGTTCGGCGCGGGTCGAGACCACGAACACGTAGTTGCCGTCGACATCGAGCTTCACCGACTCGTCGGCGACACAGGCCGACACCGGATACGGCTTGCGGTACTCGTTCGTGCACATCGACCAGTAGCGCACCTGCTCCTGTCCCGAGATCACGGCACCCGCGCGCGTGTCTGGGAACGTGGGCGCATGCCCTCGCACCACCACCAGGCGCCCCGGCTCGTAGTGCGTGATCGTGGCCACGTAGACGTTGTCGGAGTTGGGGTACAGGTTGTTGCCGTTCGATTCCGGCCGGATGAACACCGGCTCGGATGGCGCGGGCCGATCGGTGGCCGGTCCGTTCTTGCGCACGATCGCCTCGCCGTTCGGCGACTTACCCTGCTTCGCACAGGTCGCATACGAAGTACGCGTGCCGTCGGACCGCAGGAGCGTGACCGCGGGGAGCCCACCGCCACCGGTGGGATCCGTCGCCCGGTCGGGCACGTACACGCGGTAGATCAGCGTCCCGGCGACCACACCGGCCGCGCCGTCCTTGCCCGTGCCGAGTGGCCGAACCGCCGCCGCGGTCGCCACGGCAGTCGTCGTCGATGCGGCAGCCACCGCGCTGACCGTGTTCGTCGCGCTCGAAGCGGCCGAGCGGACCTGCACCCGGTACCGACGCTTCGGACCACTGTTCCGCGTCGCCGGTGCGAAGGGGTTGGAACTGCCGGGGTCCGGAAGGATGTCGCGGTCGGTCAGGACGCCGATCTCGCCACCACTCGGTCCGTACGTGATGAACGACAGGTACCGGGCCTGGGGGAAGGTCCCGCGGAGTTCGAGGTTCTCGCCCGGCGCCAGGCGATAGGTCAATACCCAATAGGTCGCGTTCGTGTCGGGATAGGCAATGTTGTTGACGGCCCGGTTCGCAATAGTCGGCCAGGCGCACGGCGCACCGGCGCGGTTCGGTGCCGGAACCTGCTTCGTGGCGGTGGAACTCGAAGCGCACGAGACCATGGAGACCGCCAGGACGGTGATGACGATGGCGGGGCGGAGGGAACGACGGGTGCGCATGCGGGTTGCTCGCTCCACTGTCGCTCCGTTCTGCCACGCCGTCCGAGCCCAACCGAGGCTAGTGGTGGCGTCGAAGCCACATCCGACGCGGTAGAAACGTCGCGTGGCCACACCGTCGGACTTCCGCATGGGCATCGTCACGCCGGTCGTCACCCGACTCCCCGGCGCCCACGCAACGTGGGAGGAGACGGCCGGTATCGCCGATATCGCGACCGTCGTCGCCGCGGCCGAGCAGCTCGGCTACGACTTCTGCACCTGCAGCGAACACGTGGCGGTGCCGCTCTCGGTCGCCTCGGTCCGCGGCGGCACCTATTGGGATCCCCTCGCGGTGTTCGGCTACCTCGCGGCGCAGACGCACTCCATCAGGTTCGCGACGTTCGTGCTGGTCCTCGGCTACCACCACCCCCTCGCGATCGCGAAACGATATGGCACCCTCGATGTCGTGAGTGATGGACGGCTGATCCTCGGCGTGGGCTCCGGCTCCCTCGAGGAGGAGTTCGCACTACTCGGCGCCGAGTTCCCCGGGCGCGGGCCGATCGCGGACGACGCGCTGCGCGCGCTCCGGGCCGCGCTGGGGCAGGCGCAGCCGGGCTACGACGGTGACCACTTCTCGTTCCACGACCTGCTCGTCGAACCCCACGCGATTCAGGCGCACGTGCCGCTGTGGGTCGGGGGCCGTACCGCCCGGTCACTCCGGCGCGCCGTCGAGCTCGGTGACGCATGGGCGCCGTTCGGTCTGCGGACGGCCGACCTCGACGACCTGCTCACCCGGGCCCGGGATACACCGGCCTGGTCCGCGCGCGATCGCCCCGTCGAGGTGCTGCTGCAGAACGACCGCCCGTGGGACCCGCTGGCGGAACCCGATCGGGTGGCCGAACAACTCGGACGTATGCGGGAGATCGGCGCCACCGGCCTCGCCGTCCGGCTGGTCCACCATTCGGTGACGCACTACTGCGAGCAACTCGCCGCCCTCGGATCGATCCCGCGACCATGAGCCTTCGCATCGCCGTCCTGGTCAAGCAGATCCCGGCCTTCGAGGAGATGACGCTCGGGCCCGACGGTCGGCTCGTGCGCACGGGACTCGATCTCGAGATGAGCGCCTACTGCCGGCGCGCGGTCGCGCAGGGCGTCGCCCTGGCCGGCGCGCACGACGGATCGGTCACCGTGCTCACCCTCGGCCCGCCGACGGCTGAGGACACGCTTCGCGAGGCGATCGCGTGGGGCACCGACCACGGCGTCGAGACCCACGGGGTGCTCGTGAGCGATCCGGCATTCGCCGGTTCGGACACCCTGGCCACGGCGCGAGCCCTCGCGGCGGCGCTCGATCACCTCGGGCCGTTCGATCTCGTCCTCACCGGCCGCAACTCGGTCGATGCCGATACCGGCCAGGTCGGGCCCGAGATCGCGCAGCTCCTCGGCCTGCCGTTCGTGACCGGCGCCCGCCACCTCACCCTCACCGAGGACGTGCTCGACATCCGGGCCGAGCACGACGACGGCTGGGCCCAGTTGCGGGTGTCGCTCCCGGCCATCGTCAGTACCGCCGAGCGACTCATCGATCCGTGCAAGGTCGATCCGGACGGCCGTGCCGCGGTCCCCGCCGAACGGATCCGCGTGGTGACCGCCGCCGAACTCGGGCCGGGTCCGTGGGGGCAGGCAGCAAGTCCGACCCGCGTGGGCGAGACGCGCCATGTCCCGTCGGCGCGGCTGGGCCGTCGCGATCCCATCGCCCCGATCGCCGAGCAGATCGAAACCGCGGTCGCACTCCTCCTCGAGCGTCACGCACTCGATCCCGCGTCCGACGCCGACCTCGACCGTGGTCAGGTGGCCGCGGTCGCCGACCTCCAAGCCGTCGAGATCGGGGTGATCGTGGAGCCCGACCGCCACCACCTGACACGCGAATTGCTGGGTGCGGCGCGCGACCTCGACGCGTCGCCAGTGGCGCTCGTGACCGAGCCACTCGATCCCGATGCGATCGACCAACTCGGCGCGTGGGGTGCCGATTCGATCGTGCATCTCGAAGGCATCACCCTCGCCAACGAGCAGGACACCGCCGCCGGCGTCGTGGTCTGGGCCCGTGCCATCGATCCGTGGGCGATCCTCGCGCCGGGTACCGCATGGGGCCGGGAGGTCGCGTCCCGCACTGCTGCCGCCCTCGGAACCGGACTCACCGGCGATGCCGTCGAACTCGACCGCGACGCCGACGACCTCGTCGCCTGGAAACCGGCATTCGGCGGGCAGATCGTTGCCGCGATCCGCTGCGCCGTCCGGCCGCAGATGGCGACGGTTCGGGCGGGCGTGCTCCCCTGCCGCGCCCCCCGCGTGCACACACCCCCGGTCACCGTGATCCCGTTGGAGTCGCAGAGTCGCGTGGAGATCCTCGCCCGGACCCGCGACGACGACCTCGACACGCTCGCGGACGCACACGCGGTCGTGGGCGTCGGCCAGGGTGTGGACCCGGGCGACTACCCGAGCCTCGATCCGCTTCTCGCCGCGCTGGGTGCCGAACTCGCGGCCACCCGCAAGGTCACCGACCAGGGATGGCTCCCGCGGGCTCGCCAGATCGGCATCACCGGTCGCACCATCACCCCGCGCGTGTTCGTGAGCATCGCGAGTAACGGGAAGTTCAACCACATGGTCGGTGTACGGACCGCCGGCACCATCCTGGCCATCAACGCCGACCCCGAGGCCCTGGTCTTCGCCGCATCCGACATCGGCATCATCGGCGACTACCGCGAAGTCGTTCCACTGCTGGTGGCCGCACTTGCCAATCGCGAGTCGACGGGCTGAGACAGCCACTCCCGAGCTGGAGCTTGCGGAGGCGAGCAGCCGCGGAGCCAGCCCCACGAAGGACATGACCGTCAGGAGTCCGAGCGGAGCGGCCGTTCAGTCGGTGATCTCGCCCGCAAGTTTCTCGAGGACGTCGAGTTCTTCGCCGAGGTAGTCGATGAGCGACCAGACGTCGGGAACCATGTCGCGGTCGGCGACGAGACCGAAGTCGAGGTTGCCGTTGTAGGACATCAACGTCATGTTGAGCCCGACGCCGTCGACGATGGTCGAGATCGGGTAGATGCCCTGCATCCGCGCGCCGCTCATGTACAGCGGGAACTGCGGTCCCGGAACGTTCGAGATGATCACGTTGAAGGGCAGGTTCACGCGGTCCATGAGGCGGGCCCGGGCGATGACCCGGCTCGCAGTGCCGAGAACCGACGGCGGCGTGAACTGGGCGAAGTCCTGGAGCAGGCTGGCCGGGAGGGCCCCGTGTTCGTGCTTGGCCACCGCCATCTCACCCTGCATGGCCGCCAGCCGGTCCCGCGGGTCGGCGGCATCGGTCGGGAGTACCGCGACCATCGCCGACACACGGTTGCCACCGGCTCCGGACTCACTGTCGTCGCGCACCGACACCGGCACCATTGCCAGCAGCGGGAGATCCGGCAAGGCGTCGTGATCGATCAACCACCGGCGTAACGCGCCGGCACACATCGCCATGACGACGTCGTTGACGGTGGCCCCGAACGCGTTCTTCACCGTCTTCACTGAACTGATCGGCAGCGACCCGAACGCGAACCTCCGGTGCGAAGTGATCACCCCGTTGAAGGCGGTACGCGGCGCCTGTACCGCCGGACGCGAGAGCACATCGTCGCGACGCTTGATACCGGGTGCGTTGAGCGCGAAGTTGCGCATGATCGAACCGAGGGCGGGGACGGAGTTGCGGGCGATGCGCATCCCGACCCGCGGTTGGGTCATCGCGCCGAGCAATCCGCGGGCGAACATCTCGCGCTGACTCGGTTCACGTTCCCACTGCCACTGGGTCGACGGCGGTGGCGTGGGCACCGGCTCCGGCTCGACGTCGAGCAGGACGCCGAGGATCTCGGCGCCGGCGACACCGTCGATGCACGAGTGGTGGATCTTGGTGAGCTGCGCGATATGGCCACCCTCGAGGCCTTCGATGATGTACATCTCCCACAACGGCCGGGTCCGGTCGAGGTGCCGGGCCGCGATCCGCACCGCGAGTTCGGCGAGTTGTCCCCGGTCCCCCGGCGGCGGCACCGCGATGTGTCGCAGGTGGTAGCCGAGATCGAAGTCGGGGTCCTCGATCCAGTACGGATGGTCGATACCGAGCGGAACGTCGACGAGGCGGCGCCGGAACGGCGGGACCAGATGCAGCCGCGACTCGATGAGCGCGCGGATCTCCTCGTAGCCCACCGGGTGCGGCGCGGTCGCCGGATCGAAGATCGCGAGCGACGCCACATGTCCGTAGGTCGTGGGTGTCTCCATGCGGAGAAAGCTGCTGTCGAGTCCCGTGAGCTGTCGCATGGAATGGGCCTCCGAGGGATGTGGTGGAAAGCAGCCTAAGAGACGACCACTACCCTCTGCTGGCGTGGCAGCCCTGCACCGGACCTTGAGAGCCTTCTGGATCGCGATCTTCGCGAGCGTGCCGATCGCCTGCGCCCCGATCTTCAACGCCACGTGCAACCACACGCTGGTCACGTCGTCGGCCGGACCGATCACCGACCCCGCACTCACCGAGATCTCGGGCATTCACGCCGGCGTGCACAACCCAGGGATCTGGTGGGTCCACAACGACTCGGGAGACACGGCACGCGTCTTCGCCCTCGACGGCACGGGTGCCGTACGGGGTACGTACTCCTTCCCCGCGACCACGGCGCTCGACTGGGAGGACATCGCCGTCGTTCCCGGAACCACCCCGGGGTCGGGCACGATCTACGCCGCCGATATCGGTGACAACGCCAAGACCCGCACCGAGATCCAGCTGTACCGGGTGGCCGAGCCCGACGTCCCGCTCACCGGTCCGGCGACCACGGCCACGCTCCCCGCGGTCGACACGCTGCACCTCACCTACCCGGACGGCCCGCACGACGCCGAGGCACTCGTCGTCGACCCCGTCTTCGGCGACACCATGATCATCGCCAAGTCATTGACCGGCGGGACGGTGAACGTGTACCAGGCGCCGGCCGATCTCGCGGCCGGGAGCACGACGGCGCTCACCAAGGTCGGCCAACTCGTTCTGGGCGGGGGGCTCGCCAACGCGGTGACCGCGGCCGACGTCACCCTCGACGGCAAGGCCGTCGCGGTACGCACCTACGGCAGCGTGCTCGTGTTCAATCGCGACCTGAACGGCAAAGTGTGGGCTGCGCTCGGCGGCTCGCCGTGCACCGCACCACTTCCGAGTGAGGTGCAGGGCGAAGCCGTCGGGTTCCGGCCCGACGGTCGCCAACTCGCCACCGTGAGCGAGGGCGTCAACCAGACGTTGCACCTCTCGACCGTTCCGTAACCGCGGGCGGTCAGCTCGTCTCCGGGTCCTTCTTCACCGGACGCCAGAAGACGGCGAGCAGCGCCACCGCACCGCCGACGCCGGCTATCGCGGCGATCAGGATCCCCTTCCAACCGAACAGCCAGGTCGAGTCGATCTGGTAGTCGATCGACCACTTGAGGGCGCCGATTCCCGCCAGCGCGAACGCAGCGAGCATCAGCGTGAGCACGTACTCGTAGCCCTCCCCCGGCCGGAAGATGAAGAACCCGTTCTTCAGGTGGTTCGTGATCAGCGCGACGAACATCACACCGATGACTCCGGCCGCCGCGAGCGGCGTCAGGAAGCCGAAGATCAGCATCACTCCCGCGCCGAGCTCCGTGAGGCTCGCGAGCCATGCGTGCAGGATGCCCGGCTTCATCCCGAGCGATTCGAACCATCCGGCCGTGCCCTGGATCTTGCCGCCCCGAAAGATGTGGTTGTAGCCGTGGGCGATCATCACGACCCCCAGCGCGATACGCAGGATCAGCGCCCCTGCGTATACCCCCTCGTAGTTGTGCACGACGTCTCCCTCGGTTGTGCGAGCCCGTGAACCTACCGTGGCCCGCGTCGGGGTGCGCGACTTCGCGGTCGCTACCGCGTACGGTGCGCAGTTCCCGACGACTGCGGAGTATTCGTGGATCTCTCCACCCTCGAACCCATTTCGATGACCTGCCCACGTTGTGGCGAGTCCGCGGTGCAACGCCTCTACGGCCCCTGCGCCGCCTGTGTGGTGCAGCTGTACGCCAAGTACCCGGGCGTGGCGCGTGAGATGGAAACCGAGGAGTACGTCCCGAAGATGAACGTCACCCCGAACGCGGTCGCCACCAAGGACTGACGGGTCTCGCGCCCCGGGTCGCGGCGGGCGACCTAACCTGACGCGGACGTCAGCTTTCGCAGTTCGGGGGACCCCATGCAGACCGAGGACATGATCCTGGTGAGCGTCGACGACCATGTCGTCGAACCACCCACGCTGTTCGACAACCACCTCCCCGACAAGTGGAAGGACGCGGCGCCCAAGAGCGTGCACCGCGACGGCATCGACGTCTGGGAGTTCGAGGGCAACGTGATCCCCAACATCGGGCTCAACGCCGTCGCCGGGCGGCCACCCGAGGAATACAACATCGAGCCGACGTCCTTCGCCATGATGCGCGCCGGTTGCTACGACATCCACGAGCGCGTGAAGGACATGAACCGCAACGGCGTCCTCGGTTCGATGTGCTTCCCGAGCTTCGTCCAGTTCTGCGGCCAGCTGTTCTCGAAGTCCAAGGATCTCGACACGTCGATCCATCTGCTGCGTGCGTACAACGACTGGCACATCGACGAGTGGTGCGGCACCTATCCCGGCCGGTTCATGCCGTTGTCGGTCCCCCCGATCTGGGACCCGCAGTTGATGGCCGACGAGGTCCGGCGGGTCGCGAAGAAGGGCTGCCACGCGGTCACGTTCTCGGAGAACCCGTACAAGCTCGGCTGGCCACACATCTTCGGCGACCACTGGGACCCGTTCTTCGCCGCGTGTGAGGACGAGGGCACCGTCATCTGCCTGCACATCGGGTCGAGCAGCACGCAGATCGAGATCGCGCCGGGCGCACCGATCGACGTGATGATCACGTTGACGCCACTCAACACCATGCAGGCCGCGACCGACCTCGTGTGGAGTCCGGTACTGCGCAAGTTCCCCAACCTGCAGTTCGCGCTCAGCGAGGGCGGCACCGGCTGGATCCCGTATTGGCTCGAACGACTCGACTACGTGTACCAGCAGCACCGGTTCTGGACGATGCAGGACTTCGGTGACTCGTCACCCGCGCAGGTGGCCCGCGACCACTTCTCGTTCTGTTTCATCAGCGACCGGGCCGGCGTCGAACAGGCTGCGGCCATCGGGTACGACAGCGTCACGTGGGAGTGCGACTACCCGCACTCCGACTCGAGCTGGCCGAACTCCCCCGAGTCGGTCACCAAACAACTCGCGGGCATGGACGACACGATCGTCAACAAGTTCACCCACGAGAACGCGATGCGGATCTACCAGTACGACCCGTTCGTCAATGTCCCGCGTGAGCAGGCCACCGTCGGCGCACTCCGCGCCCTCGTCACCGACTGATCGTCACTGGCTGATCGTCACTGGCTGATCGTCACTGGCTGATCGTCACTGGCTGATCGTCACTGGCTGATCGTCACTGGCTGATCGTCACTGGCTGATCGTCACTGGCTGATCAGCCGCAACAAGGCGTCGCCGAGGCCGACGGCACCGCGATGTTCTCGCCGTACTCGTCGATGTCGTCGTGCTTCACGTACCACTCCCACCGCTGCCCGTCCGGTGCCTCGAGCCAGGTTTCGGTCTTGGCTGCGAAACAACACTCCGTGTCGGAGACGTCGGTGGTGGCCAGCCCAACGGCGGCGAGGCGCTGCTCGGCATCGGCGACCGCGGCGGACGACGCGACCTCGACGCCGAGATGGTTCAGCGTGCCGGGCTCCCCCGCGCCCGAGAACAGCACCAGTTTGAGCGGCGGCTCGGCGATCGCGAAGTTCGCGTAGCCGTCCTTCACCTTCACCGGTCCGGTCCCGAACATCTTCGAATAGAACGCGATGGCGGCGTCGAGGTCGTCCACGTTCAGGGCCAGCTGGAGTCGGCCACTGGCGGGGGCTTCGAGGTCGGGGGCGAGTGCGATGGTCACGGGAGGCTCCGTTCGTCGGATGTTCGCGAGGTGTTCCTCGGGGGTTCGTCGATCGGTCGTTGTCGCATCGACCTCGGTCAATGTATAGTTCATATCGACGGCTGTCAATATCGACACTCATCGATGTGACACTCGTCGCCGCTCCCTCGAGGAAAGCAGTCCCATGGAAGTGAAGACGATCACCGCCTGCTGCGACGGTCTGCTCGCGGCGCCCCTGAGCGAGGCCGCGGCCGACGACCTGGCCGCGGCATTCAAAGTCATGGCCGACCCGGTCCGCCTCCGCCTGCTGAGCATCATTGCGGCGCAGGGCGAGACGTGCGCGTGCAACCTGACCACGCCGCTCGGCAAGAGCCAGCCCACGATCAGCCATCACCTCTCGGTCCTCACCGACGCCGGTCTCCTCCACCGCGAGAAGCGGGGCAAGTGGGCGTGGTACTCGGTGGCGCCCGACCGGTTCGCGGTCCTGCGTGACGCGCTCGCCGGAGCGCCGGAACTCGTCCGGCAGTGAACCGCACGCTGGCACGCCAGGCGCTCGCCGAATACCTCGGCTCCGCACTTCTCGTCGCGGTCGTCGTCGGATCCGGGATCATGGCCACGCGCCTCTCCCCCGGTGACGTCGGACTCCAGCTGCTCGAGAACTCGATTGCGACGGCCGGTGGGTTGATCGCGCTGATCCTCGCCCTCGGTTCCGTCTCGGGCGCGCACTTCAACCCGGTCGTGAGCCTGGTCGACTGGCGACTCGGCGGCCTTTCGACGCGAGGACTCGGCGCGTACATCGGCGCGCAGGTGACCGGTGCGATCAGCGGCGCGGTGCTCGCCAACCTCATGTTCGACCTGCCGACGGTGGAATGGTCGACGAAGGTCCGGAGTGACTCCGGCCTCTGGCTGGCGGAGGTCGTCGCCACGGTCGGTCTCCTGCTCGTGATCTTCGGTTCGGTTCGGGGCGGAAACGCGCGCGGCACACCCTTCGCCGTGGGTGCCTACATCGGCGCCGCCTACTTCTTCACCAGTTCCACGAGCTTCGCCAATCCCGCGGTCACGATCGGCCGGATGTTCACCGACACCTTCGCCGGCATCGACCCGTCGAGTGTGCTCGCCTTCGTCGCCGCCCAACTCGTCGGCGCCGCGATCGCCTACGGAATCGTGCGCGTGCTCTTCCCCACGTTCGACGGAACGAACATCGTCGTCCCCCACGACATGGAGGCAACCCCATGACCAAGCCTTCCGTGCTCTTCGTCTGCGTCCACAACGCGGGCCGCTCCCAGATGGCGGCGGCGCTGCTCGCGCACCACGCGGGCGACCGGATCGAGGTGCGTTCCGCCGGTAGCGAGCCGGCACCCAGCGTGAACCCCGCGGTCGCCGCGGCGATGCGGGAGTTGGGTATCGACATCACGGCCGAGCAGCCGAAACTCCTCACGACCGCGGCGGTGGAGGCGTCGGACGTCGTCATCACCATGGGCTGTGGCGATGCGTGTCCGATCTTTCCCGGCAAGCGCTACCTCGATTGGCAACTCGACGACCCGGCCGGCCGTGACGTCGCCGCGGTCCGCCCGATCCGCGACGAGATCGACCGCCGGATCCGCGCACTGGTCGACGAACTCACCTGACTCCTGGCTGGATCCGGTCACTGACCTGCGGCGCGTTCGTGACGCAACTCGGGCACGAGGCCGGCCCGGGCGAGCATGCGCACGGCCCGCTCCTCGGCCACGTCGATCACGACCGCGTCACCCGGACTCCGTCGCACCAGGAACGAGACCATGCAGTCGCTGCAGGCATCGGTGCCGTTCATCACGCATTCGTCGCAGTCGATGTTCACCCCTGCACCTTCGCACGGGGGTGTGACACTCCACGACGGTCAGTGACCCGAACGCACCCCGGCCGCCGACTGGTGCTCGGCCGCAACTTCCTGGGCCTCGGCTGCGACCAGATCCACCAGACGCTCCGAGGCGATCGCCCGGGCCGCGTTGCGACCACTGCCGATCGCCTGGTCCATGTTGAAGTACTGCCACTCGCCGAAGCGCCCGACGGTCCGGATCCCCACCCGCCGGAGCCAGTCCAGGATCGTGGCCACGCACTCCTCGTGATCGAGGGAGTAGATCACGTACGCGGGTGCGATCGGAGCCACCATCCCGAGCACGATCTCGTCGTCCGCCCGCAGCACACCGGCACGCACCAGACCGTCGATCGTCTCCTGCACGAGGTCCCTTCCACTCACGTCGCGGTACGAGGAGTGGGAGATTTCCGCCATGATCGACGAGCACCCCTCGGGGACCAGCGTGGGTGAGAAGTTCATGGGATAGCTGATGCGGTGGAAGACGAACTCGTCCTCGTGGAAGTACACCCAGTGATGATCGGAGATCTCGGGCCGGCGCACGCCGATCATCACCGTGTACACGGTGTTCCACCGCAGCCGGGCCGCCGCCTCCCGGACCGCGGCCGGCGCATCGTCCACCATCCGGACCAACACCGGAAGCGGCAGTGACGAGATCAGGTCGTCGTATTCAACGGTCGCTCCGGTGTCGGTCGTGACCGTACGCGCCACGCCGTCGATCGTGCGCACGTTCGTTCCGACCCGGACCCGGTCGGGATCGAGCTTGGCCACGAGTCCTCGCGGCAACGCCTCGATACCGCCCTCGATCGGATACCAGAACGACGAGTTCGGCCCCCAGCGCGTCACCGGCGGCTCCAACATGCCCCGCACCACCGATTCCAGGTCCGGCACCGCAACGCGGTCGGCGATCCACCGGAAGTCCATCTCCTCGGGTGGCGTCGCCCACACCCGTTCGTTGTAGGGCAGGAAGAAGTGATCGGCGATCCCGTCGCCGAGGGTGGCGCGGGCCCACTCGGCGAAGTTCGCCGGCGTTCCGGGCGGGGCAGCACGCGCCGCGATCAGGCCGAGCAGGCAGTCGGACGAGACGTCGACCGGGAGTCCGTAGAGGTTGCTCTGGAACGGGTAGCCGCTGTAACCGCCGTGGCTATAGACCCAGCTGCTGCGCGTGTGGTCGTGGTACCGCCCCCCCAGCAGGTCGGTACAGATCAGTTCCGCGAGATCGGGCTGTTTCGTGAACAGAATGTGGATGGAGAGGTCGAAGCCGAATCCGTCGTACCAGTTCGTCCGGCACAGCCCGCCGACGCGGTCCTCTCGTTCGAGCACCAGGTACTCGCGGTCGGAGTGATATGCCGCGCTGAGACCGGCGAGACCCCCACCCAGGATGAGCGTCTCGGTCCTCACACCGCGCCCGAGCCCCGCACGATGGCCGGGATCGTCTGCACCATGATCTCCAGGTCGCCGCGGACGCTGCGGGTCGTGACGTACTCGAGGTCCTCGTCGGCCATCGAGAGCGCGCTCGTGTTGTCCTCGCGCTTGCTCACCTGCCACAGACCGGTGAGACCGGGGCGCACCGTGCACCGAATCCGGCGGAGCTCCGGATACGGGTCGAGCATGAACGGGAGCAGCGGTCGCGGTCCGACCAACCCCATGTCGCCGCGCAATACGTTCCAGAGCTGGGGCAGCTCGTCGATGCTGGTGCGCCGCAACCACCGACCGACGCGCGTGACCCGCGGGTCGTCATCCGACTTGCTCAGCACCCCCTGCCGCTCGAGTCGTTCGACCGAGGCCAGGTCGATGACCGCGCCCTGGTCGACGACCATCGTGCGGAACTTCACCACCTGGAAACGCGTCTCGTCCTTGCCGTACCGGTCCTGGCGGAACAGGGCGGGACCTTTGGACGTCAGGCGCACGAGGAGGCCCGCGCCGACCAGGACCGGTGAGAACACGACCAGCGCGATGGCCGCGCCGGCGAGGTCCATCACCCGCTTGGCGGCGTCGGTGAGCGGACGAGGTCGAGGGGGCACGAGGCGGGCGAAGTCATCGACCGGATCGGCTTCCGAGTTTCGAACCACCACGGCAGATGCCGCGCCGCTCGGCGCTTTGGTACTCAACAGTCCACTCCCCGCAATGCCCGCCTGCATCCCCGATGCAGCGTTCGCGCACCGTAGAGGCGCTACCGAACTGCGTCAATCGGACATTGTGACAATCGCGAGTCTTGCGCGCGGAGCGTGTCAGGGACCGGCCGTCCTGACCTCGGCGCGCAGCGCATCCCACGCGCCGGCCACCATCGGCACCGTGATCGCCTCCATACAGTGCGCGTAGCGCTCATCGCGTTCGAAGCCGAGGTTGAGGTAGCCGTCGGGGATCAGCGGCGACGCCACGCACCGGGTGAACGGACCGCGCGGCCCCCAGCGGGTGCCGCTCGTCGGCCCGTTCAAGGCGATGGTCGGCGTACCGAGGGCTGCCGCCACGTGCATCACGCCCGTGTTCACACTCACGACCCCGGCGGCGAACGCCAACCAGGCCAGGCTCTCCGGCCACGACCCGCCCGACGCATTGCGGACCGGGATCCCGGCCGCGCTCCAGTCGTCCACGAGCTCCTGGTTGAGACCGATCTCACCGGGCCCACCCGTGAGCGCGATCGTGAACCCGCGCGCCGCCAGCTCCTCGGCGAGTCCCTTCCACGAGCTGATCGGCCACGACCGCTCCTCGAAGTTCGCGCCGCCCGGCCACAGATGGAACACCACGTACGGGTCTGCGAGCGGGGCGGTCGCCGTCGGGTCCATGGCGACCGACGGCTCGGATTCGGACACCACTCCGACCGCGCCGAGCAGGTGCCGATCGTTCTCGATCTCGTGTTGCCGTTCGTGGTCGACCACGACGTCGTAGGCGTAGTGACGGAACTGGCCCGGCGTCCGCAGGCCGACGGTGGCCTGGGCACCTGAGAGGCCGGCGAGCACGGCATCGAAACGGCGCCACGCGCTGAGGTCGACCACCACGTCGAGGTGGTGGGCCCGGATCTCGCGCACCGCAGCCCAGACCTGGCGGACCGGCAACTCCACGATCTCGTCCGGCGTGGTGAGCAGCCGGGCGAAACTGGCGTTGTTGGCAGTGACGAAGAGCACGATCCGCGCGTCGGGATACGCCGTGCGGAGGTCGCTGAGCACCCCCGTGGCCACGACGGCGTCACCGATCCCGGCCGTGAGGAGGAGCCCGATCGACTTCCACGTCTCGGGGACGGCGTGTCGGCCCCGGATCCGATGCGCCAGGCCGAGCACGCCCACGATCGGGATCCCGACGTAACGATCGAGGAACTTGAGCCGCGGGTTTCCCCGGTCGGATTGCAGGTGGGCTGGTCGGGACACGGTGATCGATTCTTACAGCCGCCACGCGGATGGGCGTTGACCCTCCGATGACCAATAGTGTCGGCAACCATGGCCGTTCACCACGAGACGTTCACCCTCGACACCGTTGCTGACGGCGAGGTGATCGACATCACGGAGTTCGCCGAGAAGGCACTGGCCAACAGTGGGGTCTCCGAGGGCATCACGACGGTCTTCATCGCGCACAGCACCTGCGGTGTCACCATCATCGAGTGCGAGCCCGGCTGCAACGCGGATCTCAACACGGTCATGGAGCGTCTCGCGCCGGAATCGGACCGCTGGGAACACAACGAGCGCAACGCCGACACCAACGGCCACAGTCACGCCCGGGCCGGGATCATCGGCCCGTCGGTGACGATCCCGGTGACCGCCGCCGAGATGATGCTCGGGGTCTGGCAGCGCGTGATCTGTGTCGACTTCGACGACCGCCCGCGCAGCCGGCGGCTCGTGGTCACCGTGGTCGGCGACTGACGCCAACTCCCGCCCGACGGGTCCGGCGGGTCAACTCGCCTCGATGACCTCGATACGTGCGTCGGCAGCACCACACCACCGGCAGGCCACCGTTTCCACGTCCTCGGCGAGTACCTCGACCGACTCGATCTCCACATCGCCACCAACGGTGAAGTGACGGAACTCCTTGGTCCGGCGCGTGACCGTGATGTCGAACCGGGTCAGGTTGCCGCAGCCGTCACAGCGGTATCGGGTCGTAGATTCCATGGGTTGCGGATCCTACCGATCGTCGTCTGGCGCGAACGCAGCCGACCGGACCGCTAGCGGAACCCGTTGCAGAAGGCCTGCTCGGCCGCGCTGCCCTGACCGTAGGGATCGATCCCCGAGCCCTGGCCGATGATCGTCCAGCTGTTGTGTGCCTCGTTCATGTAGACGAACGGTGCCGGGCACGCGATGTGGATGAACTTGGCCCCGTCCGGACACATGCCGGCGACATTCGAGCACGTGACGCCGTAGTGGCCGAACGCCGATCCGCGTCCGCAGGAGTCGGAGAACCCCGGCGCCTGGTGCGCGACCAGATACGCGATCGCGTCGCTGCACGCGGTGGTGACGGCTGCCGGCGGGGCCGGTGGCGCCACGGTGGTGGGCGGCAGTGGCGCGGTTGTGGTGGTGGTGGTGGTGGTGGTGGTGGTGGTGGTGGTGGTCGTGGTCGTCGACGTGGAGGTGGTCGTCGAGGCGATCGTCGCCGGCCGTCCGGCCGCGGGCCCGCCGCCCGGATCGCTCAGCTGCACCGTCCGGGCGCCACGACCCGGGAGCACGGTCACCAGCAGCAGGAGCGCCATCACCAGGAGCAGCGCCCCGCCGATCGGAGACGAACGGTGGTGGTGGGTCCTCCGGGTGGCCACCATGGGTGCGAATGCGTTCGTCATACCAATGACATCGACCGGACAAACCGCCGAAGACGGACGCGGAGGTCCCGGAACCGACAGGTCCGAAGCCCCGAAATCCAGAGGTACCTGCATCCCGAGGACCGGTATCCCTGTATCACGAACGGCCGTTCGCCTACGGACGCCGGGGCCCCGCCCTGCCCGCTCCGTGGGGATCTGCAGGCTTCCGGCCGGGCGCTACCGCCCGACGGCCACGTCGCAGTCACCCGGGAACCCCCAACCGAACGACTGTTCGTCTACGATACGAACGTATGCTCGCTCCTGTCGGTCAGGCCAGCTTCGACGACCTCGGGTGTCCGCTCTCGGCGGTGACCTTCGTCGTCCTCGATCTCGAGACCACGGGCGCGTCGCCCAACGACTGCGCGATCACCGAGGTGGGTGCGGTGAAGTACCGCGGCGGCGAGTGCCTCGGCACCTTCGACACTCTCGTGAACCCCGGAGTCCCCATCCCCCCGTTCATCACCGTGCTGACCGGCATCACCGAGACGATGCTGCTCCCGGCACCGCCCATCGAGGAGGTGCTCCCTCCCCTGCTCGAGTTCATCGGCTCTGCGGTGATCGTCGGCCACAACATCCGCTTCGACATCTCGTTCCTCGACGCCGCGCTCACCGCGCAGGGGTATCCCAAGCTCGACCAGCGACGCGTCGACACGCTCGGCCTGGCTCGCCGCCTCCTTCGCGACGAGGTGCCCGACCTCAAACTCGGCACCTTGGCCCGCCACCTGCGCGTGTCGGTGTCACCCTGCCACCGCGCCTACGCCGACGCGGCGGCCACCGCCGAAGTGCTGCACGCGCTCCTCGAACGGGCCGGCACCTTCGGCGTCCTCGGCCTCGACGATCTCCTCGCGCTTCCCACCATGCGCGCGCACCCCTCGGCGAGCAAGTTGCGGCTCACCGCGCGGATGCCACGTACCCCCGGCGTCTACCTCATGAAGGACCGCGCGGGTCGGGTGCTGTATGTGGGCAAGGCCACCAACCTGCGCGCCCGTGTCCGTTCGTACTTCGGTGGCGACAGTCGCAAGAAGGTCCCGCAACTCCTGCGCGAGACCGAGGCGATCGACTGGATCGAGTGCAGCCACGAACTCGAAGCATCGGTCCGCGAACTGCGGCTCATCCAGACCCTCGAACCGCGCTTCAACCAGCAGGGCAAACGCTGGCGATCGACGTCGTACGTGAAGCTCACCCTCACCGAACGGTTCCCGCGCCTCGCGGTCGTCCGCACGGTGAAGGACGACGGCGCGCTCTACCTCGGTCCGTTCTCGTCGTCGCGCGCGGCCCACACCGCGCGCGAAGCCATCGAGTCCGCCGCGCCACTCCGCCGGTGCACGACCCGCGTCGGGCGCACCGCGCGGTTACGGGACGACGCGCCTTGCACCGCGGCGCAGCTCGGCGTGGCGGCCTGCCCGTGCACCGGTCAGACCTCAGAGCCCGAGTACGCGGCGATCGTCGAACGCGTCCAACGCGGCCTCACCGGTGAGCCCGCACTCCTCCTCGAACCCCTGGAACAGCGCATGCATGCACTTGCGCAGGCGGAGCGCTACGAGGAAGCCGCGCTGACCCGCGACCGCGTGGCGTCGTTGAGTCGGACCCTCCGGCGTCGTCAGACCTTGGAGTGGCTCGTCGGCAGCGGCCGGATGGTGATCGCGGTCGAGGGCGGTGTCGTCACGATCGACGACGGCCGACTCCGCTGCGACGACCGGGAGCCGCAACTCGCGCTCGACGTGGCGGACGATGCGACACCGGCGCTACTCGACCGGCGCCAGGTGGACGAGTTGATGATCGTGGCCCGCTGGCTGGAACGCGAGACGACGAGTGGCCGAGCCCGGCTGCTGGACGTCTCCGGGGCGCCGACCTCACCTCGCGCCGGGGCGTTGCGAGCCTATGAACCGGTGTCGCGGCGCGGGATCCGGCGCGGGCGCTGATCCGCGGCTGCAGTCACGTCCCGAGTGTCGGGCGCCGGGGCCGGACGCGGCTCCGTTCGGGCGGCGGCCGCGGCCGCGCTGGTCCGGGCTGCGGGCGCCGGCCCGGTATCGGGACGCGGCCTGCGAGATGGTCCGGCGGCCGGGGTGCGTTGGGGCACCCGCTGCGCCGACACCCCCTTCGCAGCAGCCGCACCCGCCGCGGCGGGCACGCGGGTGCGGGTCGGCCGCGCCGGGGTTCCCGACGTGCGCCGCGCCCACCAACCCGGGCCATCCAGGAACGCAGTAGCGAACAACGTGGCGAACAGTGCCCACACCGGGACGATCACGAGCAGCCGCGAATAGGTGGAGAAGCTGTGGTCGAGCATGAGATCGACGAAGGTGTTGGTGTCGACGAACCCGGTGATCTTCGCGAGCACGCGCACGACGAGCGCGCCGAGGAGGAACGCCACGACCCAGATGAGGATCTTGATCGGCATCCGAATCGGTTCGCCGCCGCGCACCCGCCGGCCCGCGCCGGCCGACCGATCAGCCGTGGGACGCGCGCCCGCAGCGCGGGTGCCCGACGAACCGGCCCGCACGTCACCCGGTCGCGCCTGGCTCGGCGCCTTCAGTTGGCGGGAGCACTTGGCACATGGGAACACGGCCCGGTCGCCCACCGCGTCGAGGCGGTGACGATGCCCGCACGCCGGACACTGCAGCGCGGTGGCCATCAGTGACCACCCTCGCGCTGGGCCTGCGACGTGGCGATCATCTGGTCGAGTGCAGCCAGGGCGCGGCCGTCGTCGATGGCAGCGGACGCGACCACGATGCCGTCCGACCAACCGGTTGCCACTCCGGCCACCTGCAACGCGGCCGCCGCGTTGAGGAGAACCACATCGCGGCGCGGCCCGGGCTCTCCTTCGAGGATCGACCGCACGATCTTGGCGTTGTGTTCGGCGTCGCCACCGTGGAGGGATTCGGCGGTCGTACGCGCCAACCCGAACTCCAACGGTTCGATCGTCGTCCGTTCGACGGTGCCGTTGTCGATGACCATGGCGGTGGAGGCGTCGACCGTCGTGAGTTCGTCCAGGCCGTCATGGCCGAAGAACACCATTCCCCGCGTCGCACCGAGTTCCACGAGGGTGGCGGCGATGCGCTCGGCCATGGCCGGATCTCCCACCCCCACCACTTGCCGTTTCACCCGCGCCGGGTTCGCGAGCGGGCCCAGGTAATTAAAGGTGGTGGCGACGCCGATCTGGCTGCGCACCGGTCCGGCGAACCGCATGGCCGGGTGGAACGCCTGCGCGAAACAGAACCCGATCCCCGCCTCCTCGATGCACGCGGCCACGCCGACTGCGTCGAGATCGATGATCACGCCGAGGGTCTCGAGCACGTCGGCCGAACCGCATTGCGATGAGGCAGCGCGGTTGCCGTGCTTGGCCACCCGCACGCCGGCGCCGGCCACGACCAGTGCGGACACGGTCGAGATGTTGAAGGTGTGGGACCGATCGCCGCCGGTGCCGCACGTGTCGATGATCGGGCCGGCATCGGCTTCCGACGCGACCTCGACCGTGTTCGCATAGCTGAGCATCGTGCGGACGAGCGTCGCGAGTTCCAACGGAGTCTCGCCCTTGGCGCGCAGCGCGACCGCGAACGCCGCGATCTGCGCGTCGGTCGCGTTGCCCTCGAGGATCGTCGCCATTGCGTCGGCGATCAGTTCGGCATCGAGGTCGTTGCGCCGCAACAGGGGCAGCAACACATCGGGCCAGTGCACTCTGCTGCCCGGATTCGTCATCGGCCCTAATCCCACCACAGGTCGTGGTCGAGGACGCCGCGGGCGATGAGTCCCATCTGTACCTGACTCGTGCCCTCGACGATCGTGAGTTGCTTGGCGTCCCGGTAATACAGCTCCATCGGGTGGTCCTGCATGTATCCCGCGGCCCCGAGCATCTGCAACGCGTGGTTGCTCACCTTCACGGCCAGCTCGGTGGCGTAGTACTTGCACATCGAGAGGTACGGAACCCATTCCTTGGTGTACTTGCCCTGGTCGGCGAGCCACGCGGCCCGATAGGTGAGCAGGCGGGCTGCTTCGATCTCGGTGGCGAGTTCGGCGATCTTCCACTGCGTGCCCTGGAAATCGGCGATGGTCTTGGTGAACGCCGCGCGTTCCTTCGCGTATTCGACCGCGTACATGAGCGCGCCCTCGGCCAGCCCGATCCCACGGGCCGCCACGATCGGACGCATGGCGTTGAGGCCGAGCATGCAGAGCTGGAACCCGCCGATCTCACCGACGACGTTCTCGTCGGGCACGCGCACACCGTCGAGGATCAGTTCGCCGGTGTCGACGCCCTTGACGCCCATCTTCTTGTCGGTGCGACCGACCGACACGCCGTCCCACCCGCGTTCGACGATGAACACGCTGATGCTGTCGTGCGCACGGGAATCGGCGGGACCGGTCTTGGCGAACACGCAGTACCAGTCGGCCTGCACCACGCCACTCATCCAGCACTTGGTGCCGGTGAGCACCCACTCGTCGCCGTCGCGGACCGCGCGGGTGCGCATGCCCATCACGTCGCTGCCGGCCTGCGGTTCCGACAGTCCGAAGGCGGCGCGTTGCGCGCCGGTGGCGAGCGGCGTGAGGTACTTGTGCTTCTGCTCCTCGGTGCCCGCGATGAGCAGCGAACCGGTGGGCAGCCGGGTGAGCAGCAGCATGAGCGCAGCGGCGTTCGAGTACTTGGAGATCTCCTCGATGGCGATCGCCAGGCCGAGGATCCCCGCGCCCGAACCGCCGTACGCCTCCGGGATGCACAAGCCCGTGAGACCAGTCTCCACGAAGAGTTCGAAGAGGTCCTGGGGGTACTCCTCGCTCAGGTCGATCTCGCGCGCCCGAGGCGCGACCTTCTCCTGGGCGAGCTTGCGGACACTGGCCTGGAGCTGCTGCAGCTCCGGCGAAAGATCGAAATCCATGAGGAATCGAGCCTACCGGGCGCCTCGCCCCATTTCGGGTTTGTACCGGCGTCTGCCACCCTCCCGGCGCAGGCGGCGTTCAGTCGCGGTGGTGCGTCGCCAGCCACTCCGCCTCGAGGTGACCGAGGGGTGACGAGGGTGGCCCCCCGACCCACGGCCAGAGCTCCTCCCCCACCGACCGCCAGTCGGCACATGCCCCGAGTGAGGCGAGCACCGCGAACAGGCCGAGGTTGACGCGCTGGACCACGACGAACGCGGGCGGGACGTTGGCGTACTTCATGACCTCGCCGTAGGGGCCCTTGACGTCGAAGAACCGCCGGACGATCTCGCTCGCGAACTCGCTGGTGATCGGGTGCCGACCGCGCTCGGTCATGTGCGAATAGAAGTGCCCGAAGTACTCGGTCACGTCGTGGTCACTCACCGGCGCGCCCGGCTGGAGGAATCCGGCGTTCTCCATGGCCCGCCGGAACTCCACCGGGTCGGGATCGAGCACGACGGTCTCGATGAGCCGCCGGATGAGATCGATGTCGGCGGGCTCGAACTCCTTCACCAGGCCGAAGTCGAGGAACGTGACCCGACCGTCGGGCCGGAAGAGGTAATTCCCCGGATGGGGGTCGCCGTTGAACAGACGCAGTCGGTAGAAGGACCGAAAGACGAACCGGAAGATCGCCTCGCCCGCGAGGTCGCGTTGTTCCTGCGACCAGCGCTGCGCCTCCGAGAAGCGCACCCCGACCGCGAGTTCGGTGGTCAGGACCCGAGCCGAGCTGTATTCGTCGATCACCCCAGGCACGTGGATGAACGGATGGTCCGCGTAGTAGTCGGCGAAGCGTTGTTGCCGACGGGCCTCGAGCCGGTAGTCGAGTTCCTCGCGGAGTCGCTCACGGAGTTCGTCGACCATCGGGCCCGACTCGAAACCCGGGAACGCGCGGCCCATGCCACCGAACAACAGGCCGACATTGCCGAGATCCGACTCGACGGCCTCCGCGATGCCCGGGTACTGCACCTTCACGGCCACCGCCCGCCCGTCGTAGGTGAGGGCGCGGTGCACCTGACCGATGGACGCGGCGGCGATGGGGTCGGCGTCCCATTCGGCGAACAGCACCTCGGGCCGGGCACCGAGTTCGCGCTCCACCATCGATGCCGCCAGCTCGACGCTCATCGGTGGAGCGTCCTGCTGGAGCTGGGCGAGCGCATCCCGCACGTGCTCAGGGAGTCCCTCGTCGAGGTAGCTCACCATCTGGCCGAGCTTCATCAGGGCGCCCTTCATGGCACCGAGTTCCCGGACGACGTCGGCCGTGTGGCGCAGCTCGACGCTGCGGTCCAACGCGTCGCGCCGCTCGGCCGACGCGAACACCCGTTGGGCCCGGTTGACGGCTTCCCGACCTCCGGCACGTACCCCGAGCCGGGCCAGGCGCGCATTCCGTGCGGTGAACGAGACGGAGGTGATCGGCCCGGCGCGCCGGCGACGGCCGGCGAGTGCCACGATCCCCGCACCGGCCGCCGCGCCGAGCACGAGGCCGGCAGCGAGCGGTCGTCTCATCAGCCGAACGCTAACGAGCGGGGGTGACACCACGCGTCGACGACTGGGACCGGCGAAAGAAACAGCAGTCCCGGTCGGACGCGTAGATCTTCAGAAACAGTGGCGCGGGTTACGCGCTCCGGCGCCGACGCCGGATCAGGCGCCGCCGCTCCCGCGAGCTGAGCCCTCCCCACACACCGTGCTTCTCGCGCATGGCGATGGCGTGCTCCAGGCACACCTCGCGCACCGGGCATTGGAAACACACGGCACGGGCGGCATCGGAGGCGTGCTCGTCGTCTTCCTCGTGCTCGGGGTGGAAGATCCCCGGATCGATCCCACGGCAGAGTGCGTGGTCACGCCACTGCGACGTGGGGATGATGGTCGTGATTGCGAGCATTGGCGGCCTCGTTGGGTGTTCCCAGTAACGGCGTCTTGTCGGCTCGTATTCCGCTCGACCTGAGTGGGAAGCCGAAGATTTCCGGCGCTCGCCGCCGGGTATCCAGTGATTCCGCGGCGATCTGGTTCGCCGAACCCATGCCCGTAGGATTCGTCGTCGATGACCACCAGCCGCAGCCGAGGCCAGCTCGTCGCCATCGCCCTGGCCATCGGCCTCACCCTCCCCGGGCTCACGGTCCGGTTCGCGGGCGCGCACCCCACTCCCTGGATCAGTGCGCTCCTCTACGGGATCGCGGTCGTCGGATCGGCCTTCATCCTCGCCTGGGCGGCCGAGGCGCTCCAGCTCGACGTCTCCCAGGGGCTCGCCCTCGCGGTCCTCGCGCTGATCGCCGTCCTCCCCGAGTACGCCGTCGACTTCGTGTTCACCTGGAAGGCCGGCAAGAACCCCCACGAATACGCGCCCCTCGCGCTCGCGAACATGACGGGCGGCAACCGGCTGCTGATCGGGATCGGGTGGTCACTCGTCGTGCTCCTCGCCGCCTGGCGGATGCGCAAGATCGGCGCGGCCGAGGGATACGACGGTCCGTACGACGACGAGGTGAAGCTCTCCCGCACGCACTCGATCGAGATCGGGTTCCTCGCGGTGGCCACGATCTACTCGCTCACCTTGCCGCTCAAGCGCACGATCAACCTCTTCGACGCGGTGGTGCTCGTCAGTCTCTTCGTCGCCTACATGATCCGCGTCGCCCGGGCGCCGGCCGCGGAACCGCACCTCGTCGGGCCCGCACAACTCATCGGCTCGCTCCGCCGCACGCAGCGCCGCATCGTCGTCGGCGCGCTCCTCGTCTTCGCGGCCGGAGTCATCCTCGCCTGCGCAGAGGGATTCGCGGAATCACTCGTGGAGACCGGCTCGCAGTTCGGGATCTCGAAATTCCTCCTCGTGCAGTGGCTCGCGCCGCTCGCGTCGGAGGCGCCCGAACTCCTCGTCGCCGGTTTGTTCGCGTGGCGCCTCAACACCGAGGCGGGCCTCGGTGCGCTGGTGTCGTCGAAGGTGAACCAGTGGACCTTGCTCGTCGGCACGCTGCCGATCGTGTTCGCGATCTCGTCGAACTCGTGGCACGGTCTGCCCCTCGACGCGCTCCAACGCGAGGAGTTGTTCCTGACCGCCGCGCAATCGGCCTTTGCGGTGGCGGTCCTCGCCAACCGGTCGATCTCGGTGCGCGAGGCCTTTGCCCTTCTCACCCTGTTCCTCTCGCAGTTCGTGCTCGGTGCCGTGCTGCCCGAGGGGCTCAAGGAGGTGGAGCGCATCGGGGTCGGCATCGCGTACATGATCCTCGCCGCGGTGATCATCTACAAGCAGCGAGCCGCCGTCCGTCCGCTCGTACGGGACGGGTTCCGAACTCCCGTGGCCGAGTTGGTGCATGCTGGACCTGACGCCGTCGTCCTGGAGCCGAGCCCATGAACGTGATCGATCGCCATGCCGTCACGCGCGGCGCCGCGTTCGGACTGCTGCTGTTCGTCCCGATCTCTGCCCTACGCGTGGTCGTGGACCACAACGTGAACGACTTCGACCACAGCGGTTGGGCGCCGCTGTTCGCGTTGGCCATCTTCGCGGTCTACGGGATCGCGGGGTTCCTCGCCGCCCGCATCGCACTCGACGCCCCGTACTCCAACGGCATCGTCGCCGCGATCGGGGCGTTCGTCCTCTGGATCCCCATCCGCATCCTGATCTGGGCCGTGCGCGATTCGAACCAGCATCTCTTCACGGGTGCGACCCCGGTGTTCACTGCCGGTCGCATCCTCGGTCAGGTGGTCTTTGCCGCCGCACTGGGTGCCATCGGCGGCGTGATCGCCTCCCGCCGGCACCGTTCCCGCACTGCTGCGACCGTCGACGAAGCCTCCGACGTTTGAGCCGATGAGCCGATGAGCCCATGCGGCTCGACCATCCTGCGGCACTAGCTTCGTCTCGGCGGACGGCAGCGGAGGCAAGGGCATGCGCAGGGCTTGGGCAGTTTCGATCGCGCTCGCGATCTCGATGACGAGCGTTCTCGCCATCGGGGCCGGGCCGGTGCGCGCCGCAGTCGCGCCGACGCCCCAGGTGTTCTTCGCGCCATCGGGCCCGCTCACCGACGGGCAGACGATCCTCGTGGGCGGCAACGGTTTCGCACCGTCGGCCCCCGTGTTCATCTCCGAGTGTGCGTCCGGGGGCTGCGTGTCGGTTGCAGCGCCAGTCACCACCGACAGTACGGGTCGATTCGGCCTGGCAGTCCGAGCGCGCCGGGGGATCAACGCTCTCGGCGGCGAATACGACTGCGCATTCCCGTGGTGTTACCTCACCGCAACAACGAGCCTCGGCGAACCAGAGAACATGTCCAACGCGACGACGGCGAGTGCTCCGATCCCGTTCGGGCCCCGACCGACGATGTCGGTCTCACGCGATACCCAACTCAAGGACGGTGAGACGGTCACGGTGACCGGCGAACACTTCGTCCCCGGCCAACACGTCAGCGCATTCGAGTGCCAGGACTACGGCAATCTCTGCACCCGTCGCCTCGGAGCGTCGGCGGTGGCTGACCCCAACGGCCGAGTCACGTTGACGACGCAGGTCGTTCGGTGGATCCACGACTATATGGACGACTCGGGCGATCCACCCTTCGACTGTGCCGTATACATCTGCCGGTTCTCGCTCGCGTTGACCAGCGGTGACTACGAAGACGGGTACTTCTCGCTTGCGCTCGACCGCCTTCAGTTCGCCCCGCGCCCGAGCCTGGCGGCCGGCAACGCAAATGCGTACGAAGGCGATACGGGCACCCAACCGGCGACGGTCAGCGTCACCCTCTCGCCGGTCTCGAGTCGGGCGACCGAGATCAAGTACCGCACGCTCGAATGGTCGGCGCACGCACAGGATTTCGTACCGGCGTCGGGCACTGTCGTCGTCCCGGCCGGAGGCACCACGGCGACGGTGACCGTCAACGTGCGCGGCGACACCCTCAAGGAGGGGTACGAAGAATTCTTCGTGGAGTTCCAAGGCACCGGGCGAGCCCGCAAGGCGCACGCCATCAGCATCGTCTGGATCACGGACAACGAGTTCCGTTGAACCCGGACGCGCCGGGCCGGCCGACGTGCGAGACTCCCCCGGCGGTGGTGAGCCGGCCGGATGGTCGCGTACGGGCTTGACCCGTCCGAGGAACGTCCGGACTCCATAGGGCGAAGTGCTGGGTAACACCCAGTCGGGGTGACCCGCAGGAAAGTGCCACAGAAAACAGACCGCCGATGGCGGAGCGGCTGCTCCGCACAGGCAAGGTTGCAACGGTGCGGTAAGAGCGCACCAGCGTCCGGGGTGACTCGGGCGGCTAGGTAAACCCCACTTGGAGCAAGGTCAGACAGGGAGCGGGCGGCCCGTCCAACTCCCGGGTAGACCGCAAGAGTCGTCAGGTAACTGCCGACCGAGATGGATGACCATCCACGACAGAATCCGGCGTATAGGCCAGCTCACCACCGCACCCACTCGCTGACCTGCCGAAATGGCCTCTGACCTGCGGGAACGCTAACTTCACACTTGTCATCCTCTTCCGTGTTTTGCCACCTATTTGCAACCTCCCGCGGCCTGGCCGCGGCCTGGGCCTGACACGCGTGTCAGGTTTGAGTCCGGCGGACGAGCGCGAAACAGAATCTCAGAGAAGGGCTGCGGAGCCGCGAACCCCCCGACACCTGGTTCCGTCCGTTCGGACCGAAGCGAAAACGCACGCGGCAAAGGCTCGATCAGCGACACCACCGCTGATCGACCCCCAGTACACGCCCAGTGGTCCGCGTGATGGCGAGAGTTTCGAGCAGTTTTCTGAGGCGCACCGTGGGTAAGAAGACCTGTTGAGCCGCATCAGGGCTAAGCGGCAGCAACATCTCTGTCCGGGCGCTCAGTGCTCTTCAATCTGCTCGGCTCGTCGGACGAGTTCGACGAGCCGAGCAGATTGCCTCGCCTCGACCCCCGCAGATGAGATCGCGGAAATCAGAAACCAGGTCCAGCCGAAGGCAATCGAAGCTGGCCCAAGAGTCGAGAAGGTTGAACCGGAAAACGCGGAAGACGAGAACGACACGGACGACCGCCAACCGCTCCAGCGATGGCTGCGATCAGTCGCAGCCATCGTTCGGGAAGAACGCCTCGTTGCCAAGCGGAGCGAGTAGCTGTTGACGCGGCAGCAGCCTGCGCAAACTCATGTTGCACCCCGATGCGATCCTGACTCGGTGACGTGTCCCGACTGCGATGCCGACATCGAACCGACCGCACCGTCGCCGGAGACGCGACTGCGGCCCGCCGACCTCTGGCGATGCCGTGAGTGCGGAACCGGGTGGGCGCTCGACGTGAGCGGCCTGCACGTGGAGTCTGAGCTCTGAGTGTGGCGTCGGCCGACGCGAGATGATTCGCGAGCGCTACCCGGACTGCGTGCCCGTCATCACCCCAACAGCCTGATCGCCTTTTCGACAAGTGCGACCAGTCGAGGAAGTTGCCCCGAGACCGTCGCACCGGCACCAATGCCAGCCGTGGCACCGAATGCCTTACCAAACGCGTCGCCGGAACCCACTATCGCCGCATCGGCCCACATGCCAGCGCGGCCTCTGAACCAAGCGAGCATGCCCCGAAGTGCTGCCTTTGGCGGGTCGTCGACGAGCACGACTTCCTCCGCAGCCGAGCACAGTGCGTCACCGACGCGTCGGTCCTGCGGCGGAACCGACTCTGCGACCTCTCGCCAAAGGATGACGATTTCTTCGATCGCGGCCCTGAGCTCGTCATCCAATCGCATGATCGCGGATTGTTCCTCGAGGCCGACAAGGAAGGCGTCGAGTTCAATTTGGAGGTTGTTGCTGATGCCCAGAGCGGAACCCCTCCCAATAGGGCGAACGCCGACGAGCCACTCGCTCGCCGCCCAACGGCGCCCAAAGCAGAACAGCCCGCGGCTTCCAAGGGTGTTCTCAATCTCGTCGGAATAGAACACGCGCGAGGCGCTCTCAAGGCACAGCGTGAACGCAAATGCGCAATTCTCGATTTGTGGGCGAGGCACGTGGCCGAGCTCTTCAAGGTGCCGCAACCATCTCAACGCTTGCGCATACAGGCCCGAGTCAACAGCGATGTCCCCACCCGCCCGGCCCGCCGACAGCGGCAGCAGCTCGAACCCGTGCGCACCGGAACCCGTGCAGAGCGACGGAAAGAAGTTCACACGGCGCCTGACCGCGTCGTGGGTGGGGAGTCAGGCCACAACATCCATGGAGAGTTGCAGGTTGGGCTGCTAGGCGTCCAAGTGGACAAGAGCCGCGGTCACCCGCCCGATCGTCGCGATCCCCAATCTCGTGATCGCATCCCCGCAATAGCAAGTCTCTCCGCCTTTAAGGGATCTATCCACGAATGACCTCCGAGGCACCTCTCGTCGAGACCAACCGGCGCCCGTATCGGGCGAGCAACGGCTCGATGCAGCGACCGCGTTCGCCGGGTGCAGACCACTCAGCTATGCGAGAATCCGAACGTGACTTACGGGCAGCAGCAAGGCGACGATTCGTTCAGTGACGTCTCCTCTGATTGGTTGAAGCTCATCTATGAAAATCGGCTTCAGCGCTTTCTTCACGACAATGACCGAATCTGGTCATCCGGGGCGTTGCTCCTTCCCCTCTCGCTCGCACCATTTCTGGTCCTACCATCAATTCGTCACCCGAGGGTCGGACACTTCGCAATCCTTGGTCTCGCGTCCTCGATTCTGATACTCGCGTGGCTCGTGATCGCTGAGAGCCACCGTCGGTACCAGACTCGCTCGTTTGAAACGCTGAAAGCGATCGAGCGGCACGTCGGCCTCCATCTCCCCGCGGCTGCCGGTGCCCCAGATCTTCGTGGCATACCGCGGTTGACTCGTCCTCTAGGTGCGAGATGGGCGCGACGTTCCATCGCACTCAGCGTGCCGGTTCTCTGGATTGTCGCGGCGATCGTGTGGCCTCGGTAGGCAACGCCGAGGCGACCCTTGGGAATGTCAACTCGGATTGGCCCCACCGTGTTCGCTTGTTTTGACGGGCCGTGCCCCACTCACGCGCGCAGCGCGAAAGCGTCGCGCCGGTTGCCGTCGCGGACACGCTCGACGAACGGGTAGGTGTCGACCCCGTTGACCGTGAGATCAAACATGAACAGCTCGGGCGCACCTGACAGCTCGTCGATACCGATGCCCTCAACACCTCGCGTGAGCAACATCGAATGCACAAGCCACGGGCTCATCGTCTTGGCGACGGGCAGGCGACTCGCCGCGCTGCTCCGGCGACTGCCGCGAGTCCCGGTGAGCACCTCGAGGTTTCGGAGCGTCCGAATGCACTTCGAAACACCCTGAGCGACCACCGCACGATCTCCGCAGATCGCCTGCACCCGTTGTCGCACATCCACACCATCGACCGCACCGCTCAAGGCGAGTTGGCGTCCGACGGTCGCGCACACAAGCCCGAAGAATGGATAGGTCGCGAGCATCGCACCAACGTGAAACACACGGCTATCGACGCCGGCAGCCGGCTGGTCGAGTGCCCACCGGATGTGCGCACGGGCTGAGTCAGGTGGATTGATCCAAATCCTCGTGAGAATCTTGCGGGTCTTGTTCGTCGCTTCCTGTCGAGTGACGATGCCATCCAACGCAACTTCGAGCATCCGCAGCTGCGTCGGGTAGTCGGATCCAGTTCGCGCAACGCGGAGCGCTGCGTCGAGCGCTTCGTAGGTGAGCGCGCGATCGAGAACTCCGGGACCCTTCATCGCTCGACCCGCGCAAGTGGGACGATGACCTCATCGAGACTCAAGCCGCCGTGCGCCATCTTGGCCCCGCTCCCGAAGTAGCCGCCTCGCCCGGGAGCAAAGACCGCGAAGCATTCATCAGCCGGCATCCCAGGAGGGTTGGGCCAACGGATACCCGTCGCGCCCGAACTCTCGGCCAAGTCGCGCGTGCCATACCAGCGGACGCGGCTCCCGGCCTGCTCGACAGCCAGTCCTTCGAACTTCGGTGATCCAAGCGCGTTTGCCTCGACGTTGCCGTGGTCAGCAGTGATCCACACCTCGAACCCTTCGGTGCAAGCGTTTCCTACCAACGTGTCGAGAAAGCCGTGCTGCGCCCACGTCCGCGAGTCCACCGCGAGCTGCCGGTCACCCATCACCGCACCATGCATCAACTCATCAACCGCGTTCACCACTACCGCCGCCACCACAACCTTCGAATCGGGCAAAGTCGGGACATCCCGGGGGAAGCTGCCTACCAACTTGGTGTACCACGCCGGTGCGACACTCTGCCCCAGTTCCTGACTCCAGAAGCCCTGCCACTTCTGCTTCTCCTTACTCGTGCCACTGAGACTGTCGGAATACTTGTAGGGAAGGGCGCCTGCGAAGATCGCCTGACGCGAGACGCGCGTCAGCGTTGGAACGATTGCAAAGCAGCCCCCCTCTTGCACGACATTCAACTGGGAGGAGTCCTTGATCACATCCCACTGGGGCCAACCCATTCCGTCGACCACGACCAGCAGCACACGCTGCGCTTCGCCGTCCCGCAAACGGCGCGAGAGGAATGGAGCAACCTTGGCTACGGTCGACGGCCACGACGGCGAGGCAGCGGTCATCGCTGAAGCCAGTCCGCCGCTCTGCAACCACGAGCAGAACGCAGCGTCAGATGCGAGCCACCACTCTTCGGCGACGGCTTGCGTCTCCGCGTCGGGCGGGGCCTGAGCCAAGAGGGCACGAACGCGACCCCACAGAGAAGCCAGTCCGAGCCAACCTTCCCTTGTGTCGGCGCTACTCGGTGCGTTGTCAAGAATCTCGCGCGCCTCCTCGCCGAGGTCGGTGCTCACGGTCACGTTGCGTACCCACGCCGGGAGATCGTGACGGCTCATGGCAGTGGTGAGGAGACCCTTCGCGACGAGCGGCATCACACGCGGGCCGACAGCCGTCATGGTCGCGGCGGACGCGGCCGCGTCCCCGTTGTTACACCAGTCGGTCCACGCGGTTTGGAGCGGCGCGAAGTTGGGCGGATCGCTCGCGAGCGCGACCGCGATCGGGTGCCGGACGCGGTCACGGATCGCGCGCCACGTTGCTGGACCGGTGGTTGGGTCCTCAAGGAACATTGCAACGCCTGAGATCTCGGTCGCCTCGGGGGCTCCGATCGGGAGACTGAGCTGCCAACCGTCCGCGAAGATCAAGCCGACTGAATCTGAGGGCCGCTTCTCGAGGCCATCGATCACCGCGTCAATCCGGTTCTCTGGTATTTCTGAAACAAGCGGGAGGAGATCCGGATCCACCGGCGGCCGGATCCTCACGCATTGTGCGGCATGAGAGACATCCCAAGGCAGCTGCTCCGGTCGTTGCAGTTCGGGGTCGCTGACGACGATCAGCAGCGGCGGTCGGTCCACGGAACGCCTTCGGCCATCGCGCTCCCAGATCCTACGGAGCGACCACCAATCTTCAGCGAACGCCGTCTCGGCGCTCGGCACCTCTGCGGGGTCGATCCAACCGTCGGCGTCGAGTGCGACGATGACCGGGCCGGCGTCGAGTGCCGGATCGAGTAGCCGAACTACCCATCGGTTCACACGTCAACCCTGACTGCGAGTCGAAGCGCAAGCCAGGGAGTCGGCGCATCGCGGCCTTGCACCAAGGCATCGAACGTCGCGAAGGCGTAGTCGTTCCCGGCCTGCATCAGTGCGCCCCATTCCTCGGTGGTGAGCGGACGATTTCCGGCGACATCGGAACCCTCGATGAGGTTTGCCCACAACTGGGTAGCCACATCGGGCCGCACCGCGCCTCGGTCAGGCCGAAACACAACCAGGCAGTTGCGACCATCAAGACCGTCGTGGGCGCGCGCCTCCCAGAGGCTCCACCAGCCGGGGACCGGTCCGGTGACGCACGGCGCTGGCTCCCCCGCGACGTGTTCCGGCAGCATGTTGAGCAGTGTCATCGGATCTGTCGGTACTCGGTGTCCGAGCGCGCCGTAGGCGTCGACCATCCGCGCGAGGAGATCCGGGAGTTCTTCCGGTGGGGCAGGCGCCGGTCGATCGAGGACCGCGGCTGACAGCAGATCGCGCATCTCTGATCCCGCGAGGACGTCGTCGCGAACGCGTGCGGCAAACCCGGTCGCATCTTGATCAAGGTGATCAGGCTCGGAGATCGCTTGGGCATAGAGCTCTTCGATGCCGAGGCTCGCGCTCTGGAGGACCTCTTCACGCTTGTCGATCCCGACCTCGGCCAGAATGCGTTCGAGCTTCTCACCGAGCACCTCGAGAACGCGTCGGTCAACCGAGTTCTCGAGGACCAGGTTGAACGCGCGTACGGGGAATCGTTGCTTGACTCGGTGGACGCGACCAAGCCGTTGTGTGACCGCGCTCGGAGCCCATGGCAGGTCGTAGTTCAACACCAGGTGAGCAAACTGGAGATTGATGCCCTCGCCGCCAGCGTCCGTCGACACGAGGACCTGAGCTGATGCCGCGAATGCATCTTGAGCCATGGCGCGCTCGTCGATCCCCATCGATCCGTTGAGCGCGACCGCGGGCACGCCGGCGCGGCCGAGCACGCCAAGCAGCATGTCTTGCGTCGCGACGAACTCCGTGAAGACGAGGAGCTTGACCGACGGATCGCCCTCTTCGCGTTGCAACCGACGAAGCAAGTCCAGCAGGTAGACCGCCTTGGCGTCGGCTCCCGATGCTTCGGTTCTGCGAGCCAAATCCAGCAGCAGTTCGACTTCGGACCGCTCGTTGCCCCAAGCCTCACCCTGTGCGTCTTCAAGCGCGGTGTACTGCTCTTCCCCGGTCAGGTCCGTCCAGTTCTCGCTGCGTTCGGAGAAGAATCGCAACTGAGCTCCAGTCTCGACCACCGCGCTGAGTCGTCTCTCGAGAGCAGTACGGATGGCGGTGGTGCTGGATGAAACGAGTCGCTGCATCAACAACACGAGGAATCCGATCGCCGGACGGCGCTCTCGTTTGGCGCTGTCCCAACCGTGGCGCACGTATTCGGTCACTGCTTCGTACAGCGCCTGTTCAAGCCGTCGGTCTCCATACGGCACAACTTCGAGCGAAGTTGTGAGCGGAGGGAAGAGCGGCTTGCCGTCGTTGTCAATCGCCGAGACCTTCTCATTGCGGACGATCAGTTCCTGCACGGCAGCGCGGTTCAGCGCCCGACCTGCCGCAAACGCCGGGTCGAGCAGGGTCAGGAAACGTCGGAACGCGTCAGACTTTCCTGAATGCGGCGTGCCGCTCAACAGGAGCAGGTGCGGCGTGCTGTCCGCGAGATCGCGCGCGAGCCGGTGTCGGGCAACCTCATCCGTTGCCCCTGCGACACGATGGGCCTCGTCGAAGATGACCAAATCCCACCCGGCCTCGATCACAGCGCGGAACCGACGATCGTTGTATTCGTCAAGTCGGTCTTCGCTCCAGCCGGCACGGCGTCGAACCGGCTTGACCGAGTCCATGGTCCAGATCACTTGAGCGAACGCAATCCATGGGTCAACCCCGGCGTCGACGGGCAGTCCCTCCGGGCCGACGCGCACGAGCTCCTCGCCGAACTTGTCGCGCGCCTCGGCGACCCATTGGAGCTGAACACCCTTCGGGGCGACAACGAGTACGCGAAACCCTCGCGGCCCCGCGTGGCGCGCTTTCAGCTCTGCCATCACCATCAAGGCTTCAGGCGTCTTGCCCATCCCGACCTCGTCGCACAACGCGAGACGCACCGGGTCGCGGCCGAGCGCTCGGTCGAGCACGGCAAGCTGATGCGGTAAGGGCTCGAACAGTCGCTCGCGCAGCCCGGCGTGCTGTCCGTTCGCGAGGAGCTGGATCGCTCGGCCCGCCGCCGCGCGCCATGCAAGCTCATTGGCCACCCATTGCCGAGAGCTCAACGGCGCGAGACGGTCTGCGAGGACGCGTTCGACGGTGCCGGCGCCGGGCACGAGTACTTCAGCGACCGACGTTCCCCAAAGGTCTCGAACTTCGAGCACGCGGACGGCGCAGGACCGTTCCGTCCACCAGCGCCATTCGTTCGGGATCATTGATCGTTCACCTGACGACTCGGTAGCTATCGACTTTGGTTCTCGGCGACCTTGAAGTACTGCAAGAGGCCTGGCTCTTCGGTCCATAGATCCTCGGGAAGCCGACGACCGACGGACACAATCATCGCGTAGTCCCGCTCGCCGTAGGCCGTCTTGAAACCGGCATGAAGTGCCTCGGTCCGAAAGCGCGCGAGCTTGCCCTTCGTGATCGCGTAGCGGGCGAACTCCTTCAGAAGCACGCGAGCGCGCACCGCATCGAGGTCCGCAGCCTTCTTGGGATCCGGCACGTACCAACGCGCTTTGTCGTCCTGCAAGAAGTTCTCCTCCAGGAGCTCGCGCAGATCGGGGAGGTCCTCCCAGTCAGGCAAGCCGTTCTGGAGTTCCGTAAGGAACGAGGGTTGGAGTTCCGCGAACGTTCGGGGCTTGCGCTTGAGCTGCTGGCGCAACCACTGCAGTGCCGACGCTTCGCCGGTGATGAACAACTCGGCTTGAAGTAGCTCCTTGACCGTCATCCGGGCGCGCTCGTAGCTCTCGACCTGCGAGGGTAGGTAGTACATCGAGTCACGTACCGGGAAGCGCTGCTCGACCCCGTCGTTGAACTCGAGCGTCGTCAGCGGCGGGATCAGGTTCCGGCTGACGAACCACGCCATCGTCCGGTCATAGATCCGGTCAGCCAACCGCTCCCGGACGACGCCCACCTCGCCAATCCGGCCGTCGTAGAGCGGCAGCTTCCCAAGGTGTTCGCTAACGAACGCCCACATCGCATCCTCAGATCCCTCCTCGATGCCAGCCTTCACCATGACCTTCACGTCCGGCTTGTAAGCCGAGATGATCAAGTCGCGCTTCACGGCGTTCCCAGCGACGACCTGACGGAAGGAGTACTGCTCCTTGTCGATCACGCGGGTGTCCGCAACGACGAACCCGGCGAACGACAGTGCGCTCTGGATCGACAGCCACACCTCATTGCTCGAGTTGGAAAACTCGACGGTCATCCACCGACCAGGCTTCAAGACCCGGAAGAACTCAACAAAGCACGCACCGATCAGTTGTGTGTAGTCCGGCAGGAGTTTCGGCCGCGCCTTGTTGTGATCGACGATGGCCTCTTCCGGCGTAGATGTGAACACCCCGTGCCAGGCTTCGGTGAGGTACGCCAGATCCGAGTAGTAGATGTTCTCGCCGAAGGGCGGGTCGACAAAGACGTAGTCCACGGAGTCGTCGGGAAGGTCCACGGCGCTTGATGAACCTGTGGAGATCGCGACAGTGTCCGCACGCGCTGGGCTCGTCTCCCACACGCGCGCGAGCTGCTTCCGCTTCCCGGTCGCCGGTCGAGTGCCGACGAGTGTGTACCAAGGGCTCGACTCAGCATGCAACGAACCGACGTAGTAGACGCCGCTCAAGAACTGGTTGACGTGCGAGAAGTGGGTGGGGACGAATCTGTTCATCAGAGACGACCCCCAGACCAGCTGCTCGGCCCAGAACAAAAGCGCCATACGGAGTGTGGGGTCGCGTTCCGATTCACACGAATCCCACAGAACAGCCAGCGAGGCGAGAGCACGGTCCGACCAGAAATGGTGGACCCGGCTAAAGCCTTTCTCGCGGAAACCCCAGGCATCAACGCGGTGGAGCGGCGGAAGCTCCGTTGACGGGAACGAGGGGACAGTCAGACGTGCAACCCTCTGGAGTACCGCCAAGTCAAGTTCATCGAGAGACTTCGAGAACTTCGTACCTCCGACGCGGTAGTGCAGCTGGATCGGACGGAACTCGAGCCGCTCGATCTGGTCGCCCGCGAGCGTCCGCGTGACGGGCCTTCTCGGCTCAAGTTGCTTCTTGTTGAGCTCGCGGCTGCAGGTGGGGCAGCGGAAGTTCGCACGCGGTCGGTTCGTCGACGTGTCGAACGCGGCGTCGTAGAAGACGATCTCGCCGCCGCACGCGGGGCAGGTGAAGACCTCCGACCAGACGGTGTAGTCGATACGAGCCGTCTTGCCATCGGTGTGGGTGGTCTCGTACATCCAGCCCCACCCCGCCGCAAACTCCTCGAGAATCTCGGCAGATCGCCTTTCGAACGCTGGTGCGTCGACGGGCAGGTTGAGTCCCGCCGCGATCAGAGTCGCCGACGGCGAGAGGTCCTGCAGCACCGCGCGGCGATAGCCCCACTTCACGTCGCCAAGCTCGGCTTCGATCTCTTGGCGAGTTTGCAGATCTGGCGCACCACATGCCTGGGCCGCCAGGCCGGTCATCCCGGTGCCGCAGAAACCGTCGAGGACGACGTCACCAGGTCGCGTGTAGTGCAGAAGAAAGCGCATGATCGCGGGGTGCGGCACCTTCGTGGGATACGAGTGCGCCTTGTAGAAAAGGTTGCCCTTGCCGACGCTGATGTCGGTCGCGAACGGCCCGGGGTCAACGTATTCGGCGTCGTCGTACCCGGGAGGCTTCGTCCGTTCCAGCCACTCCGTCAGGTACGGATTCGGACACGCGGTGTACTGAGGTGGCAGCGACATCGCAAGGATTGCATCGTCCGAACCGTTCGGAAAGCCGTGCTCCGACCGAAGCTCGGGCAGCCGTCGAGCGAGGTCGTCGGGATCCTCGGTGTTCACGCGGTTTGCTCCTCGGGCTGGTCAGGGACAACGCGCACCTTGTCCTCGGCGGCGCTACCGCGCAGTTCGTCAAGAAACCCAGCGAGCCGTTCGCGGAGCTCCGCGGGCGTGGCCGGAGCATGGTCATGAAAGAGCCGTGCCCAGAGCTGAGCACTTTCGACATGGCGAACCTCGAAACCGCCGAGTACCTCGTTCACCGCTTTCACGAAATCGTCGGTCACGGGCGTCGGTAGCTCATCCGATCCAAGCAATAGGTCGATGAGCTCGCGGCGCTCGGGAGTCAGGAGCTCGACGCTCTTGCTGAGTTCCGGAGTCCGCAGGCTCTCGATGAGCACCTGCCGCCAGCTGCTTAGGAGGTCGTCCAGCTTGAGACTGATGTCGTCGAGGCGGGCCGCAGCCGACGGTCCCGAAACGGTTCTCGGCCGGTAGGTGATATCCGGTAGCAGCACACTTCGACGCAAGTCCTTCACGTCGTAGAACATGCACACCGGGAGGTCGACAAGCCCGGTGCGCAGCGCAGCGAACGCCCCGCTGGGCAACAGTGAGACCGCTATCAACTTCGCAAGCGCAGAGTAGGTATCGCCTGCGAGGATCGCCTGCTTCTTCGCGTCGCTAGCGCCGTCGAGCGTATCGTGCCGGATTGCGAGCTCGGCAGCGTCGGCGAACTTCTCCCGCAGCCGATCAGCTTCAGTTCGCAGCTCGGTGACTCGGGTGACGTCGGAAGCAGCATTCGTGCGGAACAAGTCGAGCATGCGGTTTCGCAGATCGAGCGCATCCACAGTGAGTTCGACATCGGACCCGAAGACCTCGGCTGCCTCGCGGAGATAGTTCGCGGCGTCGCTGAGTTTCGCCTGCGCTGCGCTCGCGGCTTCGACTGCGTTGAGCTCCTGTGTGCCGCCCTTCGCGGCGTCGATCACCGCAGGGTCGACAGCGAGATTGTTGAGCTTGCCGACCGTGTTCCGAGCCTTGACATCCTCAAGAAGTTTCTGCAGCGCGCCGAGACGCAGATCGCGCTCCTCGGGAGTCTCGAGGACGGGCGCACCCCAGAGCTGGAGTCCGTCACGCACGTGTTCGCGCGCCGTCGTGACGCGGTTCAGCATCGTGGCAGCACTGCTGATAATCGCGGTGACGGCCGCTTCGTCGGCGCCCGCGTCCTTGATCGCGCCTGGCGCGACGCCAACGATGCCCGCGACTTCTCGGAGCGTGACGAGCGGAATCGCCTTCGGAGGAGCGAGATGCGTGAACGCTTCAAGATCCGTGAGCGACATACGGGTCAGCCGATCGAGCCCGAGCGCATCGACCGTGCCGTCGGGGTAGCCGATCTCGAGGCGCCCGAGCTGAGTCAGAAGCGCTGCGACGACGACGGCCCATCCTGGTTCGAGGTTCCAGGTCCCCCAGGTGACGACGCCGGGATCGCGCTCCGCGAGGAGGTCGGATCGGTTGAGCACCTTGCCGCCAGCTTTCGCAAGCGCATCCGTGATGAACTTGGCGAACTCGCCGTCGGCAGTGAACTCATTGAGCTTGAGGAGCCCAAGCGACTCAAGAATCAGGTTGCTCGCCCGGCTCCCGCGAGTCGTGGCGATCTGACTCAGAGCCTGCTGTACAGAATCACCGAGGGTCTGCCGCGTCACGTGGACTCCGAAGGTCGGATATCCGGGGTAGCGCGACGCGAAGTGCGCGTCGAGCACGGCCGCAGCGATCGTCTCAATCTGATCTCGCAGGGTGCCTCGGGGGCCTTTCGCCGCGGCAAGCCACATCCCGAGCGGTTTCGCATCTCCTCGGTACGTCACCGTGATCGCAGTTGCCATGTTGGCTTTCAGCCACGAGACCATGTTGCGCAGCGCTACTGCGACCTTGTCCTCGTAGACGGTGCGGTGGGCCGACGTGGACTCCTGGGCAAGGGCGCTCGCGCCGGCATACTGACGAAGCGCCTTCGTGAACACTTCGTCGGACGCATCCAGCCGAAAGAACACCTCATCGGGCTTCTCTTCGTCTGCAAACTTCGGCTGGTCGTAGGGCTGGAGAAAGTAGGCGTAGAAATCGCGAGGCGGTTGCGCGGTCGACCGTTCGTTCGGAGCCCCCATGAAGAGGTAACCGAGCCGGGTCACATTCTTCGACTCCCACGGGAGGTCGTACTCCCAGATGCGGTAGCCCGATACGTACGGCGTGTCGCGTCGTTCCAATACAACTTCCAGCGCCCGGAAGTACGCATCGTCGAGACGCTCCTGGTCCAGCGACGCGGCGCGGTCCTCGACCTTCTGGTCGTAGTCGATGTCCTTACGCAGGTCGAGGTAGACCTGCCCGTTGTCGGGGTTCCGAGTGATGAACTGGCCCGACACCGCGCGAATGATCTCGTCGATCACGGTCTCGACCACCTGTGCGAGGAAGGCCGCGTCGCGTTCCGGTAGCCCATCCGGGAGCAGGCAGAGGTCGTCACATAACTCTCGCGTCGTCGCGCCGATCGGTGTGTCGATGTCGTCGGTGGTCAGGCGGTGCACAGCGAGACCATCCACAATTCGTACCGCGGTAGGTATGTAGGCATGTGTCGCGAGCGCCTTCTCAACTCGCGAGCGCAACACATCGGCCTTATCGAGCACCTCGCGAACTTCGGGCACTGAACGTACCGATGGGTCGTCGCTCATCCGAGCCCGATATCGGTCGTAGCAAACCAGCCCGGGAGCATCGGCCGGAACTTCCTGATCGAGGATCGCGCTCATCTCGATCGAGAGCGTCTTGAGGACTTCGCGTTTCTCGACTGCCGCGATCCGTTCGAACGTCTTGAGGAAGGCTGGGTGCACCGGAAACAGCGCGACGAACTCGTCGAGATTCTCAGCCATTCCCTCGTACATGGGAGTGAACGGCTGGAGGTGCTCGCGAATCCTTTCGCGTTGCGGCGCGCTCTTGTGGAGAAGGCGTTCCTGCACGACGAACGCGACGTCCTCGCGGGCGATGCGGACTTGGCTGAATCGGTCCTTGACCCGTGACATATCACTGGCGACATTCGCGAAGCGCGGGTTGTCGAAGAGCGTCTCCTGCACGCCGGCCATGAAGCGGAAGCGGATCGTGGAACAAACTTCGCCGACCTCACGCAGGAACTGGAGGTCATGGATGAGCTCCGCGTCACGCCGACCGCGGAGGTAGTCGAGGAGTTCGTCGAGCGCGAACAGCAGACCTTGACCGGGATAGGCCGCTTCGAACACACCCATCATCTCGGTGAGTCCGTCCTTGTTGTTCGAGACCTTCGCGGCGTCTGGGAACGTGTAGCTCACGCCAATTCGCTCGAGACCCTTGGTCAACTCAGAGCAGACGATGTCTCGCAAGGGCATCGTGGTCGCGCCGATCTCTGCACGGATCACCTTGAACCGCCCGGCGACGAGCGTCGCCTTCTCGGCGACGGTGGTGTCGGTCAACAGAGGGACGAGCGCGGCATCCTCCGCGATCGCGGCGATCACGCTCATGAGGTGGGTCTTGCCGGTTCCATAGCCGGCGACGACGAGCAAGCCGCGGGTATCGGCCGGCATGTCGAACTGGAGGTTCGGAAAGATCACGTCGCGGAGCTGGTCACCCATGCGATCCGAGATCACAAATGTGCGCACGTCTTCTTCCGCTTGTTCGTGCGCGTCGGCGCTGCGCAGGATCTTCACGGATTGAATCGGATCGAAGGCGATCAGTTCGCCGTACTTCATGCGGGGATCCTTTCGAGCTCGTACGGGACCTCGTCGGGGAAGGCCACCTTGATCGGGGTGAGCACCAGAACGTCGGTGAGCGGTACGTCATAGTGATCGGGCCGGCCGAGTTCGCTATAGATCGCCCTACGGTCGGCGATCCGGCCTGGCCACACCGCTATCACCGGCCCGTCGGCGCTGAGCCGACGCAAGAGCGCGAGTGGATCAAGGTGCAGAGCCGGGGAGAACAGGACCTCGAGGTCGGCGAGCAGCGGTCGACCGCGCAAAATGTCGCGGACGTGGTCCCCGTCCGGCGGTGTGGCGTCGTTGGTGAGCAGTTGGCCCGCCGGTTCTGCAGGTACTTCAAGCGCGGCACTGAGCTTGGCGACCAGGCCCTCAGTCTCGGGGTCCTGGCGCACGAGCGCGACGCGTCCTCGGCCGTCGCGCAGTTCAGCCAGAAGCTGCTTTCCGGCGCTCGGCCAACCCTCGTTCGCGGTCACAAAGTCCCCCACCCAGTATTGCCAAGCACGATCAAAGCTGTCTCGCAGAACCTAGCGACTCAAGGCTCACACGTGGGTCGGACAACAACCGGAGAGCCGCAGCTCCGGTCAGATCGCTCGCACCGGACGCGAAAAGGCCGGTCGACATGGCCAAGGGGACGCGGGGAACACAGAATCCGTTCTCGTCCCACATCGACAGGGTCGGCTCCGAGGACTCAAGCGGAGTGTCAAATCGCCCGATTCAGATTCGTGGCTTCCGACACGGTCGATTCCTTTCTTGACCACGCAGAGGAACGCGCGCAGAACGACCCAGTTGAGCTGACAGTTCGAGAATTGCTCAAGCACTGGGATGCCATGCGCAGAGGATCCTCGGTGGTCCGGCAGATCAATCGCGACCTGCGACGGCATCGGCTAACGACCGAGCCACCGTTCGAGGAGGGATGGATCGACACGACGATCGCCTTGATCCCGCGCAAGGGTCGTGCGGTAACGCCAGGCATCAGCGGTTGAAATAGCGACGCCGCGCCCGACGATGACGCGCCAGAAGTCTCACTCCGTGTCGGCAGCCTGGAGAGCGCGACGGTGGGCGTGAGATTCGTCCGGCCGGAACAGACACTCCTGGAAGCGACTTCAACCATGATGAGGCACGACTACTCGCAACTCGCCGTCATGTCAGGGAGCCGGACTCTCAATGGTGCGGTGAGCTGGGAGTCGATCGGGAAGGCACGGGTGCGTGGCGAGAACCCGACGCTCGCAGTTGCAACGGTCCCGACGAGTCCCGTGACCATTGACACGGACCTCATCAGCCAAGTGCCGCGCATCATCGAGGATGGCTTCGTATTCGTGACGAATCAGCAGCGGGAAATTTCGGGAATCATCACGACTGCGGATCTGAGCGACCAGTTCGCGTCAGTTGCCAACCCGTTCTTCCTGATTGGCGAGGTGGAGCGCAGGTTGCGCAGGGCCGTCACTCGGCGTTTCAGCGCCGATGATCTCAGAGGCGCTCAGGATTCGAACGACTCGGGACGCGAGGTGAACTCCGCCGAGGACATGACGATGGGCGAGCTGGCCCGGCTTCTCGAGGCGGAGGACCGCTTCGTGCGATTGGGATGGGCGGTCGATCGAACGGTCTTCGTGGACGCGCTGCACGAAGTGCGCGTGATCCGTAACGACGTCATGCATTTCAGCCCCGACCCTCTCGCGCCCGAGCAGCTGCAGACTCTTCACTGCTTCATCAAATGGCTGCGGACGCTCGACCCAGCCCCGTAGGCACGGCATTGATCGACACCTCCGTGCTTGGCTTCGTCCCCAGCGGTGATGGCGACGACGAACGTCGTGACCGGCGATACGCGAGATCTCGACGCGGATCTGTTTGCCGTCGACCGGTATCAATATTGCCTCACCCAGGGTCCGAGTCAGCGTGAGCGCCATTCGTTTCAAATCCGTCGGTTCGGGTCCAGGTTCGCACCCGAACACTACGAGGACCGTTCATGCACTCGCGGCCGGGCGAAGCTCACGGCGGAGTTTGTATTCGGCTCGGTGTCGGCGTTGGCGAAGAGTTTGACCGCTTTCGCCGAGGTGAGCGGCGATGTCGGAGATGGCGTACCCATCGAGGCGAGTCAGCCCAATCAGTTCCGCGTCCGCCGGCGCTAGTACTTGCCGACTGACCGCTTCATCCAACGCGCACGCGCCGTCGCTAACCGCCCGAGGGTCAGGGAGTTCGAACATCCTGGCGTCGAGGGACTCGATACGCGGCCGCGGCCGACCGATCGTGCGTTTCAACGTCTGGCGAGTGTCAAGCAACACGTTCGCAGCGACGCGCTGAGGACGGCGTTCGAAGGGATAGGTGCGAATCCTCTCGTAGGCGACCCCGATTACGAGACTGCTGGGGTCATCCATCGCTGCGACGATCACCGACCGGTACGCGCGAGCCACTGACTGGATGCCTGGCAGCATGGCCTGGAGCAGTGTGCGCGCTGCGAGGTCATCAGTGCCGGCGCGACGACTGAGCGGGACGAGGACGCGATCGGATTCGAGGGCGTGGTCGCGTCGATTCGCGTATCGAACGAGGTCGTCGAGGTCGTTGAACTGATTGAGCGCGGGCGAGGTCTCCGACCAGCCGGCGAGGCTGGTCCGACTCACAGTGCTGTACGCGATGTCCATCCATTCGGCGTGCAACGCCTGGAACAGATTCATGGCCGGGTCCTCCGCTCTCGAACATTGAGAAGGAGGACGCTCGGTGGTTGGGGTTCTCAACCGTCTGTGCCGGTGGCCTGTGCGGTCGGACTGTCCGACAAGATTTCTCAGGTGGGACAGATCATTACGGCGGTCCGGACGGGGTCGAGCCGCGCTGACTTCTCGCGGCTTTTCTGCCACTATGGGTAATAGTCAGGGACGAGGGGTGGGTGGCATGGACGGCCAATCCAACGAAATTTCGGATGCTCGGCAGCGGCGGGTCCAGGCCCGTCAACCAGGTGCTCCGACGGGGTTAGGGATCGGGTTGGGGCCCGCGCATGAGGCGGCGATGTTGATCGCCCGGAAATGGTTGGTGCGGGTGTTGGTCGCGTTGGAGGCTGAGCCGCTTCGTCCGTTTCAGCTCGCGGCGCGGGTCGCTGGGATCACGCCGAAGGTGCTCGCCGAGACGTTGCACGTCGCTGAACGCGAACAACTCGTGCAACGCGTCATCGTCCGTGAGGCAGACGTGAAGGGCGCGATCGGATTCGAACTTACGCCGCTCGGCAAGTCGCTCGAAGCGCCACTCGCCGCGCTCGCGTGTTGGCAAGACCATCGCGACGAGTACCTGGTGATCGGCACAACGGAACATGAACGTCTTGGTGCGTGAGGACACGTCGAGGTGTTGCCGGCATCGTTGACGTGTGGAGAATCCCGTTGAGGTGAACGGGAATGTCGGGTTACTTGTAGCCGATGACACCTCTCGCCGATCTGAGCAAGCAAGCCGCGACCTTCCCATCGGTCAGCACCTGCGTTGTCGCGTCCACGGTTTCCGATGCGCATAGCAACACCATGGCCCGAAACGCACTCCATCGAACACGCTCGATCATCGCCCGACTCGCCTTCGCCGCGGTGGTGGTGATCGCGGTCGGTGCGTGCGCCGGCGAGACACCGCACCTTGACCAGACCGCGAAGACACCCCACCCCACTTCCCGACCCTCGAGTGCTTCGAACGTCGGGTGGCTCGCGAGGCAGGCGGCGAGTGATGCGGCGGCGTTGGCGACGGTCCGCGACTACTGGGCCGCGTATTCGCGGGTCATGGCCCAGACCCCGTCGTGGGACCAACGGACCGCCAAAGCAGAACTTGAGAAAGTCGCGAAGGGTTCCGCACTGGACCGGCTGATGATCACCTTCCTGCTCCACAAACAGAACAGTGAAGTCATTCGGGGCACGGTCGTGAGCCACCCGACAGTCGTAGAACATCGAGGCGCCATCATCGTGGTTCGTGATTGTGTCGATGACCAGTCCGGCATCTACTACCTCGATGACGGGACCCGCGGCGACATCGACGACCCGTATTGGCATCCCCACATCTTCGAACTCGCCCCGCACGCCAAGGGCTTCCGCGTCACTGACGTGACCGCTCCGTGGACCTCATGCCCCAGCACCTGAGCCGGTCACTCCTCCCCGTGCTCGTCGCGGTCCTCACCGCAGCGGTGCCGGTGACGAGCGCAGCCGCGGACACCACCGGATCGGTCGATTCGCGCGACGGCACGATCGACTCCCACGCGGGCCGACACGACCGCAGTGGTAGCGGCGGTGGTTCGGGTGGTCCGGTGTGTGAGTACCGGCCGCTCAAGACTCCGCCATCAAAACCAATGTGGTACCGGGATCGTCACAACATCCCGATCGACGACGGCACCGGAAGTTGGTTCTCCATGTGGTGCGACAGCAGTTTCTACGGCGTCGTCTACATCAGCCGCACCCGACCCGCCGACCTCCTCGTCGATGCCCGCCGCCGGCTCAACCTTCCCAAACCGACACCGCAGTTCAATCCGGCCGGCGACCAGTTAGTGAACGTTGCGACCTGGCTCTGGATCAGTACCGACGGATGGCGGACTCAGACGTCGACTGCCACGGTCCCCGGGGTCGCTGTCACCGTCACGGCACGTCCGGTCGCCGCGGTCTGGAGCCTCGGTGACGGCACGACCGTGCGTTGTACCGGGCCGGGCACACCCTTCGACGCGAACAATCCGGGCTCGCGATCTGAGTGTTCCGCGACCTACCGCCATTCGTCCGCGAACGAACCCGATCTCCGTTTTCATGGGTCGGTCACCGTCGAATGGCATGCCGATTGGATCGCGGCGGGCGCGGCCGGCGGGGGGACCCTCGCACCGCTGTTCCAGTCAAGCGCGTTCTCGCTGTCGGTGACTGAAGTACAGGCGCTCAACCGGTCCGGAGTACGCCGATGACCACCACGATCACCCCCGCGACCGCGCCAAATGGTCGCGGCGCTGACCGTTCCGATCGTTCGGTGCGTCCGGTGGCGCCGGTGCGGCAACGGAACCTGACCCGTGTCGCGATTGGCGCGGTCGTCATCGCGGTCTCGACGTTGGGTGTCGTGAGCCTGACGACCAATCCTGCGCCGCGACAGACGGCCTTCGCGGTGGCGCAGACCGTCGCGGCCGGTCAACCCATCCACCGCGACGACCTGCGAATCGTGGATCTCCCTGCTCGCACCAACCTGCGCACGATCCCCGCCAGCGGTGCGGGGCGGATTGTCGGTCGCACGGCGGCGGTGACACTGATGGCAGGGTCGCTGCTTTCGCCGGATCAGATCCGTTCGGTGGACACGTCGGCGCGTACGGCGCTGGTCGGTGCGATCCTCAAACCTGGCCAGTACCCGAGCACGCTCGCGGTTGGAGACCGAGTCCTGATCGTGACGACACCGGACACGTCCACCGGAACCAGCGTCGACGCGACCGCGAGCACGACGGACACGGCCCGCGGGCTGGTGGTCACGGTGACCCCGGAACCGTCCGGGACGGGGAGCACGAGCGTGTCCCTCCGGGTGTCGATCGGCGACGCGCCGGCGGTGGCGGCCGCGGGTGGGACCGGACATGTCGATCTCGTGAGTGTCGGACCGTGACTGTCGTCGTGATCGTGGGAACCAAACACTCCCCTGGTGTGAGCACACTGGCCGGCTCGTTGGCCTACGCGCATGGCGGTCGGTCGGTGATCGTCGAGGCCGACCCTGCGGGCGGCGACTACGCGATCCGTTCGGGCCGGCCGACGGAGCCTGGACTGGTGGGCTTGGCGGCCGCAGCCCGCAACGGCCTCGACCCCGAAATCTTGGACCGTCACCTTCAGACCGTCACCGGGAACGTTTCGGTGTTGGCCGCTCCCCCGTCGGCTGTCCAGACGAGCTCGGCGCTCGACGCGATCAGCGGGCCGCTCGCGCGACTCCTCGCGCGGGACGCGACGCGTCTCGCGATCATCGACGGCGGACGACTCGAACATCCGGCCCGACTCCACCCGTTTCTTGAGGTCGCGGATCTGGTCCTTGTGTTGGCACGGCCGACCGCGGAGGATGTTGCGGGACTGCGGGCTCGGCTCCGTGACCTCGACGGCCACGCGCGTCGGGTCGTGGTCGGGTTGGTCGGCGACGGTCCCTACGGCTGCGATGAGGTCGCCGCGAATCTTGAAGCCGATCGGGTCGAAAGGATTGCTTGGGATCCCGCGACGGCCAGGGCAGTCGCGGCCGGGACCGGATCCGGCCGGTGGTTGGCCCGTCGGCCCCTCATCCGGAGCGCCACGCACCTTCTGGCCACCACCACCCTCGCCTCCGTGTCGACGGTCGAAGCGGGCCGAACATGACCACCACGACGCTCACTGGTTCTCGCCGGGACGAGACACGTGTTAACGAAGGCCTGGTCGAGGAGCTGCGGACGCGGATCGCCGACGCGTTGATCGACGCGGCACGCGCGAACACGACCGAGACACGGTTCCGACCCGACGACGAGCGCGCACTCGCCCGGCATCTCCTCAACCAAGAGTTCGAACACCTCGCGGCGACAGCACTCGCAGCCGGTCAGACCGTCCTCTCCGGAGACGACGAGTTGGCGTTGGGTCGGGCGGTGTTCGACCGGTTGTTTCAACTCGGTCGACTCCAACCCCTCCTTGACGATGAACGCGTCTTGAATATCACCGCGAACGGCTGTGACCGTGTCTTCGTCGACTATGCCGACGGCACCAAAGCGGCGGTCGGGCCGATCGCCGGGTCGGACGAGGAACTCATTGGACTGTTGCGTGAGATCGGCCGACGCCACGGCTTGAACGAACGGGAGTTCAACCCGGCGCGGCCATCGTTGAACTTGCAACTTCCCGACGGGAGTCGCCTGTTCGCGGTCGCGTGGGTGTGTGACCGGCCCGCAGTCGCGATCCGCCGTCACCGGCTCATGCGGGTCGGGCTCGCAGACCTCGTCCGGCTGGGCACCATCGACCAGGGTCTCCACGAGTTTCTCGCGGCTGCGGTCCGCGCCCGTCTCCAGATCATCGTCTCCGGCGCGACCGGAGCTGGCAAGACGACCATGTTGCGGGCCCTCGCCGCGGAGATCCCACCCGAGGAACGCATCGTCACCATCGAGACCGAACTCGAGCTCGGCCTCGACCGCTTTGCCGACCTTCACCCGGATGTGGTTGCGCTCGAAGCCCGTGACGCGAACGTCGAAGGCGTCGGCGCGGTCACGGCGTCGGAGTTGGTGCGGATGAGTCTGCGCATGAACCCCGACCGGGTCATCGTGGGTGAAGTCCGCGGCGACGAGATCATCCCGATGCTCAACGCGATGAGTCAAGGCAACGACGGGTCGCTCTGCACAGTGCATGCCGACTCCTCCGCGACGGTGTTCAACAAGCTCGGCCTCTACGCGATGCAAGCCCCCGAACGGCTCGGTTTGGAGGCCACGAATCAGCTCGCCGCCGCGGCGGTCGATCTCGTCGTCTTCATCGCGAAGAGTCCCACCGGCCGGTATGTGGCGTCGGTCCGTCACGTGGTCGGGGCCGAAGACCGCCACGTCATCACCAACGAACTCTTCGCCCCCGGACCCGACGGCCGTGCCCGACCCGCGACGCCGATCCCCCACGCACTCGCCAGCCAACTCTGCGCGGCGGGTTATGACCGGGCGTGGCATGACGAGCCCGACGGATGGTGGCCGTGACCATCCTCCCACTCGTCTACGGCCTCACGGCTGGTGTCGGAGTGCTGCTCGTCGCGTCCGGACTCCACCAAGACAACACGGCCCCGTCGCGTTCCGCACTCTCGGGTCATGCGGGCCGGGCACGTCGCGACAACCTCAGACGCCGCGCCAGCCTCGCGAGTATCGGGCTCATCGGCGTGTTCGTGGCGACTCGCTGGCCGGTCGCCGCGCTCGCCGCAGCGGCGTTGGGCTGGTTCAGCCCGGAGCTGTTGGGGAGTTCACGTGCCGTCACGGTGGGCGTTGAACGTACCGAGGCGATCGCGACATGGACCGAAATGTTGCGGGACACCATCGGCGCCGCGCATGGTCTCGAATCGGCGATCACCGCGACCGCGACGGTCGCTCCTGCACCGATCCGCGCCGAGATCCGTTCCCTCGCCCTCAGACTCACCCACGCTCCACTCGACCGTGCGCTCGCAGAGCTTGCGGTCGAGTTCGACCATCCCATCGGCGACCTCGTCGTTGCCGCCCTCACCGCCGCGTCCCGATCCTCGGTCCGGGACCTCGCCGAACTCTTAGGAACCTTGGCCTCCGCGGCCCGAGACGAAGCATCGATGCAACTCCGCGTTGACGCGACCCGAGCCCGAACCCGCACTGCGGTCAGGGTCGTCGCCTGGTGTACCGGGCTCACCGCAGTCGGACTCGTCGTGCTCAACCCGAGCTACGTCACCGTCTACGCGACCCTCACCGGACAAGTCGTCCTCGCAGTCGTCGCCGCCTGCTGGTGTGGAGCGTTGGGTTGGATGAACCAGATGAGTCGCTTCGACCAACCTGAGCGATTCCTCACCACCGCGGTGCAGGTGTGAGCGCGATCGTCGTCGGACTCACCTTCGGGATCGGACTCTGTCTGATCGCCTCGGGTCTGATCGGGGCCCGGCCGTCACTCGCGGTCGTCCTCGCCCGCCTCGACCAGCCCCGCGCCAGCACTCCGACCCCGTCCGAGCCGACCGGCGGAATGTTGGTCCGCGTCATCGGCGTGCCGCTCGCGGCGACGCCGGTCGCGGCACGGATCGCCCGACGGTTCAGATCCGAACTGCGGATCACCGGAACCTCACCCGAGCAACACTTCTCGTCGAGTGCCACCGACGCAATCCTCGGCCTCGTCGGATCGATGATGGTCATGCTGGTGCTCGCCGCCGGTGGGATCCACCTCGACCCGACCATGGCCGTTTCGATCAGCGTCGCCGTCGGGATCGCCGGCGCGACCCTCCCCGTCGCGACGCTGCGCGGCCGGGCGAAGACCCGGCGGGCCGGATTCCGTCACGCGTTGTCGTGTTTCTTGGATCTCGTCGCGATCCGCCTCGCCGGCGGTACCGGAGTCGAAGCAGCCCTCGCCGAAAGCGCGCAGGCCGGAACGGGTTGGGCCTTCACCGAACTCGGCCACGCCCTGCGCGCCGCCCGCCTCGCCGGTCTCCCACCCTGGGACAGCCTCGCCCACCTCGGCGGCGAACTCGACGTCTCCGAACTCAGCGAACTCGCCGCAAGTATGACCATCGCCGGCAACGAAGGCGCCCGCGTCCGGGTCTCGCTCGCCGCGAAAGCCCGCGCGATGCGACACCGGGCCTTGACCGACGCCGAAGGCAACGCCCACGCCGCGAGCGAACGCATGTCACTCCCGATCGTGATCCTCATGGCCGGATTCGTCGTGTTCCTCGGCTACCCCGCGATCACCCGCGTCCTGACCGGCATCTGACCCGAACGAAAGGCACCCCCATGACCGAACTCATCACCTTCCTCGTCGCCTACAGCCACCACACAGCGACACGACTCGCGTCTCGCCATGATGATCAGCGAGGTGAGGTCACCGAGAAGGTGATCCTCATCGCGATTTTCGCAGCACTGGCGATCGCGGTCGGTGCGATCATCGTCGCGAAAGTGACCGCCAAGGCCAACTCGATCACCACCGGCTAATGCGGGCCCGCCACCGACACGCCGAAGACGGAAGTGCGACGGTCGAACTCGTCGTCGCCGTCCCGGTCTTGTTGTTCATGATCATGCTCGTCATCCAGTTCGGCCTCGTCTGGCACGCAACCCATGTCGCACAAGCCGCCGCGCAAGAAGGGGTCCGCACCGCGCGACTCGCCGACGGGACCGCCGACGCCGGACAGACCCGTGCGCAGACGTTCGTCCATGAGGCGGCACCGACCCTGCTGCATGGTGTGACGGTCACCGCCAGCCGGAACCTCCAGACCGCACGCGTCGAAGTGCGCGGGACGGTCCAAGCCGTCGTCCCCGGATTGGGCCTCACCGTCGACGCCACGTCCGAAAGCCCGATTGAGACGTTCCGGGCCCCACCACCATGACCCCAACACGGGCTCGCACCGAATCGGGTTCGGCCGCGGTCGAACTCGTCCTCATCACACCGGTCCTTATCGTGCTGCTCCTCTTTGTCGTGATGTTGGGACGGCTCGGCTCCGCCCGCGCGGAAGTCGACGCCGCTGCACGCGACGCGGCCCGCGCCGCCAGCACCGCCCGCAACCCGATTGCCGCGGTCGCGGCCGCCCGAGCCGCGGCGACGGTTTCCGCGCAGACCTCGGGTCTGGCGTGTCGGCCACTTGCCGTGGAGATCACCGGCACGTCAGCGTCCGGCGGGCAGATCGCAGCGACCGTGTCATGCACCGTCGGGCTCGGTGACCTCGCACTCGGCCTCAACATCCCCACCACACGCACGATCACGAGCCACTTCAGTGCACCCGTCGACGCCTACCGGAGCGGGCAATGAACCGCGACCAGCAGGGTGCTGTCACCGTGTTTGTGACGATCATGACCGTGGCGCTCCTTGCCGTTGCCGGCCTCGTCGTTGACGGTGGGCGGATCCTCGCGGCGCGACGTGAAGCCAGCAACGTTGCCGAGTCTGCAGCCCGGGCTGGTAGTCAGGCACTCGACGTCACCGTCTTGCGTGCGCAGAATCGGGTCGTGCTCGACCCTGCCAGGGCGCAGAACCGGGCCAGCGACTACCTCACGGGCGTCGGCTACATGGGCGATGTGACCGCGGACACCGAACGTGTGCATGTGACGGTGACGATTCACCGTCCGACGTTGCTCCTCGGCCCCGTTGGTGTCGGCGACTTCACGGTCATCGGGGCCGGCGACGCGACCCCCGTCCGCGGTATCAGAAACCCAGGAGCCCCATGACTCACCACAGCCTCCGAAACACCGTGCACGCCATCGGGTCCGCCGCCACCCTCACCGCCCTCACGGTAGGGATCCCCGCCATGCTGATCGTCTTGCATGGACGGCCCGACGAGCCCGCCACGTTCCGGGCACTCGGACACGTGTTTGCTGGTGGGCAACTCCGACCGCCTGCGGTGGTCGATCTCATCACGCTCGTCGCCTGGGTCGCCTGGCTCGTCATCGCCACCGCAGTCATCGTCGAAATCGTCGCGTGGACCCGCGGCACCCCGACCCCGCGGCTCGCCGGCATGACCACCATCCAACCCTGGGTGCGGAACCTCGTCGCGACCGCGACACTCCTCGTCGGAACCTTCGGAGCACCACCACGCGTCGGCGCTACGACAACCATCCCCATCTCGACGGTCGTCGCGTCCACTGCCCGAGCCGCCGTCGCGCCACCGTCCACAACGTTCAGCCCACCACCGGCCACACCAACAGCATCGGTCCCGGCCGTACCGGTCGTGTCGGCAGTTCCAAGTTGTGTCGTTGTCCGCAACGACAGTCTCTGGGCCCTCGCCGAGCGGCATCTTGGGAACCCGATGCGATGGCGCGAGATCTATGCACTCAACCGCGGGGGACCCCAGCCCGACGGACACAGCCTCGAAGACGCCAACCTGATCCAGCCCGGCTGGACCCTCCAACTCCCCGCAGACGCCACCAACACAACACCAGCCGCCGTGCCGGCGCCGACGCCATCGACGCCTGTCCCTCCAGTGCCCGCGACGTCACGAACGACTCGCTCGCTGGCTTTGCCATCGGAACTCTCTTCGACAACCACAGCGGGAGCCAACGGTGCGCCGGTACCACCGCAGGAGTCGACGCCCGCCGCGCCCGCGTCGCGTCCAGCGCCGACCGTCACAATTCCAACCGGAACACCGCCGGCCCGCCCAGAACTGCAGGGCCCAGCACCGACCGCATCCACCAGCACGGTTCCACGGGCCCGTACCGGACCCGACACGCGCGTCATGCACCCGTCACCTGACGATGTCGTCACCGCGGATCACACCACCGGCCTCGCGATCGGCGCCACCGTCGCCGCAGGCATCATCACCCTGCTAGGTGCCCTACGTCTCGCACGACGCCGACGCCGTGACCACGAACCCATCCACACCCCCAGAACGCAACGGGTCGAGACCGCACTGCGTCGCACCACCGACGATCACACTGGCCGACTCGACGTTGCCCTCCGTGCGTTCGCACCCGCCATCACCGGAACGACCCGCGTCCTTGCTGTGCGAATGTTGCGCGAACAGGTCGAGATCCTTCTCGACACGCCACCCGACGACGCACCGCCGGGGTTCGTATCCACCGGTGACCCCCGCTGCTGGACCACCAGCCCAGACGCCACGACCAACCAACTCGCCAGCCAGGCCGACGGGCGAGCCGCGTCGGTTCCCGCGTTGATCAGCATTGGACAGATCGACGGCAACCTCGTCATGGTCGACCTTGAGACCGCCGGCCTGCTCACCGTCGACGGTGACTCCGAGGCGGTGAACGGGTTCGTGCGTCATGTCGCCTTGGAACTCGCGACCTCAACCCTCGCTGACCACCTCGAACTCCTCATCGTCGGCGACGCTCTTTTCGCGCCGATCGGTGAGCGCCACCCACGGATCCGACACCTCGACCTCGACGACGCGATCGCCGACCTCGAGGCTGCGCACCGTGACGACGGCTTCCCGACCCTGCTCGTCAGTTCCGACACGCTCACCGACGAGACCCGCGCGCGGATCAAGGTGGCGGTCGCGGCTGGCAATCCGGTCGGCGCGATGTTCCCATCGCCCTCGCAAGCCGATTGGCACGCACAACTCGACGGCGAGATGGTTCGTCTCGCGCCGCTCGGTCTGGAACTCGCAGCGTTCGCGGTCGACGCCGATACCGCACACGAGATCGACACGCTCATCGCCGACCCTGACCCTGTCGAAGCACTGCTCGACTCATTTGCCGACGAACCGGATGACGCTCCCGACGCAGAAACGGGGCAGTCGGGGCTTGTCGTCGGGCCGTTTGTTGAACCGCCAACCGAACTCGAGATCAGGGTTCTGGGACCGGTCGAGGTTGTGGGCCCTGCGAAACCGTTCGATCGGCACCGCTACCTCGAACTCGCGGTCTACCTCGGCTTGCATCCCGACGGGGTGAGCGACGAACGGCTCAAGATGGTGCTCTGGCCCGAGCAGGCCCCGGCGACCGCGACCTTCAACACAGTGGTCTCAACCACCCGGAACCGGCTCGGACGCGACTCGCTCGGCGAACCACATCTGGTCCACTACGCGAACGCGGACCGTCGCTACCGGCTCGGTGACCATGCCACTAGCGACGTCGCCCGGTTTGAAACACGCGTCGCGCATGCCCGTGCACTCGACGACGCGGCCGCGATCGCCGAGTACCGGACGGCGCTCGACCTGGTGCGGGGTCAACCGTTCGCGGAGGTGCACGGCTTCGAATGGGCATGGAGCGAAGGCTTCGTCGCGCACCTCGAAATCACTGTTGCGCGTGCTGCACACGACCTCGCCGAATTGTGTCTCAACGATCGTGACGCCGACGGAGCGACCTGGGCGGCCACACGCGGGCTCCTGGCCGCTCCCGGTGATGAGATTCTCTACCGCGATCGGATGCTCGCCTGCGACCTCGCCGGCAACATCGCCGGCGTGGAATCGGTGATGCGCGAACTTGAACACGCGGTCGAAGGCATCGAACCCTGGGACCGGATCCATCCCGAGACGGTCGCGCTCTACCAGCAACTCGTGCGGGGTCGCTCGTCCCGCTCGACAATCCGAGCCCGGGACCACGTCCGCACCTGAGCTTCCGCGACTCTCAGCGACGACACTCCTCAATGCACCTCAGGCGGCGGGGAGGACAAACCTTGCGTGCTCGGCACGCAACATCTCATAGGGGGTGACGCATTTCGCGCCCACTCCGATACACGCGTCGGGGATCTTGATCGTCTTCGTCGCGCCGGGTTTCTCATGGGTGACGACGACATGGCCGTGCGCGTGGGCTTGAGCGACGAGGTAATAGTCCGCGACTTGCAGGAACGTGCTCAGCGCGGCCGGTCCGTAGTCGGCGCTCGTCGCCCACTCGCTGGTGATTCGGAGACTCTGGATCACCGCCGCGTCAGGCTTCAGAAACAGCGGTTCGCGGGTTTGGGCCCAGTCCGCGAGTTCGTCGGCACCAGCGAGGATCTCGTCGCCGACTTTCGCGATGCTGAACACAGTGCCGGCCGCGTGGGCCCGATCGATCCAGTCCCAGAACGCGGGACAGAAATCGAACCCGTAGTGAAGGTTCTTCGCTTGCATAAAAACGTTCGCGTCGAGCAGATAGGTCGTCACCCGACCTCGAGTCGTTGCGCGAGTTCATTGAACGTTGAGAGTTTCTTGAAGCCGAGCATGTGGAACGCGTCGCGGTAGAGGGTGTAGCCCTCCAGGGTGCTGGTCAGCACCGCCCGAGTGAACCGCTTACTCGTCCGAACTGGTTGGGTGTTGTAGAAGTTGCCTCCTCCACTCGACCGTCCCGCGACCAGAGCCATGACCCGCTCAAGCTCCGCCCGGTACGCGGCCTGATAGTCGGCGCCGCTCAACGCACCGAGATCACTGATCCGGCGCAACACGACGAGGGTGCTGACCTTGAACCTTCGGGCGAGTCGATCGAGCTCGCCGGTGAGCCCGGTCGTGGGGTCGAACTCGGCGCGGATCGCAGCAAGCGGCACCAGGACTTCCGCCGCGACCTGGTTACACCACCGTTCGATCTCGACCGACGAGTCCGTCGCCACGGTCGTGTCCGACAATGCCGATTCGCCGATCCAGAGATGCACGAGTTCATGCGCCAGGGTGAAGATCTGCGCGGCTTTCGTATCGGCGCCATTGATGAACACGACCGGGGCATACGTGTCGGCGAGCGCGAAACCACGGAACTCGTCGGGGTCGAGTTTGCGGTGCGTGTTTGCGCCGACGACCCCGTTCACCATGACCAACACGCCGAGCAGCTCGGCCTGTTCGGCGAGACGAGCGAACGCGTCACCCCAGGAGAAGCCCCGTTCTCCGAGATCGAACCCGAGTGCAGTGCGGATCGTCGCCGCGGCGGTGATCACGTCGGAACCGACGGTCAACGATCCGACGAACGCGAGTGGTCCTTCACCGTTCGACACTGCGAAGTTCTGGTACCACTCTTGGCGTTGCTGACATTCGAACAGCGTGTCGAGCAGATCCGGCGAAGGGCGTGCGACCGTCGCGTTGCCGATCGTTCGGTAGTCCGGGATCGGGATCTGCACGATCGGCGGATCTGACAACAACAGGAAACCGATCGGGGTATGGGTCGCCGCGGCGAACTGTTCGAGTTGACGCAACGTCGGCGACGTCTCGCCGGACTCCCACGCTTCGAGTTTCGGGAACTTGTGGACCAGCGCGTCGAACGGCACCTGGGACCGTTCCCGTGCCCACGCGAGTAACGCACCGTTGATCTCGACCCGTATGACCACGAGCCCCATTGTGACCGACCGTGACCCTCGCCGATCGGTCCCGACTGAACTTGTCCGCCCAACGTGCACCTCCCGGAACGACACCGACGAACGAAACGGTCAGCGTGACGCTGCGAATCGCACGAATGCCTCAGTTCGCGACGCGACGGATCGCCTGGATCGACGACACGTCCACGGCCCGGAGGCTGACGACAGCTCCGGTATGGGGGGCGTTGATTTCGATACCGGCGCTGACATACATGGCGACGTGTCCGAAGTCGCGGGTCGGGACATCACCTCGCCGGAAGATCAGATCCCCTGCCTGGAGGTCCCCATACTGGACGGGAGTGCCGACACGGACTTGGTCGTAGGTGACGCGCGGGAGCGCCACCCCGGCTTGGGCGTAGGCCCAGACGATGAGCCCGGAACAGTCAAAGCCGGCTTCGGGTGACGCCGCGCCGTAGACGTAGGGGACGCCGAGTTCGCGACTCGCGGCTGCGACGGCACGCGCGCCAACGTCGCCTCCGGTCGCGGTCGGGTTTTGTCCGAGGCCGTATTCGATGGCTTTGGATATGACTCGCGGGTAGTAGTCGATGGAGCCGGCGTAGGCGTTGATCGCGGCGTGGAGGTTGGTGAGATGTCCGGTGCCTTGGCAGAGGTAGGCGGCGGCGCCATAGATCGCGTCCCACGCGTTCTGAATGTCCGGCAGCACGGTGGGTGGCCGGCCGGGTGCGAGCCGTTCCCAGGTGTGCCAGGTGGTGGGGAGGAACTGCATCGGACCTTGGGCGTGCATCCATCCGTCGGCCGATGTTGGGTCGGGGATGCGGGCTTGTCCGTTGCGGCCATCGAGGGGCGCGCCGATGATCGGCGGGCTCGTCTCGCCGGTCGCGGGGTCAGCGCGTCCGGCGGCGTGACGCGATTCGAGGAATCCGATCGCGGCGAGGACCTGCCAGGGAAGTCCGTCACAGGTCGCGGCAGCGTGTTGGTAGACGGGAAGTAACGAGGGTGGGATCTCACCGACCGCGGCAGCTGATGCGGCTGCGGTTGGGGTGGTCCCGGTCGCGATCAGGGTCGCGCCGAGGATCAGGGCGAGGACACTCGCGACGAGACCAGCAACAACTTTCACAGGAGTTCCTCCAACCAGACGACGGACGTGTCGGTGTGGTTATGCGCATCCGGCCCGCCGTCCGCGACACGAGTTTCGCGACGCGTGTTGTCGCGTCTGGCGGGCTCGGCGCGCATAGGTGGGGTGAGGTCACCGTCCGGTGACCTGAGTGATGGTCGGTCGGACCCGGCCGGACGGTCCTGTGGGGTTGTCCGGCCGGGAGGAGGTCTACGTATATGCGTTTCCTGATGTTCGGTGTGTTCCATGCGGTGAATGCGACGCCGTCATCGGCTGGTCTGCCCGGCGCGGGTCTGGTGCAGAAGATGCTCGACTGGCTCGACCAGCTCGCCTTGTGGGGATCGTTGGCGAGCATCCTCGTTGGCGCCGCGATCTACGGACTCGCACAGCAGTCCGGGAACTACTCGGGTGGGTTCCGCGGGAAGCAACTCGCGTTCGCGGGAGTGATTGGCGCGTGCCTGGCCGGGGTCGCACCGACCGCGATCAACATGTTCTTCCAGGCGGCCGGTGGATGAACCCGCCACACCACGACCACCGGTCGCATGCGACGCGCCGGATCGTGATCGCCGCGTGCCTCGGCCTCGTGACCGGACTCGCCTTCCGCGGTCTCTTCCCGGCCGCTTCGGCTTCGAAACCACACGCCGTTGCCGCGGCGACTGTCGGTCGGGTTGGACCGTCGCGCACCGTCGCCGGCGTGCCCGCGGGATTCGCGCACTCCGCGGCGGGTGCCCGTGCCGCGGCGACGAGTGATGTCCTCACCGGACAGATCCTTGTCAACCTGTCACCTTCTGAGGCAGAACTCGCCGTCGCCGCGATGGCCGCCGCGGCCAGTCGCGTCCAACAAGTCGACGACCTGGCCCGACGCCTGACCGCGCTGCGCGGCCGGCTGGCAGCGGGTCATGGTCCGGTCCGGTATTGGCAGGCGGTCCTCGCGACCGGCGTCGACGCCTACTCGCCGGGTCGAGCCCGCGTCGCGGTGTGGAGCGTCGGCGTCCTGAGCCGCACCGGAGTTGCGACTCCCCAGTCGGCGTGGACGACCTCGACGTTTGATCTGGTGTGGGAACGCGCCGATTGGAAGATCTGGTCCGAGACCGTCACCGTCGGTCCGACCCCGATCCTCAACGAGGCCGGCCCGCCCAGTACTGCCGACCGCTTCGACGCCGCGCTCGATGGGTTCGACCCGTGGCGCGCATCGTGAGGTCGGCTCGGATGTTGGCGGATATTCCGATCGTGCCGGATGTGATCACCAAGGTCCTCGACTCGACCGCGGGATGGGCCTGGGACAAAGTCACCGAAGGCATCGCATCGTGGGTCCTCGGCGCGGTCGGCGACCTCGTCGACGGGTCACTGCATTTCTTGACTACCGCGGCGCGACCCAATGTCGAGGCCGCATGGTTCTCTGGTGCCGGTTCGCCGTACGCGACCGTCCGCAACCTCGCCGGATTGTTGTTGTTGGCGTTTGTGTTCCTCGCGATCATCCAGGGGCTCATGGCCGGCGACCCGACCGCGATGCTGCGCCGAGTTGCAACCGACCTCCCACTCGCCGTGTTCGGAATGGTCGTCACCGTGTCGGTCGTCGCGAAGCTCCTGGAACTGACCGACGTGCTCTCCGCCGCGGTACTCGACCAATCCGGTGGGCAGGCGTTGCATTTCGTGTCGGGTTTCGGCGCGACGCTGACTGGCGCCACCAACGGGTTCGCAGCAGTGATCGTCGGACTCGTCGCCGTGTTCGCCGCGTTGATGCTCTGGATCGAACTCATGGTCCGCTCGGTCCTCGTCTACCTGCTCGTCGCGCTCGCACCCCTCGGATTCGCGGCAATGGTGTGGCCGGCGACGCGAGGCGTGTTGCGTCGGATGGTCGACCTGTTGGTCGCGGTGATCATCTCAAAGTTCGTCGTGTCGGTCGCGCTCGCGGTCGGGGTCGCCGCACTCGCCGGCGCAGGCACCGCAGCGCCTGCGAACGCGGGTGTTGTCGACGCGTCGGCACAGGGTCTCGGCGCGCTGTTGGTCGGGACTGCGATTCTTGGTCTCGCCGCGTTCTCACCGTTCTTGGTCTTGCGACTCATTCCTTTGGCAGAAGCGGCGGTCGTCGCCCATGGCGTGTCACGCGGACCCTTGCGTGCCGCGCAGTCCTCGACGAGCAACCTGTATCACGTGCAGTCGCTCGGCCGACTCGCCGGCGGGTCCTCCGCTGGCCGCGGCGGCAGTGCCGCGGGACTGTCAGGGGCGGCGAGCAGTTCGGCTCCTGCGGGAGCGGCTGGAGGCGCGGCCGCGGCGGCTGGGCCGGTCGGGATGGTCGGGATGGTCGCGACCTCAACGGTCGGTGGCGCGGCCCGCTCGGCACGGTCAAAAGTCGACGCGGCGACCAGTCCGGGAAGTGGTAGCGCCACGACCGCGAATCGTTCGGCGACGACCGGCGATCAACGTCGGGGTGAGACCGGTCCAGGCCCGACCGGTCGGCGGAACCGGTGAGCACGACCGACCATGCTCAGGTGCGGCGGCGGTATCGGTTCGGTCCCCGGGACCGGACCGGATGGTTCCTCGGACTCGGTGGCGTCCAATGTGGGGTGCTCGGCGTCGGGATCGTCCTCGCCGGGATCCTCGTGAATCTCGGTACGCCGTTCCCGATCGTGATCGTGCCGATCGGCGCCGCGTGCGGGTTCGCGTTTGGGCGTTGGAAGTATCAACCGGTCCACGAATGGTTGCCCGTCGCCGGCAGCTGGTTCCTCGCGCGGCGTCGAGGCGACACGGCGTGGTTCGCGCCACTCCCCACCACCACCCTGGCCAAGTCCGGCCGCCAGCGATCCGCGTCGCGTGCGACCGCGACACCGTTGGTGTTCCCCCCATCCCTTGATGGTCTGCGTGTCATGGAGGTCTCGGCCGGCGCGGGTCGCGATACTGCCGGGGTCGCGGTCGTGTTCGACCACCTTGATCGGACCGCGTCCGTCGTGATCCGGGCGTCGTCGTCACAGTTCTCGTTGTGTGAACCCGGAGAGCAGGAGCGTCTCGTCGGCCAGTGGGGTGATGTCCTCGCCGGGTTCTGTGTCGAGGGTGGACCGGTCGGACGGTTCCGGTGGACCGAATGGGCCGCGCCGTCAGACCTGACCGAACAACTCGCCTACCTGAACGAACGGGCCGCACCCGATGGGGACCGGGATGCGTTCGACGCGTATCAGACGATGGTCGAACACGCGGGACCGTTCTCCGCACAGCACGAAGTGCTCCTGACCGTCACAGTCGAGGAACGTCGCCTCCGACGACGCACCCGCACGAACGTCGAAGCCGCCCTCGTCGACACCGTCCTCGAACAAGCCACCCTCCTGGCGCGTCGACTGGAAGCTGCGGGTCTCGGAACCGGCGGACTGCTGAGTGTGGGCGAGTTCGGTCGGGTGATCAGGTCGCGGGTCGACCCCTACGGACTGCCCCGCCCGGCGAGCGGCTCGGCGAGCCTCGCCGAGTTGGTCGGATTCGTCGCACCGGAGAACGCGGGGCCGATGGTCATGCAGGCGGAGTGGGATCATGTTCGGGTCGATGGTGCGTTCCACGCGGCGTATGTCGTCAGTGAGTGGCCGCGGTTGGAAGTCCCCGCGAACTGGATGGAACCGTTGTTGTTTCATGCGGGTGGGATTCGCACCATCGCGGTCCATTACGAGCCGGTCGCGCCGTCACGTTCGCAACGGCGTGTGGATCGCGAGTCGGTGAAACTCGCGTCGGACGAGGAGCAACGCAGCCGTGCTGGGTTCCGGATCGGGGCCCGGCACCGCCGCGCCCATGATGAGGTCCTCGACCGGGAAGACGAACTCGTCGCCGGGTACGCCGAGTTCGAGTTCGTCGGGTTCGTGATCGTCACCGCCGCCACCCTCGACGAGCTCCGCGCGTCATGCGCTGAGTATGAGCAGGTCGGCGGGCAGACCGGGCTGGAACTTCGTCGTCTCGACGGTCGACACGACCTTGCCCTCGCCTGCGCGCTCCCCATCGGGCGAGGTATCGCGGCCCGGCGGTTCGCATGACCGGCCTGGGGCTCCCGGCGCGCAGGCTTCGCCTGGCGCGGCACCGGTCGACGACCGCGCACGTTTCGAGCGCGTATCCGTTCGCGGCTGAAGCCGGCCTCGGCGCCAGAGGCGTCTACTTGGGTACGAACCTGTTGACCGGTGGTGGCGGCTTCGCGTTCGATCCGTTCGAGGCCTACGCCCGTGGACTCGTGACGAATCCGAACATGCTCCTCGCCGGGGAGCCCGGCGTGGGCAAAAGCGCGACCGCCAAAACGTTCGTGTACCGGTCTGCGGCAGTGTTCGGCCGGTGGGTCGCGATCGCGGATCCGAAAGGCGAGTACCGGGGACTCGCCGAACGACTCGGACTCGAAATCATTGACCTGCACCCTGGTGGCACAACCCGTCTCAACCCGCTCGACACCGGACACCCCGCCAACGACCGGCCTGAAGAACGCGTCCGCCATCAGACCGCGCTCGTCGGTGCGCTCCTCGGATGTGTCCTCCGCCGTGACCTTTCACCCGGTGAAGATGCGCTCGTCGCGTACGCGATCGCCCATCTCGCACGCCAACCTGCGGTGCCAGTGACGCTCGCGGACGTCGCACGCATCATGACCCGGCCACCCGCCGAGATGATCACCACCCCCGGCCTCGACCCCGACGCCCTCGCGCGTACGGGCGAGGCCGCGACGTTCGCGCTCGGCAAACTCCTCGACCGGTCCCTGCGGGGCATGTTCGACGGGCCAACCACCGTCCGTCTCGACTGGTCCGGCCCCGGGGTCGTCCTCGACCTCTCCGCGGTGCATCACGACCCCGACGCGTTGACGCTCGTCATGGTCGCGACGACTGGCTGGTTACAGACCGTCCTCGCCCGTCCCGACGGGCCGCCCCGCATCCAAGTCCTCGACGAAGCCTGGGCGCTCATGGGCACCGAACGCACCGCGAAATATTTGCAGTCGTGTTGGAAACTCTCCCGGGCGTATGGCGTCGCGAACCTCGCGATCGTCCACCGCCTCTCCGACCTGCGTGCCCAAGCCGACGACGGGACCTCCACCTCGAAAGTCGCGATGGGGCTCCTCGCCGACACCCAAACCCGCGTCTTGTTCCGCCAATCCAGCGACCAGATCGCCGACGCCCGGGAACTCCTCGGCCTGACCTCCACC
>JBBSBV010000002.1:0-213393 GCA_038250905.1 Acidimicrobiia bacterium
CGATCCGGCCAAGCCGAGGTGGGCGAGGGCGAGTTCGGCCATCCGCACCAGCGCATCGGCCCGCCGGCGCGCCGCACCGCGGCGGTCGTCGTGCGAGGGCGGGTCGGTGAGGGCATGGATCGCGTTGACCACGATCTCCGCGCCGGACGACGACAAGTTCCCGTTCAGGGCGACGCGACCGTTGTAGGCACGGGAGAGGGTGAGGCCATCATGGTCGCGGGGTTCGGTCCCGTCCCGTTGCGCGCAGGCCCGGAAATGGCCACACGCCCGGACCAGGGCACCCATCGAACCGTCGCGCGCCAACTCCAGGAAGATCGCCTCGACCGCGCGTAACTCGCCGTCGTGACCCTCGACGCGGGCACCGAGGATCGTGCGGGCCGCGCCCCCCGAGATCGAACCGTCCAACCACGCCTTCGAGGTGGCGGGTAACACATCACAGGCGGCGCCGGCTTCGATCGCCGCGCGGGCCTCGCCCTGGCGGATCCCGGTCCGCCGTGAAAGCCACGCAGCCGTCGATGCTGCGCCATCCAATGCGCCGAGCCCACGTTGATGCGCCGCCCACGAGAGTCGCGCGAACTGGGCCTCGATCCGGTCCGCCTGCGCCCGGAGGCCGATCAACTCGTCGGCCAGAACCGCGTCGCCGAGCTCACCCGGGTCGGTGCAAACGAGCTCGTCGACCACATCGCGTAGGCACGCGATGTCGGTCGTATCGGCGACAGCAACCGCGACCACAGGAACCTCCCTTCACGACAACGACTCGGTTGTACGGCGCCGAAACGCGAGGCCGCGAAGTCCCGAACGGGTCCCGGCAGCAGGGGAAGTAACTGGAATCATTCTCCCACAAGGGTGTGACACCGCTTTATGGGTCATCCGCTCGCGCTCCTGATGGTCTTGGCCGACGTTGGGCTCGCTCCTGACCTACTCGCTCCGCAAGCTCCGCTCAGGAGTGACCCACCGGCGCGGTCAGCATCGGAGCGAGACTTCACAGCGGTACGTCACTTGACAGGTTCGGATGTGTGACACCCGCTGCGTCCCGCACGTGCGCTCAGACGAGCGCCGAGTGCTCGATCCAATGGTCGAGGACATCGCGGCGACCGCGGATCTCGAGCGAGTCGCTCGCCGGGTCGAGTCGGCGGTACAGCAGGCGCGCGAGGTCACTCGCCGACCCGGCCACGACGACGTCCGCGTCATCGTCGGGCGCGGTGAAGGTGAAGCCCTCCGCGACGAGCGTGATGGTGCCGATGCCATCGAAGTCCGTCGCCCGCAACGTGATCGTCCCTCCGTCACCGCGCAAGTCGGCGCCGCCGGGGAGGAACTGCGCCACGTGCGGGAGGAACTCCAGCAACTCGCGGACCGCGTCGTCACCGACCGCCGGTTCCAGTTCGGCCATTTCCGGTGGGGCCGTTGCACCCATCGCCTGCGCGAGGTCGATCCGGTGCATGGCGGTCTCGTGGAGTTGGCGCCGGGACCAGAAGCTCACGCCCTGGTCCGGGTCCCACGCCCACATGGCGTCGGTCGGTCCGGCCGCGCGCAAGACCGCGACGAGTTCGGACCCGCCGGCACCCAGCCACCGACCGAGATCGTCCGGCCCGGTCGGCCGGTCGAACGTCATCTCCTCACGCGGGAGTCGCGCCGGCGCGCGCCGGCGCACCATCTCGGTCACCCAGCGGTGAATCACGCCGAGGTGCTCGATCAACTGCGTGACGGTCCAGTCGGGACACGCCGGGACGACGGCATCCGGGTCGGCGGTCGCCAGCAGGGTGACGGACCGGTCCAGTTCCCGCTCGAGCGCGTCGACCCGGTCCTGGTGCTCCATGCGCGCCATCAGAACGCGAGCGCCAGCCCGGGGCGGGGCCACCGCAGCGAGACGAGCTTGCCCGTGGCGGACATCGTCACGAACGCAGTGGAGAGGTCGGGACCACCGAAGCACACGTTGGTGACGAGCGGGTCGGGCAGCGCGACGTGTTCCACCCCCGCGCCCGAACCGTCGGCGTCGGGCGAGATCGCCGTGAGCCCGCCGTTGACGATCGTGCCCACCACCACGTATCCCCCGCTGTCGACGGCCAGGGAGTCGAGCAGCTGCATGCCGGGCAGCCCGGCGAGGAGTTGACCACCGTGGCCCACGGGACTCGGCCGGCCGACGACGCCCGGGCGCTCGACCGGCCACCAGTAGACGCGCCCGGTGTGGGTCTCGGCCACGTAGAGCCGATCACCCGCGGGCGACAGGCCGATCCCGTTCGGCGATTCGAGCGGATGGATCACCTCGGTGATCGACGACCCGTCGGGTGCGGCGTAATACACACCACCTTCGTCACGATCGCGTGCGCGGATCTTGCCGTGGTCGGTGAACCACATCCCACCGTCGGCGTCGAAGACGAGGTCGTTCGGGCCCATCAGCGGATGGCCGTCGCACTCGGTATAGAGCACCGTCACGTCACCGGTGGTGAGGTCGACGCGCTCGATCCGGCCGCCCGAGTAGTCGTCGGGTTGGATCAGGTCCGTGATGGTCATCCCGAAGACGTCGGTGAACGACCACCCGCCGCTGTTACAGACGTAACCGGCGCCATCGGGACCGATCGCCAGTCCGTTCGGGCTGCCACCGGGGATCGCCACGGTCTCGATCCGGCCGTCGGGATGCACCCGATCCACGGCCCGTCGCTTCAGTTCGACGCACAGCACGGTGCCGTCGGCCATCCAGACCGGTCCCTCGGGGAACTCGAGGCCGGTTGCGATCTCGACGATGTCCATGGGTCTCCTCAGCAGGTTCGACGGGCTCGGTGCGACGGTGCTCGGACGCATTCGAGCGCACCGACGCCAAACGTGGCAAGAATGCGCGGGTGAAGATTCGACTGGACCCCGAAGACGAGTACATGCACGCGTTGGAAGACGCGTCCAACTTCAACGAGAGCATGTACTTCAACGTGTACGACCCGGCCGAGAAGATCGGGGGATTCCTCCGGCTCGGCAACCGTGCCAACGAGGGCTACGCCGAGATGACCACGTGTCTGTACCTGCCCGACGGTCGGGTGGGCTTCATGTACGGGCGGCCGGAAATCGCGAACAACGACGCGTTCGACGCGGGTGGGATGCGGTTCGACGTCGTCGAGCCGTTCGAGGCCCTCCGCACCACGTACACGGGCAAGGTCGTGCTCCTCGACGAGCCGCTCCAGATGGCCAACCCCCGCAAGGCCTTCACCGACAACCCATGGATCGACTGCTCGGTCGAGTTGGACTACCGCGGGATCGCGCCCATGTACGGCGGGGAGCCGGTGAACGACGACGGCACCCCGCTCACGGAGGACTACTCGGGTGGCTTCGCGCGCGGTCACTACGAACAGCACGTCGGTGGACGCGGGGTGATCCGCGTCGGCGACGAGGAATGGCCTGTCGACGGCTTCGGGCTCCGCGACCACTCGTGGGGGCCGCGGTTCTGGCAGGCGCCGTGGTGGTACCGCTGGCTGACCATCAACTTCGACGACCACAGCGGCTTCGTCATCTCGATCGTCGCATCACGCGACGGCAAGCAACGCATCGGTGGGGTCGCACTCCAGGACGGCGAGTACCGCCACATCGACCGGGCGACCATCGAGACCGACTGGGTAGGCGACGACCTCTACCACCAGGAGATCCGCGTCACCGCCGGGGCCGGCGACCGCGAGTACGCAATCACGGGCAGCGTGATGAACCTGATCCCGTTGCGGAATCGCCGGACCACCCCCGAGGGCGATCAGCTCGTCACCCGCATCTCCGAGGGCATGACCGAATGGCACTGGAACGGCCACACCGGATACGGCCTCTCCGAATACCTCGACCAGATCGTCGACGGCCGCCCGGTCGGTTACGGGGAGTAACTACCGGTTTCTAAAGGTGCCGTCGAGCGCTTGGGGGTCGTCGGCGTCGAGTTGCCAGAGCGCGAGGGCGGCCTCGGCGGGGTCCTCGGCGGCGGCCCGTTCGGGCATGCCGGCGAATCCGAGGAGTTGGCGGGCGCGTGTCGGCAGGGTACGGGCCAACTCGGGACCGACACCGACGGCCACGGCCTCTTCCGGCGTGAGCCAACCGACGAGGTACGCGAGGTACAGCGCCTTGCGCCACCGATCGGGCGTGGTGTTGGCACCGCCACCGTGGACGAGGCTGCCGAGGTAGATCAGGGCATCACCGGGCTCGAGCTCGACCGGCACCGCGAGTGACGCGTCGATCGGACGGTCGAGCGGCCAACGGTGGCTCCGCGGAATCACCCGGGTCGCGCCGACCTCGGTGTCGTAGTCGCCGAGCGCGACGAGCACCGAGATCTGCAACGGGACACCGAGCTTCGCGGCCAGGTTCCAGTTCAGGTCGTCGCGGTGGAGCGCCTGCTGCGGGTTGCCGGGGCCGATGAAGATCGTCTCGGACTGGCTCATCCAGTAGTCACCGCAGAACGGCAGCAACACCCGGTCGGCGATATCGAGGAGGGTGGGGTGCAGCAGGTACTCGTCGACCATCGTCGGGCTCTTCGCCGGGATGCCCTGGACGCGGATCGTGTTCGATCCGTAGAACGAGTCGTCGAACCCATCGCGGAACCCCGGCTGGCGGGCCGCGACCGACGGCGCCAGTTCCGCATCGATCCGGGCCACCACGTCCGGGGCGAGGAGTCCCGAGATGATGAGGCCGCCATCGCGGTCCATGGTCTCGAGGAGCAGGTCGGAGTCGGTGTCCGGGGTCAGGCGCACGAGTCCGTCGGTAGGACGGGGGGTGCGGCGGGACCACGCGGCGCCGAGGAGGGCAGAGGCGCGGGTCAGCAAGGTCGTCAAGTCTTCCAGCTCAGGCGGGTGCAACCGGGTATTCGACCATTGTGACCGCTGCCCTAAGACTTTTCTGCGCGCCCGCCGTACATGGTGGTCAGCACTTTCGGCCCTCGGAGCACGAACCGGCGCAGATCGACCAGGTCCAAACCCGCGTCGGCGACCAGGGCCGACGGATCCCGCGTCAGCCGGCAGCCACCGGCGATCCGGCGTTGGATCGGCTCGAACCGGCGCTGCCGGGAGAGCACCTTCGGGTCGTCGCTCCGCCCGTGTTCGACGAAGTGGAGCGCACCGCCGGGGCGCAGCACCCGCACGACCTCGGACATCGCGGCGTCGACATCGGGAATCGTGCACAGCGTGAACGTCGAGACGACCGCGTCCACACTCTCGGCGCCGAGTGGAAGCGAGGCGCCGTCGAGTCCCACGAACTCGACGGTCGGCTCGGGATATTCCGCGATCCGTCGGCGCGCCATCTCCCGCGCGCGCATCGACGGCTCGACGGCGAGGACCCGCGTGACCGCCGGCGGGTAGAGGCCGACGTTGCTGCCGGAACCGAACCCGATCTCGAGCACCGTCCCCGCGAGACCGTCCATCACCGGCCGCCGGATCGGGACCATCGCCGCGCTCCCGCACGTGAGATCCACGATGCGCGGGAGGACGTGCTCGTCGTACCAACTCGCGAAACGCCCGCTCACGAAACGCCCATCACGAAACCAAGGAGCGCTCGGCGACCCGGAGCCGCGCACCGAGCGCGCCGAGCAGCTTCACCGCCAACGTCGGGTACTGCTTGAGGAGTGCACGGAAGTTGAAGTCGGCGATCGACCAGGCGACGACCGGCGCGGTGGCCACGACCGACGCGGAACGCGGCTGGCCGTCGAGCACCGACAGCTCGCCGAAATACGAACCGGGACCAAGGGTGACCCGGGTTCGGCCGCCGGTCATGACCTTGGCGGATCCGGACTGGATCACGAAGAACCGGCCACCGAGCGCGCCCTCCTCCACGATCGTGGCCCCCTCGCGAAAGGTGGCGATCTTCGCCACCGACGTGATCCGGCGCAGCTCGGCTCGCGACAGTTCGGCGAACAACGGAACCTCGGCCAGGAGATCGGGATCGCAGCGGTCGGCCATGGCCGGCTCCTTCGTCGACGACGCGCGTTCGGCGCGGAGGTTAGCGGTGGGACCCGACCGTCGAGCGGGAGCGCACCGCTAGGTTGAGTCCATGGCCGCCGTCGACGTCCCTCGCCTCGCGTCCGCCTGCGGTCGCCACCTCGGCGGGACCTTCGAGGTCACCGATCTGCGGCGACTCTCCGGCGGCGCGTCGCGTGAGACCTGGGCGTTCGTCGCCCGGAGCGCGGATCACGAACTCCCGCTCGTCTTCCGGCGCGATCCCGGCTCCTCGATCGGCCAGACCGACCGTTCCACCGAATACCGGCTGCTCGAAGCGGCGGCGGCGGGCGCGGTCGCGGTACCCCGGGTGCGGTTCCTCATCGACGACGCCGACGACCTCGGCGCCGGGTTCGTGATGGACCGCGTCGACGGCGAGACCATCCCCCGCAAGATCCTGCGCGACGACGAGTACGCCACCGCACGGCAGCGCCTCGTCGGACAGTGTGCGGACGCCGCGGCCGCAATCCACGCGCTGCCCCTCGCGTCACTTCCCCGGCTTCCGCGCCAGGACGCCCCGGCGCTGATCGACCAGTTCCGCGGTGTCATCGACATGCTCGGCGAACCGCATCCGGCATTCGAACTCGGCCTGCGCTGGCTCACCGAACACGCGGCCGACCTCCCCGACACGCCGCCCACGCTCGTGCACGGTGACTTTCGCAACGGCAACTTCATCGTGGGCCCCGAAGGCCTACGCGCGGTGCTCGACTGGGAACTCGCGCACCTCGGTGATCCCATCGAGGACCTCGGTTGGTTCTGCGTCAAGTCGTGGCGGTTCGGCAACGTCGACCGGACCGCCGGCGGGTTCGGCACCGCGGCGGAACTCCTCGACCGGTACCAGGCCGCGGCGGATCGGAAGGTCGCCGACGACCACCTGCACTTCTGGGAGGTGTTCGGCACGCTCAAATGGGGCGTGATCTGCGAGATGCAGGCCGCATCACATCTTCAAGGCCTGGTCCGGTCAGTCGAACTCGCGGCGCTCGGTCGGCGCATCGCGGAGATGGAGTGGGACCTGCTCGATCTCCTCGACTCCACCCGCACCGAACTCGACCACCCCGACCCACCTCCGACCCCGATCCCCTCGATGCACGACCGGCCCACGGCCGTCGAACTCGTCGAATCCGTCCGCGAGTACCTCGAGCGCGACGTCATGCCGGGCGAAGGCCGGGTCGCGTTCCACGCCCGGGTGGCGAGCCGCGTGCTCGCGATGGTGGAGCGCGAGCTCACCATCGGTGGCGGCCAGCACCACGAGGAGTCCGCCCGCCTCACCGGTCTCCTCGGCCTCGACGGCACCGCACGGGAGCTGTCCACCGAACTCGCCCGCCGGATCCGCGCCGGGGAACTCGACGACCGTCGCGAGGAAGTCCTTGCCACGGTGCGGGCTTCGGTACGGTCGAAGCTCCTCGTCAGCAATCCCGACTACCTCACCACCTGAAGGAAGCAACGGTGCGCATCGCAACCTGGAACGTCAACTCGCTGAAGGCGCGCCTGCCTCGCGTTGAGGAGTGGCTCGAATACGCCCAGCCCGACGTGCTCTGCCTCCAGGAGACCAAGCTCGCCGACAAGGCCTTTCCCGGCATGGCCTTCGCCGCGCTCGGGTACGAGGCCGTGCACCACGGCTACAACCAGTGGAACGGCGTCGCGATCCTGTCGAAGGTCGGGATCGAGGATCCGGCCAACGGTTTCGGACCCGACGTCGAGGACCCGTACGTGGACGACGCCCGCATGCTCGCCGCGACGTGCGGCGGGATCCGGGTCGTCAGCGTCTACGTGCCGAACGGACGCGAGGTCCCGAGTGAGTTCTACGATCGCAAGCTCGTCTGGTTCGAGCGGCTCGCCGAATGGCTCGAGACGCACCACACCCCCGCCGATCCGGTCGTGATCACCGGCGACTTCAACGTCGCGCCCGAGGACCGCGACGTCTGGTCCGCCAAGGCGTTCGTCGGCTCCACCCACGTGACCGAGCCCGAACGGGCCGCGCTCCGGCGCCTCGAGGACTGGGGCCTGGTCGACACCTTCCGCCGCCAGTACGAGGACGCCAACCTCTTCAGCTACTGGGACTACCGAGCCGGTGACTTCCACCAGGGTCGCGGTATGCGGATCGACCTCGTGCTGGCCACGCCACCGGTGGCCGACCGGGTGACCTGGGCGCTCGTCGATCGCAACGCACGCAAGGGCAAGCAGCCGAGCGATCACGCACCGGTCATGGTGGACCTGCGCGACGTTTGACCCGGAAAGACCCTTCCCGTGCCGCGCACGCGTGCGGCACACCCGCGCTCCGCGCAATAGCGTGCCCGCCATGACCGACAGTGCATCCCAACCGACCAAGACATCGTCCTCGACCCGCACCATCATCATCGTGGTGGTTGCCGTGATCATCCTCGCCGGCGGCGGGTTCGTGGTCTACAAGCTCACCAACAAGAAGGATGTCGGGACACCGGCCGTGATCGTGGCCCAGACCGTCCGTAAGGCGGCCGACACCGGCAACCAGGCGACGATCGACAAGTACACGACCGCGCAGGGCAAGGCCGAGGTGGCACTGCTGAAGGGCAAGCTCAGCGGCGTCAAGTTCGCCCAGTGCGGTCCCGCGCCGTTCGTCAAGGACAAGACGAAGCTCTGCACGTTCACCCAACCCGGCGGCCAGCTCGCTCTGCTCCTCACGCCCTCGAAGGGAAGTTGGCTCGTCAGTAGCGCCAAGTTCGGCCCGGTTGCCGTGACGCCGACGACCTGACCCGTCGACCATTCCGGACACGAAGAAGGGGCGACGCACCTGCGCCGCCCCTTCTCACGTACCGCGCCCCGAAGGGGCGTCGATGTCAGCCTCGGGCTTTGAGCGCCTCGATGAGCTTCGGGACCACCTTGTGGACGTCGCCCACGATGCCGAGGTCGGCGACCGAGAAGATCGGCGCCTCGCCGTCCTTGTTGATGGCCAGGATGTTGTCCGAGCCCTTCATGCCCACCATGTGCTGGGTGGCACCGCTGATGCCGAGCGCGATGTACAGCTTCGGCTTCACGGTCTTGCCGGTCTGACCGACCTGCTTCGAGTACGGCACCCACCCGGCGTCGACGATGGCACGAGACGCGCCCGACGCGCCCTTGAGGAGCTTGGCCAGTTCCTCCACGAGCGGCTCGTAGTTCTCGGCCGCGCCGATGCCCCGACCGCCCGAGACGACGATGGTCGCCTCTTCCAGCTTCGGGCCCTCGCGCTCCTCCACGTGGCGCTCGAGGATCTTGGCCTCGGCCGCCCGGCCCGCGTCGACGTCGCCCACGGTGACGACCTCGGGCTCAGCGGCGCCACCCGGCTCGGCGACGAACGACTTCGGACGGATCGCCGCCAGACACGGCTTGGCACCGTCGAACTTCGTGTCGACCAGCGTGTTGCCACCGAAAATCGCGGTGCCGACGGTGATCGTGTCACCGTCGACCGCCAGTTGCGTTCCGTTGGTGATGACCGTCCGGTCGAGCTTCACCGAGAGCCGCGCGATCGCGTCACGCCCGTCGTAGGACTGGGCGAACAGGATCAGGTCGGGCGCCTCGGCCTCCACCAGGCTCGCGACCGCGGCCGCACCGATGACCCCGGCGAGACTCTCGCCCGCGTCGATCGAGAACACCTTGGTCACACCGTGTGCACCGAGGTCGGGAGTCACCGCTGCGACATTGGGCCCGACGTAGACGGCTTCGACGTCGCCCAGTTCCCGAGCCTTGGTGACCAGCTCGAGGGTGGCGGTGGTCGGCTTGTCGCCTTCTGCTTCTGCGTATACCCAGATCTTCATCGTGTTCCTCCCGTGCCTCAGATGACCTTGAGTCCGTCGAGGAACTCGACGACCTTCTCGAATGCGGTGCCGTCGTCTTCGAGCTTCTCGCCGGCTTCGCGTGCCGGGGCTGCGGTCACACTCGTGATGCTCTGGTTCGCGGCGAGCGCACCGGCGTCGAGGCCGAGGTCGCTGGTCGACACCTGGTCGACCGGCTTGGACTTCGCCGCCATGATCCCCTTGAACGACGGGTAGCGGGGCTCCACCACACCGGCGGTGACGCTCACGACCGCGGGCAGGTTCGCCTGCACGACGTCGTAGCCCGCCTCGGTCTGACGCTGGATCTTCGCCGTGCCCCCTTCGAGGTGGACTTCCTTGGCGAAGGTCAGCGACGGCCAACCGAGGAGTTCGGCGACCTGGGCCGGGATGGTCCCGGTGTAGCCGTCGGTCGACTCGGTCGCGGTGAGGACGAGGTCGACCTCACCCGCCCGCTCCACGCACTTGGCCAGCACCTTGGCGGTGGTGAGCGAGTCGGCACCCGAGAGCGCGTCGTCGGAGACCAGGATCGCCTTGGCTGCGCCCATCGCCAACGCGGTGCGCAGGCCGGAGACCTCGGCGTTCGGCGCCATCGAGATCAGGGTGACCTCGCCGCCGCCCGCCTTGTCGACGAGCTGGAGTGCCATCTCGACGCCGTAGCTGTCGGACTCGTCGAGGATGAGCTTGCCCTCGCGCTTCAGGGTGTGGTCGCTATCGAGCTGGCCCGGCACTGCCGGGTCGGGGATCTGCTTCACGCAGACGACGACGTTCATACAGGTCGCTCCCAGAGACGTAAGGGAATCCGCCGGGAGATCGGCGGCTCCTCGGAATGCGGCCGAGATTCTGCCTGGCCGCCCGGACCAATGTCGAAGCGGGCGGATCGGGGCCTCTGAATCAGGTGACGTCGCGCCGCCAGAACAGGCCGACGCCGAGCCCGGCGACGATCAGTGCGATCACCACCATCCGGAGGAGCGCGGGCCCGGGCAGCACGAGGTAACGCTCGCCGGTGAACCGTCCCGTGGGCCCGACCGTCTGCGGTCCCGTGATCTCCAACCGGTAGCCCGTGAGGAAGGCACTGAGGTTCCGCAGGAGCAGCGATGCATCGAGCGATCGGACCCGCGCCGCGAGGATTCCCTCGACGGCGATCAGGTACCCGATCCACACCATGAGTGCACCCACGGTCGACCGCGTGATGAAGGCCAGGCCGGCGGTGATGAGCGTGAGCACGACCGCCCCGACCGTGCAGCGACCGACGACCGCGGCGAGGTCGGTCCAGAAATCGGGGCCGAGCCCGCTCGTCGAGCCGCGTAGCGCGGATCCTGCGTACCACCCTCCGACCAGCACCCCGGTGACGACGAGGTACACCACCACCGTCACGATCGTCAGCGCGACCAGGCGCGCGACCGCCACCCGCACCCGGCGCGGTTCCCAGAGCAACAGGGTCCCGAAGGTCCCGGCCCGGTAGTCGCCCCCCACTGCCGTGGCCGCGATCCCGACCACGATGATGAAGACGAAGACGCTCATCGCCAGCAGGGTGTTCTCGGCCACGCCGCCGGGATGCTCGAGCCAGAGCTTCGAGAGCCGCATGGTGTGTTCGCCTACCCCGGTGCCCGTGCTGTTGATCGTGTTGAGCACCACGACGAGCACGACCAGGGCGAGCGCACCAGCCGTCCCCCACCACACCACGCGTCGCGAACCGAGCCGGCGGACTTCGGACCCGAGGAGCGCGGCGAAGGTCATGGGACCTGCGGTCCCCGTCGGGTGAGTTCGAGGAACACGGTTTCGAGATCGACCTCGTCGGCGACGAGTTCCCGCAGGTACACACCGTGGGTCGCGAGCACCTCGGTGACCCGCGCGCCGGCGTCGTGCGGGAGCTCGACCCGGATCTGGTCGGCGAGTCCGGTGGCGGTCGCGCCGATGCCCTCTGCGCCCAGGACCGCGATGGCGCCGACGGGGTCCGCGACCCGCACCAGCAGTCCGTTCGACCGCCCGAGTGCGAGCACGTCCTCGACCGTGCCCTGAGTGACACGCACGCCGCCCTGGATGATCGCGACCCGATCGCACATGAGTTGGATCTCGGTCAGGAGGTGGCTCGAGACGAGGACGGTGCGGCCCTCGGCACCGAGAGACTTCACGAGGTCCCGCAACTCCTTCATCCCCTGCGGATCGAGTCCGTTGGCGGGTTCGTCGAGCATGAGCAGTTCCGGATCCTTCAGCAGCGCCGCTGCGAGCCCGGCCCGCTGCTTCATCCCGAGCGAGTACTTGCCGACGCGGTCGTCGGCCCGTTCCGCGAGTCCCACGCGGGCGAGCGCGGCGTCGACCGCCTTGGGTCCCACGCCCTGGATCCGGCCGAGCAGTTCGAGGTTCCGCCGGCCCGAGAACGCGGGGAACAGCGCCGGACTCTCCACGATGGCCCCGATGCGCGGCATCACCCGGTGGAGCCCGGCGCCGGACGTGACTCCCAACACCGTCGCCGTCCCGCCCGACGGCGCGATCAGTCCGAGCAGCATGCGGATCGTCGTCGTCTTGCCCGAGCCGTTGGGGCCGAGGAAGCCGAAGACGCCACCGCCATCGGGCACTTCGAGGTCGAGGCCACCAACGGCGACGCGCCGGCCGTACACCTTCCGGAGTCCCTGCGCCTCGATCACTGCCATGAAGGGCGGACCCTACCGGCGAACTACCTTCGGCGCGCGTGAGTGCCCGCGACGCCGACCTCCTCGTCATCGGTGCCGGACCCGCCGGATGCGCGGCGGCGATCAGCGCCCGCCGTGCGGGTCGCACGGTCGTGGTCGTCGACCGCGCCACGTTCCCCCGCGACAAGACCTGCGGCGACGGGCTGACGACGGGCGCACTCCGACTCCTCGAACACCTCGGGCTGCCGCTGACGACGCTCGACGCGTCGGCCCGGGTGCGCGAGGTACGCCTCGTCACTCCGACGGGACGCACGATCGAGTTGCCGTTGCCGGTCGACGGCGAGCACGCGCGCGTCATGACGCGCGTCGATCTCGACGCGCGTCTCGTGGAGGCCGCGAAGCGGGCCGGCGCCGACCTCGTCGAAGGGTCGGCGCTCGAAGACCTGAAGAGTCTCGACGCCGGCGTGGTCGCGACCCTCGATGACGGCCGCACGATCACCGCGCCGTACGCGGTCGCCGCCGACGGTCACTACTCCGCGGCCCGGCGCCTGCTGACGCCCGATGCCCCACCGGTGCTCGGCGAATGGTCGGCGTTCCGGCAGTACTTCTCCGGCGTGGACGACCCCCGCCTGTGGGTGCTGTTCGAGCGGGACCTCCTGCCGGGCTACGCCTGGATCTTCCCGCTGCCCGACGGACGAGCCAACGTCGGGTTCGGGATGCTCCGCGGCCCGGGCGTGACGGGCAAGGTGCTGGCCGCGAAGTGGCGGGAACTGCTCGCGCGCCCCTCGGTGCGAGACGTCCTCGGGCCCCGAGCGGAACCGATCGGTACCCATCGGGCGTGGCCCATCCCGAGTCACCTCGATCCGGCCCGCCTCGTCACGGGCCGCGTGCTCTTCGTGGGGGACGCGGCGGGCGTCGTGGACCCGATGACCGGCGAGGGCATCGCGCAGGCGCTCGAGACGGGCATCCTCGCCACGAACTCGATCGTCGACGGTGCCACGGATGTCGCCGCGGTCGCTCGCCGGTACCGGGCGTCGGTGGAACGATCGCTCGGACGCGATCTGCGGTTCGCCGGCCGGTTGCAACGCGTGCTGGCCCACCCACTTGGCGCGCGGGCCGCGTTACGCGTCGTCGACACCAACCGGTGGACCCGGCGCAACTTCGCCCGCTGGATGTTCGAGGACTACCCGCGGGCCATCCTCTTCACCCCCGACCGCTGGCACCGCCACATGCTCACTCCCCCGGGCGCCTACCTCCCCACCCCCTGAATTCCCGTTCGTGCGCGCGAATCGCACGCTCCTGCGATGAGCTCGCGTGTCGGAATCGGGAGATCGGTCAGCTGAGGGCAGCGGCGAGGGTCTGACCCGCCAGCGTCGTTTCACACCGCGGTGATCGCGGCGCCGGCGCCGGGTTCCACGATGATCTTGGCGTGGGCATCGGGATGCCCGAGGGTGGTGAACGCGTCGGGGACACCGTCGATGCCCACGACGCCGGTGATGAGCGGCGACGCGTCGATCTCGCCCTCGGCCAGCTTGCGCAACGTGTCGGCGAACTCGGCCGGGTCGTAATAGATCACGAACTGGAACTGCAGTTCCTTGGCGATCGCGACGAGCGGCAGGAATGTGTCGGGTTCCATGCACACCCCCACCACGGTGATGCGCGTCTGGGGCGGGACCGACCGGCAGATGTCGTCGAGGATGCCGGGAATCCCGATGGCCTCGAACACCACCGGTGTCGCACCGCCGGCGGATCGGGTCCAACCGTCCATCGCGGTCTCGACCGCCGGGTCCACCACCGAGGTGGCGCCCATCGCGGTCGCGAGGGCCCGGCGGCGCGACGAGAAGTCGCTCGCGACGATCTGCTCCACTCCGTGCGCGCGCAGCGCCGCGATCAACGCGAGTCCGATGGGTCCGGCGCCGAGGACCAGTGCACCCTCCCCCGCCACGATCCCCGACTTGTTGACCGCGTGGACGGCAACCGCGACCGGTTCGGTGAGCGACGCGATCCGCGGGTCGAGACCATTGGGGACGGGGAGACACATCCCGGCAGTGAGTTGCATCCGCTCCGCGAACGCGCCGACGTAGTTGTTGGAGAACCCGATCAGCTCGAGGCCGTGCGGGGCGAACGCCATCGGCATGCTCACCACCAGGTCGCCGGGCTTGATGGCGACCCCCTCGGTCCCCGCACCCAACTCGAGCACCTCGCCGCAGAACTCGTGGCCCATCACGTAGTCGGCGTCGGGATCGAACGGGTTGTCGAGGCCACCCATCCCCGAGAGCGCGAGCATCGCGTCGGCGTGGCGGAGGGTGTGCAGATCCGAACCGCAGATGCCGCAGGCCTTCACTGCAACGAGCGCCTCCCCGACGTCGGGAACGGGATCCCCGATGTCCTCGACCACCATCTGACCTCGTCGGGCAATCGCAGCGCGCATGCGGCGGAGCGTGGTCGGCGTTTGACCGCGCGGTCAAGTGGGGAGCACGCTGCGCGCCATGGCCATCGATTTCTCCCTCTCTCCCGAGCTCGAGGCGATCCGCGAGAAGACACGCGATTTCATCGACACCGTCGTCAAGCCGGCGGAAGCGAAGATCGTCCGCGACGACCGCAAATCGCTCATCACCGCCATCATCGAGATGCGCTCCGAGGCGCAGAAGCGCGGGCTCTGGCTCCCCCACATGCCCGAGGAGTGGGGCGGGATGGGCCTCGGTCACGTGGAACTCGCGATGGTGCAGGCCGAGGCGGCGAAGTCGGGCTTCGGTCCGTACGCCATCAACGCGCAGGCCCCCGACGAGGGAAACACGCACACGCTGCGCCACTGGGGCACGGACGAGCAGAAGGAGAAGTACCTCAAACCGCTCTGCGAGGGCCGGGCCCGATCATGTTTCGCGATGACCGAACCGGAGGTCGCCGGTTCCGACCCCACCCTCATCCGCACGCACGGATACCAGGACGGCGACGAGTGGGTGATCAACGGCCACAAGTGGTTCATCAGCGGCGCGCGGGGTGCGAGCTTCGCCATCCTCGTGTGCCGCACCGAGGACCAGCCCGAGATCAAACAGGCCGCCAACAGCGCGTTCATCATCGACCTCCCCCACGAGGGTTGGAACGACGTCCGCGAGGTCGAGACCATGCACGGCTCGACCGGCCACTCCGAGATCGTCATCGAGGACCTGCGCGTCCACAACGACCAGATGCTGGGTGGTCGCGGGCAGGGCCACCTGCTCGGCCAGTACCGCCTCGGTCCGGCCCGGCTCGCACACTGCATGCGCTGGATCGCCCAGGCCGAGATGGCCCTCGACATGATGGTCGACCGTTCACTCAACCGCTTCTCCCACGGCTCGATCCTCGCCGAGAAGCAGGGCATCCAGTGGCTGATCGCGGAGTCCACGATCGAGCTGTACCAGGCGAAGCTGATGGTGCTGCACGCGGCCTACAAGATCGACCGCAAGGAAGACTTCAAGAGCGAAGTGTCGATGACCAAGCACTTCGTCGCCAACGCGCTGAACCGCATCATCGACCGGGCCATCCAGGTGCACGGCGCGCTCGGCTACTCCACCGACACCCCGCTCGCCAACATGTTCCAGCACGCCCGGTGGGCCCGCTTCGCCGACGGTGCCGACGAGATCCACCTCATGCGCACCGCGGAACGCGCCATCGCCGCGTACAAGGACAACGGCACCACCGCCGCGGCCACCGGCTCGCTCCCGATCTGACCGCCGCCACGAGGTGATCCGTCCGGTGCTCGGCGCCTCGCGCGACGCCGGCGCCATCCACGCGCCGGTTACGGGCGGTTGATGGCGACCCGAGCCGACCGGTCGGCGACCGCTCGGGCGAAGTTGGCGTGCACGCCGTTGAGGTTGACCCATCGTCCGGACGCGTCGAGCACGATGCCGGGCCGGTGGGTCGTGTAGCGCGACGCCAGCACGAACGTTGTAAGCGCCGCGAGCACGGATGTGGAGATGAGCAGGTACACCACCGTTTGCGCCGACTGGGATCGCGGTTGCGGCCCGAGCAGGGCGATGACCATCGCGGCCACGCTCGCCACCATCACGAGACCGGAGACAACGGCAGCCCGGAACTCCCGACGCTCCTGATCGAGTGCGGCATTCGAGTACGGGAGCCGGACGAGCAACTCACGCGACCGGCCACGGAACGCCAGCGCGGCGATGAGGAAGATCCACCCGAACGGGCCGAGGAAGATGAGCAGCCAGAGCCACCCCGAACTCCCACCGATCACCGTGAGCATCCGATGCAGCCCGTCGGCCGGATCTCCCGTCCGGACACAGACCATCGGTAGATGTCCCTGCACCGCATCGTCGACGAACACCGTTGCTGTCGTCATGCTGCCCTCCCCGTTGCTCGACGGCAGCGTAGACCCGTGTCGAGTCGAGCGACAACGACCGGCCGTTCCCGGAGTCCGCGCGTCAAGATGGCGGTAATGCCCGACGCCTCGTATCCCATCTCGATTCTCGACCTCGCGATCGTCGAACGGGGTGGCAGCGTGCGCGATGCGCTCGACGGCAGCGTCGCCCTCGCCCAGCGTGCGGAGGCCCGCGGCTACAAGCGGGTCTGGTACGCCGAGCACCACAACATGGCCGCGATCGCGTCGTCGGCCACCAGCGTCCTCATCGCGCACGTGGCCGCCCACACCGAAACGATCCGGCTCGGTTCGGGCGGGATCATGCTGCCGAACCACTCCCCCCTCGTGATTGCGGAGCAGTTCGGAACCCTCGCGAGCCTGCATCCGGGGCGCATCGATCTCGGTCTCGGCCGCGCGCCGGGCAGTGATCAGAACACGATGCGCGCGTTGCGGCGCAGCGGCCTGGCCGCCGAACGCTTCCCGCAGGACGTCCTCGAACTGCAGGGCTACCTCAGCGGTCACACGCTGATCGACGGCGTCGAGGCCACCCCGGGCAAGGGCACCGACGTCCCGCTCTACATCCTCGGCTCGTCCACCTTCGGCGCGCAGCTCGCCGCCGCGCTCGGCCTGCCGTACGCATTCGCCTCGCATTTCGCGCCGTACTCCCTCGAAGAGGCCGTCGCGGTCTACCGGCGCGAGTTTCGGGCCTCGGCCCAACTCAACGCGCCGTACGTGATCGCGGGGGTCAACGTGATCGCCGCCGACACCGATGCCGAGGCCCAGGAGAAACTCACCGTCGTACGGCGGGCGCGGGTGGCCCGCTTCGTCGCTGGCGACCGCAAGCTCACCGACGACGAGGCCGACGCGATCCTCGCGTCACCGCAGGGACTCCAGCTCGCCGCGATGATGCAGTACACCGCGGCCGGGACGCCCGAAGTGGTCAAGGAGTACCTCGACGCGTTCGCGGTGCACGCCGACGCCGACGAACTCATCGTCGCCCACGCCGGGCCGAGCGTCGCCGACCGGCTGCAGTCGCTCGACCTCCTCGCCGACGTCGCGCGCCTCGGGCCGGTATGACCCGGCCGGACGGAACGTCCGATCCGGAGGACTGGCTGATCGGCGGTCGTGAGGCCCGGGCGGTCGTGATCGTCGACGCCGATCCCACCTGGCCGGCGCGGTTCGCTCAGCTTCGGGACCAGATCCTCGCGGCGCTCCCGCAGGCCGTCCGCGTCGAGCACATCGGCTCCACCAGCGTTCCCGGACTCGCGGCCAAGCCCGTTATCGACGTCGTCGTCGACGTGGCCGACGTCGAGTCGCACGCGGTGCAGGCCGCGCTCGAACGGGCGGGATTCGCATTGCGCGTACGCGAGCCCGGCCATCGCATGTTCCGCACCCCCGCCCGCGACGTCCACGTGCACCTGTGGTCCGACCCAGCCGAGATCGAGCGTCATCTCACCTTCCGCGACTGGTTGCGTCACGACGCCGACGACCGCGCTCGGTACGAAGCGGTCAAGCGCGAGTTGGCAACCCGCGAGTGGGGCGACACGAACGACTACGCCGCCGCCAAGGGCCCCGTGATCGCGGCCATCACCGAACGCGCCGACGCGTGGGCCAAGGCGCGCCGGTAGCGTCCGGCCGGTGGACGACCTCGGACCCTGGCAACCGGAACTCGAACAACTCGCGCGGCGCCGGGAGATGGCCCAGGAGATGGGCGGCGCCGAGAAAGTCGAACGCCACCACGCGAACGGCAAGCTGACGGTTCGCGAGCGCATCGACGCCCTGCTCGACGCAGGGACCTTCCGCGAGGTCGGCGGTCTCACGGGCCGATCCACCACCGACGAGGACGGCAACCTCACCGCGGTGATGCCGGCGAACTTCGTGATGGGGCGGGGGCGGATCGACGCGAGGCCGGTGGTCGTGGGCGGCGACGACTTCACGGTGCGCGGCGGCGCAGCCGACGCGTCGATCTTCCAGAAACAGGTGATGGCGGAACGGATGGCGCACGACTACGGCCTGCCGATCATCCGCCTGGTCGACGGCTCAGGTGGCGGGGGCAGCGTGAAGACCCTCGAGACCGAGCGTCGTTCGTTCGTGCCCTTCAATCCGGGATGGGAATGGGTCGTCGCCAACCTCGGGCGCGTCCCGGTCGTGAGCCTCTGCCTCGGCAGCGTCGCCGGCCTCGGCGCGGCGCGCGTGGTGACGAGCCACTACTCGCTCATGGTGAAGGGCACGAGCCAACTCTTCGTCGCCGGGCCACCGGTGGTGAACCGGCTCGGCATCGAGGAGGTCGACAAGGAAACGCTCGGCGGGAGTGCCATCCACACCCGCAATGGCGCGGTGGACGACGAGGTGGAATCGGAGGCCGAGGCGTTTCGCCGTACCCGCGCGTTCCTCTCCTACCTCCCGAGCTCGGTCGACGAACTCCCGCCCCGCTTCGAGCCGACCGACGATCCCGAACGCGCCGACGACTCGCTGCTGACCGCGATCCCGCGCGAGCGGCGCCGCGTCTACCAAGCGCGGGCCATCATCGAGACCGTGGTCGACCGGGAGGCCGACGCGTCGAGCTTCTTGGAGGTCGGACGCCACTGGGGCCGCTCCGCCATCACCGGCCTCGCGCGGGTCGACGGCTGGCCGGTCGCAGTGCTCGCGAACGACCCGTACCACTATGCGGGCGGGTGGACCGCCGACGCGTCGCGCAAGGTGGAACGGTTCGTGGACTTCGCCGAGACGTTTCGGCTGCCGGTCGTGCACCTCGTCGACAATCCCGGCTTCGTCATCGGGACGCAGTCGGAGCAGCAGGCCACGATCCGGCACGGCGGGCGCGCACTGGCCGCGATCTACCAGGCCACCGTTCCGTGGTGCTCGGTCATCGTGCGCAAGGTGTACGGCGTTGCGGGTGCCGCCCATCAGAACGCGTCCCGCCTCTCGTACCGCTTCGCGTGGCCGTCGGGTGAGTGGGGATCGCTCCCGCTCGAGGGTGGCATCGAAGCCGCGTACAAGGCCCAGCTCGCAGCCGCCGACGATCCCGCCGCGTTGCGGGCCGAGATCGAGGCGCGGCTCGGCAAGGCGCGTGATCCGTTCAAGACGGCTGAGGTGTTCCTCGTCGACGACATCGTCGACCCCCGCGAGACGCGGTCGCGTCTGTGCGAGTTCGCGAACCTCGCCGCCCCGCGGCGCGGCCGATCCGGCCCCGCGGTGCGCGCGCCACGACCGTGATCCCCGACCCCGTGCGGTCTGCCTTCGACCTCACCGGTGACCCGATCGAGCTTCCCGGCGGGGTCACGGGGGTGATGCGGTTCGGCGACGTGGTGGTGAAACCCGTCGTCGACGGCCCCGAAGCGCAATGGGAGCAGGCCACGTTTGCCGCGCTCGCGCCGTCGGCCAACGTGCGCTGGGCTCGCCCCATCCCGGCGACCGACGGACGATGGGTCGTCGACGGTTGGATCGCCAACGAGTTCATCGCCGCCCTCACCCCGGTCGCACCGCGGTGGGACGAGGTCATCGAGTTCGGAAACCGCTTTCACAACGCGACGGTTGCGATCCCACCGCCCATCGAGATGCTGGGCGCTCGGTCTCACCGGTGGGCACGCGGGGAACGGCATGCGTTCGACGAAGCGGAGATCGCACTGCCACGCGAGGTCGCGATGGTCGATGACCAGCTCCGCGCGTGGTGCGTTCCGGAACGAGCGACCGCGCAGGTCGTGCACGTCGACCTCACGCACAACGTGTTCCTCGACGCGGCGGGGACGCCCGTGGTCCTCGACATCTCGCCCGGATACCGCACACCCACGTATTGCGCGGCCGTTGTCATCGCCGACGCGCTCGTGTGGTCGGGCGCCGACATCAGGACCGTCGACGCCTTGGGCGGTATCGACACTGCCCGCCCCGTGCTCGCTCGTGCGCTGCGGTTCCGGCTGGCGACCGATCACCTCTCCCACGTCGAGGGGACACGATCGGGCTCCGACCGTTGGCTCGAGATCTACCGAGGCGTGATGGCATCGCTCTTCGATTGACCGTCCCTGATTCCTCGTTCGCGCTTCCGGGCGTGCCGCTGCCCGCCGCGCGACAGACTGGCGCGATGAACGCGTCCGAGGAATCCCGCTGGGTGGCATGGCACCACCATTACGACGCCGCGGATTCGAGCCTGAACCGGCGGCTCGCCATGGTGCAGGATTTCGTGCGCGACGCGCTCGACGCCGCCGCACCCGGACAACCGATCCGCATCCTGAGCCTGTGTGCGGGACGCGGGAGGGACGTCATCGACGTCGTCGCGGTGCACCCGCGCCGCGCCGATGTCGTCGCGAGGCTGGTCGAGCTCGATCCGGCACTGGGCGCGGACGCCCGGGAAGCGGCGCACGAGGCCGGGTTGGATCACGTCGACGTCGTCACCGGCGACGCGTCGAACACCGACGCCGCGTCCGGCCTCGGCCCCGCGCACCTGGTGTTGCTGTGCGGTATCTTCGGCAACATCTCCGACGCCGACATTCGCACCACGATCGAGGCCACCCCAACGTTGTGCGCACCGGGCGCGGTCGTCGTGTGGACCAGGCACCGCGGCGCACCCGACTTCACCGCCACGATCCGCGAATGGTTCGCGGCGAGCGGATTCGAGGAGATCGCGTTCGGCGCCCCCACCGATGCGCCCCTCGTCGGCGTCGGCGCGCACCGCCTGATCCGGAAACCGCCGCCATTCGAAGCCCACGTGCAGCTGTTCACCTTCGTCGACGACCCGTCGTGGAGCTAGCGGCGAGTTGTCCGATTCGGGACCTCCGTCACAACCTCGTCCCGACGCATCGGCCAAGCACCACTTCGGCGGGACGCCGTCCGTAGACTTCGGGACGTGACTGCTTCCGTCGACACTCGTCCGCCGGATGGTTTCTGGCCCACCACCGAACACTGGTCGGTTGCCATCCCCCTCGACACGCCGCACCCGCGGCCCGCATCGATGGCCGAACACGGGTGGGTGCAACTCACCGACGCCCCGTTCACCGTCCCCGAGGACGAGTACCTCGCCCTCGAGTACATGGACTGGAAGAGCGGCGGCGACACCAACTTCGCGCCCATCGCTACCGCCGACGGCCAACTCGACTGCCGCGGCTTCTGGAACGACGGCGACGAGCACCCCGACAAGTTCGCGCAGTTCACCACCAACGCCGCCAAGTGCCCGACGCTCGCCACCTACGTGGAGAGTGTCGGCGCCAACTTCGGCCGCGTGCGCACGATCAAGCTCGAGCCGCAGGACCACGAGACCGCGATGCGGTCGTTCCACCGGGACGACAACAACCGGTTCAACCCCGAGACCGACGGCTGGGTCGTGCGTTCGTGGTTGGAACTCACCGACAACCCCGACTCGTACATGCTCCTCATGGAGTGTGGCGCCGACGGCACACCCGACCCGGCCACCGAGACGCGCGTGCCGCTGCACCAAGGTGCACGGTTCGTCGTCGACACGCAGCGCCTCTGGCACGTGGTGGTGCACAACGGCGACGCCCCGCGCTACGCGTTGATCACCAGCTTCGAGAGCGGTCCCCCGCTCGATCGCTGGATCGACTCGCAACTGCCGTAGGTCTCCGGGCTCCGGTTCTCCACGCGCCGCGGCCGGTACCCGAATAGCGTCCGCCGGGTGACCAGACTCTCCCGACGCGACTTCCTCGCGATCAGCGCGACCGCGGCGGGGGCGGCTGCCCTGAGCGCGTGCAGCAGCGGGTCGACCTCGGCCGCGAAACCCGCGTCACCCCCGTCGTCGAAGCGCGGGCTCGGGAAGCCCGATGCTGCGCCCTTCGATCACGTCGTCGTCCTCATGATGGAGAACCGATCGTTCGACCACCTGCTCGGATGGCTGCCCGGTGCCGACGGGAAACAGGCCGGGCTCACGTACCCCGACCTCGACGGCAAGCACCACCCGACCTGGGCCCTCGGTACCGACTACCAGGGCTGCCAGTACCTCGACCCGAAGCACCAGTGGGAGGCGGCCCGCACCCAGTTGAACCACGGCCGGGGCGACGGGTTCCTCCTCACCCAGGTGCACGACGGCGAGACCGCCCCGGCCGACCTCTGGCCCATCGGGTACTTCGGTCGGGATGCCGTCCCGGTCCTCGGTCGCCTCGCGCAGCAATACACCACGCTCGACAAGTACTTCGCGTCCCTCAACGCGGGTACCTGGCCCAACCGGCTCTACCTCCACGCGGCCGCCACCGACGTCGACTTCACCGGCACGTTCCTCCCCGACGGCACCACCGGACCGGCGTCGAAGATCCAGACCGCGATCTGGGACCGCCTAAAGGACGCGGGACTCACCGGCGGCTACTACTCGTACGGGGAACCGATGACCGAGGTCTTCGCCTCGCACCGGTACACCGACATCACCCACCCGGTCGACGACTTCTTCACCGCCGCGACGAACGGCACCCTCCCGAACCTCACCTTCGTGGAACCCGACTTCACCGAGGCGTCCGAAGGCGCAGGCACCTCGAACGACGATCATCCGTGGGGGTCCCTCCACTCCGGTGAGGCCTTCATCCAGCGCGTATACGACGCCGTCACCACCAGTCCGCAGTGGGACAAGACGGTGCTCGTGATCAACTTCGACGAGTGGGGCGGGTTCTACGACCATGTGGTCCCGCCGACCGTCGCCGACGACAACGTCAACCCGGAACCCGGACCGCACCCCGACTATTCGCAACTCGGTTTCCGTGTGCCGTGCGTGGTGGTGTCGCCGTGGTCTCCCAAGGCGATCGTGAGCGACGGTCCGTACGAGCACTGCTCGATCCTGCGCATGGTGGAGTGGCGCTGGGGGCTCGAACCCATGAGCCGGCGCGACCAGACGGCGAAGAACCTGGCCGAGACCCTCGACTTCTCGATCCGTCGGAAACCGGTGGTGCTCCCGCCCTTCGCAACACCGGCGCTCCGACCCTGCGCGGCCCCAGCCGCCTGACGCGGCCGCGGAACCGCCGCCGAGAAATCCGGCGCCGGCGCGGCCACGCTTTGACCCCACCGCGTCATGTCGAGTCGAATGCCCGTATGCGCTTCGGAACGTTCATGGCCCCCTTCCACCCGACCGGTCAGAGCCCCACGCTCGCGATGGAACGGGACCTCGACACCATCGTCGCCCTCGACCGGTTGGGATTCGACGAGGCGTGGGTCGGTGAGCACCACTCGGCCGGCTTCGAGATCATCGCGTCGCCCGAGGCGTTCCTCGCGGTGGCCGCCGAGCGCACCAAGCGGATCAAGTTGGGGACGGGCGTCAGCTCCCTGCCGTACCACCACCCGTTCATGCTCGCCGACCGCATGGTGATGCTCGACCACCTCACGCGCGGCCGGATCATGCTCGGGGTCGGCCCCGGTCAGCTCACCTCCGACGCCCACATGCTCGGCATCCCCGCCGATCAGCAGCGGCCTCGGATGGAAGAAGCCCTCGACGTGATGATGGCGCTGTTCCGCGGCGAGACCGTCACCTACGAGTGCGAGTGGTTCACCGTGCAGGACGCGCGCCTGCAACTCCGGCCGTACAGCGATCCCTGTTTCGACATCGCGGTCGCGGCGTCGTTCTCGCCCACCGGTGCGCGCTCCGCGGGCAAGCACGGCATCGGCATGCTCTCGGTCGCGGCGACTGCACGCCAGGGAATGGACCTGCTCTCGCATCACTGGGACCTCTGGGAAGAACTCGGGCGCGAGAGTGGCCGTCCGGCCGATCGGTCCAAGTGGCGGCTCGTCGGACCGATGCACCTCGCGGAAACTCGCGAGCAGGCGGAGAGGGACGTGGAGTACGGCATCGCGGAGTTCTCCCGCTACTTCACCCACGTGCTCCCCGCCGGCCCCGTACAGGGCGACACGCCGGCCGAGATCATCGAGGCGAACCAGGCCAGCGGCTTCGCGGTGATCGGCACCCCCGAGGACGCGATCGCCAAGATCCAGGACCTCATCGATTCGAGCGTCGGCGGCTTCGGCGCCTTCCTCCTGTTCGATCACAACTGGGCCCGCCCCGACGCGAAGGCGCGCTCCTACGAACTGTTCGCGCAGTACGTGATGCCGCACTTCCAGGGCCAACTCGCACCGGTGCAGGCGTCGTGCGAGTGGGTCACCGGCAGCGGGGGCGAGTTCGTCGGCCGCGCCGTCAACGCCATCGCCAAGGCGATCGAGGACCACGCCACCGAGCGCGCGGGCACCAGCGAGGAAGCGCAACCCACGGCCTCATGACCCGCACCTCCCACCGTTTCGACGCGCCGACCGGTCTCTCGCTCGTCGTCCACGACTGGGGTGGTGACGGCGCGCCCGTGCTGCTCGCCCACCCGACCGGGTTCCACGGCGTCGTATGGCAACCAGTCGCGGAACGGCTCGTGGCGCGCGACCGGCGCGTGTGGTCGTTCGACTTCCGTGGCCACGGCGATTCCGATCCGTCGCCGAACCGCACGTATGCGTGGTCGGAGTTCGCCGACGACGCCGACGCGGTCCTCGACCATCTCGGCCTGCGCGGGGATCCCGACCTCCTCGCCGTCGGCCACTCGAAGGGCGCGGCCGCCCTGCTGACCGTCGCGGCGCGCGACGCACGAGCCCTGGCGCGCGTCTGGGCCTACGAACCGATCGTGGTCCCGTCGGACGATCCGTTCCCGGTCGATGCCGACAACCCCATGTCGACGGCGGCGCGCCGCCGGCGCGGCGTCTGGGCGTCCCGCGCCGACGCCCGCGCTTCGTACGCCTCGAAGCCGCCACTCGACGCGTTGAGCGCCGAGGCCCTGACCGCGTACGTCGAGTACGGGACCCGCGATCTGGCCGACGGCACCGTCGAACTCAAGTGCCGGCCAGAGGACGAGGCGAGCATGTACGCGATGGGCGCGGTCAACGGTCTCTTCGCCCGCCTCGGTGACGTGGTGTGCCCGACCCGGGTCGTATGCGGCGGAACGAGTCGGTCGATCCCGCCGTCGTTCGGCGCCCGGTTGGCGGAGCGACTCCCCCACGGCAGCGTCGAGGTGTGGGACGGGTGCGGTCACTTCGGCCCGTTGGAGGATCCCGACCGGGCCGTCGAATCGATGTTGGATTTCGCCGCGGCCTGAATCGCGTCAGACTTCCCTCTGGTCCGAGCGCACCGGGGGAACGAATGGGATCCGTGACCACGATCGACGACATCACACCGGAATACCTGAGTGCCGCGCTGGGCCAGCCGGTCGTCGCGGTGACGACCGAACCGGTGGGGCTCGGGGTGGGGCTGATCGGTCAGCTCCATCGCGTCGTACCCTCGTACGGACCCGGCGGCACCGGTCCGGCGCAGGTGATCGTCAAACTGCCCGGCGCCACCGAGGAATCGCGCTTCGTGGCGATGGTGCTGAACATGTACCAGAAGGAATGCGGGTTTTACGACGATCTCGCGGCGACGAGCGGCAGCCTCTCGCCGGCCTCGCACCACGTCCGGTTCGAGCCCGAGACGCACGACTTCGTGCTCCTCCTCGACGACGTCGGCCACCACCGCCAGGCCGACCAGATCGCCGGCATCGAGATCGCCGACGCCGAGATCGCCATCCGCGCGCTGGCCGTACTCAACGCCGCGTGGTGGGAGCATCCCGACCTGCTCGACAGCTCGTTCCTCCGCCCGCTCGCCGAGTCACCGTTCCCCGAGGCGGTGAGCATGAGTTACGAAGGCGCGTGGCCGAGCGCACTCGAGCACTACGGCGATCTGATGTCGGACGAGATCACGGCGTTCGGCGCGCGCTACGCGAGCCTGTTCCCATGGTTCTGTGAGCGGTTGTGCGAGGCACCGGTCACCATGACCCACGGCGACTGGCGGGGCGACAACCTCTTCTTCACCGACGACGCCGAAATGCCGCTCCTCGCGGTCGACTGGCAGCTGATCTCGGTGGCCAAGGGGATCAAGGACTTCGCGTACTTCGTCACCCAGAGCCTCCGGCCCGAGGACCGCGCCGCGCACGAGCGTGCCCTGCTCCAGCTCTGGCTCGACGAACTCGCGGCGAACGGTGTGGTCGGCTACGGGATGGACCAGGCGTGGGACGACTACCGGCTCGCGGTCGCGTGGGCGTTCGTGTATCCCGTCATCGCCGCCTCCACCCTCGATCCGGACGACGAACGCGGCGCGGCCCTCACGTCCTCGATGATCCAACGCTCCATCTCCGCCATCGAAGACCTCGACGCGCTCGAACTCATCCCCGACTGATGAAGCGGTGACGGCCGAACTCCCGCCCCCCTTCCACGTCGGGATCGTCGTGGCCGACCTGCGCGCCGCCCGCGCCCGGATCTCGGAACAACTCGGTGTGCAATGGGGTCCGGTGATGCATCTCGACGCCGCCGACTACCGCGCCGCCGACGGAACCGATCTCCGCCTGCCGACCACGATCTGCTATTCCACGGGCACGCCCAGCCTCGAGTTGATCGAGGAGGTCCCGGGGACGGTATGGGTCCGCAACGACCACTCCAACCTGCACCACATCGGGTATTGGACCGACGATCTCGGCGCGGCCAGCGACACCCTCGGCGCCGCGGGCTGCCCACTCCAGCTCTGTGGCCGGACCGGCGACGACGCGCCGACGGCCTTCACCTACCAGCACGACGCGGAGCTCGGCATCCGCATCGAACTGGTCGACGCCGGCATGCGGGATGCGATGAGCTTTCTCTTCACGCCCGAACCGGACCGCGGAGCCGCGGGCTGACCGACCTCGGCCGATCCGCCCCGACTAGCCGACGCTGAGTTCCTCGTATTCCGCACTCGTATCCGTGTGGTCTTCGTAGTGGATGACGCCGAGTTCGGTGAAGCGGTCACGGAGCCAGCCGTCGCGACCGTCGAGGAGGCCGAGCTTCTTGCAGTTGGGCACGATCTTGGCGAACAGCGCCTGCTGGAACAGCGCGCCGGCGATGGTGTGCCGTCCGGGCGCACCGTACGATCCCGGTTCCCGACGGTCAATCACCGAACTGGAGTGGGCATGGATCTCAGCGATGCGCACGTGGTGGTCACCGGCGCGAGTCGTGGCATCGGTCGGAAGCTCGTCGACACGCTGATCACCCGGGGCGCTCACGTCAGCGTCGTCGCTCGGAGCCGGGACGCGCTCGACGCACTCGTGGAGCAGTACGGCGGCGATCGGGTCGCGGCGTTCCCGTGCGACCTGGGTGACGCGGCGGCGATCGACGGCCTGATCGCGCGCATCGAAGTCGGTCGCGGTCCCGTCGACGCGCTGGTCAACAACGCGGGCGTGGAGCACACCGGCGGTTTCGTCGCCATGACCGCCGCCGACCTCCGCGCCGTGATCGACGTGAACCTCGTGGCCACCGCAGAGCTGTGCCGGCAGGTCCTCCCGGGCATGATCGAACGGCGACGCGGCCATCTCACCAACGTGTCGAGCATCGGCGGTTCGCTGGCGAGCGCCGGCCTCTCGGTCTACTGCGCCACCAAGGCCGGGGTGAACCAACTCACCGCCGGGATCCGATCCGAACTCAAGGGCACGGGGGTGGGCACCACCCTCGTGGAGATCGGCACCGTCTCGACCGGGATGATGGACAGCGTCCGCGGCTACGCGCCGTCGGCGGCATCGGTGCGACGCCTCGAGCGCACGGGGCTGTCACCCGAACTCGATCCGGCCGTGGTCGCGGTCGCGCTGGCCGATGGGATCGAATCCGGCCGCCGTCACGTGCGACTCCCGAAGCGCCAGGCCCCGATGAGCATGCTGGCCGAGGCGCCCCGGCGCGTCGCCGAGATTCTCACTATCGGCCTCCCCGGCGCCTGACCCGCTCCCGGCGCGTCAGGCGTTCTTGAAGCCTTCGAGGACCGCGGCCCAGCGGTCGGGATCGGACTGGTACGGCGCGTAGAACGACAGCCGGTCCACGATGTCGCCGTAACGGCCGAGGAGCAACTCGGGAATCTGCTCGGGTTCGCCGACGACGGCGAAGGTCTCGAGGATCTCGTCGTCGATCAGTTCACCCATCTCGACCCACTTGCCCTGCTTGGACATGCCGTTCAGCTCGGTCTGGAGATCGCCCCAACCGTGGAGTTCGAGGACGGGTCGGTATGCGGGCGTGGACCCGTAGAACGCGATCTGCTGCTTCGTGCCGGCGCGAGCCTTCTCCATCTGCGCCTCGTCACCTCCCGTGACGACGAACAGAGGACCGGAGAGTTGGAAGTCGGCCCGGGCCTTGCCCGCCTTCTCCCAGCCCCGCTCCAACGCGGGAATGGTGACCTCGCGGACGTAGCGCTCGGTGGTGAAGCCGTGCAGGATGATGCCGTCGCACACCTCACCGGCGGTCTCGGTCATCTTCTCGCCGACCGCGGCGAGGAACACCTTGGGCGGTCCCGACTCGAGCGGGCCGGGGTTGAAGAACGGCGTCATCAAGGTGTGGCGATAGAACTCGCCCTCGAACTGCAACGGCGTGCCGTCCTGCCAGTTGGCCCAGACGGCCCGCATGGCCAGGACGAACTCGCGCATCCGCGCGGCCGGGTGCGACCACGGCATCGAGAACCGCTTCTCGATGTGGGCCTTGATCTGGCTGCCGAGGCCGAGGATGAACCGACCGTCGCTGTAGCCCTGCAGATCCCATGCGGTGTTGGCGAGCGTCATCGGACTGCGGGCGAACGCGACCGCGATGCCGGTGCCGATCTCGATCTTCTCCGTGTGCTCGGCGGCGATCAGGAGGGGGAAGAACGGGTCGTGGCTCGTCTCGGCCGACCAGATCCCGTCGTAGCCGAGATCCTCCTGGGCCTTGGCGGCGGCGGCGATCGCGCTCAGCCCACCACTGCCGCCCCCACCGAGCGCACCGATTCCCCCATCGACCTTCATCTGTCCTCAGTCCTCCCCGTTCGCTGTTCGGCCCGTCGGCCCGTCGGCCCGTCGGACGTTAGACCGAACCCCGTTTCGCGGGTTTTGGCGACGACCGTGACGCCCATCGGATCATGACGGTCACCAGAAGCCGTGGTCGATGTCACACCCTGCGGCTTTCATCGCCACATGACCGATTCCGTGACCGCACTCGAGGGACTGGCCGCCGGACAGTTCGGCGTCTTCACCCGCGAGCAAGCGCGCTCGATCGGTGTGACCAACGGGGCCTTGGCGCGCTGGGTCAGGAAGGGCCGCTGGCAGCGGATCCTCCCGGCCACGTACCGCGTCGTCGCCGTGCCCGCCAGCTACCGGCAACGAGTCACGGCCGCCGTCCTGTGGTCCGCCCCCGCCGGGCTGGCGTCGCACTTCACGGCTGCCCGACTGTGGCGCCTCGAACCGGTGCACTCGATCGAGGTCCACGTCTGCCTTCCCCGCCACCGTCGCCTGGATCACGAGGACGTAGTCGTGCACAGCACTCGCGACCTCATCCCGGCCGACCGTTCCATCGTCTACGGCATCCGCACCACGTCGCCACTTCGGACGGCGTTCGACCTCTCCGGCCTCGTGCCGGCCCTGGACCTGGAACTCATGATCGAGGACGGTTTGCGTCGCCGGCTGTTCAGCCCCGGCCAGCTGCGATGGCGCGCCGGGACCCGTCTGGGCTCGGGCGTGACCGGTTCATCCGCGATCCGTCCGCTCCTGGCCCACGGCCAGGCCGGCGCCACCGACAGCGGATGGGAGCTGCGGGTCGCACGGATCCTCACCGATGCCGGATTCCCCGAGCCGATCCGTCAACTCGCGATCGGTACCGTCGACGCCCCCCGAACCGTGGACCTGGCCTATCCGGGACCACCTGTGGTCGCGTTCGAGTACGACAGCGACGCATGGCACTCCGGAGTGCAGCGCCGGCAGCGCGACTCTGCCCGCCGCAACGCTCTGCGGATCGCCGGTTGCATCGTCGTCGAAGTCACGCCGACGCTCGTGGCCGACCCAGAACGCCTCGTACGGACCGCTCGGGCACTTCTGGCGACTCCCATGACCGCGCTGGCGCCATGAACCGCCCGAGAACCACGACGGTGTCGCACCCTCCCGGTACCCTGGCGACATGGGAGTAGCCCTGCCGCGAGGATTGTCACCGTCGTCGTTCTCGGCGTTCAAGGACTGCCCGCTCGCGTTCCGCTTCTCCTATCTCGACCGGCTCCCGCAGCCGCCGTCGGCGCCGGCGAGCAAGGGCACCCTCGTACACCGGGCGCTCGAACTCTTGATGCTGCGGGACGCCGAGGTGCGCACCATCGCCAACGCGCTCACCGATCTGGAACGCGCCCGTACCGAGCTGGCCCTCCACCCCGATTTCGCCGACCTGGAACTCACGGACGACGAGTGGGCGGGCTTCCACGCGGAGGCCGCCGAACTCGTCCACAAGTACTTCGAGCTCGAGGACCCCACCCGCATCCGGCCCATCGGCCTGGAGCTGCGGCTGGCGGCCACCATCGGCACCGTGCAGCTGCGCGGCATCATCGACCGGCTCGAACTCGACGAGAACGATGACCTCGTCATCACCGACTACAAGACCGGGTCGGTGCCCGGAGAGAAGTACGAGACCAAGCGACTCGCGGGCGTGCACATGTACGCGGCGATGGTCGAGCACGTACTCGGGAAGCGGCCGGTGCGGGTGCAGCTGCTCTACCTCTCGCGGCCGGAGGCGATCATCACCACGCCGTCGGAGCAGTCGATCACCGGGGTGATGCGCAAGACGGACGCGTTGTGGTCGGCCATCAACCGGGCCTGCACGAAGGACGACTTCCGGCCCAGTCCCGGAGTCCTCTGCAACTGGTGTTCCTACAAGGCGTACTGCCCGTCGTTCGGTGGCGATCCGCTCCAGGCCGTCGAACTGCTCGGTCCCGGTCGGATGATCGAACCGCCGCTGGCACTCGCGTCCACCGCGCCGTAGTGCACCCACGCATCGACGCGTTCGACGCCCGGGTCGATCGCACGATCGAACCGTTCCGCACCCCGATCGTCGACCGCGTCGCGTATTCGATCTCGAGCGCCGCGGATCACAGTCTGTTGTGGTTCATCGTCGGGGCGGCCCGCAGCGTGCAGTCGGGTGACCTCGGATTCGCGCTCCGGTTCGCGGCGGCGATGGGCGTGGAATCCGCCGTCACCAACGGTCCGGTCAAGACTCTGTTCCGGCGGACCCGACCCGCGCCGGAGACCGCCGACGGCCCGTTGCCGTACGGGATGCACCGACCGATCACGTCGTCGTTCCCCTCCGGCCACGCCACCGCCGCCTTCACCGCCGCGGTGCTGCTGTCGAGCCCCCGCAACCGGGTGCCGTGGTACGCCCTCGCGTCGGTGGTCGCCGCGAGTCGGGTGTACGTGCGCATGCACCACGCGTCCGACGTCGTCGCCGGCGCCGGCGTCGGAATGCTCATGGGCTACGGCCTCAAACGATGGGTGCGCACGCCCGGCGGTTGATGCGAGAGACTCCCCCGATGCGGATGACACCGAGCGAGGCGGTGATGTGGGCGGTCGAGAAGGATCCGGCCCTGCGATCCGACTTCTGCAACGTCACGATCCTCGATCGAGCGCCCTCGACCACCCGCCTCCATGCGACCGTCCAGCGGGCACTCATGGGGATCCCACGGCTCACCGAACGCGTGGTCTCGCCACCACTCCGGATCGCGCCACCCGAGTGGCGACCCGACCCCACGTTCGACATCGACTACCACCTGCGCCGCGTCGCGATCCCGGAGCCCAGCCGATCGCGCGACCTCCTCGATGTCGCCGCCTCGGTCACGGCCCCGCCCCTCGACCGATCGCGCCCGCTGTGGGAGTTCACCGTGATCGAGGGACTCGAGGGCGGTCGCGCCGCACTGCTCCAGCGGATCCACCACACCATCACCGACGGGGTCGGTGGCATGAAGCTCTCGCTCAGCCTCGTCGACCTCGAACGCGAACCCGCGGCCGACGACAACACCGTCGTCCGGACCCTCAACGACGACATGGCCGGCGAACGGCGCGAGGCGAACGGGGAGGACCCGATCGACCGCGACTCCCCCATCGACGTCGTACGCGAAGCGGTGCAGTTCAGCGCGACGCAGACGACCGAACTCGCGCGCCGCGCGCTCGGTGCGTCGATCTCGACCATCTCGCATCCGCGCGATCTGCCCGCGGCGGCGAAGCAGTCGGTCGCGCTGCTGGCATCACTCCGGCGCCAGGTGTTGATCACCGACCGCGGCCATTCGCAACTGTTCCGGACGCGTTCCCTGGCGCGCCGGTACGATATCCTCGCCCTCGAGCTGGATCCGCTCCATCGAGCCGGGAAAGCGCACGGCGCCAGTGTCAACGACGTCTTCGTCACCGGGGTGGCACGCGCGCTCGGGCGGTTCCATCGTGAGTTCGGTGAGACGGTCGAGTCTCTGCGCATGGCGATGCCGGTGAGCACCCGGGACCGGGGCGACTTCACCGCCAACCGTTTCGCACCGAGCCGGGTCCTGGTCCCGGTCACCGAGGATCCGGCCGCCGATCACCTCGCCCGGGTCCACGATGCGCTGCACACGATCCGTTCCGAGCCCGCCCTCGATGCCGCCGATCTCCTGGCCGCGGTCGCGGGGGGCGTGCCGACGGCCGCGTTGGTCAGTCTGCTGCGGGCCCAGACCCGCACGATCGATTTCGCCACTTCGAACCTGCGCGGCAGCCCGCTCGACCTCTACCTCGGCGGCAGCCGGATCGAGGCGAGCTACCCGATGGGCCCCCGAGCCGGAGTCCCGGTGAACGTGACGATGATGTCGTATTGCGGCGACGTGCACCTCGGGATCCACTCGGACCCCGCCTCGGTCATCGACCCGGACCTCTTCCTCGACTGCCTACGCGACGCGTTCGGCGAGCTCGCTCGCCTCGGCTGACGTTCAGGGTCGCCGGCGCACGGTTCCCGGCGGCGAGACCGCCTCGACCCATTCCTCGTGACCCGGGTCGCGCCAGCGCCCGTGCGCACAGCGCGCCACGCGGTCGATCACGTAGAGGTGCAGCGTCGGTGCATCGTCGGCGAGTTCGAGGATCTCGCCGGTGCGCGGATGCGGCGGTGCGTCATCGAGGAGATCGGCAAGTGCCACCACCGAGATGACCCGGCTCCGACACTCGGGACACGCGGAGGTGGTCGCGGCGTCGAAGTCTTCGGTCAGCGCCATCAACCCGAGTGCCTCCGCGGCCTCGAACTCGATCGCGTTCCCGTCGTCATCCATGATGGTGAGCTCCGCCACCCGCGCAAGCTACCCGGCACTCCGGGCCGGGAGTACGGTCGCAGCCATGCGTGCCGTCGTTGCTCCCGGAGATGGAACCCTCACGGTCGCCGAACGTCCGGTCCCCGAGCCAGGCCCGGAAACCGTGCGGGTGCGGGTGCACGGGGCCGGGATCAACCGTGCCGATCTGCTGCAACGGCTCGGTTTCTACCCGGCGCCGCCCGGCGTTCCGGCCGACATCACGGGACTCGAGTTCGCCGGCGTGGTCGACGCGTGTGGTGCCGGGGTCGACGGTCTCGCCCCGGGCGACGCGGTCTTCGGCATCACCGCCGGTGGTGCGCAGGCCGAGTTCGTCGTGGTGCCCGACCGTCACTGTGCGCGCGTGCCCGACGGATTCGATCTCGTCGCCGCCGGTGGAGTCCCCGAGGTGTTCGTCACCGCGCACGACGCCATGCGCACCCGCGCCCGGCTCCAGCCCGGCGAGCACGTGCTGGTCCACGCCGTGGGTTCCGGCGTCGGCACTGCGGTCGTCCAACTCGCGAAGGCGTTCGGCTGCACCGTGACCGGCACGGCCCGGACCGAGTCCAAGCTCGACGATGCCCGCGCACTGGGAATGGACCACGGCATCGTCGCGCCGCGCGAACTCGAACCGCTCGCCTTCTCGCAGGCGATCCTCGAGCACGGTGGTGCGCCCGACGTCGTGATCGATCTCGTCGGTGGCGCGTACGTCACGGCCGAGGTCACGGCGATCGCACCGGGTGGGCGCATCGTGATCGTCGGCACCCTCGCCGGCGGGATGCCCGCGGTGCCACTCCTCGGCCTGATGCAGAAGCGGGCCGAGATGCACGGCACCGTGCTGCGGCCCCGGTCGGTGGACGACAAGGCCGCCGCCACTCGGGCCTTCGTCGCCGAGGTCGTCCCGATGCTGGCCGACGGACGGGTCCGGCCCATCGTCGACCGGATCTTCCCGATCGACGACGCCGAGGCCGCGTACGCCCTGGTGGAGACCGACACCACGTTCGGCAAGGTGATCCTCGACGCCCGCTAGCTCGACGCCCGTCACCCGACGAAGCCCCACGGCGGACCGCGAAACGCCCGGCACTACGATCGGCGAACCCGCACCCATTCGGAGGACTCATGGCTGACCTGGCCGACGCAGACGTAGTGATCGTGGAGGCCGTGCGCTCGCCGCTCGGCAAGCGCAACGGCGGTCTGTCCACCATGCACCCCGCCGACCTGCTCGGCGCGGTGCAGGTCGCCGCGATCGAACGCAGCGGCATCGACCCGGCCACGATCGGTCAGGTGGTCGGCGGTTGCGTCGGCCAGGTGGGACCGCAGACCTTCAACATCGCCCGAACCGCGTGGCTCTCGGCCGGACTCCCGCTGGAGGTCGCGGCCACCACCGTCGACGCGCAGTGCGGGTCCTCCCAGCAGGCGACCAACCTCGCCGCCGCGATGGTGAAGGGCGGCATCGTCGACAGCGCGCTCAGCTGCGGCGTGGAAATGATGAGCAAGATCCCGCTCGGGGCCACGATCATCAAGGAACTCGATCGCCCGCTGGCGAAGTCGTACTTCGAGAAGTACGAGGCCACCTCCCAGTTCGAGGGTGCGGAACGCATCGCGGACAAGTGGGGCGTCACCCGCGCCGATTGCGACGCCTTCGGCCTGCAATCCCAGCAGCGCGCCGCGCAGGCATGGGCCGAAGGCCGGTTCGAGCGCGAGGTCCTCCCGCTCGATGCGCCGGACCTCGGCGAAGACGGCAAGCCCTCCGGATCGACACATCACGTCGCGAGAGACGAGGGCCTCCGGGAAACGTCACTCGAGGCACTCGGCAACCTCAAGCCGGTCGCCCGCGAGAACGGTGTCCACACCGCCGGGTCGTCGAGCCAGATCAGCGACGGAGCCGCCGCGATCCTGCTGATGACCGCCGCCCGCGCCCGCGAACTCGGGCTCACGCCACGGGCGCGGATCGTCGACCAGTGTCTCGTGGGGGTCGACCCCGTCCTGATGCTCACCGGTCCGATCGACGCGACCCGCAAGCTGCTCGACCGCACGGGGATGACCATGGCCGACTTCGACACCGTCGAGATCAACGAGGCGTTCGCGTCCGTCGTGCTCGCGTGGGAACGCGAGGTCGGTGCCGACATGAGCAAGGTGAACCCGAACGGCGGCGCCATCGCCATCGGCCACCCGGTGGGCGCCACCGGCGCCCGACTGATCACCACCGCCCTGCACGAACTCGAACGCATCGACGGCACCTTCGGGCTGGTCACGATGTGCTGCGGTGGCGGGCTGGGCACCGGCACCATCATCGAGCGGGTCTAGCGGCCTCCGCCGGACGATCGCCCGTGGAGACCCTCGCCGAGCGTCTGGGCTACGCCCCGGACGCCAAGCTCCTCATCGTCAACTGCGACGACCTCGGATCGTCACGCGCCGCCAACGTGGCGGTGTACGAGTCGATGCGGTCCGGACTGGCGACGAGCGCCACCCTCATGGTCCCGTGTCCGTGGTCGCGTGACGCCGCCGCGATGTACCGCGGGGAGGATGTCGGGGTCCATCTCACCCTGAACGCGGAGTGGGAGAACTACCGGTGGGGTCCGACCACCCATTCGCCGAGTCTGCTCGACGGTGACGGTGGGTTCCCCCGGACCGTCGTCGACGTCTGGGACCACGCCGACCTCGACGAGGTCCGCAAGGAGTGCCGCACCCAGATCGAACGCGCCATCTTCTGGGGATTCGACGCAAGCCATCTCGACAGCCACATGGGCACCATGCAGCTCCGCCCGGAGTTCTTCGACGTGTACCTCGAACTCGCGATCGACTTCGGACTGCCGTTGCGGATGGCCGGGGCCAGCGCGGAGCACCGGATCGGGTTCCCCTACCGTCGGCTCGCGGCCGAGGAAGGGATCATCTTCACCGACCACTTCGTGGAGTCGCCGGTCGGTGCGCGTCGCACGTTCGAGAAGGTGCTCTTCGATCTGCGGCCGGGCGTGACCGAGGTGAACATCCATCCCGCCGTCAACACCGACGAGCTGCGGTCGTCCCATCCCGACTGGGCGTCGCGGGTCGACGACCACGCGCTGTTGTGCGACGACGCGGCCTTCGCCGATCTGGTCGAACGCTCCGGTGCCATCCGGATCGGATTCCGCGAACTCCGCGACCTCCAGCGTGCCTCGGCCTGACCCGTCAGAACTCGGTGATGCCCCGGATCTCGTCCTGGAGCGTGCGGTACTCGGGTGAGTTGGTCAACGGCATGAGCTGCATGAGCTTGCCCATGTTGCCGGTCACCTTCATACGGCCCTGCATGAAGGCCGCGTTGGCGTCGAGTTCGCCCTTCTGGACCTTCACCGAGTCGGCGTAGGAGAGCGTCATGGTGAAGTCGGGTTCGTCGATGGTGCCCAGGGCGCTGGCGACGAGCTGACCGTCCTCCAGCTGCCACCAGTACTTGATGTCGCCGTCGGGCCCACCGGTGACCACGTACTGCATCCGCGCCGACGCGCCGGGTCGTTCGGGCTGACTCGCCGCCAGGCCCCGACCTTCGTCGATCCATTCCGCACTGAGGTACTGCGCCATGTGTCTCTCCTCCTGGTGACCGGTGCCGGACTACGACGCGGGGACGCGGCTGCCGCGGAGACCGGCGAACAGGTCGTCCTCGGCCTCACCCTCGGGGACCCCGGTTTCGACGAGCGTCTTGGCGAGCGCGAATTCCTCCCAGGGGAACACCTTGCGCACCACGTCGTCGGGCAGTCGCATCCAGAACCCCTCCGGATCGACCTGGGTCCGATGGGCGAGCAGCGCGGCGCGGCGGTGAGACAGGTAATCACCGACGTCGACGTAGGTGGTGAACCGATCGTCGCCGGCGTCGCTGAATCCCCGCTCGAACCAGGTGCTGTACGGGCTCTCCTCGCCCCGGGCGAGGAACGTTTCGTGCAGCGCGCGCACCCGCCGGGCCGACCAACCCGTGTAGTAGAGCTTCGACGGCTGCCATGCGGGTCCGGCGTCGGGGAACCGCGTCGGGTCACCGGCCGCGTCGAACGCAGGCACCGAGATCTCGTGCACCCTCACGTGGTCGGGGTGGGGGTAGAACTCGCGGTCGTCGCCGTAGGTCACGATCACCTGCGGGCGCTCGGCCCGGATGATGCGCACGAGTCGTTCCACCGCTTCGTCGAGCGGCGCGTTCGCGAAGTTGTCGGGGTGCGCGTTCGACTCGGCGTCCTTCATCCCGGAGTCCCGGTAGCCGAGCAGGTGCAGGGAGTCGTAGCCGATCGCGTCGACACTGGCCTGCAGTTCGGCCATGCGCACGGCGAAGAGGTTCTCGCGGGTCTCGGGCGTGTCGACCGCCGGGTTGAGGATCTCGCCCTCCTCACCGCCGGTGCAGCAGACGAGCACACCGTGGACGCCTTCGGCCGCGTATTTCGCCATCGTGCCGGAGCCCTTGGAGGCCTCGTCGTCAGGATGCGCATGGACCGCGAGCAGGCAGAGGGGCGCTTCGATCATCCCCGGCAACTTAGCGGCTCGAATCCGCCACCGACCCCGGATCGACGGGGGTTTCGGTCGACGTCGCGGCGAAGATCTCGACCTTCCCGATGCCGCGGATCCGGCGACTGCGAAGCCGCTGGAAGCTGAAGGAATCCCGGTCGGCGAGGGCGCCGGCAAGTTCGGCCGAGACGATCGCGGACGACGGGCGCGCCAACTCGACGAGCCGGTGCGCGAGGTTGACGACCGAGCCGTAGTAGTCGCCTTCCCGAGCCAGCGCCGGACCGAATGCGAGCCCGGCGCGTGCACGGGGCAGCACGTCGTCCTGGTTGGTCCGGGCCGTGAGCGCGAGGGCAACCCGCAGCCCGACCTCCGGATCCTCGGTCACGAACATCACCTCGTCGCCGATCGTCTTCACGAGACGCGCGCCCATCTGGGCGACCGTGTCGTAGGTCACGGCCTCGAACCGGTTGACCAGGGCCGCCAACTCGGGACCGTCGAGTTCCTGGCTGATCGCGGTGTACCCGACGAGATCCACGAACCCGACCGCGAACGACGGCGTCTGCCCGGGATCCAGTTGTGGGGTGAGGAGTTTCCGACGCAGGGCGGCGCGCACCTGGACGCGGAGGGCGTAGTCGTTCAGCCAGGCAACCTGCGCCCAGTCGAGCGCGTCGATGGCGAGCAGCGCGACCGCCTCGTCGTCAAGGCCGCTCTCCCGCGTGGCGATGACGGATTCCGCGATCTGGTCGGAGAGGGCCTCGGCGACGCGCGCCAAACCGGCGCCCGCCGCACGCACCTGTCCGGCCAGCGCACCCGCGTCCTCCGCCGGTGCGAAGAGCGGGCCGCCCAGCCGCTCGGTGATCCGTCGTACCGCCTCGACGGACTCGTCGGTGAAGACGGGTTCACCGTCGGGAACGTCGGGGAAGCCGAGCGCCCGCCACAGCGACGCCGCGACCTCGGTGGGCACCCCGCTCAGTTCGGCAACCGCCGCCGCGTCGAGATGCGGCTGACCGGGGACGAGGAGCCGATCGAGGGCGAGCAACGTCAGCGAGTGCTCCGCGACCGCCTGGTCGATCTCCTCGGTGGTCGCACCCCGCCTACGCAGGTAGCGACTCAGCTTCCGGTCCACGGACCGATCCTGACAGACCGACCCGCCCTCCGGCGCGATCCGTGGCGCCCTATCCGTTACGGGGGACGTCGACCCACGCCATCTCGCGTGAGGCGTCCGGTTCCTTCGGCAGGCCCAGGACCCGCTCACCGAGGATGTTGCGCATCACGTCGGACGTCCCGCCCTCGATGGTGTTGGCCTGGGCGCGCAGGAACCCGAACGCCACCAGCGCGTCGGCGTCCACCTGCGGGCTCCGACCGACTCGCTCGGTCTTCGACAACGGCGAGCCTTCCCATGCCATGCCATCCGCGCCGACCAGGTCGACCGCGAGGTTCTGGAGCCGCTGGTTGAACTCGGCCTGCATGAGCTTGGTGATGGACCCTTCGGGACCGGCCTCACCACCGCTCTTGCGCTTCGCGGCTGCGCGCTCGTTGTTGAGCCGGATCAGGCGACTCTCGATGTACGCCTGGGCCAACTTCTGACGCACGATCGGGTCGGACGTGTCCTTGGTCCGCGCCAGGAGGCGGTCGAAGGAACTTCCACCCACGGCATCGCCACCGATGGACCCGGCCCCCGACAACGACACCCGCTCGTTCATGAGCGTGGTGATCGCGACCTTCCAGCCGTCGCCCTCCCGGCCGAGCATCCAGTCGTTGCGGACCCGGGCATCGTTGAAGAACACCTCGTTGAACTCGGCGTCACCGGTGATCTGGACGAGCGGCCGGACCTCGACGCCGGGTTGGTGCATGTCGATCACGAAGTACGACAGGCCGGTGTGCTTGGGGACGTCGGGGTTGGTGCGGCACAGCAACATGCCCCAGCGGGAGATGTGGGCCACCGTCGTCCAGACCTTCTGACCGTTCACCACCCACTCGTCGCCATCGCGTACCGCACGGGTGGCGAGGCCGGCGACGTCGGAGCCCGCGCCCGGCTCGGAGAACAGCTGGCACCAGATCTCCTGGTTGCACGCCAGCGGCCGGAGCAACTGGTGCTTCATCTCCTCGGTGCCCCAGGCGATCAGCGTCGGACCGCCCATTCCGATACCGATGATGTTGTAGGGCCGCGGCACCTGGTACCGCGCCAGTTCGTCGTTGAGGGGCTTGGCCTCACCCGGCGTCAACGACAACCCGGCGCCGTATTCCGCGGGCCACGTCGGGGTCGCGAGGCCGTCCTCGCCCAACCGGATGCACCAATCGTCGTAATTGAGCTGACCGCGCAATGCGGCGATCTGCTCGGCGTCGCCCGCGTCGACCGCCTCCGTCCAGCCGGCCGGGAGGTGCTCGGCGAGCCATTGCCGGGTCCAGTCGCGTACCGCCGGGGCGGAACGATCGGTGAGTTCGTGCGACATCGGGACCTCCGGGGATGAGAAGGCGCGGAGGTTATCCCCGGCGTCGGCGACCGGGCATGTTCCGATCGCGATCGATGAGCCGGCCAACCGGTGCAGTATTTTCACAGAGCTTTGCCGACCGACCCTCCCCCCGACTTCGTAGCCGGCGACACGCTCGAGCCCCTGAACCCGCCGGGCCGGGAGATGCTCGCACGGGTGTGGCACTCCCAGCGCTGGGCGCTGGTGGCGCTCGTCGTGTCCTCGGCCGCGTTACTGCTCGTCGGGGTCGCGGTCACCCAACGCATCGCGCATCGCGACCATGTCATGCCCCACGTCGAGGTGGCCGGCACCGACCTCGGTAACGAGTCCGAACCCGCTGCATTCCACCAGGTCACGGACCTCGGGACGCGGTTGGCGCTCGCGGCGATCCACGGGCATGCCGGCGACCAGCAACTCACCCTCGATCCCCGGGCGATCGGCTACCGGGTCGACGCCGCGGCCACCGTACGGGCGGCGCGTCGGGCCGGTCGGAGCGCGAACCCGCTCGACTCCCTGTCGGGCCTGGTCCTACGCGTCTTCCGCGCCGACCAGGTCCCGTTGACGGTGCACTACGACTCGGCGCGCCTCGCGTCGGTCATCGACAGCTGGGTCGGCGCCACGGGGAACGGTCTGGTCGAGGGCGGCCTGCGCTTCGATGGAACGCAGGTGGCGGAGATCCAGCCGCGATCGGGCATCGGTATCGATCGCACCGAGGCCGAACGACGCGTCCTCGACGCGCTCCGCACTGGTTCGACCTCGATCGGACGGCTTCCGATCGGCCCCGCCAAGCCGGCGATCGGGATGGACGAGGTGACGCGGGCGGCCCGGGCCGCCCGTCGGGTCCTGGCCGCGCCGGTGGTCCTGACGGCCGGTTCCGCGAAGGTCGAGCTGACCCCGACGCAGGTGGCTTCGGCGATGCGAACCGAGATCCAGGGGTCGCGACTGCGGCTGCGGGTGGACCCGGCCGCGCTCCGGACCGCGATCGGACCGGCGTTCGGAACGATCGAACTCGCCCCGAAGGACGCGACGTTCGCGGTGACCGGGACCTCGGTCTCGGTCGTCCCGGCGGTCGACGGCCAGACGGTGTCGCTCGACTCGGCGGCCCGGGCCATCGCCGGCGGGAGCCACGCCGTGGTCGCCCAGGTGACGACCACGGTGCCGGCCCACAACACCGAGTGGGCCCAGAAGCTCAACATCACCGAACTGGTGTCGAGCTTCACGACGAACCATCCGTGCTGCCAACCCCGCGTTACCAACATCCATCGCGGCGCCGACACGATCAACGGGACGATCGTCGAGCCCGGGCAGACGTTCAGTCTCAACGAGAAGCTCGGGCCCCGCACGACCGAGAAGGGCTACCTCCTCGCGCCGGGGATCGGTGCCAACCTCGAGTTCGAGGACTCCGTCGGCGGCGGTGTGAGTCAGCTGTCGACCACGCTGTACAACGCGACGTTCTTCGGCTGCTACCAGGACGTCACCCACACGGTCCACGCGCTCTACATCTCGCGCTACCCGATGGGCCGGGAGGCGACACTCAACTACCCGTCGATCGACAACAAGTTCCGCAACGACTCGCACTCGGGGATCCTGATCCGGACCTCGTACAGCAGCACCTCGCTCACCGTCGCGTTCTACGGGAACAAGGAAGGGCGGACCTGTCGCGCCGAGGGTCCGAACATCCTCGAGACCATCCCGGTCGAGAAGGAGTACACCGACGACCCGACCCTGCCGGTCGGGACCGAGAAGGAGCTCTCGCACGGATCGGTGGGCTACGTGGTGGAGAACTTCCGCATCATCAGCCGGCCCGGCCAACCCGACGTCCGCGAGCGGTACGTGGAGCGCTACTCGATGGCCAAGGCGAAGGTGGCCCGCGGCACCGGTCCGGCCGCGCCCGCCCCACCACCGGCCACCTGATCACCCCAGGATGGTGACGGCACACCTCGCGGCTTGGCCGACTCCGAACAATTCCCTCATTCACCGCGCAAGTCGGGTTGCGATGCTGTCGGTACCAACCCCAAAGGAGTAGTCACGATGAACCGAACCTCACTTCGCAACCTCGTCGCCACGGGCATCGCCACCATGGCGCTGACGGTCACGGCGGTCGGGATCGCCGCACCCGCCGGCGCCGCGAACACCGACACCTCCGGTGCGCGTCATCGCCGCGTCCACCTCACCGCCGACCAGAAGCAGTGCCTCTCGGACCACGGCATCACCCGACCGATCCGCCCACTGACCCCCGAGAAGGTCACCGCGCTCAAGGCCGCGGCCAAGGCCTGCGACATCAAAGTCCCCAAGCGGCTCGGCCACCTGCTGACCGCCGACCAGAAGCAGTGCCTCTCGGACCACGGCATCACCCGACCGATCCGCCCGCTGACCCCCGAGAAGGTCACCGCGCTCAAGGCCGCGGCCAAGGCCTGCGACATCAAGCTGCCCCACCGCCATCACCGGCTGCACGTGACCGCCGACCAGAAGCAGTGCCTCTCGGACCACAGCATCACCCGACCGATCCGCCCGCTGACCCCCGAGAAGGTCACCGCGCTCAAGGCCGCGGCCCAGGCCTGCGGCATCACGCGCCCGGGTGCACCGAGCGCCACCTCCGGCACCGCCGGCTGATCCCGGGGCCGGTTCCGGCCCCTGCACCGCAGTTCCCACGATGCGCCCCCGAACGGGGGCGCATCGTGCTGTTCCGACCCATCGCTCGAAGCGATCGAAGCCTTCGGCCTCCACCCGGGGTGACCAAAGGCCCTGACCCCCCGCCCCTCACATCGTCAACGATCGGGACCACATCGTTTCCCAGGGGGTTCCCATGAAGTTCACGCGTGATGACGCCCGTTCGCTCGGCGTCGGTGCCTGGCTCTTCGCCTTGATCGCCGTCGTCTTCGGGTTCGGCGCACTGTGGGTCGCGGCTGATGCCCGCACCACGAGCGCCGACGCGAAGCAGGCCGCGGCGCTCGGTGGCGGGACCCAGGTTGCGCTGAGCGAGTTCGCCATCACCCCGTCCATGATCGACGTCGATGCCAACGGCACGCTGGCGATCAAGAACACCGGGACCGTCGAACACAACTTCGCGATCAGCGGCACCAACAAGCGCACCGCGATGCTCAAGCCCGGGAGCGGGGCGACGCTCTCGCTCGACGGCGTCAAGCCCGGCACGTACACCGTGATCTGCGAGGTCCCGGGCCACGCCGGCTCGGGCATGAAGGGGACCCTGATGGTCGGTGGCGGCGGCGGTGCCGCGGCGGCCGTCTCCGGTTCGGCCGCAGGGTCGGCGGCATCGTTGCGAGCTGCGAACGACCAGATGGACGCCACCCAGAAGAAGGTGGTCGACCAGTACGTCGGCCAGCTCACCACGGGACCCAACACCAAGGGCGTCGGCAACCAGCCCATGGAACCGAAGGTGCTCGCCGACGGCACCAAGGAGTTCGACATGACCGCCAAGGTCATCAAGTGGGAGGTCTCGCCGGGGAAGACCGTCAGCGCGTGGGCGTACGGCCCCACCGGCGGGAGCGCCGACAAGTTCGGCGTACCCGGCCCCAGCATCAAGGTCGCGGTCGGCGACCACGTGAAGTTCGTCCTCAAGAACGAACTGCCGCAGTCGACCGCCGTGCACTTCCACGGCCTCGAGCCGTCGAACGCGATGGACGGCGTGCCGTTCGTGACCCAGCCGCCGATCAAACCCGGGGAGACCTTCACCTACGACTTCGTCCCCAACCGGGCGCAGGTGAGCATGTACCACTCGCACCACCACGCCGAGCACCAGGTGCCCGACGGTCTGGTCGGCTCCTTCGTCGTCGGTGACATGCCGCTCCCGAAGGGCCGGGGTCCGGTCACCCAGGAGGTCCCGATGGTCCTGAACGACGCGGGGTCCATCGGCCTGTCGCTCAACGGCAAGTCGTTCCCGGCGACCGCACCGATCATCGCCAAGCCGGGTGAGACCGTGCTCATCAACTACTTCAACGAGGGCCTGGTCATCCACCCGATGCACCTGCACGGCATCACCCAGACCGTGATCGCCAAGGACGGGATCCCGCTCGCCCAGCCGTACGACGTCGACACCGTCACCGTCGCACCCGGAGAGCGCTACACCGTCATCGTCACGCCCCGGGCCGACCAACTCGGCATATGGGCGTTCCACTGCCACATCCTCACGCACGCCGAGCGCGACGACGGCATGTTCGGGATGGTCACGACCTTCATCGTGAAGGCCTGACCGATCGCGACGATGTCGCCGGTTCGCCCTCGGGGCGGGCCGGCGAAATCGTCGCGTGGGCCCCCGGTTCGTCGTCGCCCGTCATGTATCGGGCGCCCCGGATCTTGTTGCTCGCGGCGATCGCGAGACACCCCCCGGCGGCACACCCGACCGACAACCAGGCCAGGCCGCCGGTCGGGAGGTGCAGGTCGATCAGTCGACGCGCGAACGGCAGGGCGAGCGCACCCACCGACAGGCCGATCATGGCCAGCACGAGCACCCGCCGATAGGTGGTCATGGGACGCGCGAGGACCACGAGCACGTACAGGCCGACGATGAGCAGCACGATGATCGACACCGTGCGCGCCTCGGCGGTCGACGCGTCGTTGGCGCGCGCGACGCCGTACGCGACGTAGACCGCGACGGCCGCGATCGCACCCGCCGGCAGCGCGAATCCCAAGACCCGACGCACGAAACCGGGGATGTACCGGCGGGTGCTCGGCGCGAACGCCAGGAAGAACCCGGGGATCCCGATCGTCACCGCGCCGACGAGCGTGAGGTGGCGAGGCAGGAAGGGGAACGGCCACCCCGAGGCGACGGTCGCGACCGCGAGAATCGCCGCGTAGACCGTCTTCGTGAGGAACAGGTTCGCGGCCCGTTCGATGTTGGCGGTGACGCGGCGTCCTTCGGCCACCACACCGGGCAGGGTGGCGAACTTGCCGTCGAGCAACACGAGTTGGGCCACGGCGCGGGTGGCCGCCGCACCGGATCCCATCGCGACGCCGATGTCGGCGTCCTTGAGCGCGAGCGCATCGTTGACGCCGTCGCCGGTCATCGCCACGACATGCCCCCGGGACTGCAGCGCGCCGACCATCGCCCGCTTCTGGTGCGGTGTGACCCGACCGAAGACCGAGAACTCCTCCAGGACGTCGGCCAGCGCCGCTTGATCCTCCGGCAGGTTCCGGGCGTCGTACGGCTCGGAAACCTCGAGGCCGACGCGCCGCGCCACCGCGCCGACCGTACGCGGGTTGTCGCCGGAGATCACCTTCAGCGCCACACCCTGCGAGCGGAAATAGTCGAGGGTTTCTGCCGCATCCGGCCGGACCTGCTCCTCGAACATCACCAGCGCCACCGCGTCGAGGTCGGCCGGCAGCGTCTCGCCGTCGAGTGCGCCGTCGGTGTGGGCGAGGACCAGGGTGCGACTCCCGGTCGCCGCGATCTCGTCGGCCCGCCGCCGGATCGGATCGTCGGCGTTCAGCCAGACCATCTCGGGCGCGCCGATCACGTACGCGCCGTGACCCTCGAACGCGGCGGCGCTCCACTTGCGGGCCGAGGAGAACGGCACCGAACCGGTGCGGGTCCAGCCGGGATCGGCGAACGCGGCGGCGATCGCTTCCAGAGTCCCGTTCTTGTTCTCGTCGGCGGCGAGGGCCCCGAGCGCGGCGCCGACATCCGCGTCGGCACCGGCACCGGCCTGGTCGCCGAGCGTTTCGATCCGGCCGAACGCGATCGAACCTTCGGTCAGGGTGCCCGTCTTGTCCAGGCACACGACGTCGACCCGGGCAAGACCCTCGACCGCCGGCAACTCCTGCACGAGCACCTGGCGGCGCGCCAGGGTGACCGCGGCAACCCCGAACGCGATGCTCGTGAGCAGCACGAGTCCTTCGGGCACCATCCCCACCACCGCCGCCACGACGGTCACCACCGACTTGGGCACGCTGTGGTCGGCGACCTGGCGCCAGAACAGGATCGGCGCCACCACGAGGATCAGATAGGTGACGAACCGGAGGATCGCGTTGACACCTTCCATCAGTTCCGACCTGGTCACCGTGAACCGACGGGCCTCGATCGCGAGCTTCCGGGCGTAGGCGTCGGCCCCGATCGCGGTCGCCTGCATGCACCCGGTCCCGGCGACCACGATGTTGCCGGAAAGCACCTCGTCGGCGGGCAGTTTGGCGACCGAATCCGCCTCGCCGGTCAGGAGCGACTCGTCGAGTTCGAGGCCGTTGGCCTTGGTCACCACGCCATCCGCCGGGACCTGATCGCCGGTGCGCAACTCGAGGAGGTCGTCGAGCACGACCTCCTCGACCGCGATCTCCTGCGCGGTCCCGTCGCGGATCACGTGCGCGATCGGGGCGTTGAGGACCGCGAGCTGGTCGAGCGTCCGCTTCGCCCGCAATTCCTGGATGATCCCGATCAGGGAGTTGAAGACCAGGACGATGCCGAAGAGCCCGTCGGCCGGCGATCCGAACACCAGGATGAGGGCGAGCATCGTTCCGAGAATCGCGTTGAACCGGGTGAACACGTTGGCCCGGATGATCTCGGCCAGCGTGCGGCTCGTGCGGTCGCCGGCGTCGTTCACCTCGCCGCGCGCGACCCGCTCCCGGACCTCGCTCGCGAGCAGCCCGCCCGGGTCCGTCGGGGGCCGCTCCGGGAGTGCCCGCCCGATGCTCACCGGGTCCTCGACGGCTTCTGACACGATCGGGACCGTACCGCCGCACCATGGCCGGTCCGCGCCTTTTGCCACTTGAGCGAGGATCGATTCCGGCCGATGCAGCACGCAATGGCGGTTGTGTCCGAAAACGAGGTGACCGCGCGCGACCGCGCGCGGATCTGGATCGCGGTCTACGCCGTCGGCGTGACAGCCGCGATCGTCGGCAGCGTGCTCGTCGCGGCCGAGCCCGCATGGGCGATCCGGGGCGTCGTCGGCCTCGCCGCGGTGATCGGTTCTCTCGTGGCCGCCCGGCGCTCGGCGCGGATCGGGATCAATCCGTGGCTGTGCATCGCCGCCGGTATCGCGTTCTGGACCAGCGGCTACCTGTTCGGTGACATCGCCCACATGACCGGTCACGCTCCCACCCACTGGTCCGACGCCATGGCCCTGGGTGGCTACCTGTTCGTCGGCGTCGGACTCGCCGTCATCGCCCGGTTGCGGATCGACGCGCCGAGTCGCACTGCGTTCCTCGACGCGTCGGTGCTGGCGATCGCGGGCGCGATGTTGATCTGGATTCTGCTCGTGACCCCGATCGCACGGCCGTCCGACACGAGCATCGACCGCTTCGTCGCAGCCGCGCTGCCCCTCGGTGACGGCATCCTGCTCGCGATCCTCGGCTGGTTGATCATGGCGCCCGGTCGACGGACGCGGGCACTCTCGATGCTCGGGATCGCGGTCGCCCTGCTCCTCGCGAGCGACCTGACCCGCGAACTCGGGCTCCGACTCAGCCACGACTGGAGCACCATCTCCGATGTCGTGACCTGGTGCGCCTACGGACTCATGGGCGGCGCCGGCATCGTCGCCACCCGCCGTCTCCGCGAGGACACCTCGGGTGCGACGACGCCGCCCGAGAACAACGGACGACTGCTGCTCCTCGGACTCGCGATCATCGTCGGTCCGGCGGTGAGCATCCTCGGCGACACCGGGACCCCCGAAGGTGCGGCCTTCGTCGCGTTCTGCTCCATGCTCCTCGGACTCGGGGTCATCGCCCGGTTCGTCAATCTGATCCACGAGAACACGACGGCGCACGAGGCCACCGCCACCAGCGAGCGGCGCTTCCGGCTCATGGCCGACAGCGCGCCGGTGGGGATCTTCGAGCTGGCTCGCGGCATACGGGTCACGTACGCGAACCGCGAGGGCAAGGACATCCTCGGCCCGACGGTCGTCGGTGGCGGCCCGAACGAACTCCTCGCCCAGGTGGACCCGGAGAGCCGAGCCGACCTCGGGATCGCGATCACCGAGTTGACGGAGGGCCGCCCCGGCAAGGCCGAAGTCAAACTCCTCGGCACTCCCGACCGGTGGGTGTCGTGGTCCGCCGTCCCGGTCACCGCGCCCGGCCTCCATCTCCCGGCCGCGTTCGCGTCCACGCTCGACATCACCTCGTTGAAGCTCGCGGAGGAGGCGCTCGGGAAGCAGGCGACCCACGATCCGCTCACCGGCCTGCCGAACCGGCGCCTGCTGTTCGAGGCGATCGTGGATGCCCTCGACCTCCTCGGGCGCGGCCAGCGCACCGGCACGGTCGCGCTCATGTTCATCGATCTCGACGAGTTCAAGATGGTGAACGACATCCTCGGTCACGACGCCGGCGACGAACTCCTCACGATTGCATCGACCCGGCTCCGTCGCGCCGTGCGCGCCCACGATCTCGTGGCCCGCTTCGGCGGCGACGAGTTCGTCGTGCTGCTCCAACACGTCTCGGACCGCGGCGAGCTCCACGACGTGGCGCAGCGGATCCTCGACACACTCCAGGTGCCGATCCCGGTCGCGGGCACCGAGGCCCACGTCGGCGCGAGTGTCGGCATCGCCACCGCGAGCGGTCCCGACGACGACCCCGACGCGCTCATCCGCAACGCCGACGCCGCCATGTATCGGGCGAAGCAGCACGGGCGTGGCCGTTACGAGTTCTACCGGCCCGAGCCGCGCGACCAGACTCAACGCACGCCCGCGTAGATCGCACGCCCGACTCGCCACGAGCCTGACAGCGGTGGCAGGTCAGGACGGCGGGGGGAGTCAACGGAAATCGCGGGACTTCAACGCGTCGGCCAAGCCCAGTGGCAACGCTTCGATGCGTTGGGCCAACAGGTTGGTCACCCCCTGGTGGCGTTCCAACAAGCCCCGCACCCGGAGCGCGGGCGACCCGCGCGCCACCTTGCGGTAGCGCTTCCACACCCCGGCGGTGCAGATCACGTTGGTGAGCCCGGTCTCGTCCTCCAGATTGAGGAACACGGTGCCCTTCGCCGTCTCCGGCTGCTGACGGTGGGTCACGATCCCCGCCACCTCCACCACCGTCCGGTCGGGTAGCGACCGGAGGGCGTACGACGTGACCACACCGCGCGCGGCGAGTTCGGCCCGGACGAACTCGGTGGGATGCCGGCCCGGCGACAGTCCCGTCGCCCACAGGTCGGCCGCGGTCTCCTCCACATCGGTCATGCCGGGGAGCGGGGGTGCAACGACCCCGACCGCAGTGTGTGGAAGGTGACCGGGGCGCGCGTCGCGCAACGCGCCGGCGGCCCACAATCCCGAGCGTCGGTCGATGGCAAAACACTCGAAGGCACCCGCGGTGGCGAGCGCCTCCAGTGCATCGACGGGTGCCTCCGTGCGGCGCGCGAAGTCCTCGAGATCGCGGAACGGCTCCCGTTCCCGCTCCTCGTCGATCCGGTCGAGCAGCGCACTCGACAGACCGCGCACGTAGCGCAAACCGATCCGCATGGCGTGGATCGACGGATCGGCGTGCCAACCGTCCTGCGGGTACCCGATGGGACCGGCCGCGGCCGGGCGGGGTTCGAGCGTGCAGTCCCGGCGCGACCGCGCCAGACACGGTCCGAGCACCTCCACCCCGTGACGACGAGCGTCGCGCACCAACGTGTGCGGTGAGTAGAAGCCCATCGGCTGCGCGTTCAACAACGCACACGCGAACTCGGCCGGGTGGTGCAGCTTGATCCACGAACTCGCGTACACGAGGTAGGCGAACGACACCGAGTGGCTCTCGGGAAACCCGAAGCTGGCGAAGGCTTCGAGCTTGTGCGCGATGTCGGTCGCGGTCTCACCCGTGATACCGCGCTCGGCCATACCGCTCATCAGCCGGTCGCGCATCCGCGCCATGCGCGCCTTCGATCGCTTCGATCCCATCGCCTGGCGCAACTGGTCGGCCTCCCCCGCACTGAACCCCGCGGCGTCGATCGCCATCTGCATGAGTTGTTCCTGGAACAGCGGGATGCCGAGGGTCTTGCGCAGGCACGGCTCCAACAGTGGGTGGGGATAGGTCACCTCCTCCTCGCCGTTGCGCCGCCGCAGGTACGGGTGCACCGAGCCGCCCTGGATCGGTCCGGGCCGGATCAGCGCCACCTCCACCACCAGGTCGTAGAACTTCTCCGGGCGCAGCCGCGGGAGGGTGGCCATCTGCGCCCGGCTCTCCACCTGGAACACCCCGATGGTGTCGGCCGCGGTGAGCAACGCGTAGACCTCGGGCTCCTGAGGGATGGTGGCGAGGTCGATCTCGAGGTCCTCGTGCTCCCGGACGAGATCCACCGCGAGGTGCAGCATCGTGAGCATGCCCAGGCCGAGCAGGTCGAACTTCACCAGGCCTGCCGCCGCGCAGTCGTCCTTGTCCCACTGGAGCACCGAGCGGTTCTCCATCCGTGCCCACTCGACGGGACAGCACTCCACCAACGGCCGGTCCGCCATCACCATCCCGCCCGAGTGGATACCGAGATGGCGGGGAAAGTCCTGCACCGCGTCGGCGAGTTCCAACACCAACTCGGGCACCGGCGGTGCTTCGTCACTCTCGCGGAAGTCGTCGAACGCGCCGTCGCGCGAACGCCACCGGTCGATCCAACGCGTCAGCGCGTCGGCATGCCCCGGCGACAGACCCGCGACCTTCGCCATCTCCCTCAGCGCGGACCGTGGTCGGTAGGTGATCACGTTCGCCACCTGCGCGGCGCGATCGCGTCCGTACTTCTCGTAGACGTACTGGATCACCTCCTCCCGGCGTTGGTGCTCGATGTCGAGATCGATGTCGGGCGGGCCGTCGCGCTCGGTGGAGAGGAATCGTTCGAACAGCAACCCGAGCGCGACCGCGTCGGCCTTGGTCACCCCGAGCGCGTAACAGACCGCGCTGTTCGCGGCGCTCCCCCGACCCTGGCAGTAGATGTCGTGGGTCCGGCAGAAGTCGACGATGTCGTGCAGCAGGAGGAAGTAACCCGGGAACCCGAGTTGCTCGATCACCCCCAGCTCGTAGTCGATCTGACGCATGGCCTGCTCGTACTGGTCGTGGGTCCGCGGGTAGTAGACCGCCGCGCCGCGACGGGTGAGTTCCCGCAGCCAGCTCATGTCGGTGTGCCCATCGGGCACCGGGTAGTCGGGCAGGTTCGGCACCGCGACCTTCAGGTCGAACGCGCACGCGGCCGCGATGTCGACGGTGCGTTCGACCGCGCCCGGATACCGCGCGAACCGGCGGAGCTGCTCCGCGGCGCTGCGCAAATGGGCGAACGGGGTGGCCGGCAACCAGCCGTCGAGCTCGTCGAGGCTGCGACGTGAACGGATCGCGGCGAGCGCGGTGGCGAGCTGACGACGGTCGGGCGTGGCGTAGTGCACATTGTTCGTCGCGATCACCTCGGTGCCCGTCCGCATCGCGAGCTGCGCGAGCGCGTCGTTGCGGGGGCGGTCCATCGGGTCGCCGTGGTCCCAGAGTTCCACCAGGACCCGATCCCGACCGAACGCGGCCACGAGCTGTTCGAGCGCGTGTTGCGCGGCCGCGGGGCCGTCGCGCACGAGCGCGGCGGGCACGATCCCTTTCCGGCATCCGGTCGTGGTGAACCAACTCCCGCGGGTCTGGGTCGCGGCCTCGGCGAGCTGTTCGAAACTCAACTTCGGTGCGCCCTTCTCGCCGCGCATCTGCGCCGCGCTGATCGTGCGCGCCAACGCCGCGTACCCCGACGGTCCCGCCGCGAGGATCAGCACGTGCTCACCCGCGATGTCGGCGGTGCCGTTGGGGGGCCGCTCGATCCCGAGCGTGAGCTCGGCTCCGAAGATGGTGGGGAGGCCGATCGGGCGCGCGGCCTCGGCGAAGCGCACCACGCCGTAGAGGCCGTCGTGGTCGGTGACCGCAAGACCGGTCAGGCCGAGCCGGTGGGCCTCCTCGGCCAGTTCCTCGGGATGGCTCGCGCCGTCGAGGAACGAGAAATTCGTATGGCAGTGCAGCTCCGCATAACCCGTCCCGACCATCTCGCCACTCTCGACTCCGCGACCCCAGGGACAGGCGAGAGTAGACGAACACTTGTTCGATTGTCCATCGGCCTCGGGTGTGGTCGGACGTCCCGCGGGACGCTCCGCACTGACCGACCGGGCGCGCCGTCGCGGCGGGTGTGCGGCTCGCGGCCTATTTCGTTCCCACGATGCACCGCGCCACGCCCGGAACCCGGACCGTGCCGTCCTGCTCGAACGCGCTCACCTTCGCAATGGCGTGGGCCCGAATCCGCTCACGCGCCGGGTCATCGACCTGCTGAAGCGCCGCAACTGCGAGCGACACGTGCTCGCTGATCATGTCCCAATACTGCGCAGGCGATCGCGTCACGAGTTCGACATCGACGTCCCACTCGGCCACGTCGCGCAGCCCCGCGCCCTCGTACAGGGCACTGACATGTCCCGGGGCGGCGCACCGGAACATGTTCGGCCCCTCCGGGTCGGGTGGCGCCACCACCGCCTCGGTCGCGATTGCCTGCATGGCGATCGTCGTCCAGGGGTTTTCCTCGGGCTTGACCCATACCGACGAGCAGAGACGTCCGCCGGGCTTGAGGACGCGCGCGAACTCGGCCGTCGCCTTGGCCCCGTCGGGGAAGAACATGTATCCGAACCGCACCGAAACACCGTCGAACGTGGCGTCGTCGAACGGCAGATCATCAGCGCTGCACACCCGGGTCTCGATATTCGCGATCCCCTGCGCCCGCGCTCGTCGCTCGGCGATGTCGAGCATCTCCGGGACGAGGTCGGTCAGCACGACGCTACCCTTCGGCGCCAGTTTCGCGATGCTCAGACCCGGCTCACCCGTGCCGGACGCAATGTCGAGATGCTGATGGTCTTCGGCGATGTCGAGACGCTCGATCATCGCGGCGCCGACCGGGCCCAGCTGATCCGTGATGACCGCGTCCCACTTCTCCCAGCCCGCCGAGAGCCCGGCCCACGTCACGCGCTGACTGTCTCGGATCTCATCGGCGCTCGGCATCGGCCCTCCCACTCTCATTGCATCCACCGGACACGAAGACACTCCTTGGCTGGTGGGCATCTTGCCCGCTCCGTACTCGCGCTGCCATCACCATGCGGACAGCAGTCGCTGCTGGATGACGGTGGGTATCGCGCTGCATCGGTACCGTGGCCCCGATGAGTAGCCCGCGGCTGCCCGGTGGGGTGGTGCACAAACTTCCAACGGACCTGCGCAAGGCGCTGAGCGCCAACTCCACGGCACTCGATGCCTGGAAGGACATCACGCCCCTGGCCCGCAACGAGTTCATCTGCTGGGTCGAGGACGCCAAGCAGGAGGTCACGAGAGCGCGCCGCATCCGCCGGACGCAGGAGGAGCTGGAGGAAGGCCAACGTCGGCCCTGTTGTTGGCCAGGCTGCAAGCACCGCGAGCGCACCGGGAAATAGCAGTCGGTCGGGAGCCCCGCATCCTGAGCGTCGAAGCCTCGGACTGCTCCGCCGAAGCGCCGACGACACCACCCCCGAAGCGCGGTGCGAGCACCGACGTCACCGGGGACGGAACCGACGCCAGGTGGCGGTCATGGTGGCGCGGGTCTTGCCGTCGACCTCGAGTTCGGCACCCACCACGATCTCGGACTCGTCGACGCTGAGCGGCGTGCCGACCAGTCGCACCGGTGGCCCGAGTGGCGTCGGACGGAGGAAGCGGACGTCGAATCCCGCGGTGATGAACGGGACCGGCGCGCCCGGTGCGGCGTGCCACTCTCGTTGCGCGGACTCCCACATGACCACGGCCGCGCCGTGACAGTCGAGCACCGTCGCGATGATCCCACCGTTCAGGAAGCCGAACCCGTTGTCGTGTTGGGGCCACGGCGTGAACTCGGCCACCGTCAGATCGCCGTCGCGGTAACTACGGAGGTGGAAGCCGTCGGGATTCGCGTGACCGCACCCGAAGCAGGTGAGTTCGGGATACAACGATTCCTGGATACTCGGCTCGCTCGTCGCCGTCACCCGGTGGTCGCAATCGGTCGGTAGCCGGAACACACGATGCGCAGCCAGGTGATGCCGTCGTCACCGGCGCGCAGGTATGCCTGCTGCTCCACCAGGGAGGTGCCGTCGGCGTTCGTCACCCGCAGGCGGTAGCCGACCCGCTCGGTATCGGCCACGGCATCGTTCTCGATCTGCTCGATGCCGTCGATCCGATCCGACGGTTCGAACCAATGGCCGAGGATCACCTCGTCCACTACCTCGGCCGCCGAGTCCGCCTCCCAGAACCTGCCCGGCGTGAGCGCGCGGAAGTCGACGTTCGGCGACAGCGCGGCAAGCAACGCCGGACCGTCCTTCGCCGCGATCGCCCGGGCGAAGCGCTCCCCCAACGGCATCTCCATGTGCTCTCTCCCACCTCGGTCACCGGCGTTCCAACCCGAACACATTGCTCCGGTCACCGTGCGGTCCGCCACCCCGACACACCCGCGGCCCGATCGGCCAGACTGCGCGCATGACGATCGAGCTGGTACCGCTGTGCACCATCACCGCCGGGCTCACGGCCCCGTTCCTCCTGCCGGACACGCCCATGGGGACCCGCGCCATCGTGGAGGTCGAATCGTTCGTGGTCACCGGCGATCGGATTCGCGGGCAGCTCAAGGGCCACGCCGCGGCCGACTGGCTCACCGTCGACAGCCGCGCCATGGGCACGCTCGATGTGCGGGCGCTCATCGAGACCGACGACGGCGCCCTCATCTTCACCAGCTACCGCGGCCGGCTCGACCTCTCGATGGGCACCGGCGCGCTGCCCGTCTACTCCGCGCCGCTCTTCGACACCGGCGACGAGCGCTACATCTGGATCAACGGGATCCAAGCGGTCGGCAAGGGCGACGGTTCGGCCGACGGTACCGAGCTCACCTACGAGGTGTTCGAAGTCCGCTGACCGCGCGCCGATCCGTGCTCACGCGTCGGCCAGTGCGGCCATCGGGTCGCCGGTGATGCGGTACAGGATCCACTCGTCCTTGGGGAGTGCCCCGAGCGAGGCGTAGAACGCGATCGACGGCTCGTTCCAGTCGAGCACCGCCCATTCGATCCGGCCGCAGTCACGCGCGCGAGCGAGGCGACCGAGTTCGACCAACAACGCCTTGCCCAGGCCGTGACCACGCGCCTCCGGCCGCACGAACAGATCCTCGAGGTAGAGACCGGGGCGGCCGAGGAACGTCGAGAAGTTGTGGAAGAACAACGCGAACCCCACCGCGTTCCCGTCGTCGCCATCGGCGATCAACACCTCCGCGTACGGACGAGCGCCGAAGAGGTGACGGGCGAGCACCGCCTCGTCGAGCACCACCTCCGATTCCAGGTGCTCGTACTCCGCAAGTTCCCGGATGAGTGCGGCGATGGTCGGGACGTCGTCGGGACGGGCAGCGCGGATCATGGCGACACCGTATCGAGGGCACGGTATCGAAGGACCCCGTGGAGTCAGTAGCTTCACGATCGTGGCCACCCCCACTTCCTTCACCGTCCTGGAGACCTACGTCGGTCGGCCGGCTCCGATCGGCGCGACGCGCAACGGCGAGGTCGTGAGCGCGATCCTCAAGGCGCCGGTCGCCGCCCCCACTGTCGAACTCGGCACCATCAACCTCGCGGGCGACGACCAGGCCGACCGGTCCGTCCACGGCGGTCCCGACAAGTCGGTGTACTGCTACCCGTCGGAGCACGCGGTCGCATGGCAGGCCGACGGGTTCGATCTCCCACCCGGCTCGGTGGGCGAGAACGTGAGCCTGGCGGGTACGTCCGAGTTCGACGTGCGCATCGGCGACGTCTTCCGGTGGGGCACCGCCACGATCCAGATCAGCCAACCTCGTGCCCCGTGCTTCAAGCTCACGATCCACACCGGCCGCAAGGACGTCGGCCCGCGTCTGATCGAGACCGAGCGCAGCGGTTGGTACGTCCGCACGCTCGAACCGGGCACGGTCCCGACCCGTGGCACGCTCGATCTCGTCGAGCGCGACGACACCGCGCCCACGGTCGCGGAGACGTTCGCGGTCATGTTCGCCGGCGTACATCCGGAGGCCGACGATCCCACAGTCGTCGACCGGGTCGTGCAGTGCGCCGCACTCGCGCCCGAATGGCTCGGCTACCTCGCCGCCCGCAGCCCACTCGTGCGGTAGCCGCACGCGACATCAGTCGTAGACCGCGGTGACCGACGCGACACCGCGCTCGACGTTGACGAGACACGCCAACGTTTCGTCGACCACCAACTGCCACGTGACCCGCCGGGCGCGTGAGGCCCGGTCCCACCACCGCACGTCGTGGGCCCACGGTCCCGCCCACGCGGTCACGACGCCCCGACCGCCCGGCAGTGCGGCGCAGCGCAACTCGGCCGGCCGGGCCGAGAGGTCCCCGCGTGCGGAGACCACCACCGGTTGCCCCACCGCGTCGAGCAGGGTCGCGGCCGCGGCGGGTTCGAGCACCCGCGCCGGCGCGGGGCCGGGAATCGTCCCCGGCCACGGTGGCACCTCCACCGACACCGGTCCGGCGATCGGCCCGATCGGCGCGTGGGGCGACGGCTCGCGCGGCTCACCCCACGGCACCCACCGGATCCGCTCCGCCGGCGTGCGACCACCCTGGGGTACGGCGGTGACCACGTGCTCGGGACCGAGCAGACCCTGGATCCGGGCGAAGACCTGCTCGGCACGATCCGAGGCGGCCGCGTCACCACCCCAGAACCCGAGTTGACGGCCCGAGGCCGGGATCACCTGGTCGGGAATGAGCGACAGCCGGGTGAGCCCACCGCTCAGCCCCCCCGTCGCGGTGAGCCAGCCGTCGAGTTGCCACCGCACCCGTTCCGTGAGCGCACCGGGGGTGAGCGCACCGTCGTGCCGCCACGCGCGCGAGAGCGACTCGCCGTACTTGGTCTCGGCCTCGACGACGACCTGCGTGCACGCCAACCCGCGCGCCGCGAGCCGTTCGAGCAGCCGGTCGGCGAGTCCCTTGGCGACGAAGGCCGCGGCATCCACGCGCTCGGCCGGCGGATCGAGTTCGGCCCGCTCCTCGAAATCGGGGGGTGGTGTGGTGAGCGCCGGTGGATGCGCGTCCTCACCACGCGCGAGGCGGTGCGCAGTGAGACCTTCGCGACCCATACGGGCGAGCACCGACGCCGCCGGCAATCCCGCGAAGGCACCCAAGGTCCGCAACCCGAGCCGCACCAGGAGATCGGCCAGAGCCTCGTCGCCCAATGCGTCCACCGGCCACGGCGCGAGGAACGTCGGCGTCTCGCCGGCGGGCACCATCACGTTGCGACGAGCCGCGAGCCGTGCCGCGAACGCGCCGTCCGCGATCCCCACCCGCAACGCGCTGACCCCGGTCGCGTCCACCGTCTCCCGGACCCGTTCGAACAGGCCGCCGTCGCCGCCGTGATAGCGGGACGGACCGCGGGTGGGAAACGACAACACCCCGGGTCGCTCCAACACGACCCGCGGGGTGATCGTCTCGATCGCCCGCGCCACCGGTTCGAACTCGCGGGCCTCTTCCGCGGGGTCGCGGTCGAGCACGACGATCTCGGGGGCCTCGGCCTCGGCTTCCCGGCGCCGGTTGCCGATGCGCACCCCGGCCGCCCGCGCCTCGATCGAGACCGCGGCCACCCGGCCCCGTTCCACCACTGCCACCGGAACGGCGCTGGGCGCGCGTCCCACCCGGCGAGCGGCGACCACCGGCCAGTCGGGGCACCACGAACACAACGTGCGGACGGCCATGACGCCTCAGCCCGCGAGTTCGAGGCGGACCCGTCCGGGTATCCCCCGACCGCTGATCTCGACGACCGGTGCCCGCAGCTCCAACCCACCGTCACCTGCGCCCAGGCCCGACCACCCGCCGCCCCGGGCCTGGATCCGCACCGCCGCCTCGGCCGGCCAGGCCCGTGCATCCGGCGCGCAGGTCACGAGGACCGCGGCGCGTTCACGCGCCCGCGCCACGAGCCGGCGGGCATCACCGATCCGCACCGTGGGGGGCAGTTCCGCGACCACCACGGTCACTCCCTCGAGCAGGTTCGCGACCACGGTGGCCCACCGGTCACGGGGGACGTCACGGACGACCGCGAACCGCGCCAGGTCGACACCGGCTTCTGCAGCCGCCAGGCCACCGAGGGTTCCCATCCCGTCGACCAGGGCCGCCCACTCGCCCGCGGCCGTCGCCGCCGCCGCGATGCTCAGCACCGCGCTCGTCGCCCCCGTGCCGAGCGCCCCGCCGACCGCGACCACCGAACCCCGCTGCACCGACGGGAGAACCGCGGCCATGGGACCGGTCAGGGCCAACGCCCGATCCCGCGCCAACACGACCGGCGCCCGCGCCGCGCCGACCGCCGCCAGCCGGGCCCGGGCTGCGTCGTCCCGCCGAGGGGAGGCACGCACGGGCTGCACCGGGATCTGGACCATGTCCCCACACTACCGAACACCTGTTCGTATTCGCCAGTGGGCTCTCGGCACGCGTGGTGGCTGCTGTGGCCCGCGATCCGCGATCGCGAAGCGGCAGGAAGGTCAGCCCGCGAGATCGACCGGCGGTGGCGCCTCGAGCCCGCGGGCCTCGTAGGACCAGCCGGCGTCGTCGCCGTAGTACTCGAAGAGATGCTCGATCAGGTACCGCACGCGCGGCTCGAAGGTGCTCCACGAATCGGCAGCGGCCTCGACCGTCACGCTGTTGGAGTAGATCGTGACGCTGAACGCGCCCTCCTCGAGCAGCCGGGCCGCAAGCACGTCCGGCGGGCGCATCCCCTTCGACTTCGCTTCCGCGACGGTGGAGTAGCGCTCCACCTCCATGCCGGTCAGCGAACGATTGAGATCGAACAAGCGCACCGCAGGAGTCGACCCCGCGCGTGACGTCACCGTGATCGTCTGGCCCATGAACGGGACACTATCTCGCTAAAAGAGTCTCCCTGGAGCCGGCGCGAGACCGCCCCAGACGAGGTCGTCCATGAAGATCCAGGATCGGCGGTGGATCGTGGTCGGACCCCAGGCGCGCAGCGCCGCTTTGTGGACCGGCGCCGGGTACCCCCGGTTCGACTCGAAGCCGAAAGCGGGAAAGTGTTCGGCCTCCTCGGCCATCATCCCGTCGCGTTCCACCTTGGCCACACAACTCGCGGCGGCGACCGCGAGTGAGGTCGCGTCACCCTTGATCACGGTCGTGACCCGACTGCCCATCCGCAGGTAGTCGTGGTTGCCGTCGAGGATCACCCGGTCGGGCTCGAATCCTTGCGCGGCGAGATCGCGGAGCGCCCGCAGTCCGGCCGTCCGGAGTGCGGCGGTCATACCGAGCGTGTCGCATTCCTCGTACGACGCGTGTCCGATCGCGTACGCCCGGGCCCAGTTGCGGACGCGGGCCGCGGCGATCTCGCGCTGTTCCGGCGTGAGCATCTTGGAGTCGCGGATACCGCTGAGGTGTTCGGGCGCGGGAATGACCGCGGCCACGGTCACCGGTCCGGCCCACGCCCCCCGGCCGACCTCGTCGATCCCGCACACGAGTTGGTCGCCGGACTGCCAGCACTTGCGTTCCAACCGCAGGCTCGGCCGCGTCGCGCGGTTGGGAGTCCGGGTCGGGGTCACTGCCCGAACGTACCAAGGCGCGCGCTTGCACGCGGGTTTACGATCCCGCGGTGGACGCCGGCACCCGTGTGGAAGTGCGATCGAGGTTCGACCGCCAGTGGGCACGCGGTTTCGAGGTCGTCGAACCGGTGGAGGGTCCGGTGCCCGGCTACCTGATCCGGCGGCGGTCGGACGGTTCGATCCTGCCGCTCGTCTTCACCGTCGACGACGTCCGCGAGGAGCGTCGGAAGACCAACAACATGTGGTGGGTGTAGCCCAGAAGGCTACAAACCGCCCAGCGCCTCGATCAGGGTGTCGATGGGCAGGGCCTGCATCGTGGTCGTCCGCATCGTGCCGCGCGCGGCGAGCGCGACGGCGGCCTTTGCCATCGCGCCCTCGTCGGGCGCCTCGATGATGTTGAGGAAGTCCCACTGCCCCATCAGCGCGTACTGCGCGACGACGGTCAGCCCCATCGACTCCACCTCTTCGGTGACTTGTCGGAGTCGTTCGGGGTTCTCACGCAGGGTCGCCCAACCACCCGGGCCCAACGTGCTCAACATCGCGTAGGTAGGCACGGATCGACACTACCCCGGGCCCAGCAGATCCAACCTCACGCCGTCGAGGTCGTGGAACGGCGTGAACGCCACGCCGAACTGTGCGCACCACCGGGCCAGGCCGTCCTTGGCGTAGACGATGTCGGCCAGGGCCGCGGCCTTCCGGTCGCTCGTCCCGTCGCCGACGAGGACAGTCGTACGACCACGGCGGTGCGCGTCCTTGATCGGCGCCTGCTTGCACGTCCCACAACTCGAGCACGCGCAGCACCGGTCCTCGTGCGGGAACTCGAGCACGCCGGTGTTCCAGTCGACTGCGTTGGTCACGATCGGGATCCCGAGATCGCCGACGGCGTCCTGGACGTAGAACCCGAACCCGTCCGACACGATGGTCACCTCCGCCCCGGCCGCGGTCAGGTCGCCCACCAGGCGGTGCACGCCCTGGTCGATGGGGACCTCGGCGGCGGTGGCGGTGAGGAGGGCCCGATCCACGGGGAGCAGGTCCCATTCGTCGAGCAGGCAGACCCGGCTGCCGATCTCCCCGGCCGAGTACTCGGCCTCGACCGCCCGCCACTCCGGCGCACCGAGACGTTCGAGGAGGTGCACCCCGGTGTCGGCCGTACTGATCGTCCCGTCGTAGTCGAGAAAGACCGAGAGTCGAGCGGGATCGGCGACACGCATCCCGGCAGCGTACGGGGCGCCGACCCCGCCACCCCCGCAAATGGTGCACAATGGCCGCCTTCACTGGGAGGTGGACGAGTGGATCTCGACCGGAGACAGTTCCTCAAGCGCGCCGGAATCACGGGGGGCGCGATCGCCGCGATCGCCGCCCTGCCCGGCTGCAAGACCCTGTTCCCACCGGGCTACAAACCCGGTTCGACGATCCTCGACGGTGCAGCCGGCGATTCGGCGATCGACACCATCGTGATGGTGATGAGCGAGAACCGTTCGTTCGACCACTGGCTCGGTTGGTTGGGCAGTCACCAGGGCTACATCGATGCCGGTCGGTCCCAGTACGGAAAGTTCTTCACCATCGACGCGAACAACCAGGCAGTGCTCGCCAGCCCGAATGGTCCCGTCGCCACCCACCACATGGTCGGGTGGGACGTGCTGACCAACCCGTATCGCGGTTGCGACCTGAGCGACCCGAACCACGGCTGGACCGCGGGCCGCGCGCAGCGGGACCTCGGGTTCCTCGCCGCGAGCGCCAACGACGACGTGTTACCCGCCGGCTACTACGAGGCGGAGGACCTCGCGTTCACCCGTCACTTCGTGAAGCGGTTCACCACGTTCGACGACTACCACTGCTCGCTGCTCGGACCCACGTGGCCGAACCGGCACTACCTGCACGGCGCGCAGTCGGGCGGCAACAAGTCGAACGCGTTCCCGGCCGAGCCGTTCGCGTGGCCGTTGATCTGGGAGAAGCTCGCGGCCGCGGGGGTGTCGGCGAAGTACTACTACTCCGACCTGCCGTTCCTCGCGTTGTACGGGCCCCGTATGTCGCCGTTCCTCGCCCCGATCGCCGATTACTTCACCGACTGCGCCAACGGGACGCTGCCGCATGTCGTCATGGTGGATCCGGCCTTCGGCGGCGACGGTCAGAACGACGACCACCCGCTGGCCGACGTCCGGAACGGACAGAACTTCCAACGCAACGTCTTCAAGGCGTTCACCGAGTCGGCGCATTGGGAGAAGGGCGTCTACATCTCCACCTACGACGAGTGGGGTGGCTTCTACGACCACGTCGCACCACCGCACTTCCCGGACGACCGCGCCAACGCGCTCGACGCCGACGACTTCTCGCAGGCCGGGTACCGCGTGCCTACGATCGTGGCCTCGCCGTTCGCCCATGCCGGTCTCGTCGATCGGCGCGCCTACGACCACGCGTCGATCCTGCGGTTCATCGAATGGCGGTTCCTCGGCGCACCGCCCGAGGGACCCGGCGCGCCCGGCGACTCGTGGTATCTCACCCGACGGGACCAGTACGCACTCAACCTCGGCGCGAGCCTTTCGGGATCGTTGATCGACAAAGAGTTGTACTTCGACATCAACCTGCCGATCGACCCGCCCTCGCCCGCGTGTGGCACGCCGGCCGCGCTCTCCCCGATGGCCCGTTCGGTGCTCGAGGCCGACGACCCCGCGTTCGACCAGGCCGCCTGGCGTACGTATCTCGACCGCGAAGGTTTCAAGGTCCCCGCGTCGACCTGACCTCGAGCCACACACAAGAAAAGGGAGGTCGGGCAACGTTGCCCGACCTCCCTTCTTTTTCCTGTCGACCGCCCACTGGGGGTAAGCAGCCAAATCCCCGGTCGCGTTACCGACCGATGGTCGGGTCGGGTGAAGGCCCGCCCGACATTTCGAGCTCGACGCCGTCGCCGCTGACGATCTCCAGGTCGTTGAGCGTGAGGTTGTCGTACGCGAGCACCCCCATTTCGGGCATGTCGAGACCCATGATCTCGTCTTCGGCCTTCGAGCGGATGCCGCCCTTCATCATCTTGTCCTGGATCTTGAAGAACGCGAACGCCAGACCGAGGAACACGGTGCAGATGACGAGCGCACCGACCGCCTGCGAAGCGAGCTGACGGCCACCCAGGTTGAAGTCGTACAGGATCCCGGTGACCCCGGAGGCGGTCGCCGCCGCACCCTTGGTCGTCAGGTTCCAGCCGGCTCCGTACTCGCCGCTGGAGAAGATCCCGACGCAGAGCACACCGAAGATTCCACAGACGCCGTGGACCGAGATGGCACCCACCGGGTCGTCGATACCGCGACGCTCGAAGAAGAACACCGACTCGACCACGATGATCGCCGCGATCCCGCCGATGACCGCTGCGGCCCAGGGCTGGATGAAGGCACAGGGAGCCGTAATGGCCACCAGGCCCGCCAGCATGCCGTTCGCCATCATCCCCGGGTCGGGCTTGCCCATCCGCTTCATCACGTAGAACATCGCCACGGTCGCACCGAACGCCGCCGCGATTGCGGTGTTGGTGGCAACGACCGCGAAGCGCACGTCCGTGGCCGCGAAGGTCGACGCCGCATTGAAGCCGAACCAACCCACGAGCAGGATGAACGTCCCGAGGAACGCCATCGGGATGTTGTGGCCACCCAAGGTACGGGGCTTGCCGTCCGCTCCGAACTTGCCGATGCGTGGTCCCAGCACGATCGCGCCGGCGAGTCCAGCAACGCCACCCATGGCGTGGACGACACCCGAGCCGGCGAAGTCGACGTAACCGAAGCCGAGCTTCATGCTGTTACCCATCTGGCTCAGCCAGCCGCCGCCCCAGGTCCAGGCGCCGAACAACGGGTAGAAGATCGTGCCGACGAACAGCCCCCAACCCACGAAGGCCTTCCAGTTCCAACGCTCCGCCATCGAACCGGTCGGGATCGTCCCGGTCGTGTCCATGAAGGCAACCATGTACAGGAACATGGCGAGCACCGGAGCGGAGTTCTTGAGACCGTGCAGGTTCGTCAGTGCGAAACCGCCGTGCCACAGGAACACCCAGCTGCCGCTTCCGACGAGCGGACCACCGGTCGAAGTGTCCAGACCGAAGGCACCACCGAAGCTGAACCCACCGAACATGAGGCCGTACCCGACGAGGAAGAATCCGACGAAACCCAATCCGAAGATCGCGAAGTTCGTCGACACCACGTGGGCGGCGTGTTTTGCGCGACAGAATCCGGTTTCCACCAGTGCGAACCCGGCTTGCATGAAGATCACCAGCACTGCGCCGAGCACGACCCAGAGCAGGTTCAGGCTCACTGCGACATCGGTCGGAGCGACGCTCGGAGCCTGATATACCGGTTTTGGTGCGTCCGCAGCGAACGCCGGCGCGGCGAACAGTGCCACGATCGCCGTGATGAGTACCACGACTAATCCCAAACGCTTGAGCTTCGAGCTCACGTTTATTCCTCCCAATGTCGTTGACGACCACGAGCCTCGTTGCCCACGAATCGCGGATTTCCCAATAGCGATGAAGGGAAGCTACGGACGACGTGTTTCGCGAACGCACCCTCACTGTGAACGAACAGCGGCTGGAATCTGACAGTTACCTGATCAGTTCTTCACCGCTCCCTGGACGTTCCCCCACGAAATCGAGGTGATTCGGGCCTCGCCGGTCGCGTGCTGGACTTCTGGGCGCGGGAACGCCCGGTGGCGCCGATCTGGTCACGGGGTGCTCGTCCTCGCGCGAGCAGCGACGGGGCCAACCGCTTCGCCAAGCGGTTTCTGGCGCTGCTCTAGCCTCCTCCTCCATGGCTGAGCCGACTGTCGTCGCGATCGTTCCGCACACCCATTGGGACCGGGAGTGGTACTCCCCGTTCCAGGCCTTCCGGATCCGGTTGGTGAAGCTCCTCGACGAGCTGCTCCCGCTCCTGGAACACGACCTGTCCTACGCCCGGTTCCTCCTCGACGGTCAGACCGCGGTCCTCGACGACTACCTCGAGGTCCATCCCGAGGCCGCCGAACCGCTCGGGCGCCTCGCCGCGAGTAACCGCCTGTCGATCGGTCCGTGGATGATCCTCATGGACGAGTTCATGGTGTCGGGCGAGACGATCGTCCGGGATCTCCAGATGGGGATCCGGCGGGCGACCGACTTCGGCGGGCCGATGGAGGTCGGCTACCTCCCGGACATGTTCGGCCACGTCGCCCAGATGCCCCAGATCCTGCGCGAGGCCGGCCTCGAGCACGCAATCGTGTGGCGCGGCGTCCCGTCCGAGGTCACCCAGAGCGCCTTCTGGTGGGACGCGCCCGACGGTTCGCGCGTGCGGGCCGAATATCTCTACGGCTCGTACTCGAACGGTCGGGATCTGCCGGACGACGCCAAACAGCTGATCGGGCGGGCCCACAGCTTCGAGCAGGAGATCGGCACCAACCGCATCCCGGGCAGTGGTCTGCTGCTGATGAACGGCACCGATCACCAGATGCCCCAGCCCTGGCTCGGGCGCATCGTGGCCGAGGCCAATGCCGTGCAGGGCGACTACCGCTTCGAGGTCACGTCACTCCCCGAGTATCTCGCCACGCAGCCGACCGCCGGGTTGAAGGCCTGGCAGGGTGAGTTGCGTTCGGGCGCCCGGGCCAACGTGCTCATGGGCGTCGCGTCGAACCGGGTCGACGTGCACCGGGCGTGCGCCGCGGCCGAACGGGCCGTCGAACGCCACGCGGAACCGCTCTCGGCACTGCTGATGCCGGCCGATCGGTATCCCGGCCGCTTGCTGGAACTGGCCTGGAAGCTGTTGGTCCTCAACAGCGCGCACGATTCATCGTGCGCGTGCAGTGCTGACGAGGTGGTCGACGCGGTCCACGTGCGGTACCAGGAGGCACGCCAGATCGGCGAGAACCTCGCACGGGACGCGGTGCACGGACTCGGTGCCGCCATCGACGCGCCGCGCGGCTCAACCGTCGTGATCAACTCGAGTGCCTACGACCGCAGCGGGCTCGTCACCCTGCGCGTTCCCGGCGACGGTCCGGTCCACCTCGTTGCGCTCGACGACGGCAGCGCGGTGCCGGCCCAGGTCGTGCAGTCGATCAGCGGTATCGGATTCGCGACGACGGTCACCGGCGATCAGATCTCCCTCGTCACCGAACTCATGCGGGGTCCCGAGTTCGCAGGGACGCGGATCGCGTCCTACGAGTTGGAGCGGGCCGATGTCGGTGCGACGCTCACCTGCACCGGTGCCGCGCCGGGCGACGCGGTCGTCGACCTCGAGGGACTGCGCGAGGAACTCATCGAACTCGGCGCCCAGAACGTCAACGTGGCGGTACGCGTGATGCGCGCACCGACGCGTGAGGTCATCGCCCGCGTCGGCGACATTCCCGGGTTCGGCTGGCGTACCTACCGGCCGGTCGACGGTCCCGGCCCCGAGACCGGACTCGACGCGGCCGAGCACCGGCTCGCGAACGAGCACCTGGAGGTCGATGTCGACCCCCACACCGGCACCTACACGATCACCACGGCCGACGGCGTCGTGGCGACGGGCCTCGGCCGGCTCGTCGAGGGCGGCGACGGCGGCGATACGTACAACTACTCGCCACCGGTCGAAGACCTGGTGATCGACCGCCCCGAAGCCGTCACGGTGACGCTCCACGAACACGGACCGATCCGGTCGCAGCTGCGTGTGGTCACCTGGTACCGCTGGCCGCATCACGCGGTCGGCAACGAGCGTTCGTGCAGCCGTCGCAGTGACGAGCAGCTCCTCACCGAGGTCGTCACCACCCTCGAACTCCGCGCCGGGGAGCGGTTCCTCCGCGTCCGCACCGAGCTCGACCACCGCTGCCGCGACCACCGCCTGCGCGCCCATTTCCCGCTCCCGGCCCCGGTCACGTCGTCGCACGCCGAGTGCGCGTTCGCCGTGGTCGAACGCGGCCTCACGACCGAGGGCGGACCCCACGAGACCCCGCTTCCCACGTTCGTGTCCCGACGCTTCGTCGACGCGTCCGACGGTGACCGGGGAATCGCGCTCCTCCACGACGGCCTCCTCGAGTACGAGGTGGTCCACGCCCGTCGCGAACTCGCGCTCACGCTCCTGCGTGCGACCGGGTTCCTCTCGCGCTCGGAGATCGCGCTGCGCCCGAACCCCGCCGGCCCCCTCGACGCCCTCGAAGGGCCACAACTGCAAGGACCGTTCGCGGTCGAGTACGCGGTCGCTCCGCACCTCGGCACCTGGGACACCGCCGGCCTCTACGAGATGGCCGACGACGTGCTGACACCCCTCGAGCGGGCGCGGGTCGCCGGCGGCGGAGCGCGCCGAACGGTCGGGCGGCCACTCCGGGTCGAGGGCGCGGTCACGTCGGCCGTGCACCGCGACGCGGGTGGGCTCGTCGTGCGGGTCTTCAATCCGCTCGACCAGCCGAGCCGGGTCGAGATCGAACTCGACGACACGCCGGCGCGCGGTTGGCTCGTAGATCTGCGCGGCCGACCCCAGTCCCGATTCGAGGCCGGCTTCGACCTCCGGGCGGCGGGCATCGCAACCCTCCGTCTCGACGAGTGACCGCCGGCGCGACGTCAGGCTGACGCGGCGCGGAGCAGTGTCTCGCCCACCGGCTCGCGGGTCGACCATCCGGCCGCCACGACCGGAACCCGCAACTCGAACGACGACGTCGGCTCCCTGACCTCCCACAGCAACGCGGGATACTCACCGTGCCAACGCAACGCGAACGAGATGTTCCCGTGCCGCGTCGGCGCATCGCGGATCTCGAGGTCGACCCCCGGCTCGGGAGGCGAATGCAGGATCTCGATGCCGGTGTCGACGTCGCGGACCCACCCGTCGCGCGCGCGGAGGAGCAGCCCGGCCGCGCCGGGATCGTCGAGCAGGTCCACGCGCCGGCGCGCCCGGCGTCGGTCACGAGTCGACAGCCCGTTCCACGCCCACTCGGCCCGTTCGTCGAAGCCCCAGTCCTCGAGCGCCGCCGTGGTCGCGGCACCCGGATCGGGTTCGAGCAGGATCTGACTCCGGGCGAGGTCGATTTCGGCCACGCGGTCTCCGGGCCCGACCACACGCGTGGCCCGATCGAGATGCCGGTGCCAGCCGCGCGCCGCGGCGTCGGCCGCGGGGACCTGCGCGAGGTCGATCGTCGGGACCTCGTCACCGCACACGAGCGCGACGCGCAATCGGTTGCGGTGGCTCAATGGAAACAGCATCGCCGCCACCAAGGCACCTTCGGCGAACGAACGTACGGGCACCGGTCCGGTCTCGGCGCCGCACTGCTCCGGCTCGAGCGCGAGGTCGGTGACGTCCCACCGTGGTGGCGGGAACGGGAGGATCAGCGCGACCCGCCCGTCGACGATGACGTGTGACCCGTCGACGGCGAGCGACGTCGCGCCGCGGACGACCAGGGTGACGATGCAGGCCGCCGGCGACGCGTTCTCGACCTCGACCACGACCACGTCGCCGACCCCGCCGATTCCGTACACGCGTTGCACGGCATCGCCGCTCGGGATCCGCATCCGCGTCTCCGCGACCGGCGCACCGTCGATCGCGGCATGGCGGACCGCCGGTTCGCGTGCCGGCACACGCCACCGGTCGTCGGCGCCGATCCACCAGTCGAGCGTCCACGGCTCGCCGACGATCCGGATCGCACCACGAGCGTCGACGATCGCACGGCCTTCGGTTCCGAGCGCGCCGACGATCACCGCATCCCGCGCAGTTCCGGCTTGGCCTGGCGCAGCATGAGCGCGGGCACGATGTCGGCGGGAGAACGACCGTCGTACAAGACCGCGCCCACCTGCTCGGCGATCGGGAGTTCCACGTCGAGCCGGCGGGCCAACTCGAGCACCGCTTCGGTGCTCTTGACTCCCTCGGCCACCATCTTCATCTCGGTCACGATGTCGTCGAGTTTGCGGCCCTGGCCGAGCGCGACCCCGACGGTCCGGTTGCGGCTCTTGTCGCTGGTACACGTGGCCACGAGATCACCCATACCCGCGAGCCCCGAGAAGGTGAGCGGGTCACCGCCCAGCGCGATGCCGAGGCGCGCCAGCTCCGCCAGGCCGCGCGTGATGAGTGCGGCCTTGGTGTTGTCGCCGTAGCCGAGTCCGTGCGCGATGCCGGCCGCCAATGCGACCACGTTCTTCAGCGCGCCGGCGATCTCACATCCGACGACGTCAGGATTGGTGTACACCCGGAACGTCGCGGTCATGAACAGGCTCTGGAGTTCGGTCGCGGTCTCGGCGTCGCCGATCGCCACGACCGAGGCCGTCGGCTGACCCTCGGCGACCTCGCGTGCGAGGTTGGGACCGGTCAACACCCCGATGCGATCCGTGCGGTGACCCTCGAGCACGTCGGCGATCACCTCGGTCATCCGCAACAACGTTCCCTGTTCGACGCCCTTCGACAGGCTGAGCACCGGGACGTCGGCGCCGATGTTCGGCGCCGCCACCTCGAGTACCGCACGGAACCCGTGTGACGGAACGCCCATGACGACCACGTCGGCGCCCGCGCACGCCGCACCGAGATCGGAGGTCGCGTCGAGTGACTCGGGCAGCGCAATGTCCGGGAGATAGTCGGGGTTGGTGTGCTCGTCGACGATGTGGGCCGCGACCGCAGGATCGCGGGCCCACAGCACGGCGTCCGCGTTCACGGCCGCGATCGCGCCGACCGCGGTCCCCCAGGATCCGGCACCGATCACGGCGATTCGGGTCATCGACAGCTCCTCAATACCGCGGTCTCGGGTGCGCGTACCCACCAGTCACCTTCGGCCGGCGTCGGCGATTGCGGATACCGGCGCCGGGCGTCGCGCACCTGGGTACAGATCGCGTCCATGATCCGGTCCGTCGCGCTCAGCACATCGTCGGCCGCCCCGATCGTGATCGGGGCGCCGATCGAGACGACCTCCGCGATGCCGGCCCGCCAGCGCGGCTTGCGACCCTTGAACATGATGCGGTGCAGGCCCCACATCCCGATCGGGACGACCGGCGCGCCGGTGGCCGCGGCCAGGCGGGCGGTGCCCGTCTTGCCCACCATCGGTTCCAGGTCGAGCGAGATCGTGCCCTCGGGGAAGACCGTGACGCAGCGGCCTTCGCGCAACGACGTCTCGGCCGCGACGAGGGATCCGGCCGCGTCAGTGGTACCGCGACTCACCGAGATCATCCCGGCACCGCGGAGGATTCCGCCCATCACCGGCTTCTCGAACAACTCGTCCTTGGTCAGGAAGCGGGTACGCCGACCCCGCTTGGTCGCGAAATACCCGAGCGCGAGCGGGTCGAGATACGACGTGTGGTTCGCGGCCAGGATCACCGGTCCGGCCGTCGGGATGTGCTCGAGGCCGTCGATCGTCCACTTGATCCCGAGGTGCATCGGGGGGTAGAGCACGCCACGTACACCATCGAAGACGGGATCCACGGCCCGGTAGTGTACGCAACCCCATGCCGATCGTCCCTGGTCCTCCTCACCACGCGGGGGTGGTGGTCCCGATCCGGGGTTTCACCTCCGGCAAGGCGCGACTGGCCGAAGTGCTCGGTGAGCGCGAGCGCGCGGACCTCGCAACCACGATGGCGAACGCGGTCGTCGACGCCGCCGGCCCGCTGCCGGTCACGATCGTCACGTCTTCGGCAGAGGTGCAGGCGTGGGCGCAGGCACGGGGGCTCGCGCTCGTCGACGACCCGGGCTCCGGACTCGACGCCGCGGTCGCCGCCGGCCGGGATTCGCTCCGGGACCAGGGATACGCACGGGTCATCGTCGTGCACGCCGACCTCCCCCGCGCCCGGCCCGGCACCCTCGCGCGGTTCGCCACGGTCGACCCGTCCACCGTGACCATCGTGCCCTCCCACCGGGACGACGGCACGCCGGTGCTCGGTATCCCGAGCACCGCCGCGTTCGGTTTCGCCTACGGCGTCGGTTCGGCTGGTCGCCATGCCGCCGTCGCCCGCGCCCTCGGACTCGTCGTGGACCTCGTCCACGACGCCGAACTCGGTTTCGATGTCGATCTCCCGGAGGACCTGGAGCCATGACCGAGAACATCCCGCCGCGCGCCCTCGCGGTCGGTGCCCACCCCGACGACATCGAGTTCGGATGCGGCGGGACGCTCGCGAAATGGGCGGCCGCCGGCACCGAAGTGCACTTCCTCGTCCTCACCGACGGATCCAAGGGCACGTGGAGTGTCGACGACGACCTCGACGCGCTCGTCGCGACGCGCCAGGCCGAAGCGAGTGATGCCGCGGCGACGCTGGCGCATGCGACGGTCCATTTCGGCGGATTCGTCGACGGCGAACTCGAGAGCGACCGCGCGGGGCGCGAGGTGGTGTGTCGGACCATCCGCGAGGTCCGACCCGACATCGTCCTCGGTCACGATCCGTGGAAGCGGTATCGCCTGCACCCCGATCATCGGCACGCCGGCTGGCTCACCGTCGACGGTGTCGTCGCCGCACGCGATCCACACTTCTTCCCGGGAATCGGTGGCCCCCACCATCGTCCGGACGCGCTCTGGCTCTTCGAAGCCGACGAACCGAACCATGTGGAGTCGATCGCCGGTTGGACCACGACCAAGGCGGACGCACTGCTGCGTCATCGGAGTCAGTGGCGTTCGACGATGGACATCGACCCCGCCAGGCCCGACGTCGAGACCGCGATCCGAGCATTTCGTGATCGGATCGAAGATGCCGCGCGCCGCGCCACACCGGCAGAGCCCTCGGAGTCGTTCCGGATCATCGACGGCATCTGACGCCAAGTCCGCAATTGCTTCGGGGGAGGCCACTGGCCTCCCCCGAGCAATCGCAGATGGAACGGACTACTTGCGCTTCGCGGCCTTGCGCTTCGCCGGAGCCTTCTTCGTAGCCTTCTTCTTCGCGGCCTTCTTGACGGTCTTCTTGGCCGCCTTGCGCTTGGCCGGAGCCTTCTTCGTAGCCTTCTTCTTCGCAGCCTTCTTGACGGTCTTCTTGGCCGTCTTCTTGGCTGCCTTCTTCGTAGCCTTCCGCTTCGCCGGAGCCTTCTTCGCAGCGGCCTTCCTCTTTGCGGGGGCCTTCTTCGCAGCCTTCTTGGCGGTCTTCTTCACCGTCTTCTTCGCTGCTGCCTTCCGCTTTGCGGGGGCCTTCTTCGCTGCTTTGCGCTTGGCCGGAGCCTTCTTGGCCGCTGCCTTACGCGTGCTTCGCTTTGCTGGAGGCATTGCCACCACCTTCTGTCGGTGTCTACTGGGCACGAACCTCGACCGAACCCCAGTACTGCTCGGTCCGTTCGTTTCACGATGGACGACCTCAACGCGCTTGCGTGGTGACATCCATCGCGATCTCTTTGCATACGCGTGCGCAACGTTTGCGTTGTGCACGCGAGTACAAGTCTGGCCGACGGAACTCGTTGATGCGCGTTTCTTCCCTCCGCCATCCGTCGTCACTGGACATGGAAACGCATTCGTGCGCGCAGGTCAAGCATTTCCTCCCGTAAATCGCGCGCGGGAGAGCCGCGCGTTCGACAAACGCGCGCACGCGAACAACATCGCGATATTGCACGTCGCGCGTCGAACTCACGCCGTTACGCGCGCTCCGTCGACACTTCGGTGGCAATTTCGCGACGATCACCACGCGTAGTGGCATCTTCGACAGTCGCGCGCGTTCGCGAGTTGCGACGTTCGACGCGCCAGTTCCGCGTACGAGCGTCGCATACTTTTTCTTTCGCATGCACCGATCTCAGCGGGCGCGGCACGCGTTTTCGATCGCGTTCGACGGGAGCGTCGCGTTCGCACGTGCGTTTCGCGCGCGCGACGCGTCGTCCCGAGTCCCGTGCGCCGTGTCGCGCGCGCTGTCGTCACCGCTGTGCGCGACGGAACTTCGGGCGGGGACGCAAAGAGGTCCGGGACAAGTCCCGGACCTCGAGTGGTAGCCCCGAGCAGATTCGAACTGCCGTTACCGCCTTGAGAGGGCGGCGTCCTAGGCCACTAGACGACGGGGCCACGCTGTCACCGAAGGCAAGCCTGCGGTGGGCTCGGGGGGGAGGACTCGAACCCCCAAAGACAGGATCAGAACCTGTTGTGTTGCCAATTACACCACCCCCGAATGGGCGCCGATCATCATAGCCCGAGGGCACCCCGCTCCCCCGAAGCCGAGGTCCCCGGGTCGAGCGAGACGGGGTCAGGCGAGGCGGGCGCGCGCGGACCGGAGGCGCTCGAGTGACACGTCCCGACCGAGCAGGTGCAACGCGTCGAACAGCGGCAGACCCGCGCCCCGCCCTTCCACCGCGGCGTACAGGAGCTTCATGACCTTGCGCGGTTTGAGCCCGAGCGTTTCGATCGCGCCGCGCATCTCCCCGATCGATTCCGGGTTCCACGCGCACGCGGTCACGTGGGCGATGACCGAGTCGAGAACCGCGGCCGGTTGCTCCACGGTGACGACGTCGTCCCACACGGAGTCGGCAATCGTGAACTGCTCTCCTGCGAACAGGAAGTCCATCTGATCGGCGAGCGCGACCAGCGTGCTCGCACGTTCCTGGCCGATGGTGACCGCCGCGCCCAAGAGGGTCTCGTCGAGCTCCGCGCCGAACCGATCTTCGGCGAACGGACGGATGCGCTCGACGATCTCGTCGTGGGAAAGGCGCCGGATCCACTCCCCGTTGACCCACTCGAGCTTCTTGTCGTCGAAGATCGCCGCCGAATGCGTGACCCGTGACAACGCGAAGGCGTCGACGATCTCGTCCCGGTCCATCACCTCACGATCGTCGTCCGGCGCCCAGCCGAGTAACGCGAGGTAGTTGAACAATGCCTCGGAAAGAATCCCGCGAGCGCGGAAGTCCTCGACTGCGACCGCACCGTGACGCTTCGAGAGCTTGGCCCGGTCGGCCTGGAGGATGAGGGGCAGGTGCGCGTACAGCGGGACCTCGTCACTACCGAGGGCGCGCCGGATCGCGAGCACCCGGTGTGTGGTGTCGATGAGATCCTCACCGCGGATCACGTGGGTGATCCCCATGTCGAGATCGTCGACCGCGTTCGCGAGGAAGAACAACGGCGAACCGTCCGACCGCACGATGACGAAGTCGGAGATCGTCGACCACTCCACCGTCACCTCGCCGCGCACCGCATCGGTGAACGTGCTCTGCCCGGTGTCGGGGGTCCGGAACCGAACCGTGCGAGGCCGGCCCTCGGCCGCGAGCCGAGCCCGGTCGTCGGCGGCGAGATCACGGCCCCGTCCGTCGTACCCCGGTGGAAGTCCGGCGGCCTTCCGGGCCGCGTGCATCTCGTCGAGTTCTTCGGGCGTGTCGTAGCACTCGTACGCGGCGCCCGAGGCCAGGAGGCGATCCGCGGCCGCAAGGTAGATGTCGATGCGCTGCGACTGCCGCCACGGCGTCTCGTCCCAGTCGAGACCGAGCCAGCGCAACGTGTCGCCGATCGCGTCGACCCACTCCTCGCGGGTGCGCGACGTGTCGGTGTCCTCGATGCGCACCAGGAACGTGCCGCCCTCGTGGCGGGCGTACAGCCAGTTGAAGAGTGCAGTGCGGGCGCTGCCGACGTGGAGTTCCCCGCTCGGCGCGGGTGAGAACCGGACCCGAACCGTCACGCGGTGGGGGCTGCGTCGGCGCCCGGGACGGCGGGACCGGCAGCCAGGCCGGCCCGCATGTCCGCGAGGTGCTCGGACAACTCGGCGACCGGGATCCGGAGATCGTCGATGCTCACGGTGTCGGCGATACCGCGACGCAACACGTAGTCGTGATCCGCGCCACGTACGAGTCGGGGACGCCACTCGTGCACGTCACCGGACACCGTGCCCGAGTACCCGAGCACCTCGGTTGCGACGTCGATGTCGATCATCGTCGGGGCCCGACCGAATGCAGCCGCCCGCTTCATGGCGAGTTCGGCCACCACCGCGATCGCGTCCTCCGCGTGCTCGCCCGGCTCCAGCCGGAAGCGGTCGCTCGCCCGATGGGCGAGCGTCAGCGCGAATCCGACGTTCGGACCCGGCGATCCGGCCAGCCCGTCGGACGGCAGCCGAGCCTCGTTGTCTCCCGGACGATCGGCCCGCCAACTGTGCGCGGGCGGCATGTGGACACCGGAGGCGAAGTTCTGTTTCTGGCGGGGTCGTTCCTGGCGCGGGATCGGGACGTACGGATCGGTAGGCACAGCTGATGGTTACCCGCGGATCTCGGCGCGGAGCAAGCCATAGACGATCGAATCCGCCAGGGCCTGCCAACTCGCCTCGATGATGTTTTCGCTCACGCCGATCGTGGTCCACGACTGTTCGCCGTCCGTACTGTCGAGCAGCACCCGGGTGATGGCGCCGGTGCCCTTCTGGGTGTCGAGGACGCGGACCTTGTAATCGGTGAGGTGGACCCGGTCGAGCGCCGGATACCGGTTGGCCAGTGCCGCACGCAGCGCCCGGTCGAGGGCATTCACCGGGCCGTTGCCCTCCTCGGTCGCGATCAGCCGGTCGTCGCCGACCCGGAGCTTGATGGTCGCTTCGGTGAGCACACCGTCAGGCGCCTCGCCCGCGGTCGTCGTGGGACTCGCGTCGTCGGTGATGACCCGGAACGACTCGACGTGGAACCAGTCGTGCTCCCACCCGGTCGCCCGTCGCATCAGGAGTTCCAACGACGCGTCGGCCACCTCGAAGTGGTAGCCCTCGTGCTCGAGGTGCTTGAGCGTGTCGACCACCTGGTTGACGGTCGGCCCGTCGAGTTCGAGTCCGAGTTCCTTCGCCTTGAGCTGGATCGTCGACTTCCCCGCGAGTTCCGACATCACGAACCGCGTGCCGTTGCCCACCGTGTCGGGCTGGATGTGCTCGTAGGCGTCCGGCCGCTTGACGATCGCGCTCACGTGCAGACCGGCCTTGTGCGCGAACGCGGACGTCCCCACGTAGGCCGCCTGCGGGTTGAGCGACATGTTCACCAGCTCGGCCACGTGGTGCGCGACCGGAGTCAGACGCTCCATGCGCTCGGGCGGCAGCGTCTCGATCCCCATTTTGAGCGTGAGGTTCGGGATGATCGTCGTGAGGTTGCAGTTCCCGGTGCGCTCGCCGTACCCGTTGATCGTGCCCTGCACCTGGGTCGCGCCTCCGAGCACACCGGCGAGGGCGTTCGCCACACCGCAGCCGGTGTCGTCGTGCAGGTGGACCCCGACGTTCACGTCGGCACCCACGTACCCGACCACGGCCCGCACCGTTGCCTCCACCTCGTGCGGGAGGCTGCCGCCGTTGGTGTCACACAGCACGAGGCAGTCGACGCCGGCCTGGACCGCGCCTTCGAGTACCCGCAGACTGAACTCGGGGTTGCGCTTGAAGCCGTCGAAGAAGTGTTCCGCGTCGAACAGGACCTCGCGTCCGAGCCCCTTCAGGTACTCGATCGAGTCGGAGACCATCGCGACACCCTCGTCGAGGGTCGTGCCGAGCGCCTCGACCACGTGGTAGTCCCAGCACTTCCCCACGATGCAGACCGTGCCGGTGTTGGCGTCGACGAGGTGGCGCAGCGTGTCGTCCGAGTCGACCCGACCCTTCACCCGCCTCGTCATCCCGAACGCCACCAGGGTGCTGTGTTCGAGGTGCATCTCGTGCTGGGCCCGCTGGAAGAGTTCGTCGTCCTTCGGGTTCGCACCCGGCCATCCGGCCTCGATGTAGTCGACACCGAGCCAGTCGAGTTGCTCCGCGATCCGCAACTTGTCGTCGACGGTCAGCGAGATGCCCTCGAGCTGGGAACCGTCCCGCAGCGTGGTGTCGTAGATCTGGACGCGCGCCGGGAGGGTGACGTCATTCGTCGACATGCTCACACCAACTCTTGTATGCATCGGTCTGCCCGCGCACCGCCTTCGCGTATTCGGCTGCGATCACCTGGGTCATCGGACCAGGACACGGGATCACGCGGTCGTCGACCGAGTTCACGGCGCTCACCTCGGCTGCGGTACCGCACACGAACATCTCCTCCGCCACGTAGAGGTCGCTGCGGGTCAGCTGTCCGACGCGCACCTCGAAGCCGTGGTCACGGGCGATCGTCATCACCGAGTCCTGGGTGATGCCCTCGAGCGCGCCCGCCGAGATGGGCGGCGTGATCAGCGCACCGTTGCGGGCCACGAAGATGTTCTCGCCGGTGCACTCGCTCACGTAGCCGTCGAGGTTCAGCATGATCGCCTCGTCGTACCCGGCCTTCAGCGCTTCGACCTTGGCAAGTGAGGAGTTCACGTAGTTCCCGGTGGTCTTCGACGCCGGCGGCATCACGTTGTGGTCGTGGCGCGCCCACGAACTGATCTTCATCCGCACGCCCTTGGAAACCGCGTCGTCGCCCAGGTAGGCACCCCACGGCCAACATGCGATCGACACGTCGACCGAACACGGCAACGTGTTGAGGCCCATCTCGCCGTAGCCGTAGTACGCGATCGGACGCACGTAACAACTCGGCAGCCCCGACGACCGCACGGTGTCCTTGCAGGCCTGGACCAACTCGTCGACGGAGTACGGGATCTCCATCATGAGGATCTTCGCCGAGTTGAACAATCGCTCGATGTGGTCCGTGAGCCGGAAGATCGCGGGGCCGCGATCGGTCTCGTAGGCGCGGATGCCCTCGAACACGCCCATGCCGTAGTGGAGCGAGTGCGTGAGAATGTGAATCCGCGCGTCGTCCCAGTCGACGAGCGCGCCATTCATCCAGATCTTCTTCGTTGCCTCGATCGGCATCGTTCACACCCTTTCGGCAATACGGGAACCGACTTCTGCAGTGGAGCCGGTGACATCGTCGGAAGTCGCGATCGCCGCGTGGATCCGCGCCGCCGCATCGGTCTCACCGAGGAACTCGAGCATCATCGCGGCACTGATGATCGCAGCACGCGGGTCGGCAGTGCCGGTGCCGGCGATGTCGGGCGCGGAGCCGTGGACCGGCTCGAAGAGTGACGGACCGGTGCGCGCCGGGTTCAGGTTGCCCGAGGCCGCCCGCCCGATGCCGCCGCCGATGGCGCCCCCGAGGTCGGTGAGGATGTCGCCGAAGAGATTGTCGGTGACGATCACGTCGTAGCGCTCGGGTCGCTGTACGAAATGGATGCAGGCGGCGTCCACGTGGTCGTAGCCCGTCGCCACGCCCGGGTATTCGGATGCGACGGCCTCGAACGTCCGCTGCCAGAGATCACCGGCGAACGTGAGCACGTTGGTCTTGTGGACCAGCGTCAGGTGGTGCGCATCACGGCTCTGGGCGAGATCGAACGCGTACCGCACACACCGCTCGACCCCCATCCGGGTGTTGACCGACCCCTGGGTCGCGATCTCGAAGGGCGTGTCCTTGCGCAGGAACCCACCCTCACCCGCATAGGTCCCCTCGGTGTTCTCGCGGATCACGATCATGTCGACGCCGTCGTTGAGCACACTCGCCGGGGCGAGGAACGGCCGGTGGTTCACGTAGAGGTCGAGCGCGAAGCGCATCTTGAGCAGCAGGCCGCGCTCGAGCACGCCCGGAGGCACCTCCGGTGTGCCGACCGCGCCGAGGAGGATCGCGTCGAGGCCGCGCAGTTCCTCGAGGACCGAGTCCGGCAGCACCTCGCCGGTCGCGAGGTAGCGGGCCCCGCCGAGGTCGTAGGACACCGTTTCGTAGGCGATGCCGGTCGCGTCGACGACCTTGAGTGCCTCGGCCACGACTTCGGGACCGATCCCGTCGCCGCCGATGATGCCGATCCGATGGACCACCCATGCTCCTCGTGGTGGGTTCCGAGTTCCTACAGCGAACGCGGAACGCGATCTTTTGGTCTGGGCCCTCACAACGAAAAACCGCCCACCGAAGTGGACGGTCGAGAGCGAACGCCGGTGCGGCGTCCGCTCAGGGAATGATGACGATGCGTCGTGAAGACATAGCCCGATGAGGCTAGCAGCCGGGCTCGTCGCACGGCGGTGGGATTCCTCCGGGCGGGCCTCCCGCCTGGTGCAGCCCGCGCCGGGCCGGTGACCGAGACGACCCCGACGGCGGGGCGGCGGATACCCTCGCAGCGATGGAACCGACCCAGCTGTCCGCCACCGCTCACGAACGCCTCGTCGCCGAGCTGACCAACCGGACGGGACCGCTGCGGTTCGAGATCGCCGAACGGATCGAGCGGGCCCGGGAGCTCGGCGACCTCAAGGAGAACGCCGACTACGACGCGGCGAAGAACGAGCAGGGCCTCAACGAGGCTCGGGTCCGCCAACTCGAAGCGATGCTGCGCGACGCCGAGATCGTCGACGGCGCGTCGGGCGACGTGGTCGAGGCCGGGGTGATCGTGGAGATCCGGATCGACGGTGACGACGAGACCCAGTCGTATCTCATCGGCTCGATCGAGGAGCGCAACGACACCTACGACGTGCTGTCGACCAGCTCACCGCTCGGTCAGGCACTCGAGGGCAAGCGGGCCGGTGAGACAGCCACCTACGACACGCCCAAGCGCGCCGAGGTCGCCGTCGAAGTCGTCGCGATCCGCCCGCTCTGACCGAACCCGTCACCCCCGTCGGGTGATCCGGGCGAGCCGCGATCGAGCTTGCCGGCCCTCGACGATCGCGTCGCGGATCGCCTCCTTCTCGCTGCGCATGAGTTTTCTCCCGTCCCGGTTCGTCAGGGAGAACTGGTCGATCGCGATGCCGTCGCGGACCGAAACGTCGGCCGCATGCACGCTCGCACCGCACGCGGCGAGTGCTGCGGACACGATCGCCAGCAGGCCCGGACGGTCGACGTGTCGCAGCTCGCAGATCGTGTACCACGGCGATCCGGCATCGTCGAACGCAACGGTTGCATCCGCGAGCGCGGCGGATTCCACCCCCCGGCCGAGCTGATGCTCGATCGCGGACGCGAGCTGGCGCTCGTCGACGAGGTCCGCGCCGGGCCGGGGCTCGACGGTGAAGGTCTCGAGCGCAGTGCCGTCACCCCAGGTCGCGACCCGGGCGCTCACGACGTCGAGTTCGAACTCGGCGAACACACTGGTCACGGATGCGAGCAGACCTGGCTGGTCGCGGGCGATGACGTCGATCGCCGGGATCCGATCCGCGGTGGGCGAGAAGTGGACCCGCACCTCACGCCGTTCCGGCCGTGGTTCCAGCAGCTTCGCGTGGCGCACGACCCGCTCCGGAGCCTCGGCGAGCAGGTACGGCCACGGTGCGTGTTCGATCCGGTCGATCAGCACGGGATCGGATCCGGCCAGGCGAATCGCCTCGTCCCGACGGGTGGCAAACGCGTCGGAGGACCCGCTCGCGTCGAGTTCGTCGAAGGTCGCGATCACCCGCTGTAACAAGGTGTCGAGTCGGTCGCGGTCGACCGGGGTGAGCGAACCGATCGCCAGGTCGAGCAGGTACAGGGATCGGGCCCGATCACGCGTCATCAGGTGTGACGTCAGGGCGAGGACCGACGCCTCGGTCAAGCCGTCGCGTCGGGCCGAGACGCCCCGCAGGACGCCGTGGTCGGCGGAGAAGGCCAAGAGGTCGTCGTGCGCCCCGGACCCCAGGTCGAATCGATCCACGAGCGACCGCACCAGTTCGACCGGCGGATGCTCACCCGCGATGTCGATCACCAACGCCGCCAGGACGACGCCGTCGGGATGCTCGAGTCGTGAATGCACCGCCATCGCCATCGGGTCCTGGCGCACGAGCCGTTGCAACGAGTCGATCGTGCCGAACCGAACGACCCGGGTCGGGTCCACCATCTCGGGGTCACGGTGCCAACGTTCGACCGCGTCCGCCACCTCGGGGAGCGATCGCACCAACACGCCGGAGGTGTCGAGGAAGCGCCAACCCCGGTCGTTCCCGCGCACCAGGACCTCGACCAGCCGCGCCGTGGTCTCGGCCGTCCACGGAGCCGGATCCCCGAGCGCCAACCAGGTGACCAGCCGGCTCCCGGGTCTCGCGCCACTCGAGATGAAGAGCGCGGCGTCGAGGGCCACGAGGGTCTGCATCTCCTGAGGTGGATTCGCGGCCAGGTCGACCACACCGTCGTCGACCCAGAGCCAGCCCGACGCCGGCATCGGGTCGACCGTCTCCGATCGCGCGGCACCGCGAAGCGCGCGCAGCCTCATCCGCAGCAGCGGAGGCGCCATCAGCGTGGTCACGAGCACGACGAGCAGCAGCGAGGCGTAGAGATCGCGTCCCAGGACGTGGTTCGACAATCCGATGGTGGCGAAGATGAGGCCGACCTCGCCGCGGGGGATCATCCCGATCCCGATCAACAACTTGTCCCCGGGCGAACCGAAGACCGCGACGGCCGATACGAGCTTGCCGATCAGGGCAACGACCACGAGCACGCCGGCGACGCCGAGCACCGTGGGGTCCACGAATCGTTCCACCTGGGCCGCGATGCCGATCTGGAGGAAGAACACCGGCACGAACAGGTGGCCCACCGGCGTGAGGTCCCGGGCGATCCGCTCGCGCGATTCCGTACGGGAGAGTGCGAGCCCCGCCACGAAGGCACCGACGATCGGCGCCAGCTTGGCGATGTCGGCGAGTTCGGCGAACGCCAACGCGAACGCGAGTGCCAACGCGACGAGGGTTCCGGCCGACCGCGAACGCCGCTGGATGAACCGGAACAGGACGGCGCCGAGCCGGCCCCCGAGCACGGTGGTCACCACGAGGAACCCGACCGCCAGCAACACGGTCGACGCGACCGTCGCGACCGAAACGGAACCATCGGCCACGACCTTGACGACGATCGTCAGCAGCACCAGACCGAGGACGTCGTCGGCAACGGCCGCGCCGAGCACCGTACGGGCCTCGACCGTCGCCAGCGCACCGAGGTCGCTGAAGACCCGCGCCGTGATCCCCACACTCGTCGCGGCCAACGCCGCGCCGAGGAACAGCGCCGTATTCGACTCGTAGCCCATGGCAACGCCGGCGGCGTAGCCGCCGATGAGCGGGACCACCACGCCGAGGACCGCGACCGACACCGATGCTCGACCGACCGCGGCGAGATCGTCGATGTCCATCTCCATCCCGACCTGGAGGAGCAGCAGGATCACGCCGAGTTCGGCCAAGACGTCGAGGGCATTCGAGGAACCGACGAGACCCAGCAGCGACGGCCCCACGATGACCCCGGCCACGATTTCGCCGACGACGGCGGGGATGTTGAGACGCTCCGCGATCTCCGCCGCGATCTTGGCCGCGATCAGGATGAAGAGGACGTCGCGCAGTACTTCGGTGGCGCTCACTTGGTCGGTTCGATGGCTTGCAAGAGGTACCCACGGGACCGCACGGTCCGGACCTCGAGCGCCAGGGCAGCGATACGACGGCGGAGTCGCACCATATGGACGTCGAGCGCGTTCCGTGACGGCAACCCGTCGGGCCACGCGCGGCGCCGCAACGTCTCCCGGCCTGCGACCGCCCCGTACCGCTCGATCAGGGGAACCGCGAGGGCCTGCTCCACCGGGGACAACGACACCCAGCTGCCGCGGAACCACAGCAAGCCGTCATCGTCGAGACGCGGGCGCTCGGTGCCCGATCGGGTGACCAACGCCGAGAGCCGGGCCCGGACGTCGCGGTCGTCGGCCGGGAGCCGGATCCAGTCCTCGAGTGGGTCGTTGCAGCTCGGTGGCGGCTCCCCCGGCTCGACGAGCAGCAGACGGGGCCGGGCTCCCTGTTCGAGCTCGGCGCGGCGCGTGGACTCTTCGGGCCAACGCAGTAAGACGACATCCATGCGGCCAAAGTAGGGAGGACAGATTTCCATCATGTTTCGAGCTGGTGAAGGGACGCGGTCCCGGCCACGTAGCCGCGTTGGACCCCACCGACGGCGATTTTCGAACCCGGTGCAGCAAGATGCGCGCCGTAAGCTTCGGATCCCTGACGAACCGAGGAGTGAACGGCCGGCATGGGTCAAACGCTGAGCGAAAAAGTGTGGGAGCGCCACGTGGTCCGACGGGCCGAGGGCGAACCCGACCTGTTGTACATCGATCTCCATCTGATCCACGAGGTGACATCACCCCAGGCCTTCGACGGTCTGCGACTCAGCCATCGGGGGGTTCGCCGCCCCGAGTTGACCGTCGCGACGATGGACCACAATGTCCCGACCTCCGGGCTCGAACTCGGGATCACGGACCCGGTGTCGCGGCGCCAGATCGAGGTCCTCGACACCAACTGTTCTGAGTTCGGCGTGAAGCTCTACGGCATGGGCGACCCCGGCCAGGGCATCGTCCACATCATCGGCCCCGAGCAGGGGCTCACCCAACCGGGCATGACGATCGTCTGCGGGGACAGCCACACCTCGACCCACGGTGCGTTCGGTGCGCTCGCGTTCGGCATCGGGACCAGTGAGGTCGAGCACGTCCTCGCCACCCAGACGCTGCCCCAGCAGAAGCCGGGCACCATGGCCATCACGGTCGAGGGCGCGCTCCCCGCGGGCGTCACGGCCAAGGATCTCGTGCTCGCGATCATCGGACGCATCGGCACGGGCGGCGGGATCGGCTCGGTCATCGAGTACCGCGGGGCCGCGATCCGAGCCCTGTCGATGGAAGGCCGGATGACCGTCTGCAACATGTCGATCGAGGCCGGAGCCCGGGCGGGTCTGATCGCGCCGGACGAGACCACGTTCGAATACCTGCAAGGCCGGCCGTTCGCACCGAGCGGGGCCGACTGGGACGCCGCGGTCGCCGACTGGCGGTCGCTCGTCACCGACGCCGATGCCGAGTTCGACCGTGAGGTCGTCATCGACGCGAGCACGCTCCGCCCGTTCGTCACGTGGGGGACCAATCCGGCCCAGAGCGTGCCGATCGATGCCGTCGTCCCCGATCCCGCATCGCTCGAATCAGCGAGCGACCAGGAATCCGCCACCCGCGCGCTCCAGTACATGGGCCTGACGGCGGGGACCGCAGTACGTGACATCCCGGTCGACACCGTGTTCATCGGCTCGTGCACGAACGCCCGCATCGAGGACCTCCGCGCCGCGGCTGCGGTCGCGGCTGGTCGCCACGTGAAAGCCGGCATACGCACGTTGGTGGTCCCCGGATCGTTCGCGGTCAAGGCGCAGGCCGAGGCCGAAGGCCTCGACGACGTGTTCCGCGCCGCCGGGTTCGACTGGCGCGAGCCGGGGTGCTCCATGTGCCTAGCGATGAACCCCGACAAGCTCACCGTCGGCGAACGGTGCGCGAGCACGAGCAACCGGAACTTCGAGGGCCGCCAAGGTCAGGGTGGGCGCACCCACCTCGTGTCGCCCGCGGTCGCCGCGGCCACCGCCATCGCCGGCCATTTCGCCACCCCCGAGGACTTGGAGCACTGATGCAGGCCGTTCGTGAGATCGTCGCCCCCGGCGTACCGCTCGACCGGTCCGACGTCGACACCGACCAGATCATTCCGTCGGAATGGCTGAAGCGGGTGGAACGCACCGGCTTCGGCGCCGGCCTCTTCTCGGAGTGGCGCGAGCGGTCGGACTTCGTACTCAATCAGGACCGTTACGCCGACGCACGCATCCTCGTCGCCGGGCCGAACTTCGGCACCGGATCGTCGCGCGAACATGCGGTCTGGGCACTGCAGGACTACGGCTTCCGGGCCGTGATCTCGTCCCGCTTCGCCGACATCTTCCGCAACAACGCGCTCAAGGGCGGCCTGGTCCCCGTGACCCTGCCCGAACCGGTCGTCCGCACGATCATGGCGGCGATCGAGGACGACGCGGCGATCGAGATCGTCATCGACGTCGTCGACCGCCGGGTCGCGGTTCCCGCGATCGGACTCGACGAGCCGTTCGTCCTCGACGACTACACCCAGCACCGCCTGCTCGAGGGACTCGATGACATCGGCCTCACCGAGAAGTTCGTCGACGTGATCGACACCTTCGAGCAAACGCGTCCGAGTTACCTACCGTCGACGCGGGAGTAGACGCCAGGCTCGTCAGGCGACCTGCTCGGGGTAGAGCGCCTGGATCATCGACAGCGCGATGTCGCTCGTCGACGTGGACGAGTTCGTCGACCCGTTCCCTACGACAACGAACGTTGCGTCGTACTTGGGGATCCGGTACATCGCGGTACTGAATCCCACGATTGCACCGTTGTGGCCGACGATGTCGTTGATACGTTCCACCCCGAGTCCGTAGCCCGCGTTGATCTTCGCGCCGTCGAACCGCCTGAACCGGAGTCGTTCGGCCTGCAGCCGCTCCGAGAGCAGCGATCCGTCGGCCAGGACCCGGCTCCACTCCTCGAGATCGTCCACCGCCGAGGTCATGGCCCCCGCCGTCCATGCCGCGTTCGGGTTCACGTTGCCGACGGCGGCGGGCGGTACCGAAAACCCCGCTTCGGTGGGGAGGTAACCGGTCGGGTGGGGCCGCGGCAGGGTCGGGGTCAAGGGGAAGACCGTCTGGGTCAGCTTCGCCGGCTCCACGACGCGCCGGTTGATCACGTACCCGGCGGTTTCGGCGGTGACCTGCTCCAAGATGAGCCCGAGCAGGATGTAGTTGCTGTCGGAGTAGACGGTCTTGGTCCCCGGGACGAAATCCGGTGAGTGTTCACGCATGATCTTGACGGCCTGCTGGGGAATCCACGGTCGCGCCGGGTCGGCGACGAACGCGGTGGCGAAGTTCGGGTCCGAGGTGTAGTCGTAGATGCCCGAAGACATCGCGAGCAGATCGCGGATCGTCACCTTCTTGCCGTTCGGGATCCCCGGCACGTACCGGTCGAGCGTGTCGTCGAGGGCCAGCCGCTTCTGATCGACCAATTGCAGGACCGCAGTCGCGGTGAACGTCTTGGTGATGCTCGCGATCCGGACGTGGTCGGCGAGCGCGTACGGCCTGCCGGTCGTGACGTCGGCCAGGCCGAGGGTGGTGTCCCATCGCCGGCCGTCGATCACGACCCGTACGCCGACGCCGGGCATGCCCGACTTCGCGAACCCGGCGGCGAGGATCACGCCGAGCTTCTGCTTGGTCGCCGCGTCCAGCGTCACCTTCACTGCGCCGGGGGCGACCACCGTCGTGCTGGTGGGCGCCGGTCGTGATGTGGTGGACGACGATCGGTCCGTGCTCGACGCGCAGGCTCCGCCCACCAGCACGAGGACCAAGGTCGTCACGATCAGGCCACGCGCCCGGATCATCGGGTGAGCGCGACCGTGACGATGATCGCGTTGTAGACCGCATGGGTGAACATGCCCGGTCCGAGCCGCTTGAAGCCGTAGCGGAGCGTCCCCAGGAGTGCGCCGACGGGTGCGATGATCAGGAAGACGCCGAGGTTGCCGCGGGCGTCCGTCGGCCCGAGGTGCACGAGGCCGAAGAGGATCGCCTGAGCGATGATGCCGATCGGCGCGCCCCACCGGCTGACGAGTCCGCTCATCACCAGGCCGCGGAAGAACATCTCCTCCACGAACGGCGCCCCGATCACCGCGATGAAGACGATGACGACGACGGTGAGTGGCCCCCGCCGGAGCGGATCGACCAGCGAACTGCGATGCGGCTCGATGCCGAGTGCGAGCAACAGGCGAGCGATCAGCGACACGCCGATGAGCGCCGCGATGCCGAAGCCAAGGCCGAGTGCGAGGTCGACGCCGCGCACCCGGAATCCGAGATCACGCAGCGATCCGGTGCCGTGCTTGCGTACCGCGATCACACAGGCGCCGAGCAGGCCGGTCCACAGTCCGAACTGCGCCGCGAGTGCAACCAGCGGATTGCCGGGTTCGATGCCGGTCCACACGCGCACCAGGTAGACGAGGACCGACAGTGCGACACCGACGAACACGCCGCCGAACGCCAACCAGCCGGCCCGGATCGGTCGACTCTCGTCGACGGGCCCGGAAACCGGCAGCGGCACGAGGCCGAACGCCGAACTGCCGTACCAGTGGTCGGTGTAGCCGGTCCACGCGTTGCCGTCCCACCACCGCCACTGCGCGATGTGCCACGGATCGGAGTACCAACCGGATGGCGGCAGCACCGGGGACGTGGTCACGTGATTGATCCTGCCACTCGCCCGGGCGGCGCCCTGACCGAGAAGGCCGCGGCGCCGCGGTCAGGCGGGAATCTGGTCGAGCGCGCGCTCACGATAGAGCGCCTCGTCGACGGCGACGCCGAGCTCGACGGCCAGCTCCCGGGTCTGATCCCGGTCGAAGAGATAAGTCAGGAACTCGTGGTAGTTCATTTCGTGTGCCTCCCAAGTCAGCCAATACCCAGATCAGGTATCGGTCGGGAGTTCGCCAAACCTTGAGAGGTTTCTCAGGGACCGCCCTGAAACCCTTTTCTCCCACCCATCAACGCGAGCTCGCGCCATTTCCAGTGGCAGTCGACCTGATCGAAGCCGATCTCGCGCAGCCAGCCGAGTTGGAGGTCGAGCGGCGCGAGCTGATTCGACGGGTCGTCGTCGGCCGGACCACGCCCGAGTGCCGCCAGGAAGTCGACGTGCAGTTCGGGCGTCGGCGACGCGACGTGCTCGAGGTTCAGGAACACGCCTCCGGGTTTCAGGGCAACGAACACTTCGCCGTAGAGCATTCGCTTGCGCGGATCGGGAAGGTGATGGATCGCGAACGAGCTCACGACGAGGTCGAACGTCCCCCACGTCGGCGGCAACGGCACATCGAGATCGTGCTCGACGACCTCGACCGCTGAATCGGTGGCGAAGCTCGCCCGAGCCGCGGCGAGCATCGATACCGAGAAGTCCACTGCGACACCCGACGACCGCGGACGAAGCTCGCGCACCAACGCCATCGTGATGCCATCACCGGTGCCGAGGTCGAGGACCCGCTCGACCTCGGCCGGCACGAACTCGGCGAGGACCGTCATCGCCTGGCTCTGGTAGGGGATCGCCTCACGGTGGGCCAGATAGGCCCGGGCATGGTCCGCGTCCACCCAACGATTCACCCGAGGGACCTCGGCAGTGCTCATGGTCCGACGACGCGTTCGCGCACGTCCGGGCGGTCGCGCAGCCGCACGATCTTGTTCACCGCGGCCAGGTACGCGCGGGCGGAAGCTTCCACGACGTCGGTGGCGACCCCACGCCCGCTCGCGCGGACACCGCCGACGTCGAGCTGGAGCACCACGTCGCCGAGTGCGTCACCGCCGCCGGTGACCGACGAGACGTGGAACTCGTGCAACGTGCCGCTCACCCCGGTGGCCGACGCGATCGCGGCGATTGCCGCATCGATCATGCCGTTGCCTTCGCCGTGCCCGTCCACCTTCGTGTCACCGTCGGTCAGCACGACATCCGCGCTCGGCGTGGCGACGGTTCCGCCCCGCACCTCCAGGCTGACGATCGAGAACCGGTGCACGATGCCGGTGCCGAGTTCCTCGGCGACGATCGCCTCGAGGTCGGCCTCGGTGATCTGGACCTTGCGGTCGGCCAGTTCCTTGAACCGCACGAATGCCTGGTTCAGGGCGTCACCCTGCAGGTGCAGGCCGATCTTCTCCATGGAATCGGCGAAGGCGTGCCGGCCCGAATGCTTGCCGAGCACGATCTGGGCAGCTTCCTGACCGACCGTGCCCGCATCCATGATCTCGTAGGTCTCGGGGTCGGCCAGCACACCGTGCTGGTGGATCCCCGCCTCGTGGGCGAACGCGTTCCGGCCGACGATGGCCTTGTTGAACTGCACGGGGTACCCGGTCAGGCGCGACACCAGTCGCGATGCCCGAGCCAACTCCTCGGTCTTGATGCCGGTGTCGAGACCCTTGAAGTAGTCGCTCCGGGTCTTGATCGCCATCACGACCTCCTCCAGCGCGGCGTTCCCGGCCCGCTCCCCGAGGCCGTTGACCGCGCACTCCACCTGACGGGCGCCGTTGGCGACACCGGCGAGAGAGTTCGCGACCGCGAGTCCCAGGTCGTTGTGGCAGTGCGTCGAGACGACGTAGTCACCCGTGACAGTGTCGATCACGTACGCGATCAGCTTGCCGAAATCCTCGGGGAGTCCGAAACCCACGGTGTCGGGGATGTTCAGCGTGGTCGCGCCGTTGTCGACCGCGATCTGACAGACCTCGACCATGAACTCCGGGTCCGACCGGAACGCGTCCTCGGGCGAGTACTCGATGTCGGCCGTGTACGACTTGGCGCGGGCGACGCCGGCGGCCACCTCGGCCTTCACCTGGTCACGCGTCATCCGCAGTTTCTTCAACATGTGAATCTCGGACGTCGCGATGAACACGTGGATCCGGTTGCGCTCGGCGTGGCGCACAGCTTCCCAGGCTCGGTCGATGTCCTTGAACCCGGTGCGGGACAGGCCGGCGATGATCGGGCCCTTGACCGACTTGGCGATGGCCTCGACGGCCTCGAAGTCGCCGTCGCTCGCGATCGGGAAGCCCGCCTCGATGATGTCGACACCGAGGCGCGCCAGCTGCTCTGCGATCTCGAGCTTCTCGCCCACGTCGAGCGCGATGCCAGGCGACTGTTCGCCGTCCCGCAGTGTCGTATCGAAGATCAGCACCCTGTCCATCGGGTTCCCTCTCTGGAGTTGTGTTCGGTTCGGCGTCGTCGTGCCGGAAATTCGGCAAACAAAAACCCTCCCGGCCCGAAGGCACGAGAGGGTGAAGGCGAGCGGCCTCTTGGCGCTCGCCTCTACGTAAGGAGCAGGTTCTGGATGCGGGAAGTGCACGACATAGAAATGCCAGTCTCGCACGGATCCGCAGTGGGGTCAACGTCATTTCCGACCAACCGTGCGACAATGGCGGCGTGAGACCTCTGATCCGACGCGGTGCGATCGTCGGCATGGTGGCCGGTGTGGCCTTCGCGGCGTGGAAATTCCTGGCGCAACGCGCCCCGGATACCGGCGGCGTCAGCTACGAGCCCCAGCCGTTCCCGATGCCGCCCCGCCCGATCCCCGCAAGTCCCGCGACGCCGGTCGCGGGACCGACGGTCGCGCCCGACGCGGACGGCAACTGCCCGGTCACCCACCCGATCAAGGGCAAGCGTTCGAGCGGCATCTTCCACCAGCCCGGCAGCTTCGCGTACGAGCGCACACACGCCGACGCGTGTTACGTGGACACGGCCGCCGCCGAGCATGACGGTCTGCGCGCAGCCAAACGCTGAGCGTCGTAGCGCTTCCCTTCGCGCGCGACATGACCTACGTTCCCCCGTTCCACGACTGGACCAAGGGGTAGCTCCATGAAAGACATGCTCAACGATTTCAAGAAATTCATCATGAAGGGCAATGTCCTCGACTTGGCCGTTGCCGTGATCATCGGCGTCGCGTTCGGCGCCGTGGTCCTGAGCTTCACCAACGACATCATCATGCCCATCGTCGGCGCGGTGTTCGGCAAGGCAAACTTCAACGACCTCACCCTGAAGATCGGCGATGGCGTCATCGCCTACGGCAGTTTCCTGACGGTGCTGCTGAACTTCCTGATCATCGCCTTCGTGCTGTTCTTGATCATCAGGGCGTTCGAGAAGTTGCAGAGCATGCGCGGCACCAAGGAGGAAGAGGCCGAGCCGCTCACGGTCGAGGGTGAACTCCTCGCCGAGATCCGCGACATCCTGAAGGCGCAGCGGTCCGCGTAACCGCCAGGACGCTCAGCCGAGTTCGATGGCCCGCGCGTCGAGGATGCCGTCCTCGGCGCGGAGGGCCGCGATCACGTCGTCGGTCACCGGCGTGGTGGTCGACAGCGCCATGAGCGCCGCCTGCCCGGAGTTGGTCCGGCCGACGACCATGTCGTCGATGTTGACCTTGGCGTCGCCGAGGATCATGCCGACCTTGCCGATGATGCCGGGAACGTCGGAGTTACGAACCACGACCATGTGGGCGGACGGCGGGACGTCGATGACGTGGTCGTCGATCCCGACGATCCGGGGCGATCCCTGCTTGCCGTAGAGCGTCCCGGCCACGTGGGTCTCCCGGCCACGGTAGGTGCCGCGCAGTTCCACGAGGTTCACGTAGTCGTGCGTCGCGGCGAGTTTCGACTCACGCACTTCGAGTCCGCGGTCCTTGGCGATGGCGGGCGCGTTCACGAAGCTCACCGGCTCGTCGATCACCGGTCCGAGCACCCCCTTGAGCGCGGCCAGGGTGAGCACCTTGCAGTCGTAGTCGGCGATCTGGCCTTCGAACGAGACCTCGAGTCGCTCGACCACTCCCCCGGCCAGTCCGGTGAAGAGCTGACCGAGCCGCTCGACGAGCGGGAGGAACGGCGCGACCGTCGCGTTCGCCTCGCTCGCCGCGAGGTTCACGGCAAAGGGGACGAACTCGCCGGCCAGGCCGAGGACCACCATCTCCGCGATCGTCTGGCCCGCCTTGTCCTGCGCCTCGTTGGTGGACGCGCCCAGGTGGGGTGTCACGACGACGTTCTCGAGCGCGAACAGCGGGGATTCGGTGGTGGGCTCGGCTGCGAACACGTCGAGCGCGGCGCCACCGAGGGGTCCGTCGCGCAGGGCGTCGGCGAGCGCGGCCTCGTCGACGATCCCGCCGCGCGCGGTGTTGACGAGCCGGAGGCCCGGCTTCGCCTTGGCGAGGAGTTCGGCGTTGAACAAGCCGAGGGTCTCGGGCGTCTTCGGCAGGTGGATCGTGATGAAGTCGGCCGAGGCGACGAGCCGTTCGAGGTCGGGTTCGAGTTCGACACCGAGTTGCCGGGCCCGCTCCTCACTCACGTACGGGTCGTACGCGACGAGGCGCATCCCGAAGGCGAGGCAACGCTGGGCGACGAGCACGCCAACGCGACCGAGCCCGACCACGCCGAGGGTTTTGCCGTGGAGTTCGACTCCGGTCCAGCGCGACCGATTCCACTTACCGGCCTTCAGGTCGCGATCGGCCTGCGGGATGTTGCGCGCCTGCGAGAGGAGTAACGCCACCGCCTGCTCCGCGGCCGAGATGACGTTCGACTGTGGTGCGTTGACCACCATCACGCCGCGTTGGGTGGCGGCCGCCACATCGACGTTGTCGAGCCCGATACCGGCGCGGCCGACGACGACGAGGTCGGTCCCGGCGGCGAGCACGTCTGCGGTCACCTGCGTGGCACTGCGGATCACGAGCGCGGCGGCACCGGGGATGGTGGCGATCAGCTCCTCGGGCGACAGCCCGAGCTGGACGTCGACCTCCAGGCCCGCCGCGCGCATGTGGTCGAGACCACGATCGGCCAGCTCTTCGGTGACGAGGACGCGTTGAGACACGAAACTGACCCTTCTGGTTTCAGGCGAGGAACTCGGCGATGCGGCGGACGCCTTCTTCGATGTCGTCGTCGCCGAGTGCGAACGACAGCCGCGCGTAGCCCGGGGCGCCGAACGCCTCACCCGGGACGATGGCGACCTTGGCCACGTCGAGCAGCACCTCGGCAAACTCGAGCGTCGAGGTGACCATGCGACCGCCGAGCTCACGGCCCAGCGCGCCCTCGAAACTCGGGAAGCAGTAGAACGCGCCCTGCGGCTCGGGACAGACGACACCCGGGATCGCGCTCAACATCGTGTGCATCGTCTTGCCGCGCCGCTCGAATGCGTCCCGCATCATCGCGACGGCCGAGAGGTCGCCCGACACCGCGGCGAGCGCGGCGCGTTGGGCGACGTTCGCCACGTTGGAGGTGGAGTGCGACTGCAGGTTGGTCGCGGCCACGATCACGTCCTCCGGGCCGATCATCCAGCCGACGCGCCAGCCGGTCATCGCGTAGGTCTTGGCGACGCCGTTGACCACGACACACCGGTCCGCGAGCGACGGCACGATCGCGGGCATGGACGTGAACTCGTTCGCGCCGAAGGTGAGGTGCTCATAGATCTCGTCGGTGACGACCCAGATGTTGTGCTCGACCGCCCACTTGCCGATCGCCTCGACCTCGGCTTCGGGATACACCGCGCCGGTAGGGTTCGACGGCGACACGAAGAGCAGCACCTTGGTGTTCGGTGTCCGCGCCGCTTCGAGTTGGTCGACGGTGACCCGGAATCCCGAGTCCGCGGTCGTCGGCAGGACGATCTCCTGGCCGCCGGCGAGCGCGATGGCCTCCGGGTAGGTGGTCCAGTACGGGGCCGGGAGCAGCACCTCGTCGCCCGGGTCCAGCAGCGTCTGGAAGGTGTTGTAGACGGCGTGCTTGCCGCCGTTGGTCACGAGCACCTGGCTCGGGATGCAGCCGTACCCGGAGTCGCGGGCGGTCTTGTCGGCGATGGCCCGCCGCAGCTCCGGGAGCCCGGGGGTGGGCGAATAGCGGTGGTTCGCGGGGTCCCGGCAGGCGAGCACCGCCGCCTCGACGATGTGCGCCGGGGTCGGGAAATCAGGCTCGCCGGCACCGAAACCCACCACGGGTTCACCGGCCGCCTTGAGCGCTTTGGCCTTGGCGTCGACGGCGAGCGTTGCGGACTCACCAATAGCTGCAATGCGGCGGGAGACTCGGTTGTCCTGGGTCACCGGGCCATGGTGGCACGCCGCAGGGCTCCGCACCGGACCGAATACGGCGGCCACGCTGCGGGGCGGAGCAACCCGGGACCGGTCGGCAACCACCGCTAGCCTTGGCACCGCATGTCGCCCACCCGCCATGCCCGGCTGTGTCGGCTGATCCTGGTCCCGATGCTCCTGGCGCTCGCCGTGCTCGTGGCACCGGCAGCCCCGGCGATGGCCGTCGGCGGGCCTCCGCCATCCCAGCCCCCGGCGTCGTACATCCTCGTGGACGCCGACCGTGGCACGGTGCTGCTGGCCAAGAACGAGCATCAGTCGCTGTACACCGCATCGACGATCAAGGTGCTCACCGCGCTCGTGGCCCTCGAACACCTCCCACTCACTGCGCCGCTCCACGTGAGTGCACTGGCCGCGAGCCAACCGGCGTCGAAGATCGACATGAAGGAAGGCAGCACCTGGCCACTCGACCAGGCCCTGCACTCCCTGATGATCATCTCGGCCAACGACGCCGCGTACGCGCTGGCGGAGAACGCCGGCGGCAGCCTCGCCGGGTTCGCCAAGCTGGCGACCAAGACCGGGCAGCGACTCGGCTTGCAGGACACGTCATTCCACGACCCGGCCGGACTCGACGGCGCCGCGGGGTTCGAGGGCGGGACCACCTCGAGTGCGTACGACCTCTCGATCATCGCCCGCAACGCTTTGTCGGTCCCGGCGATCGCCGGGCCCGCGAGCCTGGTCACCTACGAGTTCACCGACCCCACGGGCGCCGGTCGCCGGTTGGTGAACCACAACCGCGGGTTCCTCACCACCTACCCGGGCGCCATCGGACTCAAGACGGGATTCACCAACCAGGCGAGCCGGACGCTGATCACCGCGGCGAAACGCGACGGCCGCACCCTCATCGCCGTGGTCATGGGCACCTGGGACGACACCGGGTGGGCCGGCTACCTCCTCGATCAGGGCTTCGCCGGCGCCGACGGCGGGCCGCAACCAGTCCGCCTCCCCGCCGTCCACATCGCACCGATCGACGGGCGCACCGGATCGTTCGCCAACCTCCCGCACCCGCTCGGGACGGGCGCGGTCGCGACCAACACCGCCGCGCCGGACCCCGCGCCAAAACCCCGGGCGACGGCGAAGGCGAAGACCAAGCCGAAGGCTTCCGTCACACTGGCGGCGGCGGTGCCGGCGGCGTCGGGTTCGGCCGACACCACCCCGACGAGCGCCAAGACCACCGCGCCGGCGTCCGACGCGGGATCGTCGTGGTGGTCGGTGCTGAAGGTCGCCGGGATCGTGTTGCTGGTCCTCCTCGTGATCGTGGTCGCCCTGCGTCGGCGGGCCGTCCGGCGCCAGCGGGCGCGGCGGATCGAACGCCTGCGGGCGCATCGGGAAGCCCGGCGGCGGGGCATGATCGATGTCATCGACGCCGACGACGCCGACGCCGACGTGCGCGTCATGCCGGTCCGGACCTCGCATCACGTCGCCGCGAGCGGGAAACGTCATCCGGCAGACCGTCGGATACTCCACCCGGCCCGGCCGCGAGATCACCGAGAATCCCGCCGTGACTGACGCGAGCGAACCCGAGGTCCTCTACGACGTCGACGGCCACATCGCGACCATCACCCTCAACCGCCCGCACCGGCGCAACGCGATCTCGGTACGCATGCTCGTGGAACTCGGCGAAGCGATCGAGCGGGTCGAGCGGGACCGCGGCGTGCGCGTCGCGATCCTCACCGGCGCGGGCGCGGGGTTCTGCTCCGGGCTCGACATCAAGGACGCGATGGCCGGGACCGGCATCGGTGGTGGCGGATCGGTGAGTCCGGGTGGTGGCGACCTGGCGCGGACCTCGGACCTGCCGACCATCGCGCTGCACGAGATGAACACGCCCGTCATCGCCGCGCTCAACGGCGCCGCGGCGGGGTACGGGCTCGACCTGGCGCTCGGCTGCGACCTGCGGCTCGCGGCCGCGAGTGCGCGTCTGCTGCCCGGGTTCGCGAAACGGGCGATCGTGCCCGAGAGCGGCGGGACCTGGTATCTGCCCCGGCTCGTCGGCTGGGCCAAGGCCGCGGAGATCGCCTACCTGGGCCGCGATCTGAGCGCCGAGGAATCGAAGGGGCTCGGCCTGGTGAACGACGTGGTCGCCGACGAGCACCTCATGGCAACCGCGAACGACTGGGCCGGCGAGATCGCGGCCAACGCGCCGCTCGCGGTGCAGTCGATCAAACGACTGTTCCGGGCCGGGATGAACGAGGACTTCCGCACCCACTCGGAGCACGTGTTGCTGCAACTCGGCTCACTGGTGCGCACGCAGGACTTCCAGGAAGGCCTGCTGAGCTTCATGGAGCGCCGCGCCCCCCACTTCGAGGGTCGCTGAGGCGAAACGGTCAGACGACGGCTTCGTCGCCGGCGGTCTCCCAGTTGCGCAGGTCGGCCAGGCGCGGATCGTTGGAGAAGACCTCCACGATGGGTCGCTCCAGCTGCAACCGCCGCTGGATCACGCGGACCTCGTTCTCCTCGTTCCACATCGAGAGCATCACGGCCACGCCGACCTCGCCGGCCCGGGCGGTACGACCGGAGCGGTGGATGTAGGCCTTGTGGTCCTCGGGCGGGTCGTAGTGGATCACGACGTCGACACCGTCGACGTGGATGCCGCGTGCCGCGACGTCGGTGGCCACGAGCACCGGGAGTTTGCCGTCGGAGAAATCGGCGAGGGCGCGTTCGCGCGCCGCCTGGCGCAGGTCACCGTGGATGGCGCCGGCCTTGATGCGCTCGCGCATGAGTTGCTCGACGACCTTGTCGGCACCGCGCTTGGTGCGACAGAACACCAACGTGCGATCGACACCGCGTGAAATCGCGGCCACGACCTTGATCTTGTCCATCTGGTGCACCAGCAGGAAGTGGTGGTGCATCTCGTCGACGGTCTCGTCGTCGGACTCGACCTCGTGCGAGAGCGGGTCCTTCAGGTAGCGGTCGACGAGGCGGTCGATGCCGCGGTCGAGCGTGGCCGAGAAGAGCATCGTCTGGTGCTCACCCTCGACCCGGTGCAGGATCTTCTGCACCTGCGGGAGGAAGCCCATGTCGGCCATGCGGTCGGCCTCGTCGAGCACGAGGACCTGCACGTTGGAGAAGTACAGCTCGCCGCGTTCCATGAGGACGATGAGCCGGCCCGGCGTTCCGATGAGCACGTCGACACCCTTGGCCAGCGCCTCGACCTGTGGGTCCATGCCGACCCCGCCGTAGAACGCCTTGACCGAGAGGCCGAGCGTCTTGCCGAGCGGCTCGAGCACCTCGCGCACCTGGTTGGCGAGCTCGCGGGTCGGGACCAGCACCAGGCCGTGAGGGCGTTGGGGCTGGGCCTTGTCGACGAGGTCGAGGAGGGGCAGACCGAAGGCAAGGGTCTTGCCGGAGCCGGTCTTGGCTTTGCCGAGCACATCACGACGCGCCAGGGCGTCGGCAATGGTGAGGGCTTGAATGGGGAAGGGCTCGTGGATGCCCTGGGCCGCAAGGGCCTCGGCGAGAGGGGCCGAGACGCCGAGTTCGGCGAACGTCGCAGTCATCTGTGGCTTTCGATTCGGGGTGGCCACTCTACGTCGCCGGAGCGGCACTCGGCCCTTCAGGGCAATCTCAGCCCTGCCCCAGGATTGGGTCGAGACCGTGGCAGCATCACCGGGTGCGAGTTCTCGTGGTCGAAGACGAAGCCAATATCGCCCAGGCGCTGGCCACCGGCCTCGCCGCCGAGGGCTTCGACGTCGACGTCGTGGACAACGGCACCGACGGGCTCTGGCGGGCCCGGGAGACCGCGTACGCCGCGATCATCCTCGACATCCTCCTCCCCGGCATGAACGGCTTCAAAGTGTGCCGGACCCTGCGCGAAGAGGGGGTATGGACGCCGATCCTCATGCTCACCGCGAAGGACGGCGAACTCGACGAGGCCGAGGCGCTCGACACCGGCGCCGACGACTTCCTGAGCAAGCCGTTCTCTTTCGTCGTCCTGGTGGCGCGGCTGCGGGCCCTCCTGCGCCGGGGCTCCACTCCCCGCCCGACCATCCTCACCGTCGGCACGCTCACTCTCGACCCGGCGTCGCGGGAGTGCCGGCGCGGCGACGCGTCGGTCGAGCTCACCGCCCGCGAGTACGCGCTGCTGGAACTGCTGATGCGACGCTCCGACGCGATCGTGCCCAAGACCACCCTGCTCGACGAGGTCTGGGGCATCGACTTCTCCGGCGATCCGAACATCGTCGAGGTCTACATCGGGTATCTCCGCAAGAAGATCGACGCCGCGTTCGGACTGCAGACGATCCTGACGGTGCGCGGCGCGGGCTACCGCCTCATCGCCGATGCTCCGCCGGCCGACGCGGCGGGCGCGGCCGACGACACCCCCGGGTAACCGCATGCGTCGACCGTCGAGGTTGTGGGGCACCGTACGGGTCCGGATCACCGTGGCCGCGACGGTGGTGGTGGCACTCGCGCTGATGCTGTCCTCCTGGATCATCGTGCGCGCGGTGCGCACGTCGCTCCGTGAGGACGCGCAGGCCGCGAGCCGCGTCGCACTGGCCGACGCGTTCGAGCGGTTCGAGCACCGGGGCATCACCGACCCGCTGCCGGTCCCCGCGCCATCCGGCTTCGCCATCCTGGTCGTCGACCGTGCCGGCACCATTCTCGGGGGCTCGCCGGGGTACAACTCCGGCCAGTGGGCCCAGTTCGCGGCCGCCTCGGCCGGTGCAGACGAACACCATCGGGTGGTCAGCCGGGACGGGCGTCCCTTCCCCGGGGCCATCGCCGACGAGCCCCACGTGTGGTTCGTGGGCAATCGCATCTTCAACTTCATCCCGGTCCGGATCGGGCCGGAGCAGGTCCCCGGCTTCCTCGTGGCCGCAGGGACGCTGGGTGCGGTCGAGAGTTCGGTCCATACGCTGACCGTCACCCTCTGGTGGACGGTGCCGGGCCTGATCCTCTTCGTCGCCATCGTGGCGTGGAGCGTCACCGGACGGGCGCTGCGACCGGTGGAGACCATCCGTGGTGAGGTCACCGCGATCACGCATTCGAGCCTCGACCAGCGCGTCTCCGAACCGCGAGCGCGTGACGAGGTGGGCCGGCTGGCCCGCACCATGAACGAGATGCTCGACCGGTTGCAACAGTCGTCCGATCGGCAACGGCAGTTCGTGTCCGACGCTTCGCACGAGTTGCGGTCGCCGGTGGCCGCGATCCGCGCGACCGGTGAAGTCGCACTCGCGCACCCCGAGTCGGCCGACTGGCCGGTGGTGGTGGGCCGGATACTCACCGAGGACGAGCGCATGGAGCAGATCGTCCACGACCTCCTCGACCTCGCACGCGAGGAGGAGACCGACCATCCGGCGACGACGATCGACCTCGACGACATCGTGCTCGACGAGGCGACGCGGGTCCGAGGCACCGAGCGGGTCGTGAACACGGAGCGGGTGTCCGCGGGCCGGGTGCGCGGCAGCCGGGAGCAACTCACACGGGTGGTGCGCAACCTCCTCGACAATGCAGTGCGGCACGCGTCGGCGAACGTCCGCGTGTCGCTCGCCGACACCGACGGGGTGATACTCACGGTGGAGGACGACGGGCCGGGCGTCCCGCCGGCCGACCGGGAGCGGGTCTTCGAACGGTTCACCCGCCTCGACGAGGGTCGGGCGCGCGACGCCGGAGGTCTGGGCCTCGGCCTCGCCATGGTCCGCACCATCACCGAACGCCACGGTGGCCACGTCGAGATCACCGACCCGGCCGACCCGGCCTACCCGGGCGCGCGCGTCGTCGTCACCCTCCCCGCAGCCGAGTAAGACCGGAGCGCCACAGCCGGTCGCGGCGGCGAAGGCTTTGCCGTCGTTTGACCGCTACCCGTATGCCGCTTGACCCGAGGCCTCGTAGGTTCGACCGCGCCGGCCCGCAGCCCAGCCGTTGCTGCGGTCGGCGCAGAAGTGAGTCCGGTCATCGACGGAGGTTGGCGTGGCCCGACGAACCAAGACGGGAACCGCGCACCGACGTTTCGTGGCGGTCCTGACGGCGGGAATCGCGGCCACGATGCTGGTCGTGGGGGGCGTGACGATGACCCACCGCGGTCAACCAGCCCGGGCTGGTGCCGACCTCGCGACACCGGAGAACTTCGCGTTCTGGTACCAGCCGATCACGCCGACGACCGATCTCACGTCCCTCGGTCATCCGCGCGTCGTCGTCCACTTCGACCCGACGAACGCGGCCGCCACGGAGCGGCTCGCCGTCAACCGGATCCACGCCCAGACCGGTGCCGCCGCCTACCGCTACGTCCAGCTCTATTACCTTCCCGCGAGGCGACGGTTGATGAGCATGCGCATCGGCCGTCACCCACGGTCGGCGTTCTGCACATCGGGATCCACCCCCGCCTACGACAGCGTGGTCAAGCCGACCAGCGAGCGGTGGATGTTCGTCGACGCGAACGAGCGATCGGTCGTCACGTCCTTCAAGCGGTTCCTCGCCCGAGTCAAGTCATGGGGATGGAACGGCATCTTCCTCGACCTCGCCCACCGTGCATTCACCCAGGACTTCTGGGATCGATCGTCGACGTGCGAACACGATCCCGTCGTGCCCGGTCGCGCGAGCGCCGACGCCTACGCGGCCCTTGTTCCGATCGCCCGCTCGATGGGGCTTCAGGTGATGGTGAATGCAGGTGCGCCTTCGGGTGTCCCGTTACCGCTCCGCCCCGATCCGGCCGATCCCGCGTGCCGGGCAGCACGGTGGCCCGACTGCCGAGGCCTCGACGACGTCGCCCGGTCGGCCACCTGGATTCTCCACGAGGGCGCGTCGAACGAGTGGACCGGGCGGCACTGGAACGCAACGGTTCGGGCGCTCGCCGCCGACGAGGCGGCCTCGAAGCGGAGCGACCGCGCGCCGACCGTGGCGATGGGCGTCTACCGGGGACCGGCAGCCGACCGGGTGGCACACACCGTCTTCCAGTGGGCGATGATGAAGCTGTTCGACCTCCCCGCCGCCTTCGGCACCGGCACGGACCGCTGCGGGGATCCACCGAACGTTCCGTTGGACCCGGCGTGCAACCGCGGTGGGATTGCACCGGCCGCCTTGGTCGACTCCACACTCGGGCCACCGATCGACCAGGCGCCGCTGACCCGCGCGTGCGAGCCGGGTCGAACGCGCTGCCTGTGGATCCGTCGGTACCGCGACGCGATGGTCGTGGTCAACAACGCATCGGAGAGCCTCACGGTCGATCATCTCGCGCTCGCCGACGCACCCGGATGCCGGACGGTCAGCGATGTGATGACGGGGACGCCCTACGCCGCCGGCCACTGCGTGTCGACGATCGCCGTGAACATTCCGGCCTTGCACGCCGCGGTGCTGCGTTACGGAACCGGTGCCTGACCGACCACACGCGACCACTACCAGGGCATCGCGGTGCCGCCGTTGGGGCGGAGGATCTGGCCGGTCATGAAGGAGGCCCGCTCGGAGACGAGGAAGAGGATCGAGTCGGCGACGTCCTGGGCCGAACCGACGCGCTTGAGCGGCGCCATCGCGCTGAAGCGCTTGCGGTACTTCTCGAGTCGCTCGGGATCGACGTTGCCGTCCTCGTCGACGAAGTTGTGCCGCGAGAAGTTGGTCTCGATCACACCGGGCGCGAGTGCATTCACGCGGATCCCGAGCGGGCCGGCTTCCCACGCGAGCGTCTTGGTGAGCATCGCGACCGCGGCCTTGGTCATCCCGTAACAGGCGAGCGTGGGCGCCGGGGTGTCGATCGCACCCGAGGACACGTTGACGATGTTGCCCGAACCCTGCTCCCCCATCACCCGCAGCGCGGCCTGGCAGCCGTAGAAGACGCTCTTGAGGTTGATGGCGAGGATGCGCTCGAACTCGTCGTCGCTGCACTCGGCGATCATCTTGTTGTGGGGCACGCCCGCGATGTTGCCGACGATGTCGACGCGACCGAACTGCGCCTTGGCGCCGTCGATCAACGCGTCGACGTCGGCACGCCGGGTCACATCGGTCCGCTGCCCCACCGCGGTACCGCCGCCGTCGGCGATCTCCTTGGCCGTGGCCTGGACCGCCGCCTCGTCGATGTCACCGCCGACGACCGACGCACCTGCCGCGGCCAGGGTCAGCGCGGTGGCTTTCCCGATACCGCTGCCGGCCCCTGTGAGCACTGCAACCTGGCCCGTGAGATCGAAACCGCTCACCGACATAGTGATGTACCTCCGCAATCGACGACGCCGGAGACTAGGAGAACCGACCGGTAACCTGCGATTTCCCCATGCCCGAGTTCCCACACTCCGAATTCTCCGTCGCCGCGTTCAACCTCCATTGGGGTGTCGACATGCGCGGACACGAGTACGACGCGCTCGCCGCGTGCCTGGCCCTCGACGCCGACGTGCTCGTGCTGCCCGAGGCGTGGAGACCGCACGGCCGGACCGCGGTGGTCGACGAACTGGCCGAGCGCATCGGCGGCACGCTGCACGGCGTGACGTTCATGACCGACCGGGATCATTCGCGTCCGCGCCACCTCCGACCGCCCGCCGGTCCGCCGGGCACGTGCGGCCTCGTGATGATCTCGCGGCTTCCCGTGCTGTCGTTCACCGACGTGCTGGTGCCCAAGACCACGGGCGACGTGGTGGAGCAGCGGCGGGCGATCGTGGCCGAGGTCGACGTCGGGGGCACCACCGTCGCGATCGGAGGTCTCCACGCGTCGCACCGCATCTGGGGTTCGATCCCGCAGCTCCGGGTACTCGACGCCGAGCTCCGCCGCCGCGGGCACCCGTCGGTGATCGCGGGCGACTGCAACATGTGGGGCCCGCCGATCCGGCTCGCGCTCCCGCACCGGACCGGTGCGGTACACGGCCGGACATGGCCATCGTGGCGACCGCACAGCCAGATCGACCACATCTGGATCGACGACCGCGTCGAAGCCGTCGCGAGCGAGGTCGGCCCGCATGTGGGGTCGGATCACCGGGCCATCCGGGCCACGTTGCGGGTGAGATAGAACACACGGGGATTCGAGAGCGGGACATTCCGAGGAGGCGAGCATGGCGCACGAGGTGCAAGGCGTGGTGGCGCGGGCAAAGGGTGCGCCGGTGCAGACCGAGACGATCCTGGTCCCCGATCCGGGTGTGGGCGAGGCCCTGATCCAGGTGCAGGCGTGCGGGGTCTGCCACACCGACCTGCACTACCGCGAGGGCGCGATCAACGACGACTTCCCGTTCCTCCTCGGTCACGAGGCAGCCGGGATCGTGGAGGCCGTGGGACCCGACGTCACAAGCGTGGCCCCCGGCGACTTCGTGGTCCTCAACTGGCGGGCGGTCTGCGGCGAGTGCCGGTCGTGCCGCCGCGGTCGACCGTGGCGGTGTTTCAACACCCACAACGCCACCCGGAAGATGACGCTGGCCGACGGCACCGAACTCACACCCGCGCTCGGCATCGGTGCGTTCGCCGAGAAGACGTTGGTCGCGGCCGGTCAGGCCACCAAGGTGGATCCGGCGGCGAGTCCGGCGGCGGCCGGGCTGCTCGGCTGTGGCGTGATGGCGGGCCTCGGTGCCGCGATGTTCACCGGTGAGGTCGGTCGCGGCGATTCGGTCGCGGTGTTCGGCTGCGGTGGCGTGGGCGACGCGGCCATCGTCGGTGCCCGGCTCGCCGGTGCGGCGATGGTGATCGCGGTCGATCTGGACGCACAGAAGCTGGAATGGGCCCGCGGGTTCGGCGCCACCCACACGGTCGACGCGAGCAAGGAGGACGCGGTCGAGGCGATCCGTGCGCTCACCGACGGCAACGGTGCCGACGTGTGCATCGAAGCCGTCGGCCGGCCCGAGGTGTTCCAACAGGCGTTCTACGCACGCGATCTCGCGGGCACCGTGGTGCAGGTGGGGGTCCCCGACCCGTTGATGACGATCGAACTCCCGATGATCGAGTTCTTCGGCCGTGGCGGTGCGCTCAAACCGAGCTGGTACGGCGACTGCCTGCCGAGCCGCGACTTCCCGATGCTCATCGACCTCCACCTCCAGGGTCGGCTGCCCCTCGACAAGTTCGTGAGCGAGACGATCGCCCTCGACGCAGTGGAGGACGCCTTCCACAAGATGGAGCGAGGCGAGGTTCTCCGCTCGGTGGTGGTGCTGTGACCGGCAGCGGGTGACGACTGACAGCGTGCCGGTTCGACGGGGTTCGGACGCACTGACGGGTCGGCGTGGAACCCGGATGGGAGACTCCACGGCGTGACGATCCCCGCTCAACCGACGGTTGAGCCTTCCCCGGTGATTCCGGCCGAGACCCCTCACCGCCGGTTGCTCATCACCGTCCTCTACATCGGCCTCGGGTTGGGACTGCTCTACGCAGGGACGGTCGTGGTCGGCGGAGTCTCCGATGCCATCGATCAGATCCGGCACCTCGATGCCTGGTGGCTCGCTCCCGGGTTGGGTGCCGTCGGACTGCGCTTCGTATTGCTCGGGGTGCAGCTGAGGCGGCTCCGAGGCGAAGGGCAGGTCCCGAATACCCGGCTGGCTGTCGGCGTCGCGTTCCTTGCGTTCGGGCTCGGAGCCCAACTCCCCGCGGCACCGGCCGAGGGCTTCGTCCTCTCGACCAACGAACTCCACCGACGAGGAATGGCCAGCCGATCGGCATGGCTGATGCTCGCGGCGTCGCAGTGGTTGCAGTTCTGGACCCTGATCGCCGTGTTCGGTGCCGACCGGATCATCGTCGCGAGTTCTGGAGAACTCCGCCACCGCGATCCGGTCGGGATCGGGATCAGCTCCGTCGTCCTCTTCGCGTCATGTGCTGCGGCGTTCTGGGTCGTGCGCCGACCCGGCTTCGTCCGGCGGCTCACCGCAGTGTCCCGCCTGCTCCCGAAACAGCGCCACAAGACGCACGCGGAGCTGGAAGCCGACGGCGGCGTGCTGCACGAAGCGATCGAAGACGCGCTCGGGAACCGTCGCAACCGGTTCGCCGCAATCACCCTGACGGGGGCGAGCCTCGTCGCCGACGCGTTCGTGTTCTGGTGCATGCTGATCGCAGTCCGGGCCGACGTGAGCTTCGAGGTCGCAGTCCTTGCCTACGTGGCGGCGACGGCCGTCGCCTGGGTTCCCTTCATTCCGAACGGCTACGGCCTCACGGAAGTGGCGATCCCCGCGCTCCTCCACCACTTCGGCGTGCCCTACGCGACCGGGCTCGCGGCGGTGCTGCTCTGGCGGGTCGTCGCTCAGGGCGTGCCGGCGGTGTGCGGTTTTGGCGTGTGGATCACCGTCAATCGGGCGGCCCGCTCGACACCCGTCGCGCCATCCTGCGCGCCCGGTGCCCGCTGACGAAGGGCTCGATTGCGCCGGCTACGAACCGGGGGTCGTGGCGGCGACCCGCTGCAAGATTGCGATCCGGTCCCCGATGGGCGGGTGGGTGTCGAAGAGGTGGTGGAACCACGCGTCGTGGTGCTGCAACGGGTCGTCGATGCACATCGCGGCCGTCGCGTGGTTGAAGCTCACGAACGGCTGGTCGTTCGCCTCCAACTTCTGGAGGGCGTGAAGCAGTCCGCTCGGGTTCCGCGTCAACTCGACACCGCTCATGTCCGCAAGTTCTTCACGCGAGCGCGACAGCGCGAACCGGATCAACGGACCGACGATGACCGCAACGAGCGTGAGCAGGGCGGCGGTCACGAGCATCATGAGCAGAATCGGCGCGCCGTTCCGGCCCCGGAGCCGCACGACGAACACGCTCCGCCACAGCACACTCGCGATCACCGCCGCGAATCCGATGAGCGTCGTCATGATCAGAATGAGCCGCACGTCGTAGTTCTTGATGTGGCTCATCTCGTGGCTGACGACGCCCTCGAGTTCTTCCCGGTTCAGGATCTGCAGCAGCCCGGTGGTTGCGGTGATCGCGGCGCGATCCGGACTGACACCGGTCGCGAAAGCGTTCGGTGACGGGTCGTCCACCACGTACACCGCCGGTTTGGGTAGCCCGGCACTGATCGCCATCGCCTCCACGACGTGGTGAAACTGGACGAACCGCTCGCCGTCGGCCGGATGGGCCCCCGCGACCGCGAGTACCAGCCGCGCGCCGCTCGAGTAGACGAACGCCGCGCCGACGAGGGCCACCAGCGCTGCCACGACCAGTCCGGCCACGATCCCGCCCCCGGACGAACTCGCATTACCGGCGAACAATGCGCCCACGATGGCTCCGACCGCCGCCCACACGACGACGAACCCCGCGACGGCGATCGCACTCCGTCGCTTGTTCCTCGCGATCTGTTCGAGCACAGGCCAAACCTAGGACGGATCACCCCACGACGCGATGGTTGCACCGCCGTTCACTGCTCTCGGCGCGGGTCAGGCCAGGCGCGCTCGGAGTTCCCTCGACCGGGCCTGGAGCCGCGGCAACGCGAGCGTGCCGATCGCGGTGTCGGCGTCGTCGGCCAGGGTCCGTGCCAGCTCGAGTTCGCCGCGGGTGGCGAGCGCATCCGCCCAGTCGAGACAGCAGCGCGCCACCCAGACCGGGCTGTCGAGTGTCCGACTCTGTTCGATCGCCCCGGCAAAGTGGGCGTCGGCGTCGTCGACTCGGCCGAGCACGACCTCGAGCAGTGCGAGCAGACGCGCCATCGGGCCCGCGATGATGCCGCCGGTGCCGGCGATAATGCCGTCTGCCGATTCCGTCACGGCATGGAGCAGCGCCGCGCACCTCGGATCTCCCACTGCGGCAGCCGCCTCGCACCACATCGCGACTGCGAGGGGCCAGCCGGCATCGGGCGGGATGTCGCGGAAGTCGCCCGCCGCCCCGGCCTCGAGGCGCAGCGCAGCACCGTCGAGATCACCCTGCTCGGTGAGCGCGAATGCCACCGTCGCGGCGGCGGCGGCCTCGTCGGGGTTCGCCGCATGGAACTCATCCCACGCGTCCACGATCTCGGCGAGGCGGCCCTGCTCGCGGCGCAGCGCCAACGCGGTGGTCGCTCTGTAGGTGATCGCCTCCGGCATGCCGGATCGGGTCCACACCTCGAACTGTTCCCGAGACAGCGCTTCGGACTCGACCAGGCGTCCGTCGATCGCGGCGAGCATGGGCGCCAGAAAGAGGTGCATACGGCGCGCGACGAAGCTCTGCGTATCGCTGGCGAGTGCACCCAGGGTCGCGGCGTGCGCCCGGAACTCTGCTCCGTCGCCGGCGACCAGAGCGGTAAATGCGGCCTGGAGTTCGGTCGACGCGACCACCGTCGTGTCGTCGACGGAACGCGCGGCCTCGAGCGCGCGCACCATGAATGCCCGGTCGTCGCGGAACTCGCCCATCGTCCAGTCGTGTCGGGGCCGGGCGTTGAAGATACCGGCGGAGACGTCGATGAGGGCGAGCGCGTCACCCGACTCCTCGGCCAGCGATCGCGCCTCCGCGAGGAGCGTGGCGCGGCGGTCGGTCTCCCGCACGAAGATGAGTTCGATCGCCAGCGATGCCAGCAGCCGGGCGCGGAGTCCCGGATCGTCATCGACCCGGGTGAGCAGGTCTTCGAGGTGCTCGATCTTCTCGGGGTCGGCCGCCTGCTCCTGGTTGAACGACGTCCGGGTGTGGACCAGCAGCACCTTGGCCAGCGCGGTATCGAGTCCGGCAGCCTTGGCCAATCGGGCTCCCTCGCGGAGGCGTTCGGGTGCGTCGCCGATTCCGGCCAGGAACTCGGCCCGGCCGAGCTCGGTCACCAGCTCCACCCGCAGCGCCATGTCGTCGTCGTCGGCGTCCAGGTGCTCGAGTGCCAACGTGTACCAGCGCACCGCGTCCTCGGCGGCCGACTTCGCGTACGCCTGCTCACCCGCGCGCCGCGCGTACTCGATGGCCTTCGTGGGATCGGCCGCGGCCGCCTCGCCGTAGTGGTGCGCGAGTTCGGCGACGACGGGATCGAGGTCACCCGCGTTCGCGGCTTCGATGGCATCGGCGATCTTGCGGTGGGTACGCACCCGTCGGGTGGTGGTGAGTTCTTCCAACAGGGTGGCGCGCACGAGCGCGTGACTGAAGCGGTAGCGGTCGAGCCCCACTTCGTTGACCAGTCCGGTCGACTGCGCGGCGTCGAGGAGATCGATGGCACCGTCCTCGTCGAGTCCGGCCACCGCCGCGAGTACGGGCAGGACGAACTCCTGGCCGATCACGGCTGCGACCGAAAGCAGCTTCTGCGTCTCGTCGTCGAGCCGGGAGATGCGGCGGCCCACCACTTCCCGCACGCCTTCGGGCAGTCCCACCTCGTCGAGGCTCAGATCGCTCGTCCACCGACCGTCGCGCAGCACCAGGGCGCCGCTCTCCACCAGGTGGCGGACGATCTCCCCCACGAAGAATGGGTTCCCCGCGGTCTCGGAAAACACCGCGTGGGCGAGCGCGACGCCAGGACCGTCGAGATCGTGGCCGGCCGAGCGCTCGAACAACTCCGCCACGCCGTCCGCGGTCAGGCCGTCGAGCGCCAGGCGGGTCACCGAACCGTCGCGCCGGAGATCGGCCAGGGTCGCCGCGAGCGGATGGGCGCGGTCGAGATCGGTGGAGCGGTAGGTGCCGACGATGAACACGGAGTCGTGCGGTGTCTCGCGAATCAGATGGCGCAGGAGTTGGAGCGTCGGGCGGTCGGCCCACTGCAGATCATCGAGCACGAGGAAGACCGGCACCGACGCGGCCGTGGTGCGCAGCCAAGCGGTCACGGCCTCGAACAACCGGGCCCGCTCGGACTCCGGGTCGTCGCGGAGTGGTGACGCGAGTCCCGGGACCCGGTCCGGAAGCTCGGGCACGAGCCGGGTCAACTCACTCGCCAACGAACCGAGCCAGGCTGCGGGGACGTCGTCGAGCTCCGACTGGAACCGCAACGCCTCGGCGAAGGGCTGGTACGGGAGCGTGAGCTCCTCGTCGCACCGGCCGCCGAGCACGAGGCCGCCCTGATGGCGAGCGACGAGTGCAGCCTCGGTGGCGAGCCGTGTCTTGCCGATGCCCGGTTCGCCCGAGATCAGCACCACCTGGCGGTGCGCCTCGGCGCTCTCCTTCCAGGCGTCGACCATCTGGTCGAGTTGGCCCTGGCGGCCGGCAAGGTCGAACGCGGCGGGCGACGCCAACACCGGGGGTAGGGGCGTCTCGCGCGGCATCGCGACCTGCACCACCGGTTCCCAATGCACGGCGACGGCGGGCACCGGCTCGGCGATGCCCTTGAGCGCGAGCTCCCCGACGACCGCGAACTCGTGGCCACCGCGCCCGCGCGCGAGGTGCCGGACGATCTCGGCGCACAGGATCTGGCCACCCTCGGCCGCGGCTTCGAGTCGCTGCGCCTCGATCACCGGCAAACCGAAACAGTCGTCGCCCGTGAAGGTCACGTCGCCGACGCTGATGCCGACCCGGACCTCCATCCGCTCGTCGGCGCCGCGCCGGTTGTGACCGTCGACCGCCTGCTGGATCGCGACCGCCGCGGCCACGGCATCCACCGCGGCGGAGAACGTGGCCATGGCACCGTCACCGGTGTGTTTCACGACCGTGCCGCGGTTGGTCACGATCGCATCGCTGATCAGACCGTCGTGTTTGACGCGCAACACGTCCGCAGCCTCCTCACCGATGCGGGACCGCAACGCGGTCGAACCCACGAGGTCGGTGAAGAGCACCGTCGCGGTGTCGATGCGGTCGTCCGGGCCTGCCACGGGCCGGGAGCCTAGGGCGTGCGTGTCCTACGCTCGGCGGGATGGCGACCGATGCGATGCACGAGCCTTCCGGCGCCCGACTCGACCACGTGGTCACCCACGGCACGTTCTCCATCGACGGTGAGGACTTCGACGTCGACAACAACATCTGGATCGTCGGTGACGACGACGAGTGTCTGGTGATCGACGCCGCTCACGACGCCGCGCCGATCCTCGCCGGCATCGCCGGCCGGAAGGTGCGGGCCATTGTCTGCACCCACGGCCACAACGACCACATCAACGTGGCCGCCGAACTCGCCGACGCCACCGGGGCGCCGATCGCGATCCACCCGGCCGATCGGATGCTGTGGAACGTCGTGAACCCGGACCGTGAGCCCGACGTGCTGATCACGGACGGCGACCGGTTCTCCGCCGGTGGGGTCGAACTCGTGGCCCTCCACACTCCGGGGCACTCACCGGGTGGCGTGAGCCTCTACGACCAGGCCCACGCGCGCGTGTTCTCGGGCGACACCCTCTTCAACGGCGGCCCCGGCGCGACCGGGCGCTCGTTCTCCGACTACGACACCATCGTCGCGTCGATCCGTGCCCGCCTCTTCACCCTGCCCCCCGAAACGGTGGTCCACACCGGCCACGGCGACGACACCACCGTCTCTGCAGAACTCGGAAACGTCTAGTCGGCCCGTCCGAAATCAGGGAACGCTGTAGCCGTCGTTGCGGACGACGGTGTAGTGACCGTTGCGGATGGTGAGGCTGCGCCAACGGTCATAGGTCGCGTAGCCGATGTTGGCGGCCGCGGGGGTGGCCCCGAAGCGGTGGACCGCGCCGAAACCGTCGAGGACCGCGTAGCCGTCGCCGCTCGGAGTCACGACGACGTCGCGGCCGATGTCGAAGCCGAAGTACGCAGTGCCGAGTTTCTGCACGGTGCCCATCCGCCAGAGCCCGCCGTAACCGTCGAGGATGACGAGACCGCTGCCGTCGAGCGTCACGGCGATGGATCGGGCGACGTCCCAACCCAGCCAGTACGGATAGTTCCCGGCCGGCTTGCGCGCGGTGCCCACGGTATGGACGCCACCGAAGCCGTCGAGGACGTAGTACCCGGCGCCGTCGGCGGTGAGAGCGAGGCTGCGGGCGATGTCGAATCCGAAGTAGGGCGAGCTCAGGTGCGACAGCGGCCCGGTGGCGGCCGAGCCGAAGAGGTGGACGCCGCCGTAGCCGTCGAGGATCACGTAGCCGTGCCCGTCAGGGGTGGTCTGGATGTCGCGCGCGATGTCCCACGCGAACGGCGTGTAGCCGTAGAAGGGCGCCCCCACGGCGTTCACCGCGCCGTTGCCGTTCAGCACGTAGTACCCGCCGGTGCCGGCGCTCACGGCGCGTCCGGCCTGTCGGATCGGCAGCGGACACTCGCGGGCCTCGCCGTATCCGAAAGCGATTCGGTCGGCGGGACAGCTCCCGGGCAGACCGTTGAAGGTGAGCATCCGGTTGTACACCTGCAGGATCACGGTTGCGTACGTAGGCGCACTCGCCCACTTGCCGGGCCCCCCCATCTGGTTCCAGGTGGGGGCAGTGCCCTTCGCGAAGAAGTGGTCGTAGTTGAAGACCGCGAGCACCGGATCGAGCGCGCCGGTCGACCGCATCCCGTACCACTCGACGACGGGCGGGTGCGCCAGCGTGGCGGCCCGCGAGGTGGGGTCGGCGAAGTTCTTGAGGTGCTGGATCTGCGCCCGCACGCCGACCTGCGCGCTCGGGAACTGCCGACCCGAGTTGCACGAGTCGCAGGCACCCATACCGGCGTAGTTGTAATTCTCGGGCTTCACGATGCTGCCGACGAAACCGAGATAGCCCGTCTCGACCATCGACTGCGCGAACGCGAGATCGCCGCGGACGCCTTCGGCTCGGCCCTCGTCGATGTAGTACTGCGCGAACGTGTCGATCGAGACCGGTATCGCGGGTGTGCGTTTGGTGGCGCGGTACCAGTTGGCGAGCTGCGCGGCGGACAGCACGTTCGGGCCCATCACGGGCACACCGCCGGTGGCGTCGGCCGCGCCCGCGGGAGCCGGCGCCGAACCCACGGAGTTCACCGCGACGAGCGCGGTCGCGACGAGCGCACACGCGGTGAACACACGAAACAGATGGCTGACGGGCCGCATGGCAACTTTCATCGACGGAACGGTGCAGAGAGTTGAGCACGCATCGTGGTATCCGGTGCGCATTCTTCCCACGGACCGTGGGTCCCGACACTATGGCAAAGGGGTCCTGACCAGCACGGATACGGCGTAATCGCCACCCGTGAACGGATCGGCCGACCAGGTGGCGAACCGGTCCGCGACCGCGAGACCGGCCGTGCCGGCAAGCCGGTCGAAGTCGGCGAGCGAGAGGCGCCCCGGGAGCACCTGGAATCCCGTGACCACGCGACCACCCGGTTCGAGGTGGCGTACGAGATTGGCGAGTACCGCGCCCTCGGTCCCCGGCGTGAGGAAGATCATCACGTTGCCCGCCGCGACCACGACGTCGAACCGTCGCCCCAGATCGACGGTGGCGAGATCGCCGTGGTGCCACTCCAGGCTCGGCGCCTTCTCCCGGGCCCGCTCGATGAACCCGACGTCGAGGTCCACGCCCCACGCCTCGATGCCACGCCGGTCCAGCTCGATCGCGACCCGTCCGGTACCGCAGCCGGCATCGAGCACCGACGCGGGACCGAGCCCCGCGACGAAGTTCGCCTCGCCGTGCGGATCCGCACCGGCCGCGGCCAGCGCGTGCCAGCGCGCGTCGTAATCGGCGCCGCTCGGACGGTCGCCCGAACCCCAGCGAGTGCTCATGCGGTACTAGCCGGCGTGCGCGAACCGCGCCGGGATCGCCGCGGCGGCGACGCGCTCGGACCCGCGGCGTTCGTAGATCGCGATGCCGTCGATGGTCCGTATGTAGCCGTAGCCGCGCACCACGAACCGCTTCAGGTCCGGCAGCGAGCTCATGGGGTGGTACTGCGACCCGCGAATCGCGGCCGGCGTGGTGTCGAGGATGAAGCGCGGTGGCCGCGCCCGGAGGTCACTCATCATCATGAGGCGCGCGCCCGGCGTCGGGACATCGGCGGTGAGGTTCGCCTGCGGGCGGCCGCCCCAGTCGCCGTTGACGAACCCACTCGACAGGAACCGCGTGGCGGGCCGCCCGCCCGATGCCCAGTAGATCTCGGGGAGGTGACCCCACACGAAGACGTAGTCCGAGACGTGGACCCGGGCCTTCAGGTACGCGCTCACACCCTGGTACTTCGGTTCGTCGCCCCACGGGCGCAGTGCGAATCCGACGGCGGTGAATCCGGTCCCGGCGGCGAGGGCGACGGCGATGGTCGCGGTCGCGAACTGACGGCGCATTCGTACCAGCGCGCCCGCGCTGATCAGGCATAACGGAGGCAACAACTGCAGGTAGTAGTGACCGAAGAACCGCAGGCCGACCGCCACGGACAACGCCGCGGACAGCAACCACAACCAGAGGTCGGTGTCGACGCCACGCTCGCGCTGACGCCACGCGACCGGCACCGACCAGAGGATCGGCAGGTTGCAGGCGATGAACGCGAACGTCATCACCGCGAACAGTCCGAGCACATAACCGGTCGCACTGCCCAGACCGAAGTACGACCCGTTGCCGGCGACCGCCCAGAACACGAGATCGCCGGGACCGACGAGGAGCGCCGCGACGAGGAGCGGGATGGCGAACGCCGCAAGACCGAGGCGCAGGCCGCGTCGTCCCCGGTGGCGCCAGAGGAGGTACACGACCGGGATGAGCGTCGCGGCACCCGTTTGTTTGGCCAGGGTCGCGAACGCCACCGCGAGTCCGGCGGCGCGCGGCCGATCACGAGCCGCCAACAACACTGCCGCGGTCATCGCCGGCATCATGAAGACCTCGAAGTTCGCCGCCTGACCGTCTTGCGGCGCGAAGGCGACCGACGCGGCGACGAACAGCAACGCGGCGATCCATCCGGCGCGTTCGCCCCAGCGGCGCCGGGCCTCCGCCGCGAGCAACAGCGCGGTCAGGGCGACCGCGAGCATCGCGACGACCCGTACTGACCACAGCGCCGTGCTGCCGACCACCGCGAACGTGGCCGCGTACAGATACGGAACCAGTGGTGGCTTGCGATCGGCGGCGTCCTCGTACAGGGATCCCCCATCGCGGATGACCTGAGCCTGGGTGGCGAGGAAGGTCTCGTCCGAGTTGAAGACGTCGACGAAGAAGGCGGGGAGCCGGAGCCCGACCGTGAGCAGCAGCACGATGACGACCAGCGGCCACCGGCGCACGGTCGGTCGGGTCGCGACCGGTTCGACAGTTGGAGAAGATGCGACGGCGAAAGTCACGGGGCCCCTTGCGGATGAAGGTCGCCATTCTGGCGCGAAATCGGTCATCGCCCGGGATCACCCTCAGGAACCTCCCAATTTCGGGACCATCCGGATGGCATGATCCACGCTTCATGTTCTCCCGCGTGCGCACGGTCGCGCTCACGATGTTCGCGGCGATCGGCCTGCTCCTCGCGGTCGCCGCACCGGCCGGTGCAGCGATCGCGCCCCGGCCGGCGGCCACACCCATCCGCGCTCGCAGCGTGCTGATCATCACCCTCCCGGCGACCAACTGGGGCGACATCCGTGACAGCGTCACCCCCAATCTCACCCGGCTGTTCCGCCAGAGCGCACTGGCCGACCTGGCGACCCGGTCGGTGCTGGCCCGCACCGACGCCGGGACCGGCTACCTCGCACTCGGCGCGGGAACGCGTTCGGTCGGCAGTTCGACGACCGCGTCGCTCAACCTGGAGCGGGGCGAACGCATCGAGTCGTCGACCGCGGGCCAGGTGTTCCGGCGCCGGACGGGACGCACCATCGGATCGGGGATCGGCGCACTGGGCTGGCCGTCCCTGCGGTCGAAGAACGCCGGCCTGCCGTTCGACTCGGTGCTGGGTCAGTTGGGTCGGTCGCTCGAAGCCGCGCACGTCGGCCGCTACGTCATCGCGAATGCCGACGAGCTGTCGGTGGATCCGTCGGTCGACCAACCGGTCGATCACCGCGAGGCGGCCCTGGGTCTGATGGATGCGAACGGGCGGGTCCCCGGCACCGTCAGCGGCATCCTGACCGACGACGCGACTGCACCGTTCGGTCGCCGCCTCGACATCCCCGCCGTGCTGTCGCACTTCCCGTCCGACTTCACGACGCGGCGCCAGGTGGTGCTGGTCGAGGCATCCGATCTCGCACGCGCCGACGGATACCGCGGTTACGCGTTCCCGAAGCTGCGCGCGAGCCAACACACGGCCGCGATGCACGCGACCGACGAACTGGTCGGCCGGTTGCTCGAACACGTGGACCTCCGCCGAGACGCGGTGGTCGTTGTCGCCCCCTACCACTCGGCGCGTGCCCGCACGCTCACGGTGGCTGCAGTCCACTCACCGGGGATCACGCCGGGACTCATGGAGTCGTCGACCACCCGGCGCGCCGGCTTCGTGCAGATCGTCGATGTCGCGCCGACCATCCTGCATCTGCTCGGGGTCGACCGACCCAGTTCCATGGAAGGTCGCGAGGCCCGGGTGAGTACCGCTGCCTCGCCGTATCAGGATCGCCTCGACACCCTCATCCGCCTCGACCGCGGTTCCCAGTTCCGCGACGCGACGATCGGCAAGACCACCGCGACGCTGGTGACGGTCACGATCGTGCTGGTGGTCTTCTCCATCTTCGGCTTCGGCTACTACCGCCGGGCGTGGTTCCGGATCCTGCTGCGCTGGGGGTCGCTCGCCTTCCTCGGCTACGTCACCGCCACCTTCGTCATGGGCGCGTTCCCCGCGTACGAGTGGGGTACCGCCACGTATTTCGTGCTGGTCGTGGTGATCGCGCTCGCGTTCGCCGCGATCGCGATCGGCTTCGGACGGGCCCGACTCGTCGACCCGACCCTCATCGCGCTCGGCATGATCGTGGTGCTGCACACCGTCGACCTCCTGACCGGCGCGCACCTCCAGCTGAACACGGTGTTCGGGTATTCGCCGACGGTCGGGATCCGCCTCGCCGGGATCGGGAACAACGCGTCGGCACAACTCTGCGCGTCGGCCCTGTTGTTCGCGGTGCTCCTGCCCGACCGCGCCCCACGACGCGGCCCGGCGATCGGGTACGGCGTCCTCATCGTGACGTTCGTGGTGGTGGGCGCGCCGATGTTCGGTCAGGACTTCGGTGGCGCGCTGAGTCTCGGGCCCACGATCGCGCTCTGGTGGTTGCTGCAATCGGGTCGACGCGTCCGCCTGCGGACGATGCTCATCCTGGTGGGCGTGCTGGTGGGCGCGGGCCTCGTCGCGGGGTTTGCCGATCTCGCCCGGCCGGCCGACGAACGCACCCACGTCGGCCGCCTCTTCGAGAAGATCGGGTCGGACGGCTTCGGCAGTTTCTTCACGGTCGTCGGTCGCAAGGCCGGGTTGATGTTCCACACCTTCTCGAACACCGCACTGCTGTTCCTGGTCCTCAGCGTGGTGATCGCGCTGCTGCTGGCGTGGCGGCGCAGCGATCTGTTCGCCCGCGGCTTCCGCCGGTTCCCGACCCTGCGCCCGGGGCTCGTCTGCTTCGCCGTCCTGGTGACACTTGCGACCGTGCTCAACGACTCCGGCGTCCAGGTCACCGCGATGATGTCGGCGACGTTGCTCCCCGTGCTGATCGTGATCGCGGTAGGGATGGACGCGGAGCGGGACGCCGGAGACGATGCCACCAGTGACCGGGCCGGGCCTACGCCGGCGCGTGCACCAGTTGGCGCGCGTTCTCCCGCATGATCCGCCGGATCTCCGCGGCGTCGAAGCCGTCGAGGTCGTGCACGAACGACGCGGGATCCGCCAACCCTTCGGCGTGCGGATAGTCGGACCCGAAGACGATGCGCTCGGCACCGATGCAGTCCCGGAGCGCGTGGAGGTCGTCCTCGTAGTACGGCGACACCCACACGTGGTCCCGGAGTTGCTGCACCGGGTCGCCGCCGACGAACGCGGTCGGCGCCTGGGCGTACGACTTCTTCATCTTGCGGACAAGGGTCGGGACCCATTCGCTGCCCGACTCGATGGTGGCCACGCGGACCCGGCGGTGTCGTGCGAACACCCCGTGACAGATCAGCGCGGCGACGGTGTCGTAGATCGGGCGGTCGGCCGACGTGATCGTGGTGAACGGGTTGTGGCGGAACGCCTCCATCTCGGAACTCTCGCCCCACTCGACGCCGTAACGGTGGTAGCCGCTCTCCCCGGAGTGGTACGCGACGAGGACGTTCTCCTCGGCGAGGCGGGCCCACACGCGGTCGTAGACCGGGTCGCCCGGTGACCGCGATCCCGACGGTGCCATCACCGGACCGGCGCGCATCACGATCACCCGAGCTCCGTGCTCGATCACCCACTCGACCTCGGCCTCGGCCCGGACCGGATCGAGCAACGTGAGGTACGGCGCGGCGTAGATCCGCTGCTGGTAGTCGAAGCTCCAGTCGTCGAGCAGCCACTCGTTGAACGCATGGAACGCGACGTGGGCAGCCTCCGGGTCGTGCACGAGGGCCTGCTCCATGCCGACGCCCAGCGTCGGGAACAGCAGACAGCCCTCCATTCCTTGCTCGTCCATACGCGCCAGCCGCGCCTTCGGCTCGCGGTACGCGGGGCTGATCGGGTCGAGTTCACCGAACGCCGATCGGATGTCGTCGCCCGCGCGCTGCCCCCGGAAGTACTCGTCCAACGAACCCGGCTTGGCGACCGGGTCGAACGACGGGTTCGGGATGAACCGGTTGAGCCGTCCGGCCACCATCAGCCGCTGCTTGCCGTTCAGTTCGACCCACTGCATGGTGCGTTTGGCCATCGCCGATGGGACGTGGCGGGTGAACGCGTCGGTCGCCTCGTAATAGTGGTTGTCGGCATCGAACAGTTGGAAGTCGAGCGTCATACGGTCGACGGTAGTCCGAACGCGAGCGGTCGGATCGGGGCCGTCGGGGACCGAACGCGACCGTCAGAGGCTGGGTCCGAGACTGCGTCAGACGTCGGCGCGGTCGGTGAGCCAGCCGAGGATCTGCTCGTAGATCTCGAGGATCCGGTCGCCGTACGCGTCGGCCGTCGCCCACGTGTGCGTGAGGCCGTTCCAGGTGGTGACCTTGCCCTTCAACGAATGCTTGTCGAGCTTCGGATTGACAGCCGGCGGGTTGAGATCCGCATTCCGCAGCGTCGCGTCGGCGTACACGCGGAGCTGCTGCATCTGGGCCCGGACGCCGGTCTGCGCATCAGGGAACGCGGTCCCGGTAGGGCAGCTGTCGCACGCGTCCATCCCCGCGAAGTTGTTGTCGAGTGGCGTCAACTGCCCTCCCGCCGGGAAGTAGAAGCTCGCGGTCTCCAGGATCGACTGCGCGAACGCGATGTCGCCACGGACCTGCGCGGCCTGCCCCTCCTCGATGAAGTACTGGGTCAGCTGGGCCATCGGCACCGTGATCCGCGCGCCGCGTCGCCGGGTGGCGACGAACCACTGGACGAGTTCGTCGGGCCCCAGCACCGACCGGCTCATGATGGGCGTGTTGACCCCGGCCGCGATCGACTGCCACCGCGCGAGCCAGAACCGCGCGCGCGACAGTCCGGCCTGGAGTTCCTCGAGCCGCGCGTCGTGCCCCGGGATCTCGCGTTGCAGTGCGCCCACCCGCGCGTGCAACCGCTGCGTCTCGTTCCCCGCATCGCGGGCCGCGACGTCGGCCAGGTTGCGCGCGTGCAGCATCCGCTTGACGACCTTGGCCTGGCGTTCCCCGACCACGCTGACGATCTTCTTGCGGTACCCGTACTCCGCGGCCGAGTGTGACTCGAGCATGCGCATGAGGGTGCCGGTGTTCCCGGCGTTCGTGTAATACGCGGAGGCCAGAGAGGCCACCTGTGCACGCGCGTTCCGATACCGCGCCTCGGCGGCGACCGCGACCCGTCCGAGCATGTCGGCCCGCGCCAGCGCCGCGTTCTCGGCCTGGCGCGCGTCGGCGAGCTGTTGGATCGCGATCTGCCGGTTGACCAGTTCGGTCGACCGGGCGGCATCCCGTGAGCCGACCAGCGCCGACAGCTGGGCGATGCGCGCCACCGGCGTATTGCTCGTCGTGACCACGGGCGCGCGGCGAACCGTGACTGCGGCCGCGTCGAACTGCGGCGTGAGGACGGCCGCGGCCGTCACGAGCGCGACAACCGCGCCGAAGTACCTGGTGCATCGCACCGCGCGAGTCATCGACATGGGGACCAGAGATCTTCACACAGGCCGTGGGAACCCCGGGTGCAGCAATTCCGAAACTTCCGCTCAAGAATTTCCGGACATAGTGCCGAATCCACTCATACCCCAGGACCGTGCTCCGTCATCACCGCCCAGAGGACCTCGTTGTTCATCTTCTTCTTGCAATTGCGCGACACCCTCCATGGAGGTCGGCTCTACGTCTTCTCGATCCTCGTGGCCGTCACGTGGGCGCTCTGGGCGGTCAAGGTGCACCTCTCCCGCCGCTACCAACCCTGGACCGCCGAACACCGTGCGACGGCGTCGATCGTGGTCCCCGTGGTGGACGAGCCGGTCGGGCTGTTCCACGAGGTGCTCGACCACATCACCGAGCAGACCCCGCACCAGGTCATCGTGGTCATCAACGGGCCGAAGAACGAGAAGCTCGAACGCGTCTGCGAGGCGTACCCGGGCGTGGATTGGATCTGGACCCCGGTCCCGGGCAAACGCAACGCGATCCGGGAAGGCCTGGACGCCTGTACCGGCGAGATCGTCGTGCTGGTGGACAGCGACACCATCTGGACCGGCGACACCCTGCGGGAGCTGATGAAGCCCTTCGCCGACCCGCTCGTCGGCGGCGCGACCACGAACCAACGCATCATCGATCCGGACCGCAACGTGCTCACCCGCTGGGCCGACTGGTTGGAGAACATCCGGGTGCAGTACTCGATGCCGGCCATGAGCGTGCTCGGGCAGGTGGGGTGTCTTCCCGGTCGCACCATCGCGTTCCGCCGGACGGTGCTCGAGGACGCGATGCCCGAGTTCCTCGGCGCCCGCTTCCTCGGCGTGTTCCTCGAGGTGAGCGACGACCGGACACTCACCAACCTCTGCCTGAAGCAGGGATACCGATCCGTGTACCAGTCGACCAGCCACGTCTACACCGACGCGCCGGTCGGCATGCGCAAGATGGCCAAGCAACAGATGCGCTGGTCACGCGGGAGTCAGTACAACACGCTGCGGATGTTGCCCTGGATGGTGCGCAACACGCCGATGCTCGCCGTGTTCTACGTGGCCGACATCCTCACGCCCTTCCTCTGGCTCGCCACCGTGACGGGCCTGGTCGTGCGGATGTTGCTCGGGCAGAACGTCAACTTCTACCAAGGCATCACCTTCGGGTACGGCGCGGCGATCGGTACCGCGATCATCGTCTGCCTCACGCTGCTCGCGACGTGGCTCTCGGCCTACATCCGCCAGGCCCGCCACTTCGAGGACCATCCACGCGACCTCTGGCTGCTTCCGGCGTTCACGTTGCTCAACACGTTCATGTTGATGCCGATCCGCATCTGGGGGTTCATGCGCATGGCGCGCAACGACGGCTGGGGAACGCGTGCCAACGCGTTCAGCGGCGACGAGGTCAAGACACGCCAGGTGAACCCGTGGGGTGCAGTTCCGTACCTGCTCGCGTCCATGCTCGTCTTCGCCGGAGTTGCCTACCATGGCTGATACCCGCACCGTCCACCTCCGCATGATGGGCGCCGTCCTCGCCGGGATCGGGCTGTTCGTCTACACATCGCCGGCCGCGCCCGACGCCGAGTCGCTCGCCGCGGCCGCCCACGGCAACACCGCGACGCTGTCACCCGTGGTCGCCCGGGCCAAGGTCGCCCGAGGTAACGCGCGCCCCCAGGCTCGCGCCGGGACCGACGCCCTCGACGGCGGCCACGTCACCCTGACCGCATCGCACCCGAGCGCGCCGACCGCCAAAGGTTCCGGGCACGGCACCGCGTTCGGCGCGTCGCGTACGTCGTCGGCGAAGCAGCGCTCGACTGCGACCACCACCACGGCGCCGCAGGCGCCCACCACCACCACGACCATCCCGACGGCCGCGGCCGTCCACTGCAGCGACTTCCACTGGCAGCAGGACGCGCAGGCGGCGTACGTCGCCAACCTCGACGATCCGTACGGACTCGACGGCCCCCCGGGCCCGGCGAACGACGACGGCATCGCCTGCTCGCTCCTGCCCGTCGACCCGGAGCGACCGCCGTCCACCCCGGCCGGGGCCCGTCCGCCCGACCCGCCGAAGCCGGAGGGCCTGCCCGAGACACCGACCATCGAGCAGATCCTGGCGCCCACCGACGACTACTACGGCGTCTCGACGCCCCAGGCCCCCTTCGACTGGAAGGACTTCCAGATCTTCTCCGCGGCGGCGCAGAAGCTGCCGAGCATGGTCCAGTTCTTCCAGGGCTGGGACCGCGAGTTCCCCCGCGACCAGGTGATCGAGACGTGGCGACGCGCCGCGCTGCCGGTGATCTCGTGGGAACCCCGGCCGACGGTCCAGCCGCTCGGACCCGACAGCGACAACACCTCGGCGCCGGGGTACGCGCTGTCGACGATCATCAACGGCGACCACGACGCCTACATCGACCGGTTCGCCACCGAGGTGCGCGATCTCGGCCTGCCCGTCGCGATCCGCTTCGCCCACGAGATGAACGGCAACTGGTTCCCGTGGAGTGAGGAGCGCAACGGCAACCACGCGGGCGAGTACGTGGCCGCCTGGCGTCACGTCCACGACCGGTTCACTGCGCTCGGCGCCACCAACGCGGTCTGGATCTGGAGCCCCAATGTGATCACGGCCCGGCCGAGTGTGCGGCTCGCGCCGCTGTACCCGGGCGACGACTACGTCGACTGGATGGGGATGGTCGGCTACTACCGCCGGGTCTACGTCGACGACAAGGGTCAGCCGAAGGCCCCGACCTTCGCGAACACCTACGCCGGCACGATCGACGAGTTGCGCTCGGTGGCGGTGAAGCCGATCGTCATCACCGAACTCGGGGCGACCGAGGTGGGCGGCAACAAGCCCGCCTGGATCAACAGCGTGTTCCAGGGACTCAGGGACAACCCCGACATCATCGGGTTCGTCTGGTTCGACCACAGCGTGAACGGAACCGACTGGCGGATCGAGTCGTCGCGGGCCGCGAGCGACGCGTTCGCCGCCGACGTCGCCGACCCCCGCTACCAGGCCGGGAAAGTCCGACCACCGAAACCCGGCACGTAGGCGTTCCGCGCGACGGTCGCGGTCACGGCGCCGTCGGCACGGCACCGTCGTCATCGGGCGCCGTCCCGGTGACCGGCTGACATACTTCGCGACATGACCGAACATCGCACCCGTACGTCGCGCGCGCTCGTCGCCGCGGTCGTGACCGTGATCGCGCTCGCGGCCTGCTCGTCGAGCACCTCGAAGGCGACGACCACGCCGTCGTCCTCGGCAACCGAGACGGCGGCGCCGTACGCGAAGCGAGGGCCGTACGCGACGGGCTACACCACGTTGCATCTCGCCGACGGCCGGCGCGTCGTGGTGTGGTACCCCGCAACACCCGGTAGGACCAAGGGGCACCAGCAGCAGGTCGTCGACATCACGAGCTTCCTGACGCCCGAGCTCCAGGCCCAGGTGCCCGCGGCCAGCCGCGTGCTGTACCGGGTGAACGCGTACGAGGGCGCGCCGCCGGTCACCGGCAAGGGCGCATTCCCGTTCGTGCTGTTCAGCCACGGGTTCGCCGGCTACCCCGAACAGTCGGTGGCGATCACCACCCATCTCGCGTCGTGGGGATTCGTGGTGGCCGCGCCGGATCATGTGGAGCGGTCACTCGACGGGCTGCTCGGGACGGCCGCCGCCGGCGTGGCGAAGTCAACCGACACCGATGTCCTCAAGGCGACGCTGACCGCCACCGAGACTGCCTCCGGGAAGTCCGGCGTCCTGCACGGACTCGTCGACCCGAAGCGGGTCGCGGCCATCGGCCACTCCGCCGGTGCGGGCGCGGCGTACACGTTCGCGTCGCAGAACCCGCAGCTGGTGAAGTCGTTCATCACCTACTCGGTCGGCTTCGGCGGCCAGGCCGGACCCGCGCCGGCCGCGCCGAAGCAGCCGGGGATGGTCATGCTCGGCACCACGGACGGCATCATCGAACCGGCGGCGAGCCGTGACGTCTACCACTCGATGAACCCACCCAAGTACCTGGTGGAGATCGCGGATGCCGGCCACCTCGTCTTCTCCGACATCTGCCTGATCGGCCGTGACTCGGGCGGGATCACCGGTATCGCCCGCGCCCTCAAACTCCCGATTCCGGAGGAGTTGCTGAAGCTCGGATCGGACGGTTGCACGCCGGACCATCCGCTCCCGGAGAAGTCGTTCCCGGCGATCAACCAGTTGAGCGTCGCGTTCCTCCGTTCGACCCTCGGGATCGACAAGCAGCCGGTCGGCATCGACACCGCCGCGGTCGCGCCCCTCGGCGGCGGGGTCACCGTCCAGCACCAGGGTTGACCGGTCGCCACCGCCGAAGACGCCCGCGCCGGCCGTCGGTCGCCGGCCCATAGTCTCAGGATCATGCGCGAACGATTCCCCGGCATCGGCCCCGACTGGGCCCGGTTCGACGGCCCGGCGGGCACCCAGATGGTCGACGTCGCCATCGATGCCATCGACGACTTCCTGCGGTCCGGGGACAACGCCAACGGGCACGGCCTGTTCGCCGCGTCGGTCGCCAGCACCGAGTTGGTGGAGCGCTCGCGCGCCGAGGTCGCGCGCCTGATCGGCGGCGACGCCGATGGGATCGTCTTCGGCGCCAACATGACCACGCTGACCTTCGCCTTCACCCGCGCGCTCGCCCGCGACTGGGCCGCCGGGGACGAGATCGTCGGGACCCGGCTCGACCACGACGCCAACGTCACCCCGTGGAACCTGGCGGCGGCCGACCGCGCGGCGGTGGTGCGGCTCGCGCCGTTCGACATCGCGACCGGCCGGCTCGACCCCGAAGCGGTCACGGCACTCATCGGTCCCCGTACCCGATGGGTCGCGATCACCGGAGCCTCCAACGCATTGGGCACGATGCCCGATCTCGCGCCGGTCGTCGCCGCCGCGCACACGCAGGGCGCCCGGGTGTTCGTCGACGGCGTGCACCTCGTGCCGCACGGCCCCGTCGACGTCCGGGCCATCGGCTGCGACGCCTTCGTCACCTCGCCGTACAAATGGTACGGACCGCACGCCGGCGTGCTCTGGCTCACCGAGGAACTGCGCGACTCGGTCAGGCCGTACAAGGTGCGCCCGGCCGCGAATCGCGCCCCCGAGCGGTTCGAGACCGGCACGCTCTCGTTCGAGGCGCTGGCTGCCATCGACGCAGCCGCGTGTTTCCTCCTCGAGGCCGGCATCGACCGGGTGGCAGCCGACGAGGCCGAGGTGTTCGCACCACTGCTGGCCGGACTCCACGCCCGTGAGCAGGTGATCGTCCACGGCCCGTCCGACCTGGCGCATCGCACGCCCACCGTGAGCTTCTCGGTACGGGACCGCAACCCTGACGAGATCGCCGCCCACCTCGCCTCGCGCCGCGTGGCGGTGTGGAGCGGCAACTACTACGCCGTCGAGACCATGGCCGCACTCGGTCTCGCCGAACACGGTGCGGTGCGGGCCGGGGTGTCGGCATACACGACGACCGCCGACGTCGACCGCCTGCTCGCCGCGCTCGACGAGCTGGCCGGATGACGCCGTCGCCCCGCCCGAGGTGCACTCCCCCGCATCGGATCGGCTAAACCGGCGCCGTGTCTGTTGTCGGTTGGATCCTCCTCGCCTGCCTCGCGGTCGCGCTCGTCGGCGTCACCGTGGCGTGGACGCGCACGCGTTCGGCGCATGCCGCGGCGGCAGCCGAACTCGCCACCGAGCAGGCCGCCCACCAGGAGACCCGGCGGGACGTCGAACACCTCGAGACCCGGATGCGCACGCTGCGGGCCGAGCTGGCCGAGGCCCACCGCACCAACGCCGACCTCACCGCCAAGGTGGGACGAACCAACCCCGCCGATGCCGCCCGTGCGCTCGGCCTCTGGGCGCTCGAGCGCCACCGGCAGGCCCGCATGGCCGGCACCCCGCTGCTCGGCCTCGCCGTCGGCCCCGGCATCGACCTGACCGCGACCCTCACCGAGGCCATCCGCGTCGAGCTCGAGGTGTTGCGGGAGGACGTCGGCACCCACGCCGAGCTCGCGACCGTCGAACTCGGCAGTGGTATCGACGCCCGCGATGCGTTGACGGTGCTGCGCGTCGTGCAGGAACTGAGCGCGGTCCTCGCCAAGCGGGCGGACGAACTCGTCGTCTCGGTCGCCCGGGACGACGACATCACGGTGGTCACGATCTCGGCCGAGGGCTGGACCGACCCGGTGCCCACCGTCACCGCACTGGAATCGGGGCTCGGGGCGCTCGAGGGCACCCTCGAACTCAGGCCGGACCCCGAAACCGCCGACACCCTCCTCGCGACCGTTCGCATCGGAAGTGCCGACGACCACTAGGAAACGACCATGGCGAGTGATCAGTCCGACGAGGAGCAGATCGACCGGTTCCTCGACCAGTTCCGGATCGACGATCCCAAGTCGTTCCGGCTCGCCGATCGCAACCCCGGCTCGACCGACGGGGTGCGAGACAAGAAGGCAGCCGCCGACCGTCTCCAACGGGGCATCGAGCGACTGAACGACCTGCAGACCCGGCTCGCCGCACAGCAGACCTACGGCTTGCTGCTCGTCCTCCAGGCGCTCGACGCCGCCGGGAAGGACGGCGCGATCCGCCACGTGATGACCGGCCTCAACCCGCAAGGGGTCCGGGTGGTGTCGTTCAAGTCACCCTCGACCGAGGAACTCGCCCACCATTACCTCTGGCGCATCAACCGGGACCTGCCACGTCGCGGTGAGATCGGGATCTTCAACCGCTCGCACTACGAGGAGGTCCTCTCGGTGCGCGTCCATCCCGAGTTCCTCGACGCCCAGCACCTGCCGCCGAGCGCCACCAAGGACATCTGGAAGCGGCGCTTCCGCGAGATCAACGACTGGGAGCGGGCGCTGGTCGGGAGCGGCTTTCCGATCGTCAAGGTGTTCCTGCACATGTCGAAGGACGAGCAACGCCGCCGATTGCTGTCCCGCATCGACGAGCCGGCGAAGAACTGGAAGTTCTCGCCCCTGGACGTGAAGGAGCGTCAGTCCTGGGACGAGTACCAAGCCGTCTACGAGGACACGATCCGCAACACGAGCACGCCGGCCGCGCCCTGGTACGTGGTCCCGGCCGACGCGAAGTGGTTCGCCCGACTCGTGATCGCCGAGGCCGTCGCCGCCGCACTCATCGACATCGACCCGCAGTTCCCGACGCTGTCCGAGGAAGCACGGAGCGCGCTCGCGGCCGAGCGGGCCCAGCTCGAAGCGAGCTGACGCGCCGGTCGGCTACGCGGCTTGCTGGACGCGGGCCTCCAGCGAGTCAACCTGTTCGTGGGCCCGGGCCCGGGCTTCGAGGACCGCGGTGACGTTGTCGAACGCACCCTGGCCACCGACCCGGCGCAACAACGAGCTGAGGTTTGCGAATCGAGGCATCGGAACTCCTTTCGTCATGGTCATCATGCGGGACCGACGTTGCCGTGACGTCTCGCGTCTTCGTCGCTCGGGTCAACAACAGGTGACATCTCCGTGACCACGCCACCTCGGACCCGTCCGCCCATCAGCGGTCCGAGCGCCGGGTGTCTAGATTCGGCGCCTTCATCCCTGGACCGCGGAGCCCACCATGATCGTGCTCGTCACCGGAGGAAGCAGCGGGTTCGGTCTGCTCATCGCGAAGCGGTTCGCCGCGGCCGGAGACACGGTGGTCGCGACGATGCGCAATCCGGCGCGGGCCGACTCTGCACTCACCGACATCGCGGGCTGCGAGGTCATCGCCCTCGACGTGACCGATCAGGCGTCGGTCGACGCCGCGGTGTCCCACACGCTCGCCGCCCACGGCCGGATCGACGTACTCGTCAACAACGCGGGTATCGGCCTACGGGGTGCGATCGAGACCGTGACCGACGCCGCGGCCAAGGATCTCTTCGAGACCAACTTCTTCGGCGCGCTGCGGATGATCCGCGCGGTGCTGCCGGGCATGCGGGAGCAGCAGTTGGGCGTCATCGTGAACGTGTCGTCGTTGGCCGGCATCGTCACCCCACCCTTCGAGGGCATCTACGCCGCGAGCAAATATGCGCTCGAGGCGGTGACCGAGGCGATGCACTACGAACTCGGTCCGTTCGGGGTGCGCGCCCATCTCGTCGAACCCGGTCGCTTCCCCACCACCGCGTTCGCCACCAGCCGGGTCGATGCGCCGATCGACTCCTACCTCACGCTGTTCGAACGGTGGGAGACCGTCTTCGACGCCATGGGAGCCGACGCCCCGCCCGCCGACCCGCAGCGCGTGGCCGATGCGGTGTTCGAGGTCGCGTCCGATCCGACCGCACCGCTGCGCCGCCTGGTGGGCGACGACGCCGAGCTGCTCGGCGCGCTGCGGAACCAACTCGACGACGTGACCTTCGAACGGACCGTCCGCGGCACCCTCGACTTCTGGGACGGCGCCCGCGCGCCGGTTGTGTAGCGCCCGCGCGCCGGTCGTGGAGCCCTAGGGGCCGAAGTCGCGTTGCAACGTGAAGCGGCCGCGGCTCTTGCGGACCACGGCCTCGATCCGTCCGTCGGCGTGCCGATCCGACTTCAGGTAGCGGTCCCAGAAGGCCGTGGTCATCGCGTAGACCGCCGGCGCCTCGGGCCCCGGTGGCACCTCGAAGGGCGGCGCGTGCGTGGAACCGTGGAGGGTGACGAACCACTTCGGCGGACTCAGTTCCGGGTAGGCGTCCGCGCTGTTGTGGTAGCCGACGTCGGCGTCGCCCTGGACGAGGAACACCGGCGCCCGGTTCGGCTCGTACTCGTCATCGGGGAACTGACGGCGCACCGCGGCCATGAGGATCGCAGCGCCGATACGCCGATCCCGACAGCACGTGTTCGAGACGAGTCCGTAGACGGCGAGACCACCGAGCGACATGCCCGCGGCCCCGACCCGGCGAGGATCGATCCGACCGGCGAGCAGCCCGGACGAGGCCCGACTCCGATCGATCAACGCACCGACCACGAAGCTCAGGTCGCGGGCCTGGTCCGCCGACTCGGATCGCAACGAGTTCCCGTCGGCGTCCTTCTTGGTGGTCGGGAACTTCGGGGCTGCGACCACGTATCCGGCATCGGCCCACGCGTCGAGCAGCGCCGCGAGCGACCTCGGATCTCCGTCGAGTCCGTGCGCGACCACGATCAGCGGTCGTGGTGCCTTCGACGTGGTCGGCACGCGGATCTCGGTCGGCAGAATCCGGCACGCCATCGCCCGCCGTCCGGGAATCCCGGGCGTGGCGCGTTCGCGGTCGACGAACACCATCGTGGTGTCGATCACCCCACTCGCGTCCCGAGTCGCGTCCGGGCCCGCCGCCTCGGACGGCGTGGGCTCGGTCGGACAGTCTGCGGCGGCGGATCCTCGCGGCGGTCGGGCGCCCGCGCTGGTGCCACACCCGGAGCCCAGGAGGGCCAGCGCAAGGAGGAGGGTGAGGGCCGGACGCAGCTTCATGAGTGTGCTCCCAGGGTACGCAGTGGTCTGACGCGGTCGCGGCGCGCCCCTTCTCTAACCTGCCCGTATCGAACCCGCCTCGGGCAGCAGGCCCCGTACCCGAAGTCTGATTGCCGGTGCCCTGCTGGCGGCGCTCCTGTCGAGCATCGCGGTCGGCCTGCTCACGCATCTGTGGGACCAACCACTCCATGTGCCGTTCCAGTACGCGCACGTGCAGGGTGACGACGAGGAAGACGCCACCCTCGACCTGATGCTCATCAAGAACGTGCACGAGCACGGTTGGTTCTCGACCAACCCCAAGCTCAACGCGCCGTTCGCGCAGCACTGGGCCGAGTGGCCGATGGGCGGCGACCTGCTGGCGTACACGATCAAGAAGGGGATCGTCGACGTCACGGGGGACGTCCCGCTGACGTTCAATCTCTTCTGGCTCCTCACCTTCCCGCTCACCGCGCTGGTCGCGTTCCCGGTCCTGCGCAAGCTGCGGGTCTCGTGGTCGGCGGCGGTCGTGGGGGCGACGCTCTTCTCGCTCGCGCCGTACCACTTCCGCAACGGCGCCGGGCACGAGAACCTCGCGTTCTACGTGGGGATCCCGATCGTCGTGCTGCTCTGCTTACGGGTCCTCGGACCCGACGGGGACCTCCCGAGTCCGGCGGCACTCCGCCATCGGGCGGGCTGGTGGCGGCTGCGGTGGATGCTGCTCGGGACGGTGCTCATCGCCGTCACCGGGATCTACTACCTCGCGTTCCTCCTCACGCTGATCACCATCTGCGCGCTGATCGCCGTGCTCGCCGGGCGCGGTTTCGGCCGGCTCGTGACCGCGGCCGTCTTCGCGGTCACCGGCCTCGCGGCGTCGGCGATCGCGAACCTGCCCACGCTCCTCTACCGCGCGCAGCACGCCACCAACCTGCTCGGCGTGCCCGACCGCCGGCTCGGAATTTCCGAGGACTACCCACTGCGGATCGTCGAGTTGCTGAGCCCGGTCACCGCACACCGGTTCCCTCCGTTCGCCTGGCTCGCCGACCACCTCTACGCACCGGGCCAGCAAGGCATGGGCACCGCGATGCTCGGCCTGGCGGCGGGCACCGGATTCGTGGTCGCCCTCGTCACCATGGTGCGGCACGTGGTCCGGCGCGGGAGCCGCCGCGGGTGGAGCTTCGAGGCGCGTATCGGCGTCCTCGTCCTCGTGATCCTGGTGGTCGGGATCGGCGGTGGCATCAGCCGGGCGCTCGAACTGGTCGGGTTGAGCGGCGTCCGGGCCTGGACCCGGATCGCGATCGTCGCGGCGTTCGCCGGGATCGTGGTCTTCGGCCGGTTGCTCGATCGACTGCGCGTTCGGCTGCTCCGACCGCGCACCTCCGGCCCGACGAGGCGGAAGCGCCGGGCGACCTGGATCACCGTGTGCGCGGTGGTCCTCGTCGTCGGCACCCTGGACCAGGCGTCACCGGCGCTGATGCCCCACCCGGCCGCGCGGGCCGGCCTCGGGCATCGGGACCAGCGGTTCGTCAATCGCATCGAACAACGACTCCCGGCCGACGCGATGGTGTTCCAACTCCCCGTCACCGATTTTCCCGAGCACGGTGCCATCGAGTTGATGTCGGCCCACGACAACATCAAGACCGGGTACCTGCACTCTCGCACGCTGCGCTGGAGCTCCGGTGGGATCCGTGGTCGCAGCGGCGAGTGGCAGTGGCCCGCGGCGCAGCGGTCGACGCGGTCGCTGGTGCGCGGGCTCGCGGCGCTCGGCTTCGACGCGATCACGCTGAATCGCGACGGATATCCCGAGCGTCGGGCCCCCGACCGGGTCCATCACCTCACGGCACTCCTGGGCCCACCGATCGCCGACGACCATCACGGCCAGCTCGCGTGGGACATCCTCCACGCGCGCACCATGCTGCTCGCCGGTACCACCGCCGCGCAGCGGCACCAGGTGGCGCGCCGATTGCTCGACGCGCCGCAGGTGTTCCTGGCCAGCGATGTCGACCCGATCCGCAATCGGGGCGACGCCCAACCCATCTGCGCGCACGCGACCGCGCTCGTCGTGAACCCCTCCCGCCATCCGGTCGAGGTGTGGACCCGGATCGAGTTCTTTCCCAGGCCGAACGTGAAGCCGGTCGGCCGCGTCCGGCTCCGGGGTCGACGCTTCTCGGTCCCGATGCACGCACCGCGGATCATCCGCCTCCGGCTCCACCCGGGGATCAACCGGTTGGAGCTCCGGGTGGACACGCCCCACACCCGCTGCGCTTCGGTGTCGACCCAGCAGCTGAGCCGGGTCTCGGTATCGCTGCCGGCGCACCGCTGAACCCCCCGCCGGTCGCGGGCGCACGGTCCGCGCTCAGGTGCTGCAATCAGCCGTGGCAGTGCTTGGTCTTGCGCCCGCTGCCGCAGGGACACGGATCGTTGCGGCCGGCGGTGGCGAACACGGTCATCACCTCACCGGCATGACCGCCGCGCCGGAGGGCCTCGGTCATCAAGCGCATCACGCCGTCGATGTGGGTGAAGAAGTCGAGGTAGCCGGCGCACAGGTGGTTCAGTCCGGCTTCGCCTTCCGGCGTGCGGGCGACCCGGTTCTTCGGACACTCACCCCGGCACGCGAACAGCACCGCGCACTCGCGACACTGGCGCGGCAACGCATCGCGTTTCGCGGTCCCGAACTCGCGTTGCCGGGTCGACGCCATCAACTCGACCATGTGGGTCTCGGTGATGTTCCCGAGCAGGTGCGCGGGATCGACGAAGTGGTCGCAGGAGTACAGGTCGCCGTTGTGTTCCAGCGCGACTGCGTTGCCGCACGTCTCGGAGAAGATGCAGAGCGCGGGCGGTGCGCCGTACCACGACGCCAGCGCGGCGTCGAACATCTGGACGAACACGTCGCCGACATCGTGGCGGAGCCATTCGTCGAACACCGCGCGGAGGAACTGCCCCCAGGCGGCCGGATCCACCGACCGATCGGTGAGGGCGTCGGCGCCTTCGTCCACCCGCTCGACGATGGGGATGAACTGCACGAACGTCGCGCCGAGATCGTCGCGGAAGTACCGGTACACCTCGAGCGGGTGCGCCTGGTTGGCCGCGTGGACGGTGCACAGCACGTTCCATTCGACGCCCGCGCGCGTGAGCAGGTCGAGACCCGCTCGCACCCGCTCGAACGTGGGTCGCCCCTGCTTGTCGACGCGGTAGACGTCGTGGACGTGTTCGGGGCCGTCGATGCTGATCCCGACGAGGAAGCGCTTCTCCCGCAGGAACTCACACCAGGCCTCGGTCAGGAGCGTCCCGTTGGTCTGGATGGTGTGGTGCAGGGTCCGACCCGGGCCCGCGCATTCCTCGGCGTACGCGACGGCACGCCGGAAGAAGTCGAGCCCCATGAGCGTGGGTTCGCCGCCCTGCCACGCGATCGTGATCTCGGGCGCGAGCTGGGATTCGATCACCTGACGGATGTAGGTCCGCATCACATCGTCGGTCATCCGGAACCGGTCGCCCGGGTAGAGCGCTTCCTTTTCGAGGAAGAAGCAGTAGCTGCAGTCGAGGTTGCAGATGGGCCCGGTGGGCTTCGCCAGGACGTGGAACGACGGCGGCGCGGTCGGCGGGCGGTTCGGCGGCAGGACCGGTGTCGTGGTCGTGCTGCCCGTCCGGCCGAGCTCGATCGGGATGTCCACCATGCGCGGCGGACTCTACGCCCCGGTGCGTTCCCGCTCGGCGGCGCGGCGGCGCCGCACGTCGGCCGGGAACCGGGCCTCGCCCTCCGGCGGGCCTTCGGCGAAGGTGAAGATCATCGTCTGGGTGCCGTAGGCCACGAGACCGGTCCCCGGATCCCACAGCTCGATCTCGACCGACGCGTAGCCGTCGTTCGCACACCGCGCGCGGTTCCGCATCAAGATCCACTCCGAACGCGCGACGCCGGTGACGTGCACGGTGAGATCCGCGCTCGGCCCGTACCACGGCACCTCCGGGTGCGGACCCATCCGTTCGCCGACCGCGCCCGGCATCGTGTCGCACAGGCACACGAGCGCGAGCGGGTCGACGGTCCCGTCGTCGAGCCGGGGCACCTCGTCGAACCGCTGGTACGTCTGGCGTTCACTCGTCACGGGCTCGTAGTCCTCCCACGGCGGGTGGCCGACGATCGGGCGGCCCTCGATGTGGTTGGCCCAGATCGGGAACGGCGGTCCGATCTCCACGCCCTCGGGTAGCGGATCGCGGAAGCTCGGCAGGGTCGCCGGATCCGGGAACTCCGGAATCGTGAGATCGGTGAACTCGAACCCGGGCCGGGAGGCACCGAAGACGGCGATCGCCGTGAGTCCGGCTGCTCGACCGGGAGTCCGTACTGTGGCCGACACCTGCGCGACGGACCGGCCGCGTCGCAGCACGGTCACGTCGATCGCCGCGTCGCCCGCCTCGACCGGTGCGGCGAAGACGCAGGACACCGACCGCAACGGCATGTCGTCGCTGGCGAGTTCGGCATGCATCGCGCGGACCGCAGCCGCGAGCGAGATGCCACCCTGGGGCACGTTCGGCGCGGCCCAGGCCATGGACAGCTGCGCGTGGTGGCGCCCGGGAACGTCCGGATCGGCGACGACGGTGGTCTCGCGGTGGAAGGCGCTCGGCATCGCACGAGCCTGCCCCACGCCCGGCTCACCGGTCGACCATTTTCGCCGCCGGACGCGCACCGGCCCGGAATCCACGGGATTCCGGGCCGTTCCTTACTGGCGCTGCGGGATCCGCCGGGGCCGGGCCGGGACGAACGTCTCCGCCGCGGCCGGAGTCCGGGTGGCGACGCGCGCCGCGGTGCGGACCGGGACCCGGTCGGCCTTGCGAGCCTCGCGCTCGCGCATCTCCTGCATCCGGCGGGTGAAGAGCATCGCCACCGCCGCCGAGGCCACACCGATCGAGACCAGCGAGATCGGGTTCGACGCGTCGGTCCCCGCGGCGACGAAGTGGATGGTGGCGAAGACGTAGAGCGGCAGGGCCATCACGTGGATCCGGCGCCACAGCTGGTTCGGCAGGTGCTTGCGGGCCAGCGACGTCAGCTCGACCGCGAGCATCACGTAGAGCCCGACCACGCCCCAGGCCACCGCGAGCGGGTGCCACTTGGCCGCGAACGGCACGAGGACATCGGAGAGTCCGAAGTTCGTGTAGGTGTCGAGCAGGATCGCGCCCACGTGCACGCCGACGAAGATCGTCGCCAACGCGCCGAGGAAACGGTGGAGGTCGAGGATCCAGGCGGGTCGGGCACCGAAGGGCCGGACCCGGCCGGAGAGCCACAGGCCCCAGATCACCGACGCCGCGGTCAACCCCCACGCGACGATGCCGCCGGCGCGGGCGGTGTACCAGAACAGATGACTCATCGGACGGACTCCAGGATTCGTTCGTAGCGCGACCAGCCGCGGCCGGTGATCACGCTGTCGGCGGTGGCGACCATCGCGGTGGCACCCAGGGACTCGGCGAACTCGATGCCGGTGATCCGGTCGAGGAACGCGACCTTGCTCAGCACCTCCGCCTGCCAAGCCTCGGACGCGACCGCGGTCGCGAAGGTCACCGGCGTGCGGGCGCTGGTCCGGGTCGCCGGGTCGATCACATGGTGGTAGCGCTCGCCGTCGGCGCCTTCCCACTGCCGGCGCGACCGGGAGGTAGTGGCGATCCCGCCATCGACGATCGCGAGCCGCGCGACGGGCTCGTCGGATTCACGGTCGCGGATCGCGACGACCCAGCCACCCTCGTCGGGTGAGGTCCCGGCGACCCGGACGTCGCCCCCGATGTTCACGCACACCCCGGCCGCGCCGAACTCGCGCAGCTCGGTGGCGACGATGTCGGCGGCGAGCCCCTTGCCGATCCCACCCGGGTCGAACCGCAGCCCGCGCGGGAAGGTGACCCGACCGGAGGCGGCGTCGACGACCGGGAGCTGGACCCGGCCGCCCTCCTCATCCGCGGCCGTTGGTTCGACCGTCGGCCGGTCGACCCGCGCGAAGGTCGTGCGGTACCCGACCCGCTCCAGCGCGTCGAGTTGATAGGGATCGAACCGACCCTGGGTGAGCTCGTACCCCTCGGCCGCCCGGGCGAGCAGCAGGATCGTGGCCGGCGACACGGTGTGCGTCTCGCCCTCGGACGTGTTGAGCCGGGAGACCTCACTGTGAGGAAGGAACCGACTCCACCGGCGCTCGAGTTCGGCGACCCGGTCACGCGCCCGTTGCAGGAGCACGGGCTCGGCGTCGACGACCATGACCTCGACCTGGGTCCCCATAGCGGCGAAGCGATCGACGAAGCAGTCCATCGTCAGCTCGCCTGCGACGAGGTGTTCGAGGTCGAGGAACCGGTCGTGGTGCCGGCGGTCGCCGCGTACCTGGTGCTCGTGGACGAGTCGGTGGCGGCGGCCGTCGTCGACGTGGTCGAGCTGCTGGTCATGGCGGCGGTCGCGGCCGTCGTCGGGTTCGTGCTGGCGGCGACCGCGGTCGTGTTCGCGGTCGTGGAAGTGGCAGAGGTCGACGTCGCGGCCATGCACGCACCGAGGGTCGCGGTGGCCACCACACTCATCACTGCGGTGCCGATCCTCGATCGGTGGGCGATGCGAACTGGCTTCGACCGACTGGGGGGCCGACGCAGGGATGCGGCTTGGTTGCTCATGACGGTCATGATCGAGGGCGCGAGTAAGACGGCGACGAACCGGATGTAAGACCCGTGCAAGAACCCCGGGAACCAGGGTTTCCGGGCCCGGGGTCTTACACCGCTCTTGCCCGGGCCCCGTAGTGTCGCCCCATGGAGCCATCGCCACGCGTGCTGCTGGCCGAAGACGATCGCAGCGTCCGGGAGGCCCTCGTGATGGCCCTGGAACTCGAGGGCTACACCGTTTGTCCGACCACGGACGGTGAGCGGGCCCTCGCGGCCTTCGACACCTTCGACCCCGATGTCCTCGTCCTCGACGTGATGATGCCGACCATCGACGGGCTGACCGTCTGTCGGCGCCTCCGAGCCCGGAAGGTGACCACGCCGATCCTCGTGCTCACGGCGCGGGACCAGGTCGCCGACCGGGTGAGCGGGCTCGACGCCGGTGCCGACGACTACGTGGTCAAACCTTTCTCGCTCGACGAGTTGCTCGCCCGGTTGCGGGCTCTCCTTCGCCGCAACCAGACGGACGACGACGGGCCCGAACTCGTCGTCGCCGATCTGCGCGTCGACCCCCGCCGCCGGGTCGCGATGCGCGGCGACACCTACCTCGACCTCACCAAGACCGAGTTCGACCTGCTCACACTCCTCATGGAGAACGCCGGCATCGTGCTGTCGCGCGAGCAGATCTACGAGCACATCTGGGGCTTCGACTTCGAGACCGGATCGCGCTCGCTCGACGTCTACATCGGCTACCTCCGGCGCAAGACCGAGATCGACGACCTCCCCCGCCTCGTGCAGACCGTGCGAGGCGTCGGCTACGTGGTCCGACCGTGAGCCTCCGATGGCGCATCGCATTCGGCATGGCGTTCATCGCGGGCCTGGTCTCCGCGTTCGGCGCCGTCGCCGCGTACCTCAACACGGCCGACCGGCTGACCGTTGCGATCGACGACGCCCTGCGGAGCAAGGCCACCGATCTCACACCCGTCCGCAGCGGGAACGGTCGCCCCGACGATCCGGACCGCGCCGGCACCGACGGACAGGCCTCCCGCTTCGGCTGTCCACCCAACGACCTCCTCACCCTGGTGAACGCGGCGCAGCTCGTGGCCACCGACGGCACGGTGACGCGGTGCATCGGTGTCGCACTCCCCGTCGACCGCGCACTCGTCGGGCGGGTGCAGTCGGGCTCGGACGCACAGCTCACGACCGCCAAGGTCGGCGACACGCGGTATCGCATCATCACGACCCCACGTTCCGGCACCGCGGTGTTGCAGCTCGCCCGCTCCCTCCGAGAGAACGACAACGTCCTGGGGACCCTGCAGCTCCGCCTCGCGCTCTTCGCGGGCGCGGGGATCATCGCGGCCGCGCTGCTCGGGTGGGTGCTCGCCACCCGGATCGTCGCCCCGCTCGAGCGGCTCCGCGCGTCGGCGGAGCGAATCGCCCGCACCGGTGAACTCGACGATGACATCGCCGCCGCGGGCACCGGAGAGATCCGCAGTCTCACGACCAGCTTCGCCACGATGGTCGAGGCGCTCGCCGAATCGCGCCGACGCCAGCAGCAGCTCGTGGCCGACGCGAGCCACGAGCTGCGCACTCCGCTGACCAGCCTGCAGACCAACGCCGAGCTGCTCGACCGAGCGGACCGGCTCACCGACTCCCAACGCCATCAGGTCTCCGAGGGCATCCGGTTCGAGGTCCGGGAACTGACCGACCTCGTCTCCGAGTTGGTCGATCTCGCCCGTGACCCGGCCAACGACCTGGAACCCGCGGGACCTCTCGACCTCGTGGAGATCGCGACCGGTGTCGTGGACGCAGCCGGCCGGCGCACCCCTCGCCCGATCACGCTCGAGGTCCATGACGCGTCACCGATCGTCGGCCGCTCGAAGGCGTTCACCCGGGCGGTGTCGAACCTCGTGGACAACGCGATCAAACACGGTGCCGGCGCCATCGAGGTCTCGGTGCACGGTACGACCGTCGAAGTTCGCGACCACGGCCCCGGTATTCCGGCCGCCGACCTCACCAAGGTGTTCGACCGCTTCCACCGTGCCGACGTCGCGCGTACCGAACCGGGATCCGGACTCGGCCTCGCCATCGTCGCCCAAGTGGTCGAACGCCACGGCGGCACCGTCTTCGCCCGCAACCACCCCGACGGCGGCGCGGTCGTGGGCTTCACCGTCTGATCCGGCCCTCCGCTCGCACACACCCATCCCCCGGTGCGCTTGTCGGTTCACCTGCCCTCCGACCCGCTCAGGCGACAAGCGCTCGGGACCGACAACACGAGAAAGGCCCCGCGAAAACGCGGGGCCTTTCTCCGGGGGGGACGTGCGGTGGGTCAGTTCGAGGTGGCAGCTCCGCTGGCGCTGGAGGGCGCGCCGGACGGGGGCTGGCCACCGGGGCTACCCGGACCGCCGGGACCACCGGGACCGCCGCCGAAGCCGCCGGCGGTCGAGGTGACGTTGAAGTCCTTGTCGAACTGCACCGTGACGAAGGATCCGTCGGCCTTCTTCAGGTGCGCCTCGTAGACACCGCCGTTCGAGTCCGTCTCGACCCGGATGACGGTCGCACCAGGCACCGCCTTCAGCGCGGCAGCCTCGGCCTTGGTGGCGTTGTCACCCGTCAGCAGCGTCTCGCCCGGTCCGTGGCTCATCGTGCTCGGGTCCGGCCGGTTCCCATCGGGTGCCGCCGGGGCGGTGGCCGCACTCGACGAGTTGGTACTGGTGGCCGCGGTTCCGGAACCACCGGTCGCGGCTCCCGCCAGTCCGGCCGCGCCGATCGCGAGACCGGTTGCGACCGCGGCGGTCGCCACCCACGAAGTTCGCCGGCGACCCGGGCGCTTCGGTTGGCTGAGTTCCTCGTTCGTCTCCATTGGTGCTCCTTGGGCTTGATTCCGTTGCATCCCGCATCTCGGGATGAGGAGCACTCTGGACGACCCACGCGAAAGCCAACCGAGACTCCCGTAAGAACCGCGTCAACAATTCTCACGGTGTATTCCCAGCTTCCGACGCGGGCGCGACACGGGCGCGCCGCGCCGTCGGACACCGCCGTTACGCTGCGCGACACCACCGACCGAGGAGCCAATCATGAGCGACACCGCCTTCCCTCGCGCCGAGGTCGAAGCCGCGTTCCAGGCGTTCATCGCCGCGGGCGACTTGGGCGACTGGAGTCATTGGGCCGACCTTCACAGCGAAGACTGCGAGTGGGTCGAGCACCACCTCGGGACCATCGTCGGGCGCGATGCCATCCGCGCCAAGATCGTCGAGGTCATGGCACCGGTGCCGATGATGCAGTTCCCGGTGGCGTGGCACGTGATCGAGGGCAACCGCGTCGTGTTCTACCCGTGGCAGGTGTTCCCCGATCCGAAGGGCGGCGACGCCGTCTACCGCTTCGGGTGCGTCACGATCCTCGAGTACGCGGGCAACGGCGAGTGGTCCCGGCAGGAGGACATCTACAACCCGAGCGAGGGCGAAGCAGTGGTCATGCAGTGGATCGCCGACGGTGGGCAGATCGCCGGCGACCTCGGGGTGCTCGGCATCGAGGACTGACCGACGCGTCAGACCCGCGCCTCGAGCCACCCGAGAAGGTCCGCAGTGACCTCGTCGCGGTTCGTCTCGTTGAACACCTCGTGGCGGGCGTCGGGATAGCAGCAGAACGTCACGTCGGTCACACCGACGCCGCGGTACGCGTCGACCAGGGCCTGGCCACCCGCCTGACCACCGACCGGGTCGACGGCGCCGTTCATCACGAGGATCGGGAGCGACGCGGGCACCGCGTCGGTGGGCGGCCCTGCGAGATACGCCATCTCGTCGGCCGGGAAGTCGGGCGAGAACCCGCACCAGGGGTCGGCAACGTACTTGGCGACCTCGGCGGGGTCACGGCTCAGCCAGTCGTAGTCGGTGGCCGACGGGGCGAAGTCGTCGTTGAACGTGGTCATGTCACGGAACGGCGGGACCATCAGGAGGGTCCCGGTCAGCACGAGCGCGCGCAGTTCGTCGCCCCAGTGCAGCGCGTACTTCTGGGCGAGCAGCGAACCCCAGCTGTGACCGAGCAGGACCAGCGGCGCGCCCGGATGCTCCGACCGAGCGAACCGGCTCACGGTGTGCACCGCGTCGAGCGTGCCCTCCATGCCCCGCGGTCCGAGCGGCCCCAGGCCACCCATGGCCACACCCGTACGGCCGTGGCCCCGATGGTCGTCGGCGTACACGGCGTACCGGGCCGCAGTCAGGGCACCGGCCAGGCGACCGTAGCGGGCCGCGTGTTCACCCAGACCGTGCGCGATGTGGATCACCGCGCGGGGCGCGTCGACCGCCCATTTCGTACCGGTGATCTCGATACCGTCGGCGTCGGTCACGGTGAACTCGGCAGGGGTGGCGGCGAGCGTGGTCATGCCCGATCCTCGCGCACCACGGGCATGGCAAGATCCCATCCCCGACCAAGGAGTTCCCATGGCCCACGATCGCCGCTTCCGCTTCGGCGTCCACAGCTCGGATGCCGCGGCCGGCTCGGCCTGGGTCGACGCGGCCCGCCGCGTCGAGTCGCTCGGGTTCTCCACGTTGTTCCTCCGAGACCACTTCGACACCCAACTCGGCCCGATCGCGGCGATGACCGCGGCGGCGTGCGCGACCGAGTCGCTCCGAGTCGGCTGTCTGGTGTTCGACAACGACTACCGCCACCCGCTCGTCCTCGCCAAGGAGATGGCGACCATCGCCCATCTCACCGGCGGCCGTGTCGAGGTCGGGTTGGGCGCCGGGTGGATGGCGCCCGACTACGAACAGGCCGGTCTCGACTTCGATCCGCCAGGCGTCCGCGTCTCGCGGATGGAGGAAGCCGTCACGATCGTCAAGGGTCTGCTCTCCGGCGCGCCCGTGAGTGTCGCCGGCGAGCACTACACGATCACCGACCACACGGCCTATCCGGTGCCGGCTGTCGCGCCGCCGATCATGATCGCGGGTGGCGGCCCGCGGATGTTGCGAATCGCGGCGCGCGAGGCCGACATCATCGGCCTGAACCCGGCCCGCAAGTCGAACGCCGCGTGGGAGGACCAGAACCTGCCCGACGCCACCGCGGCCGCCACCGACCGCAAGCTGGGCTGGATCCGCGACGCGGCAGGCACCCGGTACACCGACATCGAGATGTCGATCGTGGTGCCGTTCGTGATCGTCACCGACGACCGCGAGGCCACCGCGACCGCGATCGCCGGGAGCCTGCCGCCCGACGCGGCCGCCGATCTGAGCGCCGAGGGCGTGCTCTCGAGCCCGCACGTGCTCATCGGCTCGGTCGACCAGATCTGCGCCACGCTCGAGGAACGGCGGGCGCGCTGGGACCTCTCGTACTACGTGTTCAACGACGACTCGATCGAGACCGTCGCCCCGATCGTCGCGAAGCTCACCGGCACCTGATCACACGGAGGAACACGCATGACGCACGATCTGCTCATCACCAACGGCACCGTCGTCGACGGCACCGGCGTACCGGGCCGCACCGCCGACGTCGCGATCTCCGGTGATCGCATCACCGAGATCGGCGACCCGGGTTCGTTGGGCACCGCACACCGCACCATCGACGCCGACGGCCGGTACGTGACGCCCGGGTTCGTCGACCTGCACTCCCATCTCGACGCGCAGATCGGATGGGATCCGCTGATGTCCTCGTCCTGCTGGCACGGCGTGACGTCGGTGGTGATGGGGAACTGCGGCATGACCTTCGCGCCGGTGCGCCCCGGCCAGGCGCACGTGCTGGCGAACGCGATGGAGTCGGTCGAGGACATCCCGGCGTCATGCATTCTCGACGGGCTCCCGTGGGACTGGGAGTCCTACGGTGAATACCTCGACGTGATCGACACCATGCCGAAGGGCATCAACGCGGGCGGGTACGTCGGCGACGTCGCGTTGCGGACCTACGTGATCGGAGACGCTGCCTGCGAGCCCGATTACGTCGCCACCGACGACCAACTCGCAGCAATGGCGCACGAGGTCGAATCCGCGATGGAGGCCGGCGCGCTGGGCTATTCGATCTCGCGGTCGCTGACCCACCGGGTGCCGGACGGGCGTTGGGTCCCCGGCACCTGGGCCCAACCACGCGAGTTCTTCGCCATCGCGGAACCGCTCGGCCGTCTCGGCCGGGGCGTACTCGAGTGCGCTCCCCGCTACAACGAGGTCGACGGCTCCACATCGCGCGCCGAGGAGGAGATGGCCTGGATCGCCGAGCTGAGCCGCAGCCTCGGCCGCCCGTTCACGTTCAACCTGATGCAGATGCGCTCACTCGGCGACCACTACCGGCGCGTCCTCGAACTCGCGGTCGACGCCAACGAGCACGGCGCGCAGCTCCGCCCCCAGACGACGCCACGCGGTATCGGTGTGTTGTTCGGGCTCGCCGCCAACACCCCCATCGACAACCTGCCGTCGTACGCCGCGGTGCGCGACCGCGATTTCGCGGGCCGGGTGGCCATGCTGCGCGACTCCGGGGTGCGGGCCGAACTCGTGCGCGACGGCCTCGCCGCCGACCCGTCGTCGTTCGACCGTATGTACCTGATGACGCCCGAGACCGGCGCGTCGTACTGCTACGGCCCGGAGGATTCGATCGGCGCGCACGCGCGCCGGCTCGGGACCACGCCGGTCGAGCTCTACCTCGACACGCTCGTGGCCACCGACGGCCGGGCCGTCGTCAACTGGCCCGTCCTCAACGAGGACTTCGACGCGATCGCGGAACTCCTGCGCTCCCCTGTCACCATCATGGGACTCGCCGACGCCGGTGCCCACGCCACCCAGATCATGGACGCGAGCCAACCCACGTTCTTCCTCTCCCACTGGGTACGCGACCGCGGCGTGATGACGATCGAGGAAGGCGTGCGCCGCCTCACCTCCGACACCGCCGACTTCGTCGGGTACCGCGACCGGGGTGTCCTGCGTCCGGGCGCGTACGCCGACGTCAACGTGATCGACCTCGAGGCCATGTGGCTCCCGATCCCCGAGATCGTCCACGACTTCCCCGGCGCCGCACCCCGGTTCGTGCAGCGAGCGCGCGGGATCGATCACACGGTCGTGAACGGTCAGCCGTTCCTGGACCACGGCGAGCACACCGGCGCGCTCGCGGGCCGCCTCCTCCGCAGCACCGACTGACCGCGGTCACGTGACGTACCGCCTGGGTGTGGCGGGAGCTCCAGCCTTCGCGACATTCTCTGGACCTGCTGTCCCTCCTGCGTGTCGTTTCGGTCCAGTGAATGGAACAGTCCGGTCGGTCGAATGACATTTCCGCACGCCTGGGTGGCGGGTGAGTCTGTGCTCTGCTGAGTCCGCTCCATGGCTACGCTCCCGGTCGGACGCGGGCCTAGTGGGCGAGGGGGACCGATGAGGCGCGGCGAGGCGGCGTTCGCTGCGATCGTGGTAATCGCAGTCTGTGGGTGCAGTGGGAGCAGCGTTGCCACGACCGTGCCGAACCGCGATGGCGGATGTGTCGCCGAGAATGCGGCACGTACAGCGGTGCAACTGCATCAGTCGCGTAGTGCGCTGCGAATCACTTGGACGTCATTGCCGCCGATACCGGTTGGTCACGCGGCGAACGTTGTGGGGGTGGAACTCGGGGACAACAAGTACAGCGTCGCCTTCCAGTGGTTCGAGAACGGCCAAGCGGTCGCGACCCTGTGGGATATCTCGTCGCCGGCTCAGACCCAACGCAAGCTCGAAGCGCGTTCGCACTTCACTGGGCGACGGGCGAGCGTGACGGTGAAGCTGGCGATGATGCCGAAGTTGGGTCGGACGTTCCGGTGGAACGCCTCGATTCTTCCTCGCGAGCGTCCGGACTTCGCATGGTGCCCGTCTAACGGACACAAGCTGCGCTTCCCGCCCCCTGCACGACCCAGCACGGCCTTGGGCATTAACCACGAAGACACGGTTGCCTCGGGCGAGAGCGGTGGTGTGTCGTGGACGGTGTTCCGAGGACTGGGCGGACAACATGGAAAGGACATGTGCTACCGCTACGAGACAACGCCCCCCGTGCCGCCCGCACGCGAGTCGGACGGTCTGCGTATCTTCCCCGGGTTCTGCGCCCCCCTCAGCGTCCCTGCACAGCAACTCCCAAACAATGCGCTACTCGCAAAGATTGTCCCACTGCCGAGCGGGGGCACCCTGATATACGGCCTGGTACGTGGCAATGTCGCGCAGCTCGGCCTTGTGTACTCGGATGGCACGTCTGGGACGAATGCCGTCACGGACCACTCGATTGCGCTCGCAGTCCTGGCAGGCAAGACACTCGACAAGATCACCGGCACCTTCAATCGCGTGGCGGTCGAGTGCACGCCCATGGTCGCGGGGGAAGCTCCGCCCGCTGACGGCCGGGCGCCCGATGGCGAGTACGGATGCTCCGTGGCAGCGTCGGACTTTCCGGTACCCGACACCTCGCCCGCTGCGAATCCGTCCGTTCACGGATGAGGCAGCCCTGGAGACAGTCCCGCTCAGGTGTTACTACCGCGCTCTTGGGTGAGGTGTCGCGTTCACCCACGCACCGGTCGGTCAGGGCGTTCACTGTCCCCAAAGCCACCGCATGGGTGGTTCTCGGGACAGTGAACGACTCGGGTGACATCAGTGCACGCTTGGGTGCTGACAGGGACCTTGCCACGATGGCAATCTGGTCGCATGTTTCGCGAGGCTCGACTCAGCGATTTCGACGACGTTCTTCGGCTCTATGAGCAACTGCATCCCCAGGATCCGCTTCCTGACAGACGGTCGGCCAAGAGGACGTTCGACGAGATCGTGGCCTCTCCTGGCCTGCATCTCTTCCTCCTGGAACTCGATGGTGCAGTGGTCGCCACCACGTACTTGAACGTGATTCCGAACCTGACCCGATCCGCTGCGCCCTACGCCGTGATCGAGAACGTCGTCGTCGAGAAGCGACTGCGAGGTACCGGACTGGGCAAGCAGATCATGGCCGAGACGCTCCGGACGGCTTGGAACGCAGGCTGCTACAAGGCGATGCTGATGACCGGCTCGCGCACACCCGCGACTCACGCCTTCTACAGAGCCTGTGGCTTCTCTCCCGATGCGAAGCAGGCATACCTCGCACGACCTCCCACGGGTACATAGACCGCCGGTCTGCTCGGATGACATTCCCGCGCCATTGGGTGCCGCGTCGGCGTGTCTCATGCAGACTTTCGACCGCTGACCGCGAGAACCACAAAATCAATGTGGGTGCCTTTTCGGGAATCGGCTTAGGTATACAGCCGTATAGCCAAGCGGGATTCCGGAAACCGGGGCTGTATGTGATCGGTCACGCGACGCCAGCAACCGATCTGGATTGAAGCCTGGCCGAAGCAGGTGTCACCTACCCTGCTTCGAGTGTCATTCCAGTGCCCTTGGGTGGCGGGGCCTGCACTCACTGCCGCAGCGAGCACGGCTGTGGATGCCAGTCGCTAGGTTTCCGTCCGTGAGCGACGAGCACGAGCCGGTGCCCTTCGAGGTCTACGAGCCGGGTGTGTATTTGCACGGCACAAAGGCGGACCTCGCCGTGGGCGAGATGCTGAACCCCGGCCGCGAGTCGAACTTCGAAGAAGGCCGTGTGATGAACTTCGTCTACTTCACCGCGACTCTTGACGCTGCGACGTGGGGTGCCGAACTCGCCTCTGGTGAGGGCCGCGGCCGGATCTACGTCGTCGAGCCGATAGGCGAGTTCGAAGCCGACCCCAATGTGACGGACAAGAAGTTCCCCGGGAATCCGACGCAGTCATTCCGTAGCCACGAACCGCTGCGCGTCGTAGGTGAGCTTGTCGACTGGGTCGGTCATTCGCCGGAGAAGTTGCAGGTCATGTGCGATGCCGTACAACGGAAAGGAACGGGGCAGATCGAGGACTGAGGGGTCGGCGAGAGCGCCCTACACGGACCCGCTCCGATCTGCAGATCTGCTCGATCGCTCTAGGAACATCGACGAACGTCCGGGTGCGGTGCTCCTCCCCCGAGCACTTGTCGCCTGAGCGAGTCTGGGACTTGCTGCGGCGACAAACGGTGCCATTGGGGAGGGATCAGGCGATGCCGAGGCGTACGAGTTGTTCGTCGGGCGCCTCGACGGACGCGAGGGCGACCCGGAGGAGTTCGGTGAGGTCGGCTTCGTGGCGGGTGCCGACGAGGTTCTCCTGCTCGTCCGGATCCACCGACACGTCGTACAGCTCGTGGCGGTCGACCGCGGCCCGGCCCACCCAGAAGGGCAGGCGGTCGCCGGGCGCGAACGGCTGACGGATGACCGGGATCGACGACCCCGGCATGTGGTCGAGCCAGGCCCGGTCGTCGGGATCGGGCAGTCCTTCGACTCCCGGCAGGTGCAGCGGCATCGTCGACCACCGGTTGGACCACATCGAGAGGGGGAACAGGTCGCCGGCCGGTCCCCGCGCGTACTTGCGCCGCCCGTCCGTCACCTGGACCCAGCTCCCGAACACGCCGCCCACCGCCCACTCGCGGATCGACGTCGCGTCGCCGGTGAGCAGGGGCGCGAGCGACGAGCCGTGGGTGGGATGGTCGACGGTCGCGTCGTAGACGTCGGCGATGGTCGCGAACAGGTCGACGTTGGTGGTGAGCGCGTCGCAGGTCCCGCCACCCGGAACTCCGGGCCACGCGATCATCAGCGGCGTGTGCCCGAGTGGTTCGTACTGCGGCACACCCGGCTTGCCCCACAGGTCGTGGCCGTTGCGGACCTCGCCGAGGTAGTGGCCGTGGTCGGTGCACACCACCAGCGCGGTGTCCTCCCACAGGTTCCGCGCGTCGAACTCGTCGAGCACGCGGCCGAACCAGTGGTCGATCATCGACAGCTTGCTGCCGTAGTTGGCGCGGACGTGCCGCCCTTCGCGCTCGGTCAGCTGCCCGCGCGAGATCGCGCCCTCCGCGTACGGCGGCCAGATGAGCAGGTCGCCGGCCCAGGGTTCGTCGTCGTACCGACCGACCCACGGGGCCGGCGTGTCGAACGGTTCGTGCGGGTCGAACTCGTCGACGAAGAGGAACCAGCGGTCGTGATGCGGGGTCGCCTCGCGCAGGAACCGGGCCGCCTCGGTCATCGTGCGCGGCCCGGGGAAGTCGGCCTCGGTCCGGAAGAAGGTGCGGGAGCGGTCGTACCCCCGATGGATCGCGTCGACGCCGAAGACCTGCTCGTAGAACCAGCCGGCGCTCCGGGCCGGCAGCGTCGGGGTGCCGAGCCAGCTGGGATCGGCGTAGGTCCGCCACTGGTCGCCCTCGTGGCCCCGGACATAGTCCCACCCGTCGAAGTCGACGTGGTAGTTCTCGCCGCCGGTCTCGAACAGGTGCGGGTGGTCGGTGACCAGCATGGTCGTCACGCCGGCCGCACTCAACACGCGCGTGATGGGCTGCTCCCACTGCTCGATCGAGCCCCACGGCTTCCAGAGGAAGTCGAGCGCGCCAACGAGGATGTCGTGCCGCGCCGGCATGCAGGGCAACGAACCGGTGACGTGGTTGGTGAACCGGGTGGCCCGACTGCGCGCGAATCGATCGAGATTCGGAGTCGCGAATTCCTCACCGCCGTACGCGCCGAGCAGGTGTCGATTCAGCGAATCGAGCAACACGACGCACACGTTGGCCGGATGCCGGGCCGGTTCGTGACTCATGACCGAATCCTGGCCCAGATCCGTGGGGGTTGCCCGCCCGAACGCCGGACGGGCGGTGCGTCAGGCGCCGAAGCCGGGCTTCTTGCCGTCGCGCTTCGCGGTCTTGTCCGCCCGCTTTTCCTTCAGTGACTTGCCCGGCTTCTTCTGGTTCGGTTTCTTCGGGGACTTGTCGCCCATGTGGACCTCCACCATCACCCAGGCCTGCAGAACGCATCCTGGTGACCGCGTCTCACACCCGCGACCCGTCGTGACCCTACTGCCCCCCTCGCCCGTTCAGGTCACATATCGCGTGCTCCAGCTACCAGAACGCGCGTCGAATGCGGGTCGGGGAGTTGACGGGTTTGCCTGCGTCGGTATTCCACCGAAAGAGTGCCCCGAACACCACGACCGTGCGCCGAAAGGGACCCGATGGGAATCCGCCCGCTCCGCCAGTACTACGAACGCGACGGCGACGTGCCGCCCGAGATCGTCATCGATCCGGCGTTCGCGATCGCCCTCGCGCCGTGGCACTCCCACCGCACGCGGTTCGACGCGTCGCTCCGCGGCCTGGCCACGGCGGACTGGGAACGTCCGACGCGGTGCGACGCATGGAACGTGCGCTCGGTGATCGGGCACCTCGTGGTGGTGGACGGTTTCTGGGCGCTGACCCTCGGCCAGTCGCGCGCCGGGGCCGCGCCGGCCACGATGCTCGAGGGCTTCGATCCGGCCGGTTCCACCGACGACCTCGTCGCCGCCACCCTGGCCACGCCGGTCGCCGACCTCATGGAACAGTTCACGGCGGCGGGCGCGGCGACGGCCGGGATCTTCGATGCGCTCAGCGCGCAAGACTGGCAACGGCGCTGCGAGTCGCCGCTCGGACACCTGCCCACGACGTGCATCCTCGGTCACATGATGTGGGACTCGTGGTTGCACGAGCGCGACATCTTCGTCCCGATGGGCACGGATCCGGGCCACGACGCGGCCGAACTGCTCGCGGTGACGTGGTTCGCGTTGTGCTTCGCCGGACTCCAGGGCGGACTGCTCGGCGATCCCCGTCCCGTCGGGCCCGGTCCCGACGCGGCGATCGACTGCACCCTCGCGTTCACGGACCTGCCCGACGTCGCCCTCCGGGTCCGGATCGGCGAGGGCATCGCGATCACCGCCGCCGAGCCGGCTGCCGCGACGCCCGCGGGGTCCGCGGTCGCGCTGGTCGACGGCTTTGCCGGTCGCACCCCGGTCGACGGACTCCGCGACACGTTGCCCGCCGACCTCTTCGCGCAGCTTGCGCGCGCGTCACAGACCCTGAACTGACGGGCGTCGCGCATTCCCCGCGACGGCGTCGGGCTCAGCCCGTGAGGGCGCGTTCCGCCCGGCGTTCGATAGTGCCGTAACCGCCGGCGGTCGCGAGGTCGAGCGCCTCGCGAATCGGCGCGGTGACCGTGTCGCCGCCCGCGCCCGAGTCCCGGCGGGCGAGGCCCTGGTAGAGCAGGGCTTCGGCGAGGAAGTAGTTCGCGCCGTGCTCGCGGCAGTGGGCGACACTGTCCGCGAACATGGTTTCGGCGTCGGTCCGGTCGCCGAGCGTGACGTCGAGCCGACCGACCAGTGTCGAGATCGGGCCCACGGTCGCGTTCTGGGTCCACGTCGACCAGAACGCGGTGAACGGCGTGAGCTGTTCGTGGAGCCAGGCCGCGGGTGCGGCCGCACCGAGCTCGGCGGCGACGATCGCCGCCGGACCGATGAGCGGGAGGAACGCCGGGCCACGAGGGAGGTCGTGCACCGCGACGAAGAGCCGGTCGGCGAAGGGTTGGGCCTCGGGATGCCGATCGGCTTCGCACAGGCTGAGCGCGATCAGTCCGAGGCAGGCGACGGTCACCGCATCGGTGTCGTCGTCACCGACAAACGGCATGTACAGGTCGATCGCGTCGTCGTGACGTCCTTGTTGGCGTCGCGTCGCGCCCATGATGTTGAGGTACCAGAGGGCGGCGTCGGGTTCGCCGGTCTCGGTGGCGCGCTGGAGAAGCTCGTCGGCGATCGCCGCCGCGGCATCGAGTGATCCGAACCTCAGCTCGAAGCCACCCCGGCTGGAGGTGCTGACCGTGTGCAGCCCGATCGGTCGGGAGTCGGCATGGTGGGCCATGTCGTCGAGGGCGGTCCGGAAGAGCTCACGGTCGCCGGTGTGTGCGGCGAGGGAGCCCAGACTCATCCCCATTCCGGACCGCAGGCGGGGCGTGGAGATGAGGTCTCGAAGCGCCCAGAGCTCCGTCACGACGTCGCGCAGCGCCGGTAGTCGTTCCGGTCGGTTGCAATCGTTGACGCATGCCCCGAGCGCGGTGAGGAGCATCTCGGGGTCGCCCAGACGCCGGGCGGCTGCCATCGCGTCGGCCACCAGCGATTCGTTCCGGGCGAAGTCGAGGTCGTACCCCAGTTCGTTCGCGAGGCTCGCAGTGACCTGGATCCGCTCCCGGCTGTCGGTGGCGTCGAGGAGCGCGCGGCACTGCTCGAGCCGTGCGACCAACGCGTCGTCGACCTCGAATACCTGGGTGACGAATCCGCGGTTGGTCTCGAGCAGGGCCCTGGCCATCCGCTCGCCGTCGCCGAGCGCGACCGCCAGGTCGCACGCCCGCTCGACTTCCTGGTGGTACTCCCGGCCAACCCAGCGGGTGGCGATCGCGAGCCCGATGGCCGCGTCGGCCTGCAGTTCGAGGACGTCGAGGTCGACGTCCTCGATGATGTCGAGCGCGCGCTGGTACAGGTCGATGGCTTCGTCGAACGCGAGCGTCTCGATCGCGACGTCGCCCGCGGCCAGGAGATAGCCGACGGCCTTCTCGCCCGCGCCAAGGGGCGCCGCTTCGGAGAAGTGCTGCGCGAGTGCCGCCAGCTCACGGGGCGCGAGCTGCTCGTAGGCCTCGCCGACCGCGAGGTGCATGCGGACCTTGCGGGTCGTGCGCAGCTCGGCGAGCAGGGTGGCCCGCACCAGCGCGTGCGAGAAGCGCCACCGACCGGTGCCGACCTCGTCGACGAGCCGGGCGTCGACCGCGTCGTCGATCGCGTCGAGACACTCGTCCTGGTCGCCCGCGACCGCGGCGAGCACGTCGAGCCTCAGCTCGCGGCCGATCACCGCGGCCCAGGACAGGATCCCGTTCGCGGCGTCGGAGAGCCGGGAGAGGCGCCGGCCGATCACCTCACGGATGCCGTCGGGGATCGAGAGGTCGGACACGCGCGTCGTCAGCCGCCACACGGTGCCGTCGTTCACCAGCGCCCCGGTCTCGGCGAGGTGGCGGAACAGCTCACCGACGAAGAACGGGTTGCCCTCGGTCTCGTCGTGCACCGCCGCCGCGAGCTCGCGGGACCCGGCGTCGAGCTCGGCCTGGTTGACCGCCTCCATCAGGTCCTCGATACCCGCACGGTCGAGGCCGCCGAGCGGCAGCCGTTCCACCTCGGGAACGCGCCGGAGGTCGGCGAGGAGGTCCGAGAGCGGGTGGGTGCGGTCGAGGTCGGTATCGCGGTACGTGGCGACGATCAGGAGGCGGCTCTGGGTCGCGGACCGCAGCACGTGCCGCAGCATGAGCAGCGTCGGCTTCGCGGCCCAGTGGATGTCGTCGAGTACGAGCACGAGGCCGGCGGTGCCCGCGGCGGCCGCGAGCCAGGAGTCGACCGCTTCGAACAGGCGGTACTGGTCAACCTCCGGGTCTCCGCTGGCGGTGCGCTCGCGAAGGTCCGGGAAGCGGGTCGTGATCTCGGGCACCAGCCGAGTGAGCTCCGCGGGGTGCGCGCCCAGGATCGCGAGCTCCTCCGAGTCGAGGTGGGCGGCGTGGTGCGCGAGCGCCTCCACGAACGGCTGGTACGAGATGCCGAGCTCCTCGTCGCAGCGGCCGAAGAGGACGAGCGCGCCGTCGCCGTGCGCGCGCTGCGCGAACTCCGACGCGAGGCGCGTCTTCCCCATGCCCGGCTCGCCCGCAACCAGGACGCAGGCCTTCGTAGCCGCGTGCAGCGTCTGCTTCCACGGCGTGGTGAGCGCGGCGAGCGGCGCCTCGCGGCCACGGAACGGGAAGGCACCGTCGCGGACCGACAACGGGTGCGGGAAAGGGATACCGCGCTCGACGGTCGCGCGCGCCCACGCGATCTCGACGGTCGGGACCGGTTCGGGGAGACCCTTGAGTTCGAGGTCGCCCACGGGCGTGAAGGTGTGGCTGCCCCGGCTACGGGCCAGCGCCTCGACCACGCTCGTGGCGAGGATCTGGCCGGCTTCCGCCGCCGCGCAGAGCCGCGCCGCTTCGATCACCGGCGTGCCGAACACATCGCCCGCCTCGACCGTCACGTCACCGAGGCTGATGCCGATCCGGAGCGACAGCGCCACGTGCGGTTCGACGAACCGTTGGGCATCGATCCCCTGCTGGATCCCGACCGCCGCGGTCACGGCACGCGCCGCGGACCCGAACGTGGCGAGAAAGCCGTCGCCCATGCCCTTGACGACCCGGCCACCGTGGCCCTCGACGATCTCGGCGACCAGGGCGTCGTGGCCGCGGCGGACGACCTCGGCGACGTCCTCCCCCAGCTGCGCGCGCAGCGCGGTGGACCCGACGATGTCGGTGAACAGCACGGACAACGTGTCGAGCTGCGCCCCGCCCTGGTCCTGCCCCGTCATGGGGCGCAGTTTGTCAGGTGCCGATCGGTCAGGTGTTCGAGGCGGCGAAAATGCTGCCGATCGACGCGTCCAGCGCGGCATCGAACTCGGCGTCGCTCTGCTGCGCCGAGAGGCCCTCGGTGAGCGCCCGCGAGAAGCTCGCGACCACACCGTGGTTGCGCGACAACCGTGCGTTCGACTCCTCGCGGCTGTAACCACCGGAGAGCGCCACCACGCGGACCACGTTCGGGTGCGCGACGAGAGCCTGGTAGAAGTCGTCGACCTCGGGGAGCGTGAGCTTCAGCATCACGCCCTGGCCGGCGGCGAGCGCGTCGAGCTGCGCGGTGATGGCCGTCTTCAGCAGGCCCTCCGCCTCCGCCTTCGCCGGGCTGTGGATGTCGACCTCGGGCTCGATGATGGGCACAAGGCCGTGGCCGAGGATCTGGCGGCCGACCTCGAACTGCTGGTCGACGATGGCGTTCACGCCGGCCGCGTCCGCGAGCTTGATGACCGAGCGCATCTTGGTGCCGAACACGCCCTTGGTCACCGCCCGCGCGAGGAGCGCGTCGAGGTCGGGCATCGGCTTCATGAGCTGCACACCGTCGGCGTCGTCGGCCAGACCCTTGTCGACCTTGAGGAACGGGACGACGTGCTTCACGTCCCAGAGGTAGTGCGAGGTCTCCTGGCCGTCGATCGAGCGGTCCATGGTGTTCTCGAAGAGGATGGCGCCGAGGATGCGGTCACCGTTGAAGCTCGGGCTCTTGATGATCCGGGTCCGCATCTCGTGCATGACCGTGTACATCTCTTCGTCGTTGGAGTACGCGCTCTCGTCGACGCCGTAGAGCTTGAGCGCCTTGGGCGTGCTGCCGCCGCTCTGGTCCAACGCGGCGATGAAGCCCGGTGCCGACGTGACCTTCTCCAACTGCTGTTCGTTCACGAACTGCTCCCCATCGAGTGATCGACTGACACGTTCGGCCGCGAATGCCCGTCGGGCGGGGCCGAGCGATCGGAGACGATAGCAACCCGTTTGGCCCTCCCCTCCCAGCGAGGCGGGGCGTCAGTTTGCGACGTAGAGCTGACCGTCGGCCCCTAATGCGACCGTGATCGCGGGGAGGGGCCGGTCCGTGGGCCCACCCAGCACCGCACCGGTGGCGGCGTCGAACTCCGCACCGTGGCACGGACACTGGAACCGGTTGCCCGACTGCGAGTAGTCGACGGTGCATCCGGCGTGGGTACACACGCCGGAGAAGCAGCGGTAGACGCCGGCCGTGGGCTGCACCACGTAGGCGGGGACGCCCGAGATCGGGTCGGTGAAGCTCGCGGCCCCGGCCACCGGAACCGAGCTCGCGGGTCCGATCGCGGTCCCCGGCGGCGGTGGCGCCGTCGTGGCCGGCGTGGCCGGTGCTGTCGTCCCCGAACCCGGTTTCGTGGTGCTCGTGGTCGTCGAGGGGACGCCTGGCCCGGCCTGACCGAGGGCCACGGTGTGCGGGCCGGGCGACGACACGTGGAGCAACCGGCCCAGCCCGGCCGCAGTCCCTGCAACGACCGTCGCGCCGGCGGCGATGCCGGCGGCGGCGCGGGCCGCGCCGAGGAACTCACGACGATCGAGTTCACCCGCGACCTCGCTCCGCAACCGGGGCGTCTGGCCGAGCACCGGACACGGCACCGGATCGCAGGGGGCACCCGAGAGGCGCTCGCACCGACCCTTCGCGTACGAACCACAGAGGCCGCGGACCGCCGCGAACTCGATGTCGACCCGACCCATGGGCGCGAGCCGCATCTGCTTGCGGGCCCGCGCCGCGATCCACGCGTCGAGGCTCAGGACACCACCGGCGCCGACCACCAGCAACGGCGTCCACGCGAACAGGAAGACGATGTCCGAACCGAGGTAATACGGATGGGAGTGCCAGCTCACCGAGAGCAGGAAGCCGATCGAGATCAGCGCGCCGCCGAGTGCGGCCACGCGGGTCCAGAGGCCCACGAGCGCACCGATACCGATCGCGAGTTCTGCGAACGCGATCAGGAGTCCCACGAGGGTCGCGTGATGGGCGAGCGTGCCGAGCACGCCACCGATCGGGCTGGTGCGGGACGCCGCGAGCATCTGCTGATGCACACCGCTCGGCGCGCGGTCGTCGAGATAGTTGGCATCGGCGAGCTTCTGGAGCCCGGCGAAGGTGAAGGTGACCCCGAGGAACGCACGGAGCGGCAGGATGACCCAACCCACGTTGGCGCGGTATCGAGATCGACTGGGGAGCGCGAGGCCCGATCCGGAAGGCACTGGAGGACCATACGATTCGGTCCGAGGAGCGCCTGCGGCCGCCGCGCCAAGGTTCGGCAAAGCGGGCGTCTCACCCTCAGTGCCTTCTCAGCGGCGACTCGACACCTCTGCGCCCGCACCGCCCCGGACCGGACCGGTCCGGTCCGGTCCGGTCCGGAATACCGCCGTTCGACCCGGAGTGCGACAATCGTCGGGTGAAGATCGAGATCGGGCCCGTGTCCCGAGTCAGCGCCATCGCGTGGCTCGACTACGCCACCGACGCCGTCACCGACCTGCGCCGGGTCGCGCCCCTCTCGATCGCGACTTCCGCGATGGACGGCTTCGATGGATTGATCCAGGCCTGGCGAATCGCGGCGGAGCAGCCCGGCCCGTTCCACTGGGAGACCGACGAGTCGCCCGAGCGGGTGGAGTTCCTGATGAAGGCGCTCTACACCGCGGGGCTCGAGATCGAGCGCGGCATCGAGACCCACGGCATGCAACTCCGACCGACCGCGGCCGACGAGTTCCACCTGATGCTCGTCCACCAGGTGCTCGACACGCTCGCGTTGGAAGGGCGCTCGAACGCGGAGTTCGTCGAGAGCATCCGCAACGAATGGCTCATCGCGCGCCGCGACTGATGCCGCTCTAGATTGCGGACCTCGTGAGCCCCGGCGACGCACTCCTCATCACGCTCGCCGGTATGGCCGCCGGGATGATCAATACGGTGGTCGGGTCGGGTTCGCTCATCACGTTCCCCACGCTCATCGCGCTCGGCTACCCGCCGGTGCTCGCCAACGTGTCGAACAACATCGGGCTGGTGCCAGGGGCGTTGTCGGGCACCATCGGTTACCGGCGGGAGCTGCGGGGCCAACGCGAGCGGCTCCGCCGACTCCTCCCGGCGTCGCTGCTCGGCGGCCTCACCGGCTCGATCCTGCTGCTCACACTGCCGAGCAAGGTGTTCACCAAGGTCGTGATCGTGCTGATCCTCATCGCGCTCACCTTGGTCGTGGTGCAGCCGCGCCTCTCGCGCTGGCTCGTCGCCCGTGGGCACGCGCAGAGCCGGGTCACGCCGCTGCTCATGGCGCTCGTCGCCGGGGCCGGGATCTACGGGGGCTACTTCGGCGCCGCGCAGGGCATCATCCTGATCGCCCTCCTCGGCATCTTCCTCGCCGACGATATCCAGCGGCTCAACGCGGTGAAGAACGTCCTGGCGATGAGCGTCAACCTGGTCGCGTCGGCGACCTTCATCCTCGCCACCGAGGTCAACTGGGCGATCGTCGCGTGCATCGCGGTGGGGTCGGTGATCGGTGGGCAGATCGGCGCGACCGTCGGGCGGCGGCTCGACCCGAGGGTCCTACGCGGCGTGATCGTCGTGGTCGGGCTCTCGGCGCTCGTGCGCCTGATCTGAGTCAGGCCGGGAAGCCGCCGCGCACCGCGATCTCGACCCCGGACGCGCCGCCCACCGCGTCCAACTCGCGTTGGGCATCGGCGGCGTCGCCACCGAGCACCCCGGTGAGGAACGCGGCCAGCGTCCGCACCTGCTGGTGCACGGTTGCCCGCCAGGGCTCGCCCGCGACCCCGGTCACATCGGGACCCATCGACGCGACGAAGCCCTTGACCAGATCGGGGATGTCCGGCACCTGCGGCGCGAGTTCGAGATAGAGGCCGACGTCGCTGCACGCCTGATGTCCGGCCCGGGCGACGTCGACCCGCCACGCGTCGGGCGCACCGAGCTTGGCCCAGGCGCGGTCGGCGTCGGTCGCAGGTGGGGTCGTCGCGTCGAGCGCGCTCACCACCAGCAGGGTGGGTACGAGCAGGGCCTCGAACACCGACTTCGGCATGGTCCGGGTCAGGGTCTGGTGACCAGCGACCGCGCGTACCGCCGGGTGCTTCGTGGTACCGCTACCCACGGACAGTGCGGTGAATCCGCCGTAGGAGTGACCCGCCGCCGCGACCCGATCGGGATCGACGAACGGGGTCAGCCGGCCGAGGGGTCCGGCGCCGGTGAGCAGCGCGTCGAGCACGAAGTGGGCGTCGGCGATCCGGTTGGTCTCGTTCGAGGCGTCGTCCACGTTGCGACCCGAGAGCCAGTCGCCCAACGCGTCGCCCACATGCTCGGGTGCGACCACCACGAACCCGCGCGCCGCGAGGGCCTCCCCGAGCAGCGCGTAGTTGGCACCGGTGGCGAACCGACCGTGCGACCAGAACACGAGTGGGTGCCGGCCGTCGAGCACGGCCGCGTCGTCGTGGGCGGTCGCGGTGAAACCGATGCCGGGAATCACCTCGTAGAACGAGAGTGGTTCCGCCGATCCGACCGCCGCGGGATACCAGACCCCGATCGGGAGTTCGCGTCCGCCGCGCGCCGGGTCGACCACCGTGGTCGTGAACCGGCCGACCGGATGACGTGGGGGTTCCAGCGGCGCGCCGGCGGTCAATGCGGTGTCGGCCATGCCGTCACGATGCCACGCCGGTCCCGAGCACCCGGGCATCGCCGCCGTGGGTCACGGCCAGACGGTGCCGAACTGGGTGGAGTCGACGACCCGGCCGGTGAAGTCGGTGTCGATCTGCGTGGCGAGGAACGCGGCCGCGGGAACCACGGCGTCCGGGGTCGTCCAGCCGGTCCAGTCGTGGTCGGGACCCATCTCACGCGTCGACAACTCGGTCTTCACCGCACCCGGGCGCAACGCGTTGATCGTGATGCCGAACTCGCGCAGTTCGGGCGCGAGCGCGGTCGAGAACCGTTCCATCGCCGCCTTGGCCGTTGCGTAGATCACGTATCCCGGTGGCATGAACGGCGTGGACTCGTGCCCCGCGCCGCCGGACGACACGTTGACGATGCTGCCCCCGCCCTGGGCCGTCATGGGCGGCACCACCGCCCGACACGACACGTACAGGCTGCGCACGTTGACCCGCATCGACTCGTCCCAGTCCCCGACGGTGGATGTCGCAAACGCGGTGCGGGTCTGGGCCATCGCGTTGTTGATGAGACAGTCGACGCGACCGTACGTGTCGATCGTGGTCCCGACGAGCCGTTCGATGTCGGCGGCGCGCCCGATGTCGCACTGCACCGCGAGCGCACGACCGCCGGCGGCCTCGACCGCCGCGACGGTCTCGTGGATCGTCCCGGGGAGGTTCTCGGCGGTCGGTCCCACCGATCGTGCGGCGCAGACCACGGTCGCGCCCCGTGCCGCAAGGCCGAGCGCGAGTCCCTTGCCGATACCACGCGATGCACCGGTGACGACGACGACCCGATCGGTGAGTTCCATCGCGCCAACCTATGTCGAGCGGTACGCGAAGGAGCGCGTCAGCCGACCGTCGCCGGGTCGACACCCACCCCGCCCTGCTCGCTGCTCGAATACACCGCGAGTGCGAACCGCAACACCTGCATGGCCTCCTCGGCACTCCACCACAGCGGACCCTCGCCGGTCTGCAACCAACGCAGCCAGTGCCGGCCCGAATCCCGAAAGCTGCTCGCCCAGTCGTCGTCGAGCGCGTGTGAACCCCGCATCTCACCGTCGACGTAGACCTCGAGGCTCGGCTGCTGGACGCCCCGGCCGGTACATCGATTCACGCGGGCGAAGCCACGGCGACCGGTGACCTCCCACCGCTCGTCGTTCGTGTAGTAGTCGGAGCGGAGGTAGAGGTCGGGCGCCAGCGTGATGTCCCACACGCCGCGGATCCCGTTCTCGTGCTCCCAGACGATGCTCGTCGGCGCGTCGATGTCGACCCCCGGCACCACCTCGGTGTTGCCGATCCATGCCCGCACCTCCCGCACCGGACCGAACAGCCAGAGTGCGGTGGCGAGCTTGTGCCAGCCGTCGTCGAAGACCAGCACCCCGCGGCCGCGTTGCATCTGCTCGAACTGCACCTGGTAGCTGCTCATCGGCACGTCCCAGCCGCCGCGGCCACTCCCGACCATCTTGAGGTGGTAACCGTTCACCTCGCCGATCTCGCCCGACTCGACCACCGCTTTCAGCGTCCGCAGCGGTTCGTAGAACAGATAGTTCTCCATGACCCGCAGGACCCGGTCGTGCGCGACCGCGGCATCGAGCATCCGCTGTGCACCGGCGAGGTCGTTGCACATCGGCTTCTGCAGGTTGACGTGCCAACCGTGACCCAGGAGTTCGACGACACCGTCGACGTGGGCCGGGATCGGGAGCAGCGCCTCGACCGCGTCGACGGCGATCCCGCTCTCGGCCAACTCCGCGGCCGACGAGAACACGGGCGCGTCGGGCCAGTCGGCCTGGCGTTGCCGCTGCCGCTCGGGGTTCGGGTCGACCAGCGCCACCACCTCGACGTCGGGGTTGTCGACGTAGGCACGCATATTGAGGTCGTAGATACGGCCGAGGCCGACGAAAGCGGCGCGCACCGGCCGGTCGTACGGGATGAAGCTCACTCGGGACCACCTTTGGTCGGGGGCGCGGTCGGGGGCGCAAGTTGTTCCATGAACTCGAGCCGGATGCCACCCGGTGCGGTGACGAAGGCGATGCGGCGGGTCCCGAACGCACCCTCGACCACCACCGGCCCCCACACGACGTCGTGGCCCACCAGTTCGGCGTCGAGATCGTCGGTAAAGAGCGCCGGATGGAGGAACCCCTCGGCCGGCAGATCCACCGCCTCCTCGTAGAGCGCGCGCGTGAATAACGTGATCATCACCGGCCCGAGGAAGACGTCGGCGCGCTCGCCGCCGTTCCAGACCATGCGGTCCCGGACCTCACCGCCGGCCGCGCGGTAGAACGCGCACGCGGCGTCGAGGTCGGCGACCTTCACCGCCAGGTTGGCCATCCCCGTGACTGCCATCGACCGGCCTCAGAGCCCGAGCGAGCGACCGATGATCTCCTTCATGATCTCGGTCGTCCCTCCGTAGATGGTGGTGATGCGGGCATCGGCGTAGGCCCGGGCGATGGGGTACTCCAGCATGTAGCCGTACCCACCGTGGAGCTGCAGGCAGCGGTCGACCGATCGCTTCTGGAGTTCGGTGCACCACCATTTGGCCATGGCCGCCTCCTCGGCGGTGAGCACCCCGTCGTTCAACGCGGTCACGCACCGGTCGACGAACGCCTGCGCGACCTCGACCTCGGTCGCGATCTCGGCGAGGACGAACCGGCTGTTCTGGAACGAGCCCACCGGCTGGCCGAACGCGGTGCGCTCCTTCACGTACTCGAGCGTCCACCCGAGCGCGGCGCGCGCCGCGGCCACCCCCGCGACGGCGATCGACAACCGCTCCTGGGGCAGGTTGTGCACGAGTTGGAGGAAGCCACCGCCTTCGTCGCCGAGTCGGTTGGCCACCGGCACCTGGACGTCGGCGAAGAAGAGTTCCGCGGTGTCCTGCGAGTGCAGGCCGAGCTTCTCGAGGTTGCGGCCCCGCTCGAACCCGTCCATCCCCCGTTCGAGGATCAGCAACGAGATGCCGCGGTGCCGTTGGCTCGGGTCGGTCTTCACCGCGGTGATCACGAGGTCGGCATTGATTCCGTTGGTGATGAAGGTCTTCGACCCGTTCACCACATAGTGGTCGCCGTCGCGGATCGCGGTGGTCGACATCGAGGCCAGATCCGAACCGATACCCGGTTCGGTCATCGCGATCGCGGTGACCAGCTCACCGGACGCGATCCCGGGCAACCAGCGGGCCCGCTGGTCGTCGGTGCAGTACGCGAGGAAGTACGGCAGACAGATGTCGTTGTGCAGGCTCAGCCCGAGTCCGGCGCCCCCGACCCCGGTCGCCTGGATCTCCTCGTCGATGACGAGGTTGTAGCGGAAGTCGTCCACCCCGCCACCCCCGTACTCCTCCGGGATCGCCATGCCGAGGAACCCGTGCCGGCCGGCCGCCGCGAACAGGTCGTGCGGCACGATGCCCGCGGCCTCCCACTCGGCGTGGTGCGGCACCACTTCCTTGTCGAGCCACGCGCGGAAGCTGGCGCGGAGCGCCTCGTGTTCGGCCTCGAAGACGGTGCGTTCCATACGGTTTCCTCACGGCGGGTCGGTGCAGGGGTAGGTGACGCTATCGAGCCCGCACGGGCGCCGACGGCGAGCGTGTCAGCATGCGGCCGTGACCGACGACCTCGATCCGTTCGCACCCGAGCACCTGGCGGATCCGTACCCGCTCTACGCGCGCCTGCGGGACCGCCCGGAGGACCTCGTACCGATCCCCGGCCGCGGGGTCGAGGTCGCCGCCCGGCACGCGGTGGTCCAACGGGTCCTGCGGGAGCACCACTCGTTCCGCTCGGGCGAGGGCGTGCAGTGGGTGCCGGTGGCCGAGGCCGGTGTGCGCGCCACCTTCATCGAGAACGACCCGCCGGCCCACACCCGAGTGCGGCGGGCCGTGCAGAAGTGGTGCACCCCCCGAGCGGTCGCGGCGCTGGGCGACGTCGTCGACACCGTCGTCGGCGAACACGTCGAGCGGTTCGTCGCGGCCGGTGGGGGCGACGTGATGGAACTGCTCGCCCGGCCCATCCCCACCCTGGTGATGAGCGAGTGGCTGGGTCTCGACCTCCCGCCCGAGGCGGCCGCGTGGGCCGACGCATCGTTCCAACTCGGCGCGCCCGACCCGCCGCCGGACGCCACGACCCGCTTCGCCGACTTCTTCACGTGGGCCGCGGGCGCCGGCTTCGGCGACGTCCGCCCCGACGGATTCGCGGCGGCGATCCTCGCGGGCGGTGACGGCCGCGCGCTGCACGACGACGAGCCGTTCATCGCGCTCGCGTCGATCGTCATCGCCGGTCTCGACACCACCGTCCAACTGATCGGCAACGGCATCGCCGCGTTCGCCGGCCACCCCGACCAGTTCCGGCTCCTCCAGGAGGATCCGACCCGGGCCGGCGCGGCGGTCGAGGAGACCCTCCGCTACGACGCCCCCGTGCGCTTCTTCCTCCGCCGGACCGACGACGGCCGCACGATCGTTCTGCTCTACGGATCGGCCAACCGCGACGAATCCGTCTTCGAGGCCGCCGACCGATTCGTGATCACCCGCGACGCGTCGGAGCACCTCGCGTTCGGTGCGGGGATCCACCTCTGTCTCGGCGCTCCGCTCGCCCGGCTCGAAGGCACGTCGTTGTTCCGTCGGCTCGCCGAACGGGTGGACTCGATCGAGGTCCTCACCGGCGCGGCCCGGACCGCCTCCGCCGCCACCCGCGGCTACGCCGCGCTGCCGGTGCGGGTCCGCGCGCGCTGACCGGGACCGACTCAGCCCGCGCGCGGGTGCGCGGCGAAGAACGACCAGATGGCAGCCGACGAGTCGTACCCCTGGTACGGCGGACCCGTGAGCGTCGCGGCCGCACGCGCACTCGGGTGGCCCATCCACGCGTGCGACGCGCCGGCCACGGTGACGAACTCGACGGCGGTGCCCTGCCCACACGGCGCCCACGTGCGGGTGGTGACGTCCGGATTGGCCGGGTCGACCGCCTCGGTCGGACGGGCCGGGCAGTGATCCGCGCGGGCCAGGATCTCGATCGCCTGCTGCGGCGGGAAGAAGTCGGTCGCGCTGATGCCGTTGCCACGGCCACCGGCGATCGGGATGTTGCGGTCGGCCGCGCCGTGGATGTGCATCACCGACACCGGACGCGACGGTGAGCACGTCGGGATCTCGAGCGTGCCCGCCTGCACGCCGATGGCGGCGATACGGTCGGCCCGTTCGCACGCGAGGCGGTAGGCCATGATCGCGCCGTTGGAGTGACCGGTCACGAACACGCGCCGCGGATCACCGTGGAAGCGGGCTCGCACCGAGTCGATGACCCGGGTGAGGAACGTGACGTCGTCGACGTTGCCGGTCGCCGCGGGTCCGCAGCACTGCCCGCCGTTCCAGACCCGACCCGCGGCGAACACCGATGCCCCGCCGATCGTGATGCCGTCGGGATACACCACGACGAACCGGAACCGGTCCGCGAGCGCGTCGAACCCGCTGTTGCGTTCGAACTGGGCGCCGGAACCGACGCCGCCGTGGAGCGCGATCACCAGGGGAACCCGATCGGTGCCGGCGATGCCGGGAGGCACATGGACCCGGTAGGTCCGGACGCGCCCGTCGGCCGTCTTCATCCGCGTGTCGATGGTCTGCGCCGGCAACTGCCCGTTCGGCTTCAGCGTGGTCGGGGCGGCCGGGGTACTCGTCGTCGAGCTGGCACAGCCGGCGAGCGTCAGCGCGAACACCGCCGCGGCGATTCCCACGGAGCGAGCGGACCGGCCGGGCACGTCAGGCCGCCCGAGCCGTCGAGGCACGGCATTCACCGCCAGTACCGGATCGCGACGACGAGCAGGGTGCGCTACTCGGTCCCATCGGCGCAGACGGTGGTCTTGTCTCCGGTCTTGGTGGCGTCGATGGTGTGGAACGTGCCGTCGTCGCAGGTGACGGTGGAACTCAAGTGCGAGAACACGCCTTCGGGGCTCTCGTACCCGGGCACGACCCACACGTGGAGGAGATACTGGGTCTGCTTCAACAGGCTTCCGCCGACTGCTTTGCACTCGGCGTCGGTGGCCTCGTGGTCGGCGCCGAGCGGGGCGTCGATATGACCGTTGTTCGTCACCAGACAGATGTCGTGATGGACGTGCCAGGTGTCGTTGGGACCGGCGAATCCCTCGGCGTCCTGCTTGCCGGTCATGTAGAAGAGTCCGGACACGTGCGAGTCCGGATGCGTGCCGTCGTAGATCCAGGCGAGCGGCTTGCGGATGTCGTCGTCGCTCATCACACCGTCGGGGTTGCTCAGCGCGTTGGCGTACGAGATGTAGTGCGCCCCGAGGCCCGGTGAGAACGGTCCGGCCCGGCGCAGGCCCGCGGCCTCGGCCGACGCGACCGTCGGGTACTGGAGCGCGGTCTCGCGGGCGAGGGTGAGTTGGCGGGCCAACTCGACCCGGTCGGCCTTCGAGATCGCCTGCGGGAACCCATGACCGTGCTCCATGCCGTTCTCGAGCTGGGAGAACCCGCGGTCGTCGACCGCCGCCGTGGTGCTCATCTGGGCCATCTCGGCCGCGGTCATCCCGTGCGAGTGGGTGTGCGTACTGGTGGTGGCGGCCTTGCCCCCGGCCGGCTCGGCGACCTTGGTGTCCGACGAGCAGGCCACCAGTCCCATGGCGGCGACCATGCCCAGGACCACGAACTTGGAGATCTTCACGCTGACTCCCCCCGGAGAACGGCCCGTACCGTCGGGCGCGTCGGCCGGGAGGCTAGTGCTGATCGGTGTCCTCACCGGTGGTGGCGCACGCGCGTCCCGTACGATCCCGCTCTCACCCCAATCCGCATTCGGAAGGACTGTTCTCATGGTCGGTGGCGCGCTTCGTATGGCCAGCATGGACGACCTCGACCTCCGGATGTCCGAAGGGGTCCGGCCGCTCTACGACGCGGTGACCGCGTTCATCCGCGACGAGGTCGATCCGATCACCGAGGAGTTCTACCGACTCGGCGAGGGTCGGGCCGAGCGGTGGAGCTGGGCCCCGGGCCAGCTCGAGTTGCTCGACGACGCCAAGGCCAAGGCACGCGAGCAGGGCCTGTGGAACTTCTTCCTCCCCGACGCCGAGACCGGCCAGGGCCTCAGCAACCTCGACTACGCGTACATCGCGAGCGAACTCGGAAAGAACCGCCTCGCGTCCGAGTGCCTCAACTGCTCCGCGCCCGACACCGGCAACATGGAGGTGCTCGAACGCGTCGGCACGCCCGAGCAGAAGGCCGAGTGGCTCGAGCCGCTGCTGAACGGCGAGATCCGTTCGGCCTTCGCGATGACCGAACCCGGGGTGATGAGTTCGGATGCCCGCCAGATCCAGACCAGCGCGGTGCTCGACGGCGACGAGTGGGTCATCAACGGTGAGAAGTTCTACATCTCGGGTGCCGGCGACCCGCGCTGCAAGATCATGATCACGATGGTCCGCACGAGCCCGGACGCCGACGCGTACCGCCAGCAGTCGCAGATCCTCGTCCCGCGCGACACGCCGGGGGTGGAGATCGTGGGACCGATGTTCGTATTCGGCGCGGACGACGCGCCGCACGGTCACATGCACATCCGCTTCACCGACGTGCGGGTACCGGAGTCGAACATCCTGATGGGAGAAGGCCGCGGGTTCGAGATCTCCCAGCTCCGCCTCGGCCCGGGTCGCATCCACCACTGCATGCGCTCGATCGGCGCCGCGGAACGCGCGATCGAGATGATGGTCGACCGGGGCATGAGCCGCGAGGGCTTCGGCAAGAAGCTCATCAACCTCGGCAAGAACCTCGAGGTCGTGTCACGCGCCCGGATCGAGGTCGAAGCGATGCGACTCATGGTGCTGCGCGCGGCCAAGGCGATGGACACACTCGGCAACGCCGAGGCCCGGGTCTGGGTGAGTGCGGTGAAGGCGATGGTCCCCGAGAAGTGTTGCGACATCATCGACGAGGCGATGCAGATGCACGGCGCCGCCGGTATCTCGCAGTGGTTCCCCCTCGCCGACATGTGGCACGGTCTGCGGACCCTCCGCCTCGCCGACGGCCCGGACGAGGTGCATCACCAGGTGGTGGGCCGCGCCGAGGTGAAGGCCCGCATGGCCGAGCCGCTCGCCGGCGACCCGGCCCAGCACGGCACCCGCGGATCCACGTTCACCGGGCCGTGAGCGATGCGACGGCCTCGTCGCGCAACTGCCGCTTGAAGATCTTTCCCGACGCGATGCGGGGCAACGGCGCGGCGCTCGTCGTGATGTAGCGCGGGACCTCGAACCGGGCCAGGTGCTGTGCGAGGAACCCGCGGAGCGCATCGACGTCCAGTCCGGGCGCGGCGTGGATCGTCGCCCCCACTTCTTCGCCGAGTCGCTCGTCGGGCACGGCGTAGACCGCGACCTCATGGACGTCCGGGTGCATCAGCAGCGCCGCTTCCACGTGCCCGCACCCGATGTTCTCGCCGCCGCGGATGATGAGGTCCTTGATGCGATCGACGATGAAAACGTAGCCGTCACCGTCGAGGTACGCGACGTCGCCGGTGCGGAACCAGCCGTCGTCGAACACCTCGGCATCCACGTCGGGTCGGTTCCAGTATCCGGCAAAGACCGAGGCGCCGCGCACCTGCAACTCGCCCCGCTCGCCGGTGGGCAGCGCGGCGCCGGTTTCGTCGACGACGCGGAGGTCGAGGACCGCCGAGCACCGCCCGGAACTCGCGGGGTGATCCACGTAGTCGGTGCCGGAGATGCCGGCGCCGATCGCGTTGGTCTCGGTCATGCCCCAGCCCGTGTTGGGCGCGACCTTCTGGAACGACGCGTCGATCTGGCGCACCTGCTCCGGCGCACGGGGCGCGCCGCCACCGCCGACGACCCGCAGTGTGGACAGGTCCCGCGCACTCGTGGCCGCGATGCGCACCAGGTCTCCGGTCATCGCGGGCGGCGCGATGAACGAGTTCACCTGCTCGCGCTCGATGAGTTCCGCGGCGGTGTCGGGGTCCCACTTGTACATGCAGACCAGCTTGCGTTGCGCCCGGTACGACGAGAGATACACCGCGTGCGAACCGGTCACGTGGAAGAGCGGCACCGCGAGCAGCGCGGCGTCCTGGATCTTGCGCCCGGTGCGTACGGGCGGCTGCTCGTCGCCGCGGGCCACGCGGGCCGCGGCGAACGTGTCGAGTTCCCAGGAGAGCAACGCGCTGAGCACATTGCGGTGCGTCGATACCACTCCCTTGGGATTCCCGGTGGAACCCGAGGTGTAGAAGATCGTGGCCGGGTCGTCGGCGCCGATGGTCGCCGCGGGCATCTCGCACTCGTCGATCGGGGCGAGGCGCTCGGCCAGGGACGGGCCGGCCGTCGGGGTGCGGACCGGTACCACTGCGATGTCCCTCGTGGTGTCGCGCAGGCGCGCCACCCGCTCCTCGTCGGCGAAGAGCAGGCGGGCGCCGGAATCCGTGAGGCCGTACTCCAACTCCTCCGGCTGCCACAGCGCGTTCATCGCCACCGCGATCGCACCGAGCGACGTGACCGCCATGAACGCGGTGATCCACTCCGGATAGTTCCGCATGGAGATCGCGACGCGGTCACCGGCACCGATCCCGTACCCGTCGACAAGCAGGCGCGCGGTGCGAGCGGCTCGCGCGTACGTTTCCCGGAACGTGTACCGCTCGTCGGCGTAGACCAGGAACGGTCGGTCCGTCGCCGTCGACTCGAAGAGTGCGCGCAGCGATCCGGGCGCATTGCGGAACGCCCGCACGGGACCGCGCGGCGTCTCGATCACCTCGAGTTCGTAGGTCTCACCGGGCGCGGTGAGGGCGGCGAGGGCTTCGGCGCGGTTCATGGGTTGGATGATCGCACGTTCTTTCCCGCGCGCCGTGGGGGTGCGAGGTGGTGGAGGCCGCCTGTCCCGCCGCCGACGGTGGGAACTACCGCCATCGGGTTCGCTCTGATCGACCTGTGGTTGTGGCGGCCCCGCGGTCGGGCGCGTCGCATGAACGTCGCCCGCCGCGACGAGGCGCTACGAGAACGGGTTCAGTGAGTTCGCGACGACCCAGGTGCTGAAGTACTGGCTGTTGGCGCCGTAGGCCATGGCGAGGGCGACGTTGGCGTCGGTCACCTGGTGCTCCCCCGCCGCGCCGCGTACCTGGTTCGCAGCTTCGGCGAAGCGCAGGAGACCGGATGCGCCGATCGGGTTGCTCGACAACACGCCGCCGCTCGGGTTCACCGGGAAGCTGCCGGTGAGCGCGGTCTCGTCGGCGTCGATCATCTTCCAGCCGTCGCCCGGCGCCGCGATGTCGTGGCCTTCGAGCCAGATCGCCTCGTGCCACGAGAACGGCACGTACAGCTCGGCCACGTCGATCTGCTCGCGCGGGTTGGTGATCCCGGCCATCTTGTAGACGTCCCACGCGGCCTGCACGCACGCAGCGGGCCGGACCGGGTCGCGGCCCGGGAAGCTCGGCGGTTCGCTGCGCGACGACGCGCCCAGGATCCACGCGGGAGTTCGACCGTCCGCCGCGGCGGCATTCCCGCCCGCTTCGTCGGTGAGGACGACCGCGCACGCACCGTCGGACGACGGGCAGGACTCGAGGTAGCGGAGCGGCTCCCACATCATGGGCGACTCCTTCACCTTCTCGATCGAGATGTCCGGGATCTTCAGGTGCGCGTACGGATTCTTCAGCGCGTTCTGGCGGTCCTTCACCGCGACCTTCCACCCGATGTGCTCGGGCGCACCGCTGCGCTGGATGTACGCGCGGATGAACGGAGCGAACGCGCCACCGGCACCGAGCGACGCGCCGCGGCCACTGCCGAGTGCGAACTGCGCATTGCCTTCGGACTGCTTCTCGAACGCCACGGCCAGCACGCGCTGGTGCTTGCGCGCCTGGACGTGCGACGCAGCGACGATCGCGGTCGTGCCGCCGACGGACCCGGCCGTGTGGACCCGGAACATCGGCTTCCCCACCGCGCCCAGCGCGTCGGAGAGGTACAGCTCCGGCTTCATCACACCCTCGAACAGGTCGGGTGCCTTGCCGATCACCACCGCGTCGATATCGGCCATGGTCATCTGCGCGTCGTCGAGCGCCCGGAAGACTGCTTCCCGCACGAGCCCGCCGTACGACACGTCGTGCCGACGCGACTTGTGGTGGGTCTGACCCACCCCGACGATGGCACACGGTTCCGAGTGACCGCTCATGAGTTGGCCCCCGTCGACTCGTCCTCCAGGATGCAGATCAGGTTCTGTTGCAGGCACGGCCCCGACGTGGAGTGGGCGAGGGCGCGGTGCCCGCCGCCGAAGATGTGGTCGGCGGCGTATCCGATGCGGGCGAGGCCGGTAGCCATGATCGGGTTCGATGCGAGCGCGCCGCCCGACCGGTTGACCACGACGTCATCGCCGAGGCCGAGCGCGTGCCGGAGCAGCAGTTCCTCGTGGGTGAACGCGGCCTGCAGTTCGGCCACCTCCACCGGTCCCGCCCCGAGATCGGCGGCTGCGGCCGCGATGCGCGTCGACGGCGAATCGGTGAGGTCCCGGTAGGCCGGGTTGTGGCCCTCGGTGCGATGGTCGAAGCCGGTGATGTACGCGGGTCGGTCCCGTAGCTGCCGGGCGCGGTCCCCGGTGGCGAGCACCATCGCGGCCGCGCCGTCGGTGATCGGTGGCAGATCGTGGCGGCGAAGCGGTTCGCGGACGTACTCGCCGGCGAGCAACTCGTCGACGTCGAACTCCCCTGCCACCTGCGCGTTCGGGTTGGTGAGCGCGTCACGTCGGGACCGGGCCGCAACCTCGGCCATCGACCGCTCGTCGGCGATTCCGGCGCCGATCAACACCCGGGCCTGCAGCGCGGCGAACGTGAGCGGATCGACGCCGAGCGGGGCCAGGTAGAAGGGGTCCATCTCCATCGGGTAGATGAGCGCCGGATCCCCGGTCGACGACCGGCCCGAGCCGGTGACGACCGCGATCTCGATGTCGCCTTCCTGAAGCCGCAACCACGCCTCGTACAGCGCCCACGCGCCGTCCATCTCCACGTGCGAGTCGCGCTTGGGCGGCCACGCGCCGATCGCGTCGAGGTTCGAGACGAACGAGAACGCCTGGCCGGTGATGTAGTCGCACGATCCGAGACACGTGAAGTCGATGTCGGCCCGGGTGAGGCCGAGTGGTTCGAGCGCGTCGGTGATCACGCGCAGGAGGAGTTGGGTCTCGGACAGCTCGGTGCGCCGGATCATGGGCGACTGGGCCCAACCCACGACCGCGATGTCGGTACTCGGTCCGCGAGTTCCGGTCGTCGCCATCAGAAGATCCGGTTCACGAGGTCGGGGTCGTCGATATCGGGCTCGCCGCTCGGCATCCAACCGATGAGATGGCCGTACGCGCCGCCCATGGTGCCCCCTTCGTCGAACTCGTCCTCCGGCGGCGCCCACGCGGCCGCGACCCGCTTGCCGACCTTGATCTCCGCGACCGGCAACTCGATGACGGGCTGGTACGGCAGGACGACATCAGTGCCGTCGAGCAGGACGAAGACGCGGGCGAACGGCTCGGTCTCGGTCTGGCCCGGATACTGGACCGGCGTGACGATGGTGAAGTTGGTGATCGTGCCGGAGTGGGGCAGATCGACGTCGTGCTCCTCACCGAGTTCGACCGCATCGATCGGGCAGTAACCACGACCTCCGGCGTAGACCCGGGCGCAGACCGGGCACCGCTGGCCGAGGATGCGCTCCTCGCGACTCGCCTCGCGCAGCCGGTCGAGCACCAAGGGCACCGGGTTCCGGTACGTGATCGACGCGTTGTAGTCCATCATCGTGATCGGCTCGTCGGCACCGCGCTCGGGGGTGGCTTCGGTGCCCTCCACCTCGGCGGCCTCGCCGATCACGAACGCGACGATGTCGTCGATGCGGCCGACGCGGTTCCCACGCCAGCGCGGCGCCACCCGGGTGCCGGCCGAGATCATGTGGGGCGATGCGGCATCGACCGCGTGCAACAGCGGCGTGGACGCGCCGTCGAGCCGGATCAACGCGAATGCGAACGGGTGGTCGAGCGGATGCTGTTCGGACGGGTCGGGCACCCACGTCCACGACTCGACGGTGCCGTTCGGACCGACCTCGACCATCCCGTCGACCGGCAGTTCGGCTCCGGTGTGCGGATCCCATTCGAGCGGCGGGACGATCACCCGGTCGCCCGAGCGGATCCCGAGGATCCGACGCTCGGTGAGCGCGTTCATGAACCTACCGATCACAGGACCGAGCGACCGCTTGTACGGGAACGTGATCGAGTTCTCGACGAATCGCGTCAACGGTGCTCCTCTCTCGCCACGGTCGAGTCACCGCACTCGGCCCGATCATCACCCGCGGCGCACCGCCGATGCCAGTACGACCGGTGGCGGCGGAAATCCCGTCTCGACGCCACGGCGCTGCGTACCCTCGGGCGGTCGGGGTCCGAGGCGACACCCGACGCCGACGACCTGGGGGCACTGGATCATGCATCGACACCACACGCGCGCCTGGACCTCGGTCGTGGCCCTCGCCGCCACGCTGGTGCTGGTCGCCGCCGGTTGTGACTCCGGCGGGTCGAAGACTCCGGCCGCGAGCAGCAGCACGACCACGACGACCACCGCCGACCCGAGCGGACTCGGGACGTCGACGACGACACCCGACGCCGGCGGACTCGTCACCACCTCGTTCCCCACCCGTCAGGGGTTGCCCCTCACCGAGCCGCCGGTACTGCGTAGCGTCGGTGACGTCCTCAAGACGACCTTCGACGTGCACGAAGCGACCTTCGACGTCGGCGGGCAGCAGGTGAAGGGCAAGACCTACGGGCCCGGCCTGCTCGGCCCGACCCTCGTCGTGAGTCCGGGCGATCGCATCGAGATCGACCTCCAGAACCACCTCGACGAGGAGACGAACTTCCACTCGCACGGACTCCACGTGTCGCCCATCGACATCTCCGACAACGTGCTGCGGATCATGGCGCCGAACTCGAACGACCCGGTGGTGATCGACCTGCCCACCGACGTCGCGCCCGGCACGTACTGGTACCACGCCCACCTCCACGGCCTCACCGAGGAGCAGGTCTTCACCGGCCTCTCCGGCACGCTGATCGTGAACGGCCTCACACCGTTGCTCCCCGCGTCGCTCCAGAACGTGTCCGAGCACCTGATGGACCTGAAGGACGTGCAACTCGACGGCGCGTCGATCATCGACAAGAACATCGACTCCGACCTCCCGACGACCCGCACCGTGAACGGCCTCGTGAACCCGGTGCTGAATGTGGCGCCGGGCGAGACCACCATGCTGCGGCTCGGTGACCTGAGCGCCGACATCTGGTACCGCCTGAAGCTCGACGGCGCGAAGTTCACGGTGCTCGCGGAGGACGCCAACCCCCTCGGCCGGGTGGAACAACGCGACGAACTCCTCCTCCCGCCGGGCAAGCGCTTCGACGTGCTCGTGCGCTGGGCCAAGGCCGGGCAGTACCACCTCCGGACGCTCCCCTATTCCACCGGGCCCGCCGGCGACTCGTATCCCGCGCGCGTGCTCGCGACCGTCAACGTGGGCGGTGCCGGCGTGGCGCCGGTCGCCATGCCGACCACGATGGGACCGCTCCCCGATCTCGAGAACGACGCGATCACCCAGCACCGCAACGTGGTGTTCAGCGAGAACAACACCGGCTTCTTCATCAACGGCAAGGAGTTCGACCCGAACCGCGTCCTCTTCAACCCGAAGCTCGGCACCACCGAGGAGTGGACGATCCACAACGTGACCAAGGAAGAGCACCCGTTCCACATTCACGTGAACGACTTCCAGATCATGTCGATCAACGGCAAGCGGGTGCACTCGTCCAGCCTGCGCGACACGGTCCCCTTACCGGTGGGAGGCACCGTGGTGATCCGGATGCGGTTCACGCAGTTCCTCGGCCGCTACGTGTTCCATTGCCACATCCTCGCCCACGAGGACGGCGGCATGATGGCGATCATCGACGTCACCAAGGACGGCAAGCCGTCACCCGCGTCGACGACCGCGACGCCCTCCACCATGGCCGGGATGTAGCTACGCGGTCAGGGGCCGGACGCGACGAAGCTCCCGCCCTGGGGGAGGCGGGAGCTTCGTCAGCCGGCGCGGTGCCGCGGGTCAGAACTTCGCGGGGAACTTCTTCACCGTGGCGTCGGCGAGCACGCTCGCCGTGCCGTACATGTGGGCGACGGCCGCACGGAGCAGCGCCGCTTCCTTCGGGTCCTTCGCCTTCTGGGCGTCGATGACGGCCTTGAGCGAAGTGGCGTGCATCACCAGGTCCTGAGTCACCGCGTCGGCAGGAAGATTCGAGTTCACCTGGTTCAGCGTGGAGCCGAAGGCCTTCGCGTAGGTCTGGAGCTTGGTGATCGCCGCCGTGGCCGCGGCGGTGTCGCCCTTGGCCATTGCCTGCGTGTAGGCGACGAACTGCGGGATGTGGTCCTCACTCCGCCACAGACCGTCGAACGCCGTCTTGACCTGGTCGCCGTAGATGGTGCCGACCGCGTCGACCAGGGTCGACGTGTTGCTGTTCGTCGGGCCGTTCAACGCGGCGGCGGCCGCATCGAACTCGGCCTGTCGACCACCGAGGGCGGCGTCGGTCGCGTCGGCTGCGAGCCACACGTGCTGGGCGAGCACCGAGGTCAACGCCGAGCGGAGGTCCGAAGCCGGCGACGCCGCGTCGCCGTCGAACTTGTCGGGGAACTTGGTCGCGGTGGCGACCGCCAGGGTCTTGGCCGTGTCCGCCATGTGGGCGACCGCCGGGGTCAGTGCCGCGAAGACCGCGGTCTGGTCGCCGGCCTTCTGGGCGTCGATGACGGCGACCAGCGTCTTCGCGTGCATCACGATGTCGGCCGTCACCGCATCGGCCGGGAGGTTCGAGTTCACCTGGTGCAGCGTGTCCCCGAACGTCGTCGCGTACGCCGTCAGCTTGTCGAGCGCGGCCTGCTTGCCGGCGTCGTCTCCCTTGGCGACGGCCTGCGTGTAGGCCACGAACTGCGGGATGTGGTCCTCACTCCGCCACAGACCGTCGAACGCCTTGCCGGTGTCCGCACCGTACGCGGAGGTGATCGCCGCGGTGAGGTCCGCGGTGTTGCTGTCGGTCGGGCCGTTGAGCGCCGCCGCGTAGAGGTTGAACGCATCCATGTCGCCACGCAGCGCAGCACCGGTGGCGAGCGAGGCGAGTTCGACGTGCTCGGTGAGCAGACCGGTGAGACCCGCCCGCAGCGTTGCCGCACCGGTGGCCGACGCGACGGTGGCCGACTTGGCCGGTGCCGCGCTGGAGGTGGACGACACCTTCGCCGGTTTGTCGGCGGAAGAACTGCTACTGCCACACGCAGCGGCCGTCAGCGCGAGGGCGATGACCGGTGCTGCGGTGCGGATGAGGTGCTTGCGGTTCATGGGTGTTGCTCCTTGAGTGAGGGGGATGTTTCGGGGGTGTTCGGGACGTGCAGATTGCCGAAATGCCGTTACTTGACGGTGATGGTTCCGGTCATCGTGGCGGGGTGGATTTCGCAATAGAACGGGTAGGTCCCCGGGGCGGTGAACTGGTGCGTGAACGACTTGCCGGTGGCGAGTTCACCCGAGTCGAACTTGCCGTCCGGCTTGGGTGTTACGCCCGCGGCGCCCTGCTCGACGGTGCCGGAAGTGACGGTGTGGAACCCGGGATCGGTCTGCTTCCAGGTGACGGACTCACCGGCCTTGATGGTGAGATTCGCCGGCCGGAATGCGACCAACTTCATCTGGATCTGGTTGGCGACCGCCGGGGTCCTGGTGGTGCTCCCGGTCGAGTTCGACCCGCCGCTCGAACCGCAGGCGACTGCGACGAAGGGGATCGCCGCGAGCGCTGCGAACGAGACGAAGCGTCGGGCTCGTAAGGGCGATGACTTCGCCCGGGTCGGCAACGACGTGGGCGTGGCTACATCGGGGGTGAGGAGTTCCGTGTGGTTGTTCATCACCCTTTGGTTCGGAGCCGTCCTCAGGGACGGACGAGACTTTCTCGGATTTCTCGCGAACGTTCTGGCCCCGGACGCGACGAAGGCGCCGGATCGCACCCGGCAAAGGGTCCGATCCGACGCCGAAGTCGGAGAGAGAGATGTTCAGCGTCGCATCAACAGTACCACCACGACGATGATCAAGATCAGGACGACGACTCCACCACCGACATACATAGATACTCCTCTTCGGTCCATGCCCCGATGGCGTGGCTGTTCGAATCTTTTCCCGATGTTCCCCGGTCCAAACCCCAGACCGGAAAACATCGAAAGGGCGTTGTCAGCAGAGGGCGTGGTCGCGCGGATGCGCTCGCCACGAGTGGAATCAGCCCGGTTGGCCGACCGCCTCGAGTTCGGGTTCCGAATCCGCGACTTTCTCCGCGTCCTGAGGCGCGGAAACCCCGGCTCGCACCGATTCGAGTTGCGCACCGAGGGCCGCGCCGAAGAGCACGGCGATCGACGACAGGAGCGACCAGAGCAGGAGCGCGACCACACCGGCGAGTGGTCCGTAGGTATCGCCGAACGACCGGCTGGCGCTGAAGAAGAAGCCGAGCGAGGCCGTGACCGCACACCACAGGAGCACCGAGATCGAACTGCCGTAGGCGAGCCACGACCACGAGGGCTGGTGGCGCCGCGGTGACCACCGGAACAGCAATGCGATCGCGGCGCCCATGAGGAGGAGTCCGATGGGCCAGCGCACCACCGACCAGGTCTGCTGGAGCGCGTGGTTCTGCCACGACCGCTGGAGATCGCGACCCATGGTCAGGCACCAACACGCCAGGGCGGCCAACACGCCGGCCGACAGCGCGAGCAAGGTGGCCAACCGGTACTTCTGGAACGTCGGGCGGTCGGCCTCCACGCCGTAGAGCCGGTTCAACGCGCGCTCGACCTGGCCCATCATGGTGGCCCCCGTGACGAGCGAGCCGACGAGACCGAAGGTCAGGCCCAGGTATTCACCCGCATGGCCTGCGGTACGCGCCTGGCTCACCGCCCCGGTGAGGGTGTGACCGGCGGGTCCCGGGACGGCCGCCTGCAGAGTGCGCACGATGATGTCGCTGAACCCACCCCGCCCGAGCGCGCTCGCGAGGCCGACCATGCCGATGATCGCCTGCACGAGCAGCAACGACGTGGTGAAGGCGAGCGACCGCGCGTGGCTGAACCCGTCGGCGAAGCGCAACCGCTGCCACGCGTCGACCACGAGTTGCCGTACACCGACGGTCCGCAAGGTCGCCCGGGCATCGTCCCCGGTGAGCTCCCACGTCTCCGGGACCTGGTTGGCAGTGCTCATCGACCGGCACCCATCGAGACGACGCTCACGTCACCGGCGCGGGCACCGCGACCGTGATCGAGCGGGGCCGCACCTTGATCTTGATCGACCTGGTGGCGGGGCGGTCGCCACCATCGAGTTCGTAGGCGACCTTGCGCTCGAGTTCCACCTTGACCTTACGGCCCACGGTCGTCCGCACGAATGGCGAACGGTCGGCGGGACCCGACGCGACCCGCGCCATCGCCCCGGCCCACTGCACGAATCCCTTGGCGGTGACGACCCCGACGTCGAGCCGACCGTCGTCGGGGCGGGCGTCGGCGAACAGGTCGAGACCACCGAACACCGATCCGACGTTGCCGACGAGGAGGCAACTCAGCTTCCCGGCGAACCAACGTTCCCCGTCCACATCGACGGTGGCGCGCACCGAGGCCGCGCGCAGGTGCTTCGCCGCGGTCCACACGTAGGCGGCGCGGCCGAACTTGTCCTTCAGGCCCCGGTCCGCGTCGCGGATCATCAACGCGTCGAATCCGCATCCGGCCATCACCGCGAAGTGTTCGCCGTTGACCTTTCCCACGTCGAGGGCGCGCCGATCGCCCCGCAACCCGATCTGCACGGCTTCGGCGAGGTCGGTCGGGATCCCGAGATTGGTCGCGAGCAGGTTCGCGGTCCCGGCCGGAAGGATGGCGATGGTGACGTCCGGGTTGCCGGCGGCCACGTCGATGCACCGCTGGACGGTCCCGTCACCGCCCCACACGAAGACGATGTCCGCGCCGTCCTTGATCGCCCGCTTCATGCGTTTCGGAGCCTGCTTGCTCTTCTGGACCTCGTGCCAGGCGGGGTCGAAGCCGTACCCCTCCAACTCGGCTCGGAGTGCGGGGAGTCCCTCACCGAGCACCTTCCGCGCGTGCGCGACGACCGCAACCTTGGTCATGCGATGGATTCCTCCGGGTCGGGACGCGTCGATGCGACGGTCGGGTTCGGGCTCGCGGTGGTCATTTCCGCGGTCATGTCCGACACGCGCCACGCGACGGCGAGACACGCCAGGCCGAGGAGCGCGCCGGCGAACACGTCGGTGGGATGGTGCATGCCGCGGTAGAGGCGGGACAGGCCGACGGCTACGGGTACGAGTGCCAGCACCACGCTGACGGCGATCCGCCAGGCCCGGCGGCGATGACCACGATTCAGGATCACCACCAGTCCGAGATACAACGCGCAGGCAGCCGCTGTATGGCCGCTCGGGAAGCTCGACGTCGGCGGCGCCCCGTCGAGCCTGGGTACCGGCGGGCGGTGCCGGTCGACGAGCAGGGTCGTGGTGAGGAACACCGCGACCTCGAGGCCGAGCGCAACCACGACGAGCGTGGTCGACCAGCGGTCGTGGAGTCGCCAGAGCACGAACACCACGACCAGCCCGAGCGCGATCACCGTGAGCGTCTCGGCCAGATGGGATCCGACCGCCGTGGCGCTGTCGAACCCGGCGCTACGACCGCGGACGAACCAGCGATTGACGGAAATGTCCCACCGCCGGACACCGGAGAGTTCGTCGACGATCAGGGAGCCGAGCCCGACCAGTGCCGCCGTGAGCACAATGTAAGCCCCGAGCACGGTGGCCACACCCCCGACCCACGGGCGTGACCCGACCCGGGCGGACGCGGTCGTAGACCTCGCGGGCGTTGACGGATGAGGGGCGGCGACGTCGGACATCGAGGTTCGATCTACCCGCGTGCCGGGTATGCAAACCTCGCGTCTGCTTTCCCTGACGTTCCCCGCGCCGACTCGAGGTAGTCGTGATCGTCATCATCGCCATGCTCGGCGCAGGACTGCTCGTCGGGGCGGGCGTCACGCTGGTGCTCCGACGCTGGCCGATGCTCGACCCGGGCGCGCCGGGCGGTGCGGTCCGCGCGGTCGGGGGGACGGTGCAAGAGCGCGTCGCCGAGCCGTCGACCTCCACCTTCTGGAGTCGGCGACGCGACCCGTCGACCGTCACCGGCCTCGCGCTCACCGCCGCCGTCGCGGTGATCGTCGTCGGCGGCGGCCTGCTCGCCACGCTCGCGGCGTTCGTGCAGTCGAACCAGACCCTCCTCCGGATCGACCGCGGTGCGGCCAACTGGGGCAGCACCAACGCCACCACCGCATCGACGCGCGTGTTGCGCATCGTGACCCAGGGCGGCGCGACCGTCACCATCGTCGCGCTCGCGGTCGTCGTCGTCCTCGTCGCCCTCGTACGGCAACGGGCATCGGCGCTCGCGATCGCCGGGTTCCTCACCGTGGTCGTGTTGGGCCAGAACCTGATCTCCAACCTCGTGAAGACGGTGGTCGACCGGGCCCGGCCGACCGGCCACCTGCTGGCCGGATTCTCCGGACCGTCGTTCCCGAGCGGGCACACCACCGCCGCGTTCGCCACGTTCGCCGCAGTCGCGCTCATCGTGGGCCGGGGTCGACCGGGCCCACGGCAGGCGGTCCTCCTCGGGGTCGCGCTCGGCGCGGCGACGATGGTCGGTGCGTCGCGTGTCCTGCTCGGGGTGCATTGGTTGACCGACGTGGTCGCCGGCGCCGCGCTCGGATTGGCCTGGTTCGCGGTCTCCTCGGTGGCCTTCGGCGGTCGTCTCCTGCGGTTCGGCCTACCGGTGGAGGCAGGCGAACGGGCCGCCGATCTGGAGGCCCGGAACCAGGAATCCCACGATGTGGGCGCGATCCCGTCGTTTGGCACCGCCACCGAACGGGCATCCTCACCTCATGCCGACCCCCCGCCTTCCCTCGGCACGTGACCGCGATTCCGATTCCGACGGGCGTCAGGTCGAGGGGACGTGCACACCCCGGACCCTCGCCCGCCAATCGGTGCGTTCGGCCCAGCGCCAGTTGCTGAACGCGCGCGAGGACCTCAAGGCCGCCCGTCGGCGCGTCGTGGAACTCGAGCGGGTCGTCGACCACTGGCACGACCTCGCCCTGGAGCTCGAACGAGCGGAACGCCCGGCGAACCGCGGGGCGACACGTGCGAGCCGGCCCGCGCAGGCGGCGCCGCGCTGACCGCGAACCGACGGTTTCGATTGGCGTTAGACGGGTAGACCCGCCCGGTCAAACAAACAGCAGCCAACGACCGAGGCGCGCGCCGAGGCCGGATGGGTGACGACCGGAGGGGCACATGTCGACCGTAGGACCCACACCAGCGGATCCGTCGGGTACCACGCTGACCACCGTGCTGCGTGAGCACGGACCGTTGGCGGTCGGCCAGGCGGCGCGGATCGGGCGCGAGGTGAGCGGCGAGCTCGCCAACCTCCACGCGGCCGGCGCCCACCATGGCGCGATGACCCCGGATGAGATCGTGATCGATGGCCGGGGCGACGCGCATCTGCTGCGGAAGGCCCCCGGGTCCGCGGGTGATACGGCCGCCGGTCCGACCGCCACCGCGTATGCCGCGCCGGAGCAACTCACCGAACACGCCGAAGGTGCACCGGCCGACCTGTACGCGCTCGGTGTGCTCCTGTACGAGATGGTCGTCGGCACGCCGCCGATCGTCAACTGGGACGACAGCGTGGTTGCCGAACGCAAGGTGCACGACGAGCCCGTCGCGCCGTCGGCGGCGGCCACCCTCGTTCCCAAGGAATACGACCAGCTGACCGTGCAGTTGATGGATCCCCGCCCGATCGCCCGCCCGAGCGCGGCCGTGGCGGAGGCCGCGCTGCGCCGCCTCGAGGTTCCCCTGCCCGAACCGCCGGTCCGTACGAACACCGTTGTCATCGAGCCCCTCCCGGTCGTAGCGGACGCGCGGCGCTCGATGTGGCCCGCGGTCGCGCTCGCCGCGGTCCTGGCGATCATCGTGACCCTGGTCATCGTGTGGGCCGTGCGGGACGACTCGAACCAGCAGAAGGTGGTCCCGACGGTCGTCGGCCAGACCCAGACCCAGGCCACTGCGACCCTCCGCAACGCAGGGTTCGACGTCAGCACGTCGACCGCTGCGGACAACGGAGTCGCGGCCGGGATCGTCTCGGAACAGTCACCCCTCGGCGGGAACCGCCTCGACAGTCACGGCACCGTCGCGATCACGGTGAGTACCGGACCGACCACGGCGCCGATCCCGCCCATTATCAACGTGAACCCGAGCGGCCCCGCGGCGTCGACGACTTCGACGAGCACCACCACCACGACGACCACGACCACCACCACCACCACGACGCCGCCGGCGACGTAGCGCTACCCGGGCCGGTGCGTGGGCTCGACCAACTCGCGGACGAGTTTCTCGATCCGTTCCACGTCTTCGGCGTCGAGCACGTAGACGTCCATCGCCAACGACCACAGGAACTCGGCGACGATCCCATGGTGATCGCCGCTCTCGGACGAGTGCAGCAGCTCGGCCGCCAGGGCCTGGCGGTCGCGCGGCCGGGTCCGGCGCACCCATTGTTCGAGAAACGAAAGGTCCACGGCTCTGCACTTCGCTCGGCGGTCACCCCCATGGTGCCCCCAGAGCACGTTGCGGAAACCCGCGGCGGCCTACCGGCCGCGGTTCGTGGTCGTCAGCCGCGGATGTCGAAGAGCGAGTCGACGCCGGTGATCTCGAGCAGGCGGCGACATGGCGACGACGGGGCGAGAAGCACTACCGCACCGTTGGCGGCCTCGGTCTCACGCTGAAAGTCGAGGAGCACCCCGAGACCGCTCGAATCGAGGAAGGTCACGCCCGCGAGATCGAGTTGCGGCGCGGCGGACCCGGCGCTTCCCAACGAACGGAGGGCGGCCCGGAGATCGTCGGCCGCGGCGAGATCGAAGTCGCCGACGAGCACCAACGTGGGGACGCCGTCACGATGCTCGCGGCTGAGGGTGGGCTCGCCTGACGACATGGTTCCTCCGGCCTGGGGCCTCGATCACGCACGAGCGGAAAGGTCACCCTATCCAGGCCCGTCCGGAGCCCGGGGCATCAGGGGCCCGGCGACTCAGATCGTCGCCGGCTGGGGGGTCGACCGGGGCCGCGAACCGCAAGGTGACGATCGTGCCCCGGTGGGTACTGGTGCGTTCGACGTCGTCGGCCAACGCCTGCATCAGCAGGAGACCCCGGCCCCGCTCGGGCCGTCGCAGCGGGTTCAGCCAGCGGCCGCCGTCGCGTACCGAGACGACCAGCCCGTCGCCGATGACGGCTTCGACCACGACCGTGCTCTCCCCGTCGAGGCCGTAGGCGTGTTCGACGGCGTTCGAGACGGCCTCCATCGTCGCGACCACCACGTCGTCGCGCCGGTTGGCCGGGTAGCCATGCGCGTCGAGCCACACGCGCAGCGCGGCACGTGCGTCGCGAAGCCGGCGCGGGTCCGCGACCAACCGGGCGTTGAACCAGGGTGCGGCGGCGCTCGGGTGCCGGACGCAGATCACCGCGGTGTCGTCCTCGCCGATGCCCGCACCGAGGTCGTCCAGCAGTCGGTCGGCGAAGCCCTCCACCCCGAGGGCGCGATGGGTCGTCGCCGCGTCGGTCAGGCGCGCCATGCCCTCATCGATCGACGAGGTGCGCCGCTCGATCAGACCGTCGGTGTAGAGGATCAACGTGGCGTCGCGTTCGAGGCGCGCGGCAGCCGACACCCGTGGCCTCGACGCGTGCGCGAGTCCGATCGGGAGTCCGCGACCACCGTCGAGGTAGCGGGCCGAACCGTCAGTATCGACGAGCAGCGGTGGGAGATGGCCGGCGCAGCTGTACCGCAGCGCGCCCGTTGCCCGATCGAGCGTGACGAACGCGACCGTCGTCGCCGCCGCCCCCGGTTCGTGACGCGCGTGCAGATCGAGCCGTTCCAGAAGCGCGGCCGGATCCGTCTCGACCTGTGCGAGCGCGCGCAACGCACTCCGCAACTGACCCATGACCGCCGCCGCGCCGATGCCATGACCGACCACGTCCCCGGCGGCGATGCCGACGAGACCGTCGGGCAACTCGAACACGTCGTACCAGTCGCCGCCGAGGCGGAGTTCCCCCGCGGCCGGCTCGTAGCGCACCGCCACCTGGAGTTCCGCGGGAAAGGTCTCGATGGGCAACAGCGCGCGCTGGAACGTGCCGAGCGCCGCCCGCACGTCGGCCGAGGCCTCGGCGCGGGTGATCCCTTCCACGAGCACGGCGGCGAGGTTGGCGAAGAACTCGCGATCCAGGTCCCCGAGGTCCCGACGTTCGACCTGCCACCCCAGGTTCAGGGTGCCGTGCACCCGCCCGCCGACGCGCAGCGGCAGGATCAGGCTGGTCCCGAGGTCGGCGGCGGCGAGGTGCTCGCCGTGCACGGGCGCATGGTCACTCGCATGGACGATCCGGGCTTCACCGCTCCGGTACACCTCACCGGTGAGCGTCGGACTCGTGTACGGCATGGCGTGGAACTCGTCGGCGAGCGCCTGGCTCGCACCGTCCGCGAGCACGTTCACCAACCGCGGGGAGTGACGATCGTCGACGAAGATCCACACGAGATCGGCATGACTCGCGGCGCGCAGCGGCTCGTCGGCCGCACGGGCGATTGCCTCCACCGTGGCCTGCCCGGAGATGGCCCGGCTCAACGCGGCGATCGCCGCCAGGCGGTCGTCGGCGCGCCTACGGGCGGTGATGTCGTGACCGATGCCGAGCACCCCGATCGTGCCGTCGGGGAACGGGTAGGGCGTCTTCGTCGTGAGAAAGACGCGGTCGCGGATGCGGACGTCGAACGCCCGCGTGCCGGATCCGGCGCGGACGCGATCGTCGTCCGCGACGATCGGCCCGGCGATCTCCGGCGGGAACACGTCGACGTCGCGAACTCCGATGATCTCCTCGGCCGGTCGACCGACGATCTCGGACGTGGCGCGGTTGGCGAACCGATACGTGCCATCGGCGGCCTTGAGGAAGATGGCGTCGTCGGTGGTGGCCGAGATGCTGTCGATGAGCCGGGTCTGGTCGGCCAGGCGTCGCTCGAGCAGCCGGCGCTCGTCGTGTTGGGTGGCCCACCGGCGTAACCACCGTCGGGTGACGACGGCCAGCACCAACGCCACGAGACCACCGCCGACCGCGGCGAGGAGCAGGGCGGTGTTCGCGCGATCGACCCGGTGCTCCGCCGCGCGGGTGTGCTCGTCGACCCGGTCGATCACCCGGCCCTGCAAGGTCCGGAGCCGGTCGAAGCGACGCTTGCCCTCACCCTCGGTCACCCGCGACTGCGCCTGACCCACGCGGCCCTGTCGCACCAGGTCGATCTCGACCAGCGCAGACTGGCGCAGCCAGGTGCGGTAGCTCTCCCGGACGGCATCGACGAACTTCCGGTCGGACGGCTCGACGAGCGTCCGCAACTTCGTCAGGGCGCCCGGAGTGGTGACCCGGCCCCGGTCGAAGGGCACAAGGAAACTCGGATCTCCGGAGATGACGTACCCACGCGCGCCCGTCTCCTGGTCCACGAGCGAAACGAGGATCGCACCGGCGTGGATCCGTGCCGGCAACCACCGGTCGTTGAGATCGTTGGCGGCGCTCCGGCTGACGAGCGCGGGCGGGATGATCACCGCGAGCAGGAACACCACCAAGGCGGCGAAACCACCGAGGATCCACCGCAGACGACGGTCGAGCGAATCGTCCAGCGCCTGCACGCCGGACAGCGTACGTGCCCCACCGCGCCTACGGCGCCGTGGGAGCAGCCGAATCGGCGAACCGCAACGGTACGGCCGCGTCGGGTCCGTTGGCCCGGAACACCATGGTCTCCTCGAGGACGAACCGCACCGTCGTATCGGTGTGGCCGCGGTACCCGACCGAGAAGTCCTCACCGACGACCAGCTCGAAGTCGCCGCCGCGCAGACAGAGCACCAGCGCGCCGTCGATGACCGGGACCGCAACGATCGGGCCATCGTCGAGCACGAGCCGTAGGTGCTCCAGCACCGGGTATCCGTCGTCGGTGCGGGTCATCACCGCGCCGTGACAATCCGAGCCGAGCGCGACGCCGTACGGTCCGCCGACACCCCGCTCACGCAGCGCGTCGACCGCGGCAGCTGCGGCCGCCGGGATCTGCGATGCATCCAGTTCGAGGGCCAGCGCGTGGGCGCTGGACGCGACGGTGATACCGGACGCCGGTGCCGTCGACTGGCCGTTGAACACGAGGTCGTCCTCGACCCGGGCGATGGCGCGCGCGGCATCCACTGCCGGTTCCAGATCGATCGCCTTGGCCCCGCGGTCGATCGCGTCGATCTCCCGCAACTCGATTTCGAACTCGCGTCGCAGTTCGTACAACGGCAGCGACTGCCGTTCCGCGACCTCCACGCCGTTCGCGAGTTGCTGCACCGGCTCGGTCCGGCCGAGATCGACCGAGGAGCACTCCCAACCGTGGGGTCCGGAGAAGTCCACGAGTCGGCGCGCGCTGAGGAAGGTGGGCAGGGCGCGGCGGATCTCGTCGTCGATGGCCGCCCACGCCGTCGTGCTGATGGGGGCCATGTCGCGGCGGAGATGATTCATGCTTCCTGCTCCTTGCGTAGTGATCCGATGCCCAGATCGGTGGCGGGCGGCGCGTCGGCATCCTGTGCCTCGGCCCGGGCCTCGACCTCGGTGATCGGCGCGTCGGTGAAGAGATAGGTGCGCAGATGGCGATCGAGCGCCGGATCGTGGCGGCGCAGCCACTCGATCGTCATCGAGGCGTGCTCCTTCTCCTCGTCGCGGTTGTGTTCGAGCACCCGCCGCAGTTCGACGTCGTCGGTGGCCTCGGCACGCTGCTGGTACCAGTCGACCGCCTCGAACTCCTCCATGATCGAACGGATCGCCCGGTGCGCGTCGAGCGACGCCGCACTGAGTGAGTCCGCGGATTCGTGCAGATCCATGCTTTGCCTCCTGCAGAGCCGAGGCGCCGACCACTCGGCGCCGTTCCATCTGCGCGTCATGGCCTACCCCCGGCGGCCCTGACGAAACCCGAAAAGAAAACCGACGCCGGCGGTTTGTGGAGGATCGACGTCGGGTACGACGGCGAAGTCCGGTCGCCGCGACCCGGATGGGCGCCGGCACAGCGTCGGTGAGAGTCGAAGGAGCGCAGGCGTGGACGAGACCTCGGGCCCGGTCGCAACCGGAGCGGAAGTTCGCCACCTCCCCACGCCGACGGTCGTCGCCTGGGGCGAACTCGACGTCGCGACCGTGCCCGATCTGGAGGCCGCGCTCGACCGTGTGCTCGACTCCGACGGGTCCGGCACCGTCGAGATCGACCTCGGCGGCGTGACGTTCATCGATTCGTCCGGACTCGGCGTGCTCGTCGCCGCGCTCAAGCAGTCGCAGGCCCTCGGCGGCCGACTCGTCGTGCGCGACCTCCAAGCCGCGCCACGCAAGGTCTTCGAGATCACCGGGCTGCTGGACCTGTTCCAGGCCGACTGACCCGCGCCCGCCGGACTGCCCGACTACACGCCGGTGAGGTGGTTCCGAAGGCTCTCGAGCGACCGAGCGAGCAGCCGGGACACGTGCATCTGGCTGATGCCCACCTGCTCGGCGATCTCCAACTGGGTGCAGCCCTCGAAGAAGCGCAGCTCGACGATCCGGCGGTCGCGCTCCGACAGGGTTTCCAGCAGGCTCTTCACGACCAGCTGGTGGTCGACCGCGGCCAGACCCGGATCCACCTCCGCGAGCACCCGTTCGAGCCGGCGCGACGAGTCGTCGTCACGATCCGGCGCGTCGAGGGAACTGGTCGCGTAGGACCGGTTCACCTCCATCGCCTCGAGCACGTGCTCGACGTCGATGTCCATGTCGGCCGCGATCTCGTCGAGTGACGGTGACCGCTTGAGCTCCTGGGTGAGGTGCTGGACCGACGCCGTGAGGCGCAGCGCGACTTCCTGCAAACCGCGTGGCACGCGCGTCGCCCACGCCCGATCCCGGAAGTGACGCTTGATCTCACCGAGGATCGTCGGCACCGCGAACGTGGAGAACGCGAGGCCGCGTGACGGTTCGAAGCGCTCCACCGCCTTGAGGAGGCCGACGGTTGCCACCTGCTCCAGGTCGTCGACCGATTCCCCCCGCCCCGAGTACCGCCGGGCGAGGGCGCGCGCCAACCCCAGGTGCTCGACGATCAACTCGTCCCGCAGCCCCCGGTCACGCGTCTCGTGGTACCGCTCGAAGCGAACGGCAACGGACGGTCGCGGCCCGGCCGATGCGAGAGAGGAGCCGCGGGGCGCACGAGCCTCCGCGCGCGTCGGGTCGCTGCTCACGGGACCGCTCCGGATTTCACGAACCGGAAGTGCGACGCACCCACCGCGGTCGAGAGGTCGAACTCGTCGACCACCGCGTGGATGATCGCATTGGCCAACTCGCTCGGTGGCTCCGCCGCCTTCGTCCGGTTGCACGAGCCTTCGACCTCGAGCCGGTGATCCGACAACCGGTACACCAACTCGAGCCGGACCGTCTCGTCGCCGGCGCCGATCGCGTAACAGAGCTCGTCGACCGCGATCCGGAGGTCGTCGACGTCCTCGTAGCTGAACCCGGCGCGCGCGCCGAGGTCGGCCACGGTGAGCCGGGCCAGGCGGAGGAATTCGGCCGCCCCCGGGATCTCGAGTTTGATCGCCTCGGCGTTCATCGCTTCTCCATTCATTCGCATGCCGCCAGCGCCGCATCCACGGAGCGGTCGAAGGGTACGGACTGATCGAGTTTCGTGAGCACCAGCACCCGGCGCACGATGGTCTCGTCCGAGACCACCAGCCGCAGGTTCTGGCGCCGCGCGTGCAACCGCAGCGCCACGTCGAAGAGCATGCGGATTCCGGTGCTGTCGAGATAGCGGGTATCACCCAGATCGATGATCAACGACTCCGTCTCGTGACCGACCGGGTCGAGCAGGCCGGTCCGCACCGTCTCGACGTTCGACAGGTCGACCTCACCGATGAGTCGCACGACGACCACTGCGCCTCGTTGTTGCACGTCGACTTCGGCCATGACCGTCACGATTCCCCCGCCAGGTCGCGGCGCAACCGCACGGTCGTACCGGCATCCGTGGAGTCGATCAACAGGTGGTCGACGAGTTGCCTCGCGATGGCCAGGCCCCGACCGCGGCCCGTCGGGCGCGGCCGCTCCCGCCAGTGCCCGGCGTCGGTGACCAGCATGGTGACGGTGGTGCCGCTCATCGTTCCCGCGACCGAGAATTCTCCATCACCGGGACCATACGCGTGCTCGATCGCATTGGCGGCCACCTCGTTCACCGCGAGGAGCAACTCCCCGATCTCCTCCGGGCGCGCGCCGTGGACGCGGAGCCACTCACCGGCGACCCGCCGGAGGCGGGCCAGCTCCGTCGCATCGGTCCGCAGCGCCATGCGGAGGTCGCCACTCGGCGAATCCGGCCGGAGCAGGAGCAACGCCACGTCGTCCGACGCGGGTTGGCCGCCGAGCGCGTCCGCGATGAGCCAGTCCGCGAACTCCTCCAGCGTCCGCGGTTCCCGGCGGCCGACCGTCGCGGATGCCGCGAGCCGATCCAGGCCGGCATCGAACGGTTCGCCCCGCCGCTCGACCAGGCCGTCGGTGTAGAACACCAGGGTCTCCCCCGCCGCGACCACGATGTCGATCGATTCGAACCGGGCGCCGCTCGTCGCGCCGAGCGGCGGACCGCGTCCCTCCCACACCACGTGGACCGAGCCGTCCACGCGCTGCACGAGGGGCGGCGGGTGGCCCGCGCTGGCGAGCGTCACGACACCGGACAGCGGATCGATCACCCCGACGAGCACCGTCGCCATGTCGGCACCGGCCGACGCCATGCAGTAGCTGTTGAGCCGGGCAAGGAGGGTGGCCGGGTCCTGGCCGTCGAACGCGCAGTACCGCACCAGCGTGCGGAGGTTGCCCATCCACGTCGCCGCCGAGATGCCATGACCGACGACGTCGCCGATCGCCACGAGCAGGGATCCGCCCGGGAGTTCGAAGGCGTCGTACCAGTCGCCCCCGACCTGCACGTCGACCGCCCCCGGGAGATAGCGGGCTGCGATCTCCATCCCGGTCATGGCGTCGAGTCGCTCGGGGAGGAGCGCGAGCTGGAGCGCCGACGCGGTCGCGTACTGCTGCTCGAACTGCAGGGCGTTGTCGATCGCGGGGGCGACCCGCCGGGCGATCTCACCCGCGAGCACGAGGTCCTCGGATTCGTAGTGGCGATCGGTCCCTCGCAAGCCGAAGGCGATCACACCGAGGAGTCCGTCGGGTCCCGGAAGGGGCGCGACGACCAGCGACTGGATCTCGACGGCGCGCCCCTGCCGGCTCTCGTCGGGTTCCGCGAGGCTTGCGAGGACGTCGAACGGCATGTGTTCGAACAGCAGCGGCTCACCGGTACGCATCACCACGGCGGGCGGAGCCGGGCTGTCGATCGCGTGCAGGGTCGGCCGCTCGTCGAGGTCGTAGTAGTCGACGGCCTCGGCATCGGTGCTGGCGAAGGCGGCGAGGCGGACCGAGCGGCCGTCGTCGGTCGGACGGTAGATGGCGCACGCGTCGGCGACGCTCGGCAATACCACCTGCACGATCGCGTCGAGCCGGGCCTGCGAGTCGAGGTCGACGGCAAGGATGTCACTGATGCCCGCGAGCACGCTGAGGCGCGCTCGCGCCCGTTCGGCATCGTGCGCGAGGTAGGTGTTCTCGATCAACTGTTCGAAACGCTGGCCGAGCTGCCGGGCGAGGTCGAGGTCGCCCTCGTGGTACCGACGGCCCGACTCCTCGGTGCACGCGAACACCGCGACCCCGAGGTCGCGCCCGGCGCGCTGGAGCGGCACGAGGATCACCGACCGGGCGCCGTGGGCTTCGGCGAACGCCCGCTCCTCCTGGTCGTCACTCGACACGAACGCCACCCGCTGTGGGACATCGACCTCGGCCACGAGCACCGGGTCCGGCCCCGGGATCGCGGCCCGGATCCGATCCACGTCGGTCGGCCACCGTTGCTCGGCCCCGATGAGCAGCGCCTGTTTCGCCGGATCCACGTGGGCCGCGGCGAACCGACGGGGCAGTCCGGCACGGGGCGAGATGTAGAGCACGCAGAAGTCGGCGAACTCGGGGACCGCCACCTGCGTGACCCGATCCCAGTCCTGGACCGGGTCGCTGTCGGCGAGCATCGCGTTGGCTACCCCGATGAGCAGTGCCGCGCGCTCTCGGCGCTTCTGCTCGGTGATGTCGACGGCGACGACGCCCATACCGAGCGGTCGCCCCGCAGCCGACCGGACCGGGTACTGCTCGACGAGCCAGTGCCGCTCCGCACCGGTGACGGCCGAGTTCACCCCACCGACCTCGACCGAACGATCGCCCGCCGCGACCGCGAGGCCGGGGACCAACTCGTCGAGGCGACGGTCCAGCGACTCGTCCACCGGTCGCCCGGTCATCTCCGCGAACCGCTCGTTCAGCCCGACGGCCGCCTGGTCGAGGTCGAAGAACGCGAACCCGAACGGTCCGTTCTCGAGGAGCGTGTCGAGTCGGCCGACCGTCTCCTCGAGTCGCGCGTGGGCGTCCGCGAGTTGACGCTCCCCCTCGCGCCGCACCGTCGTCTCGACCACGACCATGCCCACACCGATGACCGCACCCGACTCACCGTGTACCGGGTAACAGCTGTGCTCGAACGAACGGATGACCCCGGGGTGCGCCGGAGTCTCACCCTCGAGCGCCACTCCCAGGATCCGCTCACCCGACGCAAGGGTCGACCGCACGTTGTCCGCGATGGCGTCGCCGAGACGCGGCAACACCTCGGCGACCTTGCGGCCGCCGTGCTCGGCGACCGCGATGCCGTCGATCTCGGCCTGTTGGTCGTTGACCCAGACGAATGCGAGGTCGGGATCCACGAACGCGAGCCCGACCGGGGCGCTGTCCGACGTGGCCCGGAGGATCGCCTCGCTCGCGCGGTGTGCCTCTTCTGCCATGGTCAACTCGGTGACGTCCAGGGTGACCCCGATCCAGTCGCCGGGCGCGAGCCGCCGCCCACGGGTCTCGACCCACCGGATCGAACCGTCGGAATGGGCGATGCGGTACCGGACCGAGAACTCGCCGTCACCCCGGTCCGCCGCGACCACCGCCTTGATCAACAACGGGTGGTCCTCGACGAGGATCGGCGCGACGAACCCCTCCCAGGTGCCGTCGTAACTCCCGGGCGCCAGGCCGACCAGCGTCTCGAGTTCGGGGGACCACACACCTTCGCGGCGGTCGGCATTCCACCGCCACGAGCCCATCCGAGCGGCCGCGAACGCGAGCCGCGATTCGATCTCCCGGGCCTGGTTGCGTGCCTCCGCCTCGACGCGGGCCGTGATGTCGATCGAGATACCGACCCACTGCACGATCGCGCCGGCCGCGTCCCGCACCGGCGACCCGCGGCCTTCGATCCACCGGACCGAGCCGTCGGGGCGCACGACGCGGTGTTCCATGCTGAAGTCGCGTTCGGTCGCGGTCGCCCGCTCGACGGTCCGGCGCGCCGCGTCCCGGTCGTCGGGGTGGATCGCCGCGACGAATCCGTCGAAGGTCCCGTCGAAGGTTCCCGGGGCGAACCCGAACAAGGTTTCGAGCTCGGGGGACCAGCGCACCGAACCCGACGCCGGGCTCCAGTGCCAGACGCCCATGCCCGCCGCACCGAACGCGAGCCGGCTCTCGATGTCTCGCTCGCGTAGCTCGTCCTCGGTCCGCGTCCGCGCGATGGCCGCGCCGAGGATGTTCGCCACGCTACGGAGCACCACGACGTCGTCATCCGTGAAGGCGCGACGCTCGTCCGAGTACGCGGCGATCACGCCGAACGGACAACCGGGCAGCCGGATGATCGCGGTGAGCGCGGCCTGTGCCACCCCACCCAGGAGTTGGGCGCCGATCGCGACTCCCGGTCCGACCCCTCCGGCGCCGGCGGTCACCACGACGGGTTCGTCGCGGCGGACGGACTCGGCCTCGATGACGTCGGCATCGGGGTCGATCACCGTGTCGGTCGCCAACCCGAGACCCGCCACGAGGCGGAGGCGGTCGTCCGGCGCGAGCGCGAACACGCCGACGTGCTCGGCGTCGAGCAGGGTCGTCACCACTTCCATGGCCCGGGAGAAGAGTTCGTCAGCATCGACACCGCTCAGTGCCAACCGACCGAGGTCGGCGACGGTCGCGATCTCGGTTTCGCGGAGCTGGGTCGCGTCGGCCGGACCGTTCGGCACCCGCGTCGACGGGCGCCGTCCCGACGCCGGCTCCGAGCCGGGAGGCCCGGCGCCGCTCACCGCACACCTGCCATCGCCGGGACCCGGTTCACCGGGCCGCCTTACCCCGAGGCGGGTGCGGTGAAACCAGGAGAAGAGTTTTTTCACGCCGCTGGGATGGTCCGCTTCGGTGGTCTGCGTCGACGGCCCGGAGGACCGCGGCCTCGACGCGGGATGCGCGGGGCCGGAACCGAGGGTAACCGTCTCACGACGATCCCCGCCCGGTCCGCGACTCATCCGACGCGACATCGGAACTCGACCGGTTGCCGGTCGGGGTCGGTGGGTACACCCGCCTCATGGAGCGATCCGATCTCGACGGAGGGAGCGCGCGCCCGACCCGGCCCGGCCAGTTCGCGGAACCCGGCGCCTTCGCCGCGGCCGACCCGCGGACGCTCGAACTCTTCGCCCGGTACCGGCGGACCGGCTCACGGGAGTTGCGCAACGAACTGATCGAGCGGCACATCCCGCTGGCCGACAGCCTCGCCCGCCGCTACCTCCGACGCGGCGAGTCCTTCGACGATCTCCGCCAGGTGGCACTGGTCGGTCTCCTCAAAGCGGTCGAGCGCTTCGAACCGGGACGCGGGACCCCGTTCGGTGCGTTCGCGATCCCCACCGTCCGGGGCGAGCTCCGCCGCCATTTCCGCGACCTCGGGTGGGCGATCAAGGTTCCCCGCCGGCTCCAGGAGATGCACCTGCAGCTCGACGGTGTGGCGAGCCGGCTCGCCCACGGCCTCGGGCGGCCACCGACGATCGCAGAGATCGCCGCCGACATGGAGACCACCGAGGAATCGGTACTCGAAGCCCTCGAGATCGCCGACATGTACCGGCTGCGTTCGCTGGACGCACCACCCCGGACACCCGGACTCGGCGGCACGACCGCCGACCGGGTCGGCGCGACGGACCCCGACCTCGAGCGGGCGGAGTCGCGGATCGCGCTGGACTCGATGCTCGAGGAGCTGTCCGAGCGCGACCGCCGGATCCTGCTCCTGCGGTACTTCGAGGACATGACCCAGAACGAGATCGCCGAGACCATCGGGGTCAGCCAGATGCACATCTCGCGACTCATCACGCGGAGCCTCGCCAAGCTCCGCGCGTCCAATGCCGAAGGCGACCCGGCCGACGACTCCCACGAACCGAAGGACGACACCCCATGACCGACGCCGAACGCTCCGCGCCCCGGGGCCCGCCACCCGACCGCTTTCGGGGTGACGCGTACGTTTCGGAACCTCGCCGCGAGGGCACCTCAGTCAGACTCCGCAATGAGAGCTGTCCTCCGATGATCCCAGGTCGCATCTTCCAGATCAGTCTCGAATCCTCCCCGAGCAGTGTGCGCGAGGCGCGACGGTTCTTCGTGCGGGTCGCGGACGAGATCGGCCTCTCTCCGGAGCACCGCGAACTCGGCGCCCTCGCACTGAGTGAACTCGTGACCAACGCGGTGGTCCACGGATCGGGTCCGGTCGAGGTCACTGCGAAGGACCAGGGCGAGGCCATGCGCTGGGAGGTGGCCGACGCCAGTCCGGTCGCGCCACGACAACGCACCGCGATGCCCGACGCCTCCAGTGGCCGCGGCCTCGCGATCGTCGCCGCGGTCGCCGGTGCATGGGGCTGCGACAACGCCGACACTTCCGGCGGCGGCAAGACCGTGTGGTTCAGTCTCCCGGTCGATCCGCGGTAACGCTCCGGACGCCCCGGTTCCGGACGCGACGAAGCCGCCGCGCCCGGGGGCAGCGGCGGCTTCGTCGGTGAGAGGAACTAGCTGCGGGCGCTGTCGATCTTGTCCTCGACCCAGTCCTTGGCGTCTTCGACCTTCTGCTTGACCTTGCCGGCCGTTTCGTCGGCCTTGCCTTCGCGGCGCAGGTCCGAGTTGCCGGTCAGGTCGCCGGCCGCCTGCTTCGCCTTGCCCTTGGCCTCGTCGAACTTGCCTTCCATCGTGTGCTCCATTCGTTGGGATGTGGTCGTTCCGATCAGCTACCCACTCGACGATCCGCGGAAACCCGCGCGCTCGTCGCCACAGGGCGGATCACGCGGCGGGACTCCAGAAATCGTCCGCGTCCTCGCTGGCGAGAGGGTCCGACCCGTCGTCGTCGTCCCAGCCCTGGTCGGACAACCGGTTGAACACTGCGGCCAAGAGTCGGAACATCGTCATTTGCCTCCCAGATGAGCGGACCCTCATCACCCGAAAGGCCGTACCCGCCCGAGCCGGCCGAGAAACCCGCACCCACCGGCGGGCCGCGGCCCGCCGGGGAGGGCGTTTGGTCGGGGGATCCGGGCGGGTACAGACCCCTTCGCGGTGCCCGGCCCAGCTTCCTGGCACGCGCGCCCCGGAATGATGACCGGAAATGAAGACGGGGAATGAAGACCGACGCACTCCACAAGGACGGTGATGACCGATGACCCAGTCGCTCCCGCGCTCGGACACGGATGCCGAGGCGCAGCAGCCCGGGACGGTCGAGACGGCGATCCTGGAGCGGTCTCGCGCCCCCCTACCCGAATGGTTCGCGATCGCCGCGTGCAGGGGCCGGGCCGAACTCTTCTACCCGCGGCCGCACGAGACTCCGCCGGACCGCCGGTCCCGTGAACGCCGGGCGAGCTACGTGTGCCAGGTGTGTCCGGCAATCGACGAGTGCCGGCGCTGGGCGCGCCAGCATCGCGAGTTCGGCTACTGGGGTGGGGAGTCCGAGGAGATGCGACGGGCCGCGGGCTTCCCGCCGATGACCACGCCCCACCACTGGCGGGCCCGCCCCAGCCGTGCCGACGGGCTCCCGCGACCGGGCCGTCTCGGCTGACGGGTGAATCAGGGGCGCGCCGCTCGTGGCGTTCCCCGCTCGTCGGCTTCCGGGTCGACGGGCGCGGCGCTCCGGTGGCGCGACGCGGCGCGCCGACCGACCTCGTCGGAGACATCGTCGGCCAGGTCGTCGAGGTGGTCCGCGGCTTCGGCTCCGATACTCAGGACTTCCTCCACGACCTCGCGTCGGTCGGCCCACACGTCGCGCGCGACCACCTGGAGCGCGCCGGCAACCGGGATCGCGAGCAGCGCGCCGAGGAGCCCGGCGAGCTCGACCCCGACGAGCACGGCGAGGAGCACGCCGAGCGGGTTCAGGTGCACCGCCTTGGCCATGATCGTGGTCTGCAGCACGTGGTTCTCGAACAGCTGGTAGACGACGAAGAAGATGATGGTGGCGATACCGGCACCCGGTGAGTCGATGAGCGCGACGAAGATCGCCGGGATCGCACCGAGGATCGCACCCACCAGCGGGATCATGTCCGCGAAGGCCACCCACAACGCGAGGACGAACGCGAACGGGATGAAGAGGGACCGTAACCAGATGTAGATGGCGGTCCCGGCGATCAGCGAGATCAGCAGATTCCCGGCCATGTACCCGGTGACTGCTCGCGCCGCGTCGGAAGCGACGCGGCGGAGGTGGTTCGCCCGATCGTGCGGGAACAACTCGATGAGGAACGCCCCGATCCGTGGCCCCTGCAACAGCATGAGGAAGATCAGGACCAGGATGGTGAGGGTGGCGATCGTCCCCGTCACCACGGTGCCCGCCGCCGACACCAGGCCGTTCGAGTTGGTCAGTTGCTTGCGGAGCTTGGGCAGGTTGTCGCGGGCGAACTTCTGGGCGCCGATGTCCTTCAGCCAATGGCCGACCTGTCCTTTGCCGTGCTCCGCGTTGCGGATGATGCGCGGCAGGTCACCCGTGAACGTGTTGGATGCGTCGTAGATCGGGCTGGCGAACGCGTAGATCAGGCCGGCGATCGCGACGATGCCGATCACGAACACTGTCATCGTGGCGACGCTCCGGCGGAGGTGGAGTCGCTGCTCCATCCAGTGCACGGGCGGCGAGAGGGCAATCGCGAAGAAGGCGGCGACCACTACGAGCGCGAGCACCGTGGCGATGCGCGATGCGAGGGTGAAGGCGAGGAAGCTGCCCCCGACGACGAGGACGCCGATTCCCCAGAACGCGAAGTACCGCCGGAATGGCGGCCCGCCCCGCTCGGACTCGGTATCCGTCTCGGAGGTCACCGGCCCGTCCTTCCCGTTGTGGCGTTACGCAAACCCTTGCCTCTCCGATGGGTTCGGACCCCAGCACGTTACGTGTGAACGAGGGGTGCGGGCCGGTAGACGCCACCGATGCCGGGGCCGGCCCGGCGAGCGCACTCGCTGCGTCGGACGCACCGACGTCCCAGGGCCGCCGTGGCCGTGACGGCAGTCACACATCCGGCGGGTGGTCCGCGGCCGGACCCACTGCAAGGACACCAATGCTCTCTGGCGACCCGAAGGGACACCCGTGAAGATCGCGATCGTCGGAACCGGCGTCGCCGGACTGGTCGCCGCCCGCGCGCTCGACCCGGACCACGCCGTCACCATCTTCGAAGCCGACGATCGGTTGGGCGGCCACGTCAACACCATCGACGTCGAGGTCGACGGCGCGGCGCACTCGGTCGACACCGGCTTCATCGTCTACAACGAACGCAACTACCCCGGCTTCGTCGCGCTGCTCGCGGAACTCGGCGTCGAGACCCAGGCCACGGAGATGAGCTTCAGCGTCTCGGACCCCGCGCGCAACATCGAATACAACGGAACGAGTCTCAACACCCTCTTCGCGCAGCGCCGCAACGTGGTGAACCCCGCGTTCATCCGGCTGCTGACCGAGATCGCGCGCTTCAACCGCGCCGCGCGCGCCCTGGTTCCCGACGGCGGAGCGGAGACCGGACCGACCGGCACCCGGCTTCCCTCACCGGCGAGTGAGGTGGACTCCGACGAGTCGTTGGCCGAGTTCGTCAGCCGCGGGGGGTACTCCACCGACTTCGTCGAGCGATTCCTCGTCCCGTTCGGGGCGTCGATCTGGTCAGCCGATCCCGCGACGTTCACCCGCTTCCCTGCACAGACCTACGCGCGGTTCATGCACAACCACGGGCTGCTCTCGTTCACCGGTCGACCGCAGTGGCGCACGGTCACCGGCGGCTCCCGTCGGTACGTCGACGCGCTCGTGGACCGACTCGCGGGGCGCGTCCGGTTGTCGTCGCCCGTCCTCGAGGTCGGCACCGGTACGCCGGACGGCGCCACGAGCGTCGAGGTCGTGACCCGTCACGGCGCCGAGCGCTTCGATCGGGTCGTGATCGCGACGCACAGCAACCAGGCCCTCCGGATGCTGCGCAGTCCCTCACGCGCCGAAATGTCGATCCTCGGCGCACTCGGGTACCAGCCCAATGTGGCCACCCTGCACACCGACGAACGCATGCTGCCCGCGACGCCCCGAGCGCGTGCGAGTTGGAACTACACGGTCGATCCGGCCGGGCAGGGATCGACCGTCACGTACTGGATGAACCGGCTGCAGAACATCGAGTCGACCCGGCCCCTCCTGGTCACCCTCAACCGTCGCGACGCGATCGCCGACGACCAGGTCCTCGCCGACCTCGAATACGACCACCCGGTCTTCGACCTCGGCGCGATCGCCGCGCAACGGCGGCGCCACGAGATCCAGGGCCGTGACGGCGTCTACTTCGCCGGGGCGTACTGGGGCTACGGGTTCCACGAGGACGGCCTCCAGAGCGGCCTGGAAGTCGCCGCCGCGATCGCGGCCGAGCGATGAGCGCCGCGTCGGTGGCCGCCTACGAGGGGACCGTCGCGCATCATCGAGTCGAACCCGACCGGACGTTCACTCCCCGACTCTTCCTCGCGTTCGTCGACGTCGACGCGCTCCCCGGCTCGCTCGATCCGGTCCCCGGATGGTCGGCGCGCCGGCGGGCGGTCGTGCACTTCCGGCGGACCGATTTCTTCGACGGCTCCGACCGTCCGCTCGGTGACGCGGTGCGGGACCTCGTGGCCGAGCGCATCGGCCGCCGGCCGGTCGGGCGGATCGACCTGCTCGCGCACCTCCGGACCGTGGGGTGGCTGTTCAACCCGCTCGCCGTCTACTACTGCTGGACGCCGGCGGGCGACGCGCTCGACGCGCTGGTACTCGAGGTCACCAACACGCCGTGGGGTGAGCGGCACTGGTACGTGATCGATGCCACTGCCGGATCACCGGTAGTGACGCCGAAGGCAATGCACGTCTCTCCGTTCCTCCCGATGGATCTGCAGTACCGCATCTCGTGGACGCCGCCCGGGAACGCGCTGCGCCTGACGATCGAAGTCGAGCGGGCCGGCACTCGCGTTTTCACCGCCGGCCTCGAACTGCGCCGCGTCGACCTCGATCCGCGTCATGCGGTCGGTCTGCTCCTCCGCCATCCCCTGCTGCCCCTGCGGGTCACGCTCGGCATCCACCGCCAGGCCCTCGTCCTGTTCCTCCGCCGCGTGACCTGGTTCCGCCATCCACGCCCGGCCCCCACCCAGAAAGCGACCATCCGATGACCACCCTCGCCGCACGGATCTTCCACCCGCTCCTGACTCGCGTCCGCGGGGGCACGCTCGAGGTCGTCGACTCCGACGGTGTCGAGACCTTCGGACCCGGCGCGCCGAGCGATGGGGCCGAGCCGATTCACGCGCGGGTGACCGTGCACGACCCGCGGCTGTACGAACGGCTCGTGCGGGAAGGGAGCATCGGACTGGGCACCGCATACGCCGACGGCTGGTGGGACGCCGACGATCTCACTGCGGTCCTGCGGCTCGCGCACCGCAGCCTGGCCCCGACCCACGCGGCTCGTGACCGGCTCCACCGGTGGGCCCGACCGCTCCTCGATCCGATCGCACGGCGGCGTCCGGCCGACGAGCAACGCGACGAACACAACGTTCGCTCGCACTACGACATCGGCAACGTGCTGTTCACGCACCTGCTCGACGACTCGATGATGTATTCCTGTGCGATCTTCGACGCGTCCGACACGCCGCTGGCCGCGGCCTCGAACGCCAAGCTCGACCGGCTCGCCGCGAGCATCGAACTCGCCGCGTCGGACCATGTCCTCGAGATCGGCACCGGCTGGGGCGGTTTCGCGGTCTACGCAGCGAGCACGTTCGGCTGCCGGGTCACCACCACGACGATCTCGGCCGAGCAGTACGAGTTCGCGAAAGCGCGGGTGCACGACGCCGGACTCGACCATCTCGTCACCGTGCGGTCCGACGACTACCGCAACCTCGAAGGCACCTTCGACAAGATCGTGGCCATCGAGATGATCGAAGCCGTCGACTGGCGCGAGTACGGCACGTTCTTCGCTGCGTGCGAGTCGCTCCTGGCCCCCGACGGCATCGTCGCGATGCAGGCGATCGTCGTCCCCGACGCGAGCTTCGACCGCACGAAGCGCCGAACCGACTTCATCAAGGCCGCGATCTTCCCCGGTGGTTGTCTCCCGAGCGTCGGCGCGCTCACTGCCGCCGCGGCACCGCACCACCTCACCCTCCACCACCAGGCGGAGTTCGGGCTGCACTACGCCGAGACACTGCGTCGGTGGCGCGGGAACCTCGTGGGGGCCCGAGACGCCATCGCCCGGCACGGCTTCGACGACCGCTTCAGCCGCCTGTGGGACTTCTACTTCTCGTACTGCGAGGCCGGATTCGAGGAGCGGTACATCAGCGTGGTCCAGCTCACCTACGCCAAGCCGGCGTGGCGGCCGGCCGCCTTCCACCGGTCGGCTGCCGTCCCCGAACCCGTCTCGTGATCGTGCCGTCGGTCCGGATCGGTTTGGGACCGCGCAACCCGGGTACCCCTCCCGTGTTCCGATCCCTCTCCCCCGGAGTGAACCATGGCCTCAAACGGCACGCGCCAACGCGACGCGATCGCAATCATCAAGGCTGACCACCGCGAGGTGGAGCAGCTGTTCAAGGCGTTCGAGAAGACCTCCGACGGTGCGGTGGCCGCACGCAGGCGCCTCGTCGACAGCATGGTCGAGAAGCTCTCGGTGCACGCTGCGATCGAAGAGCAGATCATCTATCCGTGGGCCCGTGCACACATCGTCGACGAAGACGACCAGGTCCTCGAAGCAATCGAGGAGCACCGCGTCGTGAAGTTCCTCCTCGGCGAACTCTCGCTCACGAGCGCGGACGACGAGCGCTTCCAGGCCAAGACCACCGTCCTGATCGAGTTGGTCCGCCACCACGTGGAGGAAGAAGAGTCCGAACTGCTCCTCGACCTGCGTGACGTCGCCACCCGGGCCGAGCTGCTCGATTTCGGTCGCCAGCTCGAAGCTGCGAAGCAGACCGCGTCGAGGAGTCCCGACCTCGAGGGCTTTCTCCCGGCCATTGGCAGCGGCGTCGGCGCCGCGCTCGACCACGCACGCGATGTCGGTCGGGGTGTCGTCAGCAAGGTCGGCGCGCTCACGGGACTCGACTGAGACGTAGGTGAAACGGCGGTGCAGCCGTCGACGTTCCAGGGGCAGGACCGGGACGGACAGGCTGCACCGCCGACGTTCGCATACCCGACATCGCCCGCGTCCAAACCAGTCCAGGACGAAGACCGCCCGAGACGTCCTAGATTGAGTCGGGCCTTTCAGGCGTCACCGTGCGTGTGGCCGGTGGTTGCCGGTGACGGCAACGGGGTATCGACCCCGGTAACGGTTTTCTCGATCAGGAGTACGAGCAATGGCACAGACACTCTCCGGCAAGCGCGTTGCCTTCGTCGTCGCCAACGAGGGGATCGAGCAGGCCGAGCTCACCGAGCCGTGGCAAGCCGTGGAGGGCGCTGGTGGTATCCCGATACTGATCGCGCCGAAGGCCGGCGAGGCCCAGGCCTTCCACCACCTCGACCCCGCGGATCGGTTCGCGGTCGACGTGACCACCGCCGACGCAGACGCCCGCGATTACGACGCGCTCGTCCTCCCGGGCGGCGTGGCCAACGCCGACCAGATCCGCACCGACGCCGCCGCGGTGCGATTCGTTCAGACGATCATCGCTCACAAGAAGCCGGTGGCCGTCGTGTGCCACGGCGCCTGGATCCTCGCCGAGGCCGGTGCGCTCGAGGGCCGGACCCTGACCTCGTGGCCGAGCCTGCGGACCGATCTGGAGAACGCCGGCGCCCACTGGGTCGACGAGGAAGTGCACGTGGACGGGAACCTCGTGAGCAGCCGCAAGCCCGACGACCTCCCGGCGTTCTGCGCAGAGCTCCTGAACCTGGTCGCGCACCATTCCAACCCGCCGATCCAGGACATCGTGAACGAAGCCCGGAACGACAATCCGGACCCGACGACCCGCCGCGAGACCCTCGAACTCGAACTCATGGAAGAGGACCGCTCCGACGAGGGCGCCGACGTGCAGATCGAACACGGGGGCTGAAGCCGAACCCTCCTCACCAGGTCCGCTCACCAAGGGGTCCACTCACCAAGGGGTCCACTCACGAAGGGCCGCTCACCACTGCCGCGCCGAGACGGGTGAGGTCGAGCATCCAGACGACCCGGTCGTTCGGGTGTTCGATCGCGAAATCCATCCGCAGTTCGGCGGCCATCTGGTGCACCCGGACCAACGCTGCGAGGCCGGCGCTGTCCATGAAGGACAGGCGGGTCAGGTCGAGAGTGATCGAGTTCAACGGCAGCATGATGAGCGCGCGGAGGTGGCGTTCCAAGCCGGGTGCCGACTCGAGGTCGAGCTCGCCGGAGACCGCGGCAATGACGCGCCCGGTCTCGTAGCTCACCTCGCAGGCGAAGCCCCGTTCGTCGTCCTCGTCGTCCTCGGCATCGGACGAACTTTCTCTCGTGAGCGTGGAGTTGTGGTTCATGACTGCGCTCCCAGGGGTCGAGTGTCGGAGTTGGGTCGCACGCACAGTGCCCGCGCGAACGAGCCGTCAAACCCGCTCTGCGGTGCCCGATAGGTTGCGTCCATGACCCGACCCCGTGCCGTCCTGTTCGACGCGGGTGGCATCTTCCTCCTCCCGCAATCGGCCCGCATCGCCGCCGCGTTCGGTCGCGCCGAACTCGATGTCACCCCCGCCCAGTTGGTCGACGCGCACTACCGCGCCGCGGCCGAGTTCTCGACGACCCTCGACGTCGACCGCGACTGGGCCGGGAGTTGGCAGTCCTACCTCGACACCTACGTGGCGGCGTGCGCGGTCGTCCCGGAAGATCGCGAGGAGCTGCACCGCCACCTCGACAGCGAGTTCGCGGATGCCGCGCTCTGGTTGGAAGTGATCCCCGGGGCCCTTACCGGCCTGCGGGCGATCGCGGACACCGGTGTGGCGCTGGGCGTGGTGTCGAATGCCGACGGCGAGATGGCGGCGCGCCTCCGTACGCTCGAGATCCTCCAGGTCGGTCCCGGCCTGGGCGTCGAGGTCGCCTGCGTGATCGACTCCGGCGCCGTCGGGGTGATGAAACCGGACCCGAGGATCTTCGAACTCGCCCTCACCGCGATGGGAATCGCGGCCGCCGACGCCTGGTACGTCGGCGACATGCCGGCGTTCGACATCGTCGGCGCGCGGCGCGCCGGTTTGCGTCCGTTCCTCATGGACCCGCTCGGGCTCCACCACGATGCCGACTACGACCGCGTCGGGTCACTCGCCGAACTCGCCGACCGCGTGCTGGCGGCGTGAACACCCGGTTTGCCGGACCCCGAGCGGGGGCAGACCTCGCCGTATGAGCGCCGATCGGTTCGATCTCGACTCGGCGCGTCGCGCCGCCGCCCGCGACGAAACTGCGATCTGGGTAGGACGCCTGCTCGCGAGTCCCGGCAGCGATAATGCGGTGCTCGCGGCGGCCCTGGCCCAGGAGCAGCACTGGTGGCTCGGTCCGGTCCGGATTCCGGTCGGCGACCTCGTGCGCCTCGCCGGTCCGGAGGACGACGTGCTCTGCGAGATCGACACCGACGAGTGGGAAGCCGATGTAACGGCCATGACCGAGAGCGTGGAGGGCGGCTGGGAGCCGCCGCCGCTGCTGGCCGAGTTCCAGGACGGCCGGCTCCTGCTCCAGGACGGCAACCACCGGTACGAGGCACTGGTACGCGAAGGCGCGGCCGACGCGTGGGTCCTTCTCTATTTCGGTACTCCGGAGGCTCGCGATCGCTATCGCGACGACCATCCGGCGCCAGGTGGGCTCGTCCGATGACCGGCGACGGCTCGACCCGCGTGCTCGTGACCGGCGCGACCGGTTTCGTGGGTGGTCACGTCGCCGAACGACTCGTCGGACTCGGCCACGACGTGCGGGCGATGACCCGTCACCCGGATCGCTATCACGGCTTCGGGACCGCGGTCGCCGGCGACATCTCCGACCCCGAAAGCCTGCGCCGGGCGCTCGACGGCTGCCGGGCCGCGTACTACCTCGTCCACTCCCTCGACGCCACGGACTTCGCGGATCGCGACCGCGTCGGGGCCGAACAGTTCGCGGCTGCCGCGGTCGGGGCCGACGTCGAACAGATCGTCTACCTCGGCGGCCTCGGCGACGACGGCGACGACTTGTCGCCGCACCTCCGTAGCCGACGTGAGGTCGAGCAGATCCTGCGCTCCGACGCGCCGACCACCGCCCTCCGTGCCGCGATCGTCGTCGGTGACGGCGGGATCAGCTGGGAGATCCTCCGCCAACTCGTCGAGCGACTGCCGGTGATGCTCACGCCCCGCTGGGTCCAGACGCGCACGCAACCGATCGCCTTGGCCGACGCGCTCACGTGTCTCGTCGGCGTCCTCGGCCGACAGGAGACCATCGGCCGCGCGTACGACATCGGCGGTCCCGACGTGACCACCTACCGAGACATGCTGATCACGGTCGCCCATCTCATGGGTCGGCGTCGAATCATCATCCCGGTGCCGGTCCTCTCCCCGCGCCTCTCCTCGCACTGGCTCAACCTCGTCACCGACGTCGACATGACGACGGCCCGGTCCCTGGTCGACTCGCTCAGCAACGAGGTGGTCGTGCGCGATCACAGCATCGATTCCGTGATCGGCACCGACGCCATGCCCTACCGGCCGCTAGCGTTTTCGGCCGCGGCAGCCGCCGCGCTCGCAGCTCGCGAGCACCGGCTCCGATCCGCCGTCAGCCATGCAACTGCCTGAACTCCTGGTGCCGACCGGCGCCCGCCTCCCCGTCGAATCCGCACCGGCCCTGCGCCGCCGCCGGATCGCCGTCGGCACGACCCTCGCCGTCGGAGCGGTGTTGCTCCGAGCGACGATCACGACACCCCGCTCGTCCGTGCGCTTCGGCGGCTTCGGTCTCCTGCTGGCAGCGACGTGGATCATCGGGGGTCTGCTCGCGGGTCCGCTGCGCGCACCACCCCCGACCCGTACCCGGCGCAACCGCCACGAAGCCGTCGAAGCAGCAGCCGTCGGCGTGATCGCCTTCGTGGTCTTTCTCGGCGCCAACCTGGTGGCGAGGCACATCGCTGTTCTGGCCCACGCGCTGAACTCGCTGTTGCCGAGGACGAGTACGAGCACATCGGTCCTGGTGATCGCGGTCGTCGCGACCAACGCGGTCGCCGAGGAGTACTTCTTCCGGGGTGCGCTCCACGCCGCTTGCGCAAACTGGAGGCCCGGCGCGGCCACGGTGGTCGTGTACACGCTGCTCACCGTCGTCACGTTGAATCCGGCGCTCGTCGTGGCGGCCGCGGTGATGGGGACCGTCTTCAGCCTCGAGCGACTCGCCACCGGTCGCGTCTTCGCGCCTGCGGTGACGCATCTCGTGTGGGGACTGTTGATGCTCCTCGCGTTCCCGCGCTGACCGTGCGCTCGCGGCTCCCGGTAGCCTCACGGCCGGTGAGAGACGAGCAGCAATGGGAGACCTGCCGGCGGTGCGGTCGCGATGCGCTCGTCACTTGGCGTCGGACCTACGTCCACAGCGGGCACGGCCGGCTGCGCGCCAGCGTGCGGGTCGACGTTCGATGCGTCGATCCCGGCTGTCCCGGGACCCGCGGCGACTGAGCCGGGGTGACTCACTCGCGAGTCGGTGCTCTCCCGCACCAGGTTCAGTAGACGCCCGCACGCCGCAGCCGGCGCGGTCGACCGTCGGGATCGAGGACGACGCGATGAACGAAGTCGAACCCGAGGCGGCCAAGCCAGGGGACCCGTTCGGCGGTGTGCACCCGGAGATGCCCGGCGGGACGCGGACCGCGACGGCCGTCGCGATGCCAGGCGTCGAGGGCAGCTGCTGAGGCGCGGAATGCGTCGAACCACCGGTCAGGATCGACGATGCCAGCGGCCTCTGTCCGCTGGAGATGTTCGGAAGCGAACCGGAGGCGCGTGGCGCGCGCCAAAGTACTGCCGTCGGGCGCCTCCTCCGTGTCGACGATCGCGCACGACGACTCGGAGTCGTGCGTCCACGAACGTCGGTTCAGGTTGTCCGAGCCCACGGTCATCCACTCGTCGTCCACGATGCACACCTTGGCGTGCACGTAGATCGCGATTCCCTCGCGGTTCTCCAGGTCGTAGACCGCGACGCGCTCGCCCCCGGCTGCGAACAACTCCCGCAGGACTCGCTCGCGTCCGACGTCGCTCCCGCGGCCGAGCACGGGGCCGCCGGGGTCCGGGTACCGCGGGATCACGCAGATCACGCGCAGTTCGGGAGACCGGCGGAGCGCGGCCGCGATCGCGGCCGCGGCGTCGTACGACCACAGGAACTGGTCCTCGAGGTAGATGAGGCGGCGCGCCCGACTGAAGGCCTTGAGGTACGCGCGGGCAATGCTGAGCTCCCCCTCCGGTGCGAACGGATAACCGATCCGGCGAACCGGATACGTCCGCAGCACCTGGACCGAGTACGGGCCGTCGCCCGGAGTGACGCGCGGCTCGCTCGTGAGGGAGCTCGGTTCCCGCGGGTGCTCCGTGTGCAGGTGTTGCCAGGCGCGCCACGGACTCGGAATGTCGAGCGGTGACGGGTCGTCCCACCGCTCCCGGAAGGTGGTGGCGATGTCGTCGACCGCCGGTCCGTGGAGTTCCAGTTGCACGTCATGCCACGGTGGTGTCGGTCCGTAGTCCGATTCCGAGAGCAGCGCGCGTTGTGGGTCGCCCGCGTGGTCGGCGTCGTCGTTGCGACCGTTGGCGAGATCGATCCCGCCCAGGAACGCGACGTCACCCGCCGCCGGATCGTCGCGGCGGAGCACCACCATCTTCTGGTGGTGGCTCCCGCCGCGGCGGATGCGGTTGTCGAGCAGGACCTCGCCCCCGGCGTCGTTGACCATCGTCGCGAGGTCGGAGTTCGCGGCTTCGTTCAGCGGCCCGGGATGCGCGCGCCACACCAGACCCCGGATCGTGACCCCCCGGCGCGCGAGATCGACGAACACCCCGCCCAACTCCGTGTCGGGTCCGGCGAGAATCTCGTCGGTATTGCCTTCGAGGTCGGTGAAGTACAGCGCGTCGCCGGGCCCCGCCGACTCCAGGACCTCGTGGAGCGTGGCGAAGTACTCCCGCCCGTCGATCAGCACGTCGACCGAGTTCCCCGAACTCCAGGCTCGACCGGGGTGGGCGTCGTCGATGCAGGTCGCGGGGTTCCCGCGTTCATCCGGGGTCAGGAACCAGTCGGTCGGGTCGCCCATGTTTCCTCGCGGGTGGGAGCCGTGCGTTGCACAGTGCGTCCCCGGAGCGGGACGCGGCCCCGGCCTACCCCACCCGCGCGGTTCTCACCCCTGAGCGGCCGCCATGGTCAAGCCGCGCACGTAGGCCGCCTGACCGAGGTGTTGGAATGCATCGTCGGCGACGCTGACGAGCCGCACACCGAGCGTGACCGGCGGATCCCAGCGGCGGTCGACGATACGGTCGAGGTCCGCGGCGTGGAGGCCGGCGAGGAATCCCTCCGTGTGGGCGCTCACGGCATCGAGATACGCGACCAGTACCTCGGGGCCGGCCGGCCGGACCCGAGCGACGTCTCGCGGCCCGTGGCCATACCCGGTGTTCGACGGATCCGGGTCGAGCTGGAATCCCGTGGCCCAGTCCCCCGAGGTCCACAACTGGTCCTGGTCCATGACCTCCGCGAGGTGGTGGTCCTGGACCCGGGCCACGTGCCAGACCAGCCAGCCGATGGGGTTCGCGTCGGGCGCAGGCCGGGCGACCAGGGCCGCGGCGTCAAGGCCCTCGACCGCGCCACGCGCCAACTCGGGGATGCGCCCGTAGAGCTCGGTCAACACCGCGCCGACATCCATCTCGACCTCACATCCTTTCGGGACGACCGATTCCGGCCATCGTCGCACGACCGCCGCCGGGACGCTCAGACCTCGAGCGTCGCCCGGCTGCGCTCGGGCCGGCCCAGCACCATTTCGTCCGGGTTCGGCATACCCACCGGTTCCCCCTGAGCCGGCGGCCGAAACGATCGGACGAGATGAGTACCATGCCCGAAAAGTGGGCAGGACCCCGCCATGGCCCAGATCTACCGCACCCTGCCCGAATCCCCGCTCGACACGCTCGACCGATACACCGCCGCCGGTGGCGGCGAGGCCATCGAGATCGCGCGCAGGAGCCCGGCCGATGATCTCGTCGCCGAGGTCGTCGCGTCCGGACTGCGCGGCCGGGGCGGGGCCGGATTTCCGACGGGACGAAAATGGGAGACCATCCGCGCCAACACCACCGGTGCCGCCGGGACTGCCACCGTCGTCGTCAACGGTGCCGAGGGCGAACCGGGTTCGTTCAAGGACCGGACCATCCTGCGCACCAATCCGTTCGCCGTACTCGAAGGCGCGATCGTCGCCGCGTACGCGGTCGGCGCCCCGAAGGTGATCGTCGCGGTGAAGGCGAGCTTCGGCGTGGAGCACGACATCCTCGAGCGGGCGCGCACCGCCATCAACACCGCGGGCTGGCTCGACGACATCGATGTGGAGATCTTCGCGGGGCCGTCCGCCTACCTCCTCGGCGAGGAGACCGCGCTGCTCGAGGCGATCGACGGCCGACCACCGTTCCCTCGGATCGCGCCTCCCTACCGCCGCGGGGTGGACGACGACATCGTTCCGAACCCGACCGGCGACCAGGACACGAGCCGGTCCGCGGCCAACGTCGAACTCGCCGGTCCCCTCGCCGAGACCAGCGGCACGCCGACCCTCGTCGACAACGTGGAGACGATGGCGAACATCCCGGCGATCGTGACCCACGGCGCCGAGTGGTTCCGCTCGATCGGGACCGAGGCGTCACCCGGATCTGTCGTGTGCACCGTGTCCGGCGCCGCGCCGCGTCACGCGGTCGGTGAGTTCGAGATGGGAACCCCGCTGCGGGAGGTGCTCGAGACGCTCGGCCGCGTCGACGTCGCCGCGGTGGTCGCGGTTGCGACCGGGGTGTCGAGCCCCGTCGTCGAGCCGACGCGCCTCACGACGCCCCTCACCTACGAGGACTTCGAGGCGGCCGGGACCAATCTCGGCACCGCGGGCTTCATCGTGATCGACACCGAGGACGACCTGCTCACTGCGACGCGCGACGCGGCCGCGTTCCTCGCCGTGGAGTCCTGTGGCCAATGCACCCCCTGCAAGGCGGACGGCCGGATCATCGCCACCGGACTCGGCGCCTTGGCCACCGCCGACCCCGCGGAGATCCGACCCGACCTCGACGCCGTGCGCGCCGCCCTCACCACCGTGGCCGACAGCGCACGCTGCAACCTCGCGTCCCAGCAGCAAGCCGTCGTCGGCACGATCCTGGCACGGTTCCCCGACCTGATCGCAGGCATCGTCGACGGATCGCTCGTACCGCGTTCGACGGTGGTGATCGCGCCGATCAAGGACCTCGTTGCCGGACGCTTCGTGCTCGATACCGAGCAACTGAAGAAGCAACCGGACTGGACGTTCGACGCGATCGATTCGGGCAAGGCGCCGGCGGACTGGCTCCACGATGCCGATGCCGTTCCCGCGCCCCACTCCGAGCCGACGGCCGCGCCCGGATCCCGTTTGCCGTCACCCCGGCTCGGGTAGTCCCACAGCATGAGTTCACGCGACGACAACGACGAAAACAACGTCACCGCCCGACAACTGCTCCACGCGGCGACGGGTGATCGGGATGCAGAGGCCGCCGCGCTCGCCGACCAGAGTGACGCCGATCCCGACGCCGCCAAGCTCGCAGTCAAACGGGCTCACGGCGACGTGAGCGACCGACCCAAGATCGAGAGCGACCTCGCGTCACCGGACGACGTCCGGGTCGCGGAGTCCGACCACCCGAATCCCAGCCGGTGACCGCATCGACGAGACCGGGCTGCGCGCCTTCCCTTGAACTGCACCAGCAGGCGCGACACCCTCAGGCGCGACACCCTCAGGCCCAGTGCCGGCGATGGTCGGACGATGGGCGGGTCGCGGGGTCTCCCATCCGATGAGCCGTTCCCGGGGGGCGGTTCCGCATTCGCGAAGCCGTTGACCGGGTCGAGTACGAACTCGCGCCGTGCGCACAGCTCGCGCCATGCCCCATCGGAAGAGTGGGCGTCGGGCGGTTCAGCGTCGGGGGTGCGACGAGCTGGTCGACCGGCAGATCGTTCAGGACCGGTGGATCGTCCTGCATCGCACACCACTGGACCCACAAGGCTCGGAGCCGCCCGCGGAATCCGGCGCGCCTCTCGTAGTGGGTTTCTCTGACCATGCCATCGACCTACCCGTTCCGGCCGGGTCGAAACCTGATCCCGGCCGACGTTTGGCCGCGGCGCGCCCCGGATATGCCCCGGGCGGACCTCACGTGGCCAGCCCGCGCCCGTGCGACCGATCCGACGACAAACGAAGGAGTGCCCGATGGGCGACCGACTGACGTGTGACGTATGTGGAAAGGTCGCGGACAAGCACGCGACCGGCGAGGACTTCGTCCTCGGACTCAACGCGTTCTGGCCACCGGAACCCGAAGACGGCACGCGTGACGCGGCCTGGGTGATGGAGTACTGGGTGCACCGTCGCTGCCTGCCGTTCGTGAACAACCAGCCGTAGATCGACGCGACCCGAGCGGTCCGACAATCAGGTTTCGGATCACCGGTCGGGCGGGAACAACACCTGCATCATCGAATCGGGCACCGCCGTCGCGGCTGGTGACCCAGACAGGAGAAGACCCAATGCTGGTTCTCGGACTCATCTTCATGATTCTCGGGTTCGTTCTCGCCGTCCCCGTGCTCTGGTCGATCGGGATCCTGTTGGTGATCATCGGCGCGGTGCTGTGGATCGCCCAGAGCTCGGGCGCCCACTGGGGCCGACGCTGGTACTGACCCGACCGTCCACGTAGGACGTCCGGGTTCGGACCCGCACCCGCGCCATGCCGTCCCCCGTTGCTCTGCGGAGCGACGGGGGACGCTGCATTTCCGACCCGTATTGCCGGGGTTGCGATCGGTTCGTTAATTTCTCCGGGTACGTTGCAGCGTGGTTCGCAATCAACACCCGGAAATCGCCCCGTACGGAGGCCGACGTGACGACGACCGATCCGAGATTCGAGCAACGGCCGGGTGACTCGGGCATGCAGCTCGTCGTCGCCGGTGAACTCGACATCGCGACGGTGGACGAGTTTCGCGAACAGCTCGAATCGCTCGTCGACCGGGCCCAGACCCCCGTCTTCGTGGACCTGTCCGGCGTCGAGTTCATCGACTCGAGCAACATCGCCGCCCTGCTCGCGGCCCACTTCCGCGCCGAAGAAGCCGAGGCGGACCTCGTCGTGGTCGATCCGTCCCCGGCGTGTCGGCGGGTCTTCGAGATCCTCGACCTCGGCGCCGTCCTCCACATCACGCCCTGACGTTTCGATCCGGACCCATCGGGTAGCCCGAAGGTCCGAGCCCCCGACCCGAGGTTGATCATGGACGTTGCGGAGGCACGGCGATGAACGTGCTCGTCACCGGCGCGTCCGGCAACGTCGGCTCGGCGCTCGTCGAGTCGCTGAAGCTGCGACCCGAGGTCGACGCGATCGTCGGGGTCACGCGGCGGGTCCCTGACTGGCACCCCGACGGCGTCGAGTGGCGGCCGGCAGACATCACGACCGACGACCTGGTCCCGGTCTTCCGCGGTAGCGACGTCGTGATCCACCTCGCATGGGCGATCCAGCCGGCGCGGGACCCCGAGGGGCTGTGGAGGACGAACGTCCTCGGCTCGCAGCGGGTGTTCGAAGCCGCGGCGCGCGCCGGGGTCACCTCGCTCGTCCACGCGTCGTCGGTAGGCGCGTACTCTCCGGCACCGCCCGGGACGATGGTCACGGAGTCGTGGCCCACCCACGGCGTCCCCCAGCTCGGGTACTCGTGGCAGAAGGCCTACGTCGAACGGCTGCTCGACCATTTCGAGGCCGAAACCGGCATGCCCGTCGCGCGCCTCCGCCCGGCGTTGATTTTCCGCCGGGACGTGGCGCACGAGATCCGTCGGCTGTTCCTCGGCGTCGTACCCACCCGCATGCTGGGACCGTGGGCGGGGCGCGCCTTCGAGATGCTGCCGGCGCGGTTCCAGGTGCTGCATTCGCGCGATGCGGCCGACGCGTTCGCACGCGCGGCCGCCACCCGGGCCACCGGCGCGTTCAACCTCGCAGCCGATCCGCCCCTCGGGTCGCGCCGCGCACCGCGTTGGCTCGCACCGGTCGCACACACCGTCGCGGCGGCGGCCTGGCGGTCCCATGTCTCCGCCGCGGAGCCGGGCTGGGTCGATCTCGCACTGCGCGCCCCGCTCATGGACACGACGCGCGCCCGGGCCGAGCTGGGTTGGGTACCACTGCGGTCTGCGCACGTCACCCTCGACGAACTGCTCGACGGCCTGGGTCACGACGCCCGATTCCCGACGCCGCCACTTTCGTCGGACGGGGAAGCCGACGAGCCGGATCGGGTCGGGCCCACCATCGATCTCACGGTCGAGGAGCAGGGTTCCGAAGCACTCCTCGGTTCCCGTGGCGACGCCTGATCGACGCTCAGCGCGTACCGGGGTGACCGCACCGGTTGATCGCCTGGATCGTTAGTGTCCGGTGATGACCGGACCGACGTTCCGCACGCTCGCCACGACCCTCGCGACGGTCCGCCTCGCCGCCGGGGCCGCCCTCGGGTCGTCACCCCAGCGCTTCCTCGGGCGGGAACCTCGGGTCGCGGGCTCGTCGATGCCCCTCACGCTGCGCACGGTCGGCATCCGGGATCTCGCCGTCGGCCTCGGCACCGCGGCGTCGCTACGGTCGGGCACCGAGGCCGACCTCCGGCGATGGGTGTGGGCGGGTGCGGTCAGCGATGCGCTCGACGTCGTCGCCGGCCTCGCTGCCACCCGCGAGACGCGCGGTCGCAGCCTCCTCTCGGTGGCGATGGCGGTTCCGATGGTGGTCGCGGACGCGTACGCCTTGCGACCGCAACCGGCGGGGCCCGCGACCGCCTGAACGCGGCGCGTCGCCGCGACGCGTCAGTCAGGTTCGGGTGGCGCCAGGGTGCTCGGACCGACCCGCTGCGCCAGCCACCGGTTCATCGGCGCGCACTCCTGCCAGACCCCGACGATGCGGGACGCGGCCCCGGCGGTGTGCATCCACCGCGCCACCGGGAACGACTTACCCGCGGTCAGACCCTTCATGCGCAGCAGTTCGATGCGCGGGTGATCACGCGGATACCCGCGGGGCGCAGTCTTGAGCGCGTCCATCGAACCGATCTCGAGCCGACGCGTGCGCAGGCCCTCCACCACCTTCGCGACCGCCGCTCCGTGACGCGCATCGTCGACGGCGGCGCGCCACCGCTCCAACTGGTCGGATGCCATGTGGTAGTAGCCGGTCCCCACGAACAGGCCTTCGGCGCTCATCTGCACGTAGTAGATCGAACCGTCCGCGCCCTCGGTCACCGCGCCGGCCGCGGTCTTGTACGGCGTCTTGTCCTTGGCGAACCGCACGTCGCGATACGGACGGAAGACCCGCAGCCGGCCGTACTCCGCCTCGATGACATCGGACAAGGCCTCGAACGGGGCGCGCACCGCGTCGTCGTAGACCGAGCGGTTCGCCTGCCAGAACGACTTGGAGTTGTCCAGCTCCAGGCGCGCGTAGAAATCGAACGCAGCTTCCGGCCACCCGCGGAACTTCGTCGTCACCTTGGTCCTCCCGTGATCGTCCCGTCCGCAGTCTCGCGGACGCGCCCGATGCCCGCGATCCGAACCTGCGCTCAGCGGAACCGATCGCAGAACTGCTGCTCGGCCGGGGTGCCCTGGCCGTAGGGGTCGATGCCCGATCGCCGACCCTGGAGCGACCAGCTGTTGTGCGCCTCGTTCATGGAGACGAACGGTGCCGGGCACGCGATGTGGATCACCCGGCCCCCGTCGGGACAGTGTCCGGGCGTGTTCCAGCAGGTGAACCCGTAGTGACCCAGCGCCGTCCCGGGACCACACACGTCGACGAAGCCCGGGGCCTGGTGACTCGCGAGGTAGGCGAGCGCCTCGGCACAACCGGTGGTCACTGCGAGCACGACCGTCGCAGTCCCCGGCGTCGTGGTGGTGGTGGTGGTGGTGGTGGACGTGGCTGTGGACGCGTCCGGTGCGGCTCGAATCGATCTCGCGCGGGTGATCGGGTCGTGACCGACCGCGTCGGTCGTCATGACCGGTGCCGCACGACCGGTGAGGATGAGCGGCATCGCCAACCCCAGCCCCACCAGACCCAACCGCGCGGGGAGCAGTCGGGCCTGGATGGCGGAGCCGTGTCGCATCCCCGTGGGATCGGTGTGACCCACGGGGACGTAAGGCGCGATTGACTACAGGTAAATCCGGCTCAGATCCGCAGAAGCCCGCTGAAAAATCGAGAAGCCCGCGGCGCGGGGGTCAGCTCGCGGCGCCGACGAGCCCGGCAGTCTGGGACCGCGCCGCCTCGTAGCGGGCCGACACGTCGTCCCAGTTGACGACGTTCCAGAACGCCTCGAAGAAGTCGGCCTTCTTGTTCTCGTACTGCAGGTAATACGCGTGCTCCCACGCGTCGAGCGCGAGCAACGGGATCGTGCCCTGGCCGTGCTCACCTTGGTGGTCGTGCACCTGGTGCACCATCATCCGGCCGGCCAACGGCTCCCACGACGTCAGCGCCCACCCCGAGCCCTGGATGGACGTCGCGGCTTCGATCATCTGCTGGCGGAATGCGGCGAACCCCCCGAAGGTGGTGTCGATCGCCGCACCGAGCATTCCGTCGGGCTCGCCACCACCGTCGGGTGACAGGTTGGTCCAGAACACCGAATGCAGCACGTGACCGGACACATGGAACGCGAGGTTGCGCTCCAACATCGCGAGCGTGGTGAAGTCGCCCTTGCCCCGCATCTCCTGCAGCTTGTCGAGTGTGGTGTTGGCACCCTTGACGTAGGCCGCGTGATGCTTGTCATGGTGCAGTTCCATGATGCGCGCGCTGATGTGGGGTTCGAGCGCGCCGGGGTCGTAGGCAAGGTCCGGCAGTGTGTACGAGTCAGTCATGATGATCTCCTCAGGGTGGAGTGACGGTCGTTGTCGACCGCGCAATTTTCGTTGCACTCCTTCGCCGAAGTGCGTCTCTGTTGGGTACCCAGACCGTGCAACGACAAACCATCGGCGTCTTCGGGTGCGCTCAGGTTGCGCGCACCGCTCGTTTGCGGCGCTCCGGCGTTCGGGTATCCATCGGCCATCACCGTTCACCGTTCACCGAGGAGACCCACCATGACGGCAATCTGGATCTGGCGCATCACCGGGTACGAAACCCCGGGCAATCCCCGCATCGACGTCAGCGGGTTCGACGTGGAAGCGACCGACGGCCACATCGGCAAGGTCGACGAGGCCACCGACGACGCCGGCGCCGGCCTCATCATCGTCGACACCGGCTTCTGGATCTTCGGGAAGAAGCGGCTCATCCCGGCCGGCGTCGTCACCGACATCGACGCGGAGGCGCGCGTCCTGCGGCTCGCGTGCACCAAGGACGAGGTCAAGGGCGCGCCGGACTACGACGAGGTTCGACGTGATCACGACGACTACCGCAACGAGGTGGGCGGTCACTACGAGCGATTCCGCGGCGATCCCATCGCGCCGACGGCGGGCGTCGGCGATCGAACGGCCGACGAGTTACGCGGCGATCCGATCGGTCCGACCGCCGGTCGAGGTGACGAGGTTTGACCGGACGACAGACGGGTATCGACGAATTATGGACTTCATCTTGTGGCTCATCGCCGTCGTGCTCGTCGTCATCGGGATCGTCTCCCTCGTCCGAGGCGCGGTGCTCTACGGCGCTGCACTCATCGTGCTCGGACTCCTCGTGGGTCCGGGCGGGGTCAGCCTCTTCGCTTGACGCACGGGTTCGCTCCGGTCGGGTGACGGATGTCGGACCCCCCTTCTCCCGCTCGGGAAGCCGTTGCCCGGCGGGGATCCGCGTCTGTGCGCTGCCGTGGGGTGACGACGGTGCCCTCGACAGGAATCGAACCTGTGACCTACCGCTTAGGAGGCGGTCGCTCTATCCGACTGAGCTACGAGGGCGGGGGCTGGTTGAAAACATGGCAGAAAACCCGGTGCCTTGCTGGGATCGGAAGGGTGTTTGCTGATCGTGGCCATTGAGAGGAGGTCCGGCGGCCCTTCGTGGCGATTCACCGGTCCTTGACACCGTTTCGAACGCGCCGAAGCCGCCAGATGCTGCGGCGGCAGGAGTTCAGGCGGCGAGCGCGGTGGGTTGTCGTCGCCGGTGCTGGTGGAGAGCGAGGCCGTTGACCATCAGCGCGTAGCCCAGCAGGTTCAGGAGTTGGCGAGCGTGTCCGAGGCTGTGGGCGCGGCGGAGCCAGAGGCTGTCGTCGAGCGCGCGGTTGATGCTCTCGGCGTCGTTGCGTCTCGGGTAGAGACGTTCGAAGACGGGGTCGTCCGCAGCGATCGGTCGGACGTTCTCCGTGCGGTTCAGCTTCTTCTGGGCGTCCTCGGGTGTGCCGTGCAAGCGAACGGTGACGATCCCGGCACCAAGGTGCTCGGGGAGTCGGTAGTCGTTGTACCAGCGGTACTTGCCGTTCTTGTCCTGAGCCCGGTGGGTGCGGACCCGCGTCAGTGGCGTGTAGTGAATCGGCAACGGGGCCCATCGGTGAAGCGGAGGTGTTCGCCGTCGATCAGGTGCCGGTGCTCGCAGCGAGCGTCGAGGCGAAGATCTGCCACGCCAGCAGGCTCTTCGCGACGAGCGACAGCGTGATGTAGGCGCGCTCGCCGACGAGGTAGTCGCTCCACCTGCCGACTTGCTTGTACTGCAACCACTGGTTGATGGCGAAGCAGTTGAAGAGCACGAAGAGCGAGAAGAAGATGCCGTACACGAACCCGGGTGCGTGCTGGTCGGCGCCGGGTCCGATCAGGTAGATCCCGATCGCGATCCACGGGATGCTGCCGGCGCCACATCCGATCCAGAACGGACCTAATCCAGTTCCCGGCGACTCGTACCGCTCCTGCATCCATCCGAATCCGATCATCGACGCGTTCACGCCGACCAAGGCAATCAGAGCGGCGATGTCGTTGATGCCGACCAGCATCGCGATCAGCACGATCATGATCGACGCGCTCAGCGAGTACTCGAGCCATCGGTAGGGGTTGCGTTCCTTGAGGAGCTGCGCCCGGTACGAAGCCCAACGCGGGCCGGCCACGGTGAAATGAGCTACCGCCGAGAGCCCGAAGAAGGCGGCGATCGCCCCGGCGAAGTTGAGGTTGAACAGCGTGACGGCTTGCGTACCCACCTTGGGACCGGGTGGGCCAGTCATGTAGGTGGCTCCGACGGGCAACGAGAAGTCGTTTGCGAGCACGACGATTGCGACCGCCTGGGCGAGATGCAGCGACCCGGCGACGAGGTTGTACGGACGGAGTCGTGCGATCGACACGGATGGTGCGCCCCGGTCGGGAACGTCGGTGCTGAGTGACACGTGACCCTCCCCTTTTCGTCGGACCGGCGGTCCGAAACTAGTTCGACGTGGACGCCGCGACGCTCGGATGCTCCGCGTCCCAGGCTTGCGTGGCGGTCTCGTCACGTTCCTGCAACTCACGGAAGACGGCGAGTCCGTAGATGAAAACTGCTGCGGCGACGGCGAAGAAGATCACGGTCCCGATTGCGAAGAGCACGGTTTGGCTCACTGTGGACTCCGTTCTCCGGCGAGCAGGAGCCCGCCGAGCGACAGGATCGAGGGGACCCAGATGCCGACGAAGATGCCGGCGCTGGTGTCGTCGGCGATGAAGTAGAGGAACACCGAGAGCAGGAACGACGCGAACGCCGCCACCAGCAGAACGGTCTTGAGCATGCCGACCGGTCGGGTCGTTGATCGGCTGGAGAGCGCTTGCATGTGAACTCCTTTCGTGGGAGGTGTCGTGGGGGGGCGGGGGGGGGGGGGGGCGCCCCCCCCCGCCCCCGGGCCGCCCGCCGCGCCAGCCCACCCGCCCGCCCCCCCCACCCCCCCCCCCGCCGCCCCCCCCCGGCCCGCCCCCCGCGGCCCGGGCCCC
>JBBSBV010000003.1:0-170836 GCA_038250905.1 Acidimicrobiia bacterium
CGCCCAGGGCCTCCTTGACTACGGGAGAAGGCCAGCGCGGTGCAGAGCGGTCAGGATCGCTTCCGCCGGATAGGTCGTGGCCGGCTGTCCCCCGTGCAGACGCCAGTAGAAGTCGTTCATGACGACTGCCACCGGCGCGTAGCGCCGAATGACGTCGCCTAACCGCTCGGGTAGATCTGGAGTTGCACCTTCGCGAGCGCACCGACGGAGATAGTCGTTGCGCGCAGTCAAACCACGCGCGGCTCCGAAGCCGGTCACGACGGCGTTGACCAGGTGGGTCGCCGCGTAGGCAAGATCGTGGCGCGCTGTGCGTTCGAGAAAACGTCGCTCGGTCGGTGTCACCTCATACTGAGTTGACGCGGCCAGGCCGAAGTCGGAGACGTAAAGGCGCTCGCCATCGGTGAGCACGTTGTCGAAATGGGTGTCGAAGTGAGTAACGCCGTTCGAAGTCATGCACTGGATGGCGTACATGAGTTGGTCCTCGACGAGCGCGCACGCGGACACCGCCCTGTTCTCACCTGCTGCTAACTGGCGGAGGAACCAGTCCCGCAGCGTGAACGGGAAGTATTCGAGGAAGAGCGCCACCGCGGCCGAGGAACCTGCCAACGCTTCCAATCGTCCTCGGACTGCGATCGAGCCATCCCAGAACGCCACGGCCCGTTCGATCTCGTGCACGTCCTCCGGAGTGACCGCTCTGGCGGCCAATGGGACGATGCGCCAGTGGTGCAGGAGCGGGAAGTATGGGGCATTTCCGTCGAGTACCCACCCCGTCGCGAGCTCGTGCGAGACGACTTCGCGCCAAGCGCTGAACCCAGCTGACCCCACGCCGTAGTGGTACCAAGTCGGCAAATCGAAAAGATTCGCCGTGGAACGGCCACCGGCCGCGCGCTCCAGATCGGTCAGCGCAACCAGCTTCACGAACACCGGCGCACCTGCGACCCGAATCGCCAGCGTCGAGCCGCCGATACCGGCGTCCAAGGGTTCCCCGCTGTCGAGCAGTCTGATTACGTCGCGGTCCGTCAATGACGCCAGCGAACGAGACAGCATGGCGTGTCTCACCAGGCGATCACGTCTATCGCTCACCTCGCGTTCGTCACGGCGACGACGCATCGAAGACCCCGCACCCCGACAAAATGCCCGCTCGGCGTTCGTTCTGCCACCCACCCAGGCGGTACTCAATGTCCCCAGCGGATCGAGCACCACCCCTCTCGGCAGGCAGGGTGTTACTCACGCGGGCAGACCACTGCGACGACAGGGCCGTGGCGGTGCGAGAGCAGTCGTCGAGCAGTAATGCGTATTGGCCCGACACTCGGACACGGTGACCCGTTGTTCCATTGCTGCGTCCGACCGACGAAGTTGTACTCGCCGGTCGGGAGCCCGGTGGAGAACTGACCGTTGAGCACCGCTACGCGGAACTGTCGTCCGTGCGAGTCGGTCGCCGTGACCGTCCCGCGTACCGGGGTGTCCTTCGCGCCCGGTGGACCGCCGACCATGGCCATAGTGCCGTAAACACGGATCGGCGCCGTCGGCGCCGTCGTTGGCGACGTGCTCTCACGACCGCCTGAACTACAGGAGACCACGACGGCGGCAACGAGTACGGCAGAAGCAGCGGAGCGCATAGCGATCACGAAGCCTTCGACGCTGGTGACCTCGGACAAGTGCCCGAATGCTGGCGAACCACGCCACATTCTTGCCGCTCGTCGTAGGTTCCGTTGCGGAGGTGTGCGACAGCTCTCGCACCCAAGGGCGCGGGAATGTCACCTGGGAATCGTCAGGCGTCGAGGTCGGGCATTACTTCGAGGTCAAGTTGGTAATCGTCGGACAAGACATGCTCGTGCCATCCCGGGTCGGCTGACACTGCCTCCGGCCAGGTCGACGGCATCATCTCCCGACTTGTCCGAGGCCAACGTCCTGTCCTGCCCGGTCCACTCAGCCCGAGCATGTTGTCAAGCGAATGGCGCAAGTTCGACGCCTCGTCGCGCGTGAGCGCGACCGTGACATGCCAGACCGTTTCGTCATCTCGTTGCTGCGTCCAAAACCTCATGGGATCAGTCTCGCAGCGACGGACGAGACAAGTTCGCGCGTCACCCAAGGGCACGTTCATGACACCCGAGATGGCGTCGCGCAGTCCCCCTACGAGGATGGAGTCGAGGTCTGCGGGCTGTCCGCTGCGAGATGTACTCCGCATCGGCGGCCGATGAGGTCACTTGCGTTGCCGAAGGCGCGCTGCCCGTGCCGCTCCACATCCACGGTCTGGGTGGCGAAGCGGACCTCATCGGGCGCGAGGATGAGCTGGCCGCGACCGGCGTCGATGTCTTTGCGCGTGATCGCAAGGTACCCCTGCACACGAGGCGGCAGGTGGGGCCCGCCCGCATCGATCGCCTGCTCCAAGTGGTCCACCGCCTGACTGATCTGTGTTCGGACTTGCGGCCAAGGAACAAGTTGTCCGTTGGCATCGACCGAAACCAGGAACGTCGGATAAGAGGCCTGGAACTCGTTAGCGGCATGGTGCATCAACGCGACATACGGACATGCATCTGCGCGTATCGGAATCGCCTGCAAGTGGTCACGACCACCAATGTGAAGGTTGATATCGGCTAGTCGCGAGATGCCATATCCGAGCAACGCGAGAACGCCTGCCAAGGCGACCACGAGGACGCCGACTCGCTCCAGGCCACGACCCCACCGGTGATCGCTCGCGGTGCCGTAGTCGTTAGACATCACCGGTACAGCGTGCCCGATCTGGAGCTAGCCCACAACGACACCCATGCGGCACGTCACTCGACCCGGGGGTGCGTCCCGCGGGACGTCCAGCATCCGGATGGCGGATGGCGGATGGCGGATGGCGGATGGCGGATGGCCGGGGGCGGGTCGGTCAGGCCGGGCGGGTGGAGCGCAGTGGATCGAGGCCCGCCAGGGCCCGGGTCGCCCGGATCGCCAACGCCACGATCGTGAGGGTGGGCCCGTAACCGGTCGAGGTCGGGAACACCGACGAGTCGGTGCAGACCACGTTCTCCACCCCGTGGAGTCGTTGCCAGCGGTCGAAGACGCTCGTCGCCGGATCGTCACCCATCCGCGCCCCGCCCATGATGTGCCGGGAGATCGGCGTACGACCACCGGGGCGGTCGGCCATGCTCCCCGCGATCGGCGGTGACGTGGTCCAGAAGGTGTGTTGCGCACCGGCCTCCCGCATGATCGCCTCGAACCGCGGGGCCCAGTGCTCGGCGCACACGATCTCGTGGGGGTGCGGCGCATAGGTGGCGCGTCCGGCCGATAACCCGTAGACGTCGCGGATGTGGGGATCGAGGTCGATGCGGTTGGTGGCCTGGGGCAGGTCCTCGCCCTGCATCGTGAACACCGCCATGCGATCGCGGGTCATCGACTGCATCATGAGTGACGAGTGCATCTCGCCCTGCGGGAGGTGGATGCCTTCCAGGATCGGTTGGCCGGCCGCGCCGTGCTCGACGATGCCACCCCGGATGAACGGGAGCCCGGCGGCCCGGGCCGCAGTCATTGCGTCGGCGTCGGGCACGATCGGGTCGTCCATGAGGTGCGTGACCGACCGGCCGCGGTGGCCGTGCAGACGCTCGGGAAACATGCCGAGCACATACGTCTGGAAATGGAACTGGAGGAACCGCCCGACCACGTCCGGGTTGCCGAGTTCGTTGCGGAGCAGGAGGCGTGGTGTCTCGAAGGCACCGCCCGCGAGGACCACATGCCCGGCAGAGACCTCGTGCGGTTCCAGGTTGCGGTCGAGGTAGCGGACGCCACGCGCCCGTCGGCCCGTGCCGTCGAGTAGCACGTCGGTGACGACCGACTCCTCCCGGATCTCGCACCGCCCGGTGCGCAACGCGTGGCGCAATGGCGCGACCGGATCGCCCTTGGCGTCGATGGGGCAGCCGAAGTACCCGCAGAACCCGCAGTTGTTGCACGGCGGTCGGCCGTCGTAGTCGACGCTGTTCACTCCGGTCGGCGCTCGGTACGGGTGATAGCCCATCCGGGCTGCGGCCTCGGTGGTGAGGACCGCGCAGTACATGTCGGGTCCCGCGGGCATCGGATACGGATCGGCGCGCCACGACGCGAACGGATTGGCGCCGGCCTCGCCCGCGACCCCGACGACCCGCTCGGCCTCGGCGTAATACGGCTCCATCTCGTCGTAGTCGACGGGCCAGTCGACGATGTCGGCGCCGGCGACCGGTCCGCCGGTGCTGAGGGGCTTGAAGTCGTCCTCGCGGAAGCGGGGCAGCTTGCCGTCCGCGTGGAATCCACCGCCCCCGACCGTCGACGGCAGGTTGTTGACGTCACCGACGTCGATCCGATCGCCGTCGGCCTCGGTGCGGCGGAAGGTGCGGGGCTCGAGCCATGGATCCGGGCCGAGGAAGTGGCGGCGCATGAACTTCAACTCGTCGTTCGACACGTGACCGAGCGGACCGAACGGCGGCTCGAGCGCCAGGAGGTGGTTGCGCCCCTTCTCGAGCATCAGGACCGACCAGCCCGCGCCGGTGAGGACCTCTGCGGCGGTCGCGCCCGCGGGTCCGGTCCCGACGATCACCGCATCCCACTCGTGATCACTCACGCCTGCCCCTCGACTTCGGCATCGGTGTAGCCCCGGGGTTGGACGTCACCCGGGAACCCGATGGCGGTCCAGGCGAGGAGATCCCGGTTGCCGCCGTACTCGGGCGCGGCGTAGGCCCCCTCGACGGTGTGCTCGTACAGGAGGTCACGGAACGCCTCGTTGGCCGCGAGGCGACGGTCCTGCTCGTCGGCCGGGACTGCCGCGAAGTCGGCGCCGAGTGCGGCAACGCCCTGGCGGTAGTCCTGTTGCCAGCCGGCGACCGGCCCCATCCGCTCGCGTTCCGGGATGCCCTGCGAGCCCTCGATGCGGGCCCGCCACGCGAGCTCCTCCATGGGGGAGAGCGTCATGAACTCGGAAAATCCCGGTTCACCACCGGCCCGCCCGGAGTACGGTCCACCCGCCCAGATGCGTGGTGGATCGGTCGCGAACGCGTCGAGCAGGCCGTCGATGTAGGCGACCGTGCCGAGGGCCCGCGCCCCCGGATGGCCGTCGGGAGTGGCGGGCACCAGGCGCTCGGACGCGGCCTCGACGATCGCGCGCTCGTCGGTGGTGAAGAACGTCATCGGCGCGCCGTGGGTGTGGCCGGGTGGGTCGCGAGGACCAACCGACTCAAGGAACGATTTTCGATGCCGAAACGTTGATGATCGTGGAGGAACACATGACTTACGGAGTGACCATCCAAACGCTCGACCGGCCCGACGGCAACGGCATCACGATGGTGCTCGTCGACGCCACCGATCCCGCCCGCGCCGAAGCCGAGGCTCGCAAGATCGCCGAGGCTCGCTACCACTGCACTGTCCTCGTCGACCACGCCGTGCCGTGGTCCGACGCGGCCGCCTGAATCACGCCTGCTCCACCTCGACCGCGCGCGTTCACGACGCGAGGTGGAGTTCGTAATTGCCGGTGGGGTCCAGCGTGAGCCGGGCGCCCGGCGGAACGACCACGACGGTGAAGGGCTCCTGCACCAGGGCCGGCCCCGCGATCTCCATGCCCGGTGCCAGCTGAGGCCCGTCGTAGACCGGTGTGGTCACGTATTCCACCCCGAAGTACGCCTCGCGGCTCCCGATGCGCGCCGCGTCCGCGTCGACGGTGCTGCCGAGCGCAGCGAACTTGTCGGGCTTGGGCGTGGTGGCCCGGGCCACGAGCCGAACCCCGCGGATGAGCGGCGGCTGGTTCCGGAAGCTGAACCCGCGTTCGCGTTCGTGTTGAGCGTGGAAGCGTTCGGCCAGACCGATCAGGTCGTCTTCCGCGACGTCGGGTGACGTCGGGACGCTCATGTCGAAGTTCTGGCCCGGGTAACACATCTGCACGAAGTGTTCGGTGGTCGTCGCGGTGAAGCCCGTGGGCTCGAGCTCCTTCACTGCCTCGCTCGTCACGTCGGCCATCAGGTGTCGGAGCCGAACGAGGTCGACCTGGGCGAGGGGTGTCACGTAGGAGCGCACCAGGTCGACGAGCGAGTCGGCGACGAGCACGCCGAGGGCCGAGAACGCCGGCGCCGCCTTCGGGATGAGGACCCGACCGACACCGAGCTCGGCGGCGATCGCCCACGCGTGCACCGGGCCGTTGCCGCCGTACGCGATGAGCGCCAGCGTGCGGGGGTCGGCACCGTGCGACGCGAGCACCCGCCGGGTGGCGTTGGCCATGTTGGCGTTGACGATCCGTTCGATGCCCCACGCGGCTTCGGTCACGTCGGTGCCGTTCGGCGTCGCGACGTCCCGTTCGATGGTGCGCCGGGCGGCGTCGACGTCGAGCTCCATGCGTCCACCCGCGAACCCTTCGGTGGGCAGGTACCCGAGGACGGCGTCGGCATCGGTGACCGTGGGTCGTTCCCCGCCGCGGCCGTAACACGCCGGTCCCGGATTCGATCCCGCCGATTCGGGCCCGACGAGCAGCGCGCCCTGGCGGACGCGAGCGATCGAGCCGCCACCCGCACCGACGCTCTGCACGTCGACCATCGGCAGGCCGATGTAGTAGCGGTAGCGCCAGTTCCAGTCGGTCTTGATCTCCGGGTGACCGCCGCGCACGAGGCAGAGGTCGAAGCTGGTCCCGCCCATGTCGACCGCGATGAAGTCGTCCACTCCGGCGCGTCCGGCCGCGAGGGCCGATCCCATGACGCCGCCGGCGGGGCCGCTCGCGAGCAGTGTGACCGCGCGCCGGGCCACGTAGTCGGGGGGCATGACGCCGCCGGTCGACTGCATGATGAGCAACTGGCCCCCGTAACCGGCGCGGCGGAGTTGCTCCTCGAGTCGGCCGACGTAGCGGGAGATCTTCGGGGCCACGTAGGCGTTCACGAGCGTGGTCGAGACCCGTTCGAACTCGGGGCCGCGCGCCATGACCTCGTGGGACAACGACACGTGTTCGACCTCCGGGAACTCCTCGCGGACGATCTCGGCGGCGCGCAGTTCGTGGCTCGGATTGACGAACGAGAACAGGAACATGATCGCAATCGACTGCACGTCGAGCTTGCGCAGCCGGGCCACGCCGGCGCGCACGGCGTCCTCGTCCATCGGGAGCAGGACGTCGCCGGTGTGGCTCATCCGCTCCTTGATCGCGATGCGGGCCCGGCGCCGTGCGATCGCCGGTGGCGCCGGATACGAGGGGTCCCAGATCATCTCCTTGTGGACCCGGCGCATCTCGATCTCGTCGCGGTGGCCTTCGGTCACGAGGAGCCCGGTGCGGGCGCCGTTCATCTCGATCATCGTGTTGTCGGCGGTCGTGGTGCCGTGCACCACCACGTCGAGCGCGGTGCAGAACTCGGTGAGCGAGCACCCGAAATGATCGGCGAGGTGGGCTATGCCGGTCATCACGCCGCGCGACTGGTCGTCGAGGGTGGTGGGGGTCTTGTCGAGGACGACGGCGCCGTCTTCGGCCACACAGATGAGATCGGTGAACGTGCCGCCGACGTCCACACCCACGCGGTAGGTCATGGCTCGCTCGCTCACGCCGCGCGACGTCGGGCCGCGCGGCGCGCGTCGGTGCCGGGACCGTCGACCGCGAGGGTCAGGTCCTCGAGGGTGCCGGTGAAGACCACGCCGTAGTCGCGTTCGGCCCCGCCGACACTCACGTACTCGTCGAGCACGTCGTCGAGGACGGCCTGCGGGTCGCGGTCGAGCGGGTTGCCCCAGCCGCCCCCGCCGCCGTAGTCGTACATGATCCGTTCGCCGGCCGCGATCGGGACCCAATCGGCGGTGTGCCTGACCACGAACTCGTCGTCGGAGCCGTAGCGGATGACCATGCGGTTGGGTTCACCGGGCTCGCCGCCGCAGATCCCCGGCATCGGGTATTTCATGCCGACGACGTACGTGTACACCTTGGCGTCGACGCACACTTCCTTCTCGTAGTGGCTCCCGCAGAGGCCGCGCCACTGGCCGGGACCGCCCGAGTCGGTGCGGTAGTCGCGGCTCCACTGCACGTGCGGGTAGAGACTCTCGTTGATCTCGGCGGTGGCCTTCCAGAGGTTGCCGAAGCTGGCGTTCTGCGCGCCCCACGCGTCGAGCCCCTTGGCCGCGTTGCACCACCCGGCGTAGACCTCGGCCGAGTGGTCGGTGAACGACTGCCCGGTGTGCGGATCGATGCCCACGATGATGGTCGGGATGCCGGTCTTGTACGTCTGCGGGACCGCCTTGTCGGGCAGCACGTGTTGCAGCGCCACCGCGATCACCTCGCCGACGTCGGCGCCGGGGTGGTGGGTCCCCGCGCTCACCGGCTTGCCCGGCGTGGGGTTCAACACGCAGCCGGACGGGACGACGAGTTTGATCTGATCGAAGAAGCCCTCGTTCTTCGGGATCTCGGGGTCCATCATCGAGGCGATCTGACCGACCGTGTACCCCCGGGTGTTGCCGAAGGTGGACCACGCCTGGATCTCGGGGCGCGTGTCCGAGCCGGTGTAGTCGATGGTGAGTTGGTCGCCCGCGACGGTGATCTTGGCGTGGAGGTGGATGTCGGGGTTGCCGAGCGGGTCGTGGTCCACGTAGGCGTCCGCCTCGTAGACGCCGTCGGGCCACGCGGCGACTTCCTCGCGGAAGCGGCGGGCCGCGTAGTCGATCATGAAGTCGACCGACTCCTCCACGGTGCCGGTGCCGTAGGTCTCGAGCACCTCGGCCAGGCGCCGCACGGCCAGCTGCGCGGCGCCGATCTGGGCGCGGATGTCACCGATGTAGGACGGGATTCGGTTGTTGGTCTGGAGCGCCAACAGGACGTCGCGGCGTTCGACGCCCTGGTCGATCACCTTGAGGACGGGCCAGCGCACGCCTTCGCCCCAGATGTCGTTGGCGGTCACGTTGTAGCCACCCGGAACGCCGCCGCCCGTGTCACCGTGGTGACACTGGATGCTCGCGATGAGCGCCATCTTGCGGGTGCCCGGGTGGTCCGGGTCGTCGGCGTACACGGGCGCGAAGACGTTGTAGTCGGGGAGATGACCACCGCCGTGGTACGGGTCGTTGGCGACGAAGACGTCGCCCTCCCGGAACTCGTCGACGCCGAGGTAGTCGAGCGCGAACCGGACCGGCAGCGTCGAGGTGAGCATGAACTGCGGGATCCCCACCGACAGCGCCGCGAGCCGGCCCTGGGCGTCGAGGATGGTGGCGTTGCGCTCGTTCGACTGGTTCAGGATCGGCGTGGTTGCGGTGCGTGAGACGTAGGTGGCCATCTCGAAACAGATGGTCTCCATCGCCCCGCGCACGACCTCGGCGGTCACCTGGTCGACGGTCGGTGTATCGCTGAGCCGGCCCCGGCTCTGTGCCAGTGCCACGAGATCGACGTGCGTCATGGGAGACCCCCCGGAAACCTGACGTTCGTGTCAGATCGTAGTCCCGGAGCGCGGGTTTCGGTATCGGCGGCGGCGGATCCGCCCCCGCCGGCCTCAGTTGGTCTCGGCCAGCTTGATGATGGCGAAGTTGGCACCGGCGGGGTCGTGGACCACCGCGAACCGGCCGGCGGGGATGTCCATCGGCCCGACCATCGACCCGCCACCGAGTTCGACGACCCGGGCCAGCGACGCGTCGCAGTCCTCGACCGCGAAATAGGTGAGCCAGTACGACGGCACCTGCTCGGGCATCTCGGCGGGCATCGGCATCATGCCGCCGACCGTGGTGTCGCCGAGCTTCCACTCGAAGTACTCCATCGGGCCTTCCATCGCTTCGGCCTTCAATCCGAACACCGCGTCGTAGAACTTCGCCGACGCGGCGGTGTCGCGCGAGCTCAGCTCGTTCCAGGCGAAGCCGTACGGCTCGTTCACGAGCGCGGCGCCGAGGTGGCTCTTGGCCTGCCAGATGCCGATGGTGGCACCGGCCGGGTCCAGGAAGACCGCCATGCGGCCGACGTCCCACACGTCCATCGGCGGCATCATCACGGTCCCGCCGGCCTCGGTCACCCGGCGCGCGGTCTCGTCCGCATCGGCCGTGGCGATGTAGGTGCCCCACACGGGTGGCATCCCGCCGGCCTGCATCTCGGGGCTCATCGCCATGAGCCCGCACACCAGCTGCCCCTTGGAGGAGCAGTTCGTGTAGATGACCGCACCGGACTCGGGGTCGGTCGAATCCTCGAAGGTCCAGCCGAACAACTCGCCGTAGAAGGCCTTGGCCGCGTCGCGATCGGGGGTCATGAGATCGACCCAGCTCGGCGTGCCGGGTTCGTAGGCGGTGCGGGTGCTCATCGTCGTGCTCCTCGGGGAAGATTTCGAAGGTCGCGCCGACCGTACCAGCGGGGTACGACAACCGAGCCCGGGAGTGAGCGCCCGTCAGCCATGACGTTCAGAGTGCGACCGTACGGGCCGAAGCGAAGCTCAGACGAGGAGGTCGGCGAGCCGGTCGTGGTGCCAGCCGGTCGTGCCCAGCAGCGCCTCGGCGCCGAACGCGCGCCGGAGGAACAGGTGCAGGTCGTGCTCCATCGTGAAGCCGATGCCACCGTGGATCTGGATGCCGTCCTTGGCGTTGCGGCGCGCGGCCTGCCCGGCGGCGGCCTTCGCGGCGTGGATCGCCCGGTGCCGGTCGTCGTCGCCGGCGTCGATCGCCATGGCCGCGAAGTAGGTGGCGCTCCACGCCCGCTCGACGTCGAGGCTCATGTCGGCCAGCTTGTGCTGCACCGCCTGGAACGAACCGATGGGCACGTCGAACTGATACCGCTCCTTGGCGTACTGGAGGGTCATGGCGAAGAGGCGTTGCGCGGTACCGACCATCTCGGCCGCGAGTGCGACCGTCGCCCGGCCGAGCAGGTCGTCGAGGGCGGCGCGTCCGATCGCACCCGCGGCGGTCCCCGGCACGGCCGTCTCCACGTCGTACAGGCAGCGGCTGGTGTCGACGGTCTCGATCCGGCGACACGGGGGTGATGCCAACAGGGTCACGGCACCGTCGGCTGCCACCGCGGCCACGAGGTCGACGGTGGCGGCGTCGGGGACGAAGGTCTTGGTCGACTCGGCGTTCGGGTGCCAGACGCCGTCGGCGCCCGCGAGCGCGACGGTTCCGGTCGCGTGCCCGTCGAGCACTGCGTCGAGGTCGTGCTCACCGATCGCGTCGAGGAGCGGCGCGTAGAGACATGCAGTCGCGAAGAACGGCACCGGCGCGGCGACGCGCCCCAGTTCCTCCATGAAGATGCAGAGGTCGACGGTCGGCCCGATACCGAGTGGAACGAAATCACTGATCTGCTCCCACAGGGGGCGAGCGGCGGCGATGTCGTCGGTGTGCGCGCGGAGGAGGGCCGGCGGGCACCGGTCGGCGAGCATCTGGCGCGCCGAATCGCGCAGGAGCAGTTGGTCGTCGGTCAGTGAGAAGTTCACGCGCCGACCGCGAGGTCGTGGCCGAGGAACCAGCCGTCGATGTCGACCATCCGGCCGCGCCAGCGCACGCCGTGGGCCACGATCGCGTCGCCGCTCCGGATCTGCGCGTTCTCGAGGTGCAGGAACACCGGGAGGTCGTCGGCACCGTCGTCCGAGTCCGCCGGCACCGTGCCGTCGCGGTCCTCCTCGGCCAGCCGGGCCAGGAGGCGGAGGGGTTCGGTCAACACGGCGGCGTCGACACCGCCCCGCGCCTCGAGTTCGCCCGCCATGTTGCGCATGAACTGGGCGACCCCGACGGCGGTGCCGGAGATGAGCAGGCCACTCTGCGCGACGGTGATCCCGAAGCTGAGGCTGCCGCGGTTGCAGACACTGACGAGGACGCGGAGGATGTGATCCGGGAGTTGGGTCTCGGCCACCTCGTGCTGCAGTTCGTGGAGCGCCGCGACCGCCGTGGTTGCCGCGGGTGTGCTCGCGGTCCCTGCGGTTGGTCCCTCGCCCGGTTCGACCATCCGCGCAGCGTACCGGCAGGCCACCACGCCGGGAGGTTGGCGCCCGGGCCGCCGGTCGGTCCGTCAGCCGTGGTCGTGTCCCTCGCGGTGCGAGCGTGCTTCGCGCATGTCGTTGCGCTCCTCGATGAGTGCGAGCCGGGTCTGGCTCGACCGCCAGCCGAGGGCCATGAACACCTCCGGCCATCCGAACGCGAGGTAGCTCACGAACGCGCCACGCAGGCGCGCCTCGCGGCTCCCGTAACCGGCCCACAGGGGCTGGCGGAAGCTGAGGAGGTCGCGCCGGTGCCATTGCAAGACGGGCAGGCCCGCGACGTAGCCGAGCACGATCAGGAATGCGGCACCGATGGCCACGCATCACCCCCAGTGGTGCGGCCTTCGTCGTTCGGACTTCTCCGTGCAGTCTGGCGCGGTCCTGCGCGTCCGTACAATTGACGCCGCCCCGGTCGTGCGGGGCGGCAAATGCGGGACCCGGGTCCGGTACCGTCGACCGGTGACCTGTTCGTGCTGCGGCCGCGATCGACCGTCGGTGGCGCTCGCTCGCCGCGAGGATGTCCGATTGTGCCGTGAATGCGGCGATTCGCTGGCGGCGAGGCTCGGCGTCGACGTCACGGCCATCGAGGATCAGCCGTGGGGGATGCGCGAGTTCGTGCTCACCGATCCCTCGGGGAACCGGATCCGCATCGGGCACGGCATCGGAGAGGAGTAGGCGAGCGCGTCAGGCGCGGGGGAGACCGAGAACCCGCTGGGCGATGATGTTGCGTTGGATCTCGCTGGTGCCGCCGGCGATGGTGTTGGCGAAACTCACGAAGAAGCTGAGGGCCCAGCGGCCCGCTTCCTCACCGCGTTCCTCGTCGGTCACCGGGCCGTACGCGCCCTGGATCTCCATCCCGAGTTCGTAGAGGTCCTTGCCGAGTTCCGAACTCGCGAGCTTCATGTACGAGTGCTCCGGTGCCGACGCGCCCTGGGCGAAACTCGTGAAGCCCTTGTACCCGAGGGCGCGCAGGCTCATCGCCCGTTGGTACCCCTCGGCGATGCGGCGCCGCACGATCGGATCGTTCGCGACCCCGCGCCGGTGGGCGAGGTCGACGAGTCCGGTGACGGTCTGTTCGAGTCGGGCCACGCCTTCCACCCACAGGCCGGCGCGCTCGTGGGCGAGCGAACCCTGGGTGATCTGCCAGCCCTGGTTCAGTTCGCCGACGAGGCGGTCGACGGGCACCTCGACGTCGGTCAGGAACACCTCGGCGAAGTCGGCATTGCCGTTGATGTGGGTGAGCGGACGGATGTCGATCCCCGGCGTGTCCATGTCGACGATCAGGAGCGAGATGCCCTTGTGCTTCGGGACGTCGGGGTCGGTCCGCACGTACAGGAAGCACTTCTCGGCCACCATCGCGTACGAAGTCCAGACCTTCTGCCCGTTCACCACGAACCGGTCGCCGTCGAGGACCGCGCGGGTCTGGAGCCCGGCGAGATCCGAACCCGCGTTGGGTTCGCTCATCCCGATGCACCAGACGGTGTCGCCGCGGATCGCCGCGGGGGCAAGGGCCTGCTGTTCGGGCGTCCCGACGTCGAGCAGGCTCGGCGCCACGATCGCGTAGCCGGGGAAATGGAGCGACCGCGGAACGCCCCGCGCGGCCATCTCCTCGAGGTACACGAGCGTCTGCACCAACGTCGCGTTGCGGCCACCGAGTTCGGGCGGGTACCCCGGGATCATCCAGCCGTGGTCGAACAGCGTGGCCTGCCACTCGCGGGCCCACTCCGGGATGATCTCGGGGCCCTCACCGCTCGCGAAGTCTCGGCGGGTGCGAGCCTGCGCCGGGGTGTGTTCGTCGAGGAACGCGGCGAGTTCGGCGCGGAACGCGTCGACGTCGGGTCCCCAATCGAGGTGCACGGGACGGACTCAGCCCTCGAGCGGCGGCATGAACGGCGGCACGCCCGTATCGCGGCCGCCGGTCAACTGGTCCCGGGCCGCGGTGAGTGAGTCGAGCGACCACACGTCGGTGGCCGCGACCTCGGTCGCGGGCCGCCAGCCCTGGAGCATCTGTGCCTTGCCACCGCCGACCGCGAAGACCTGACCGGTGATGCCGGCCGAGTCGGGCGACGCGAGCCAGATCGCCATCGCGGCGGCGTTCTCGGGGGCGAAGCGGTCGAAGTCGCCTTCCTTCTGGTTCATGAACTCGCCGGCGACGGCCTCGGTGAGCCGCGTCCGGGCGACCGGGGCGATCGCGTTGACGCGGACACCGATCCGCTCCAACTCGCGCGCCATCACGATGGTCATCGATGCGATCCCTGCCTTGGCCGCCGCGTAGTTCACCTGTCCGGCGTTGCCGTAGAGGCCGGACTCACTTGCGGTGTTGACGATCGTCCCGCCCACCGGACCGCCGCTGTCCTTGCTCTGCTGGCGCCAGTAGGCGGCGGCGAAGCGACTGGTGGTGAAGTGACCCTTCATGTGTACGTCGACGACGGCATCCCATTCCGCCTCGTCCATGTTGAAGCTCATCTTGTCCCGGAGGATCCCGGCGTTGTTCACGACCACGTCGAGACCGCCGAAGGTGTCGACCGCCTGCGCGACGAGGTTGCGACCACCGTCCCAGGAGGCGACGTTGTCGTAGTTGGCCGCGGCGCGGCCGCCGGCGGCGGTGATCTCGTCGACCACCTGCTGGGCCGGCCGCTGGTCGGCGCCTTCACCGGTGGTCTCGCCCCCGAGGTCGTTCACCACCACGGCTGCGCCTTCGCTCGCGAGCATGAGCGCCTCGGCGCGGCCGATCCCTCGCCCCGCACCCGTGACGATCGCGACCTTCCCGTCGAACCGACCCATGAAGACCCCTCCTGTACCTGACACGGATGTCAGACACTATTGCCCGTCCGCTCGCACTCCTGAATGTCATGCCTGACGTGGGGCTCGCTCCCGGGCGGCTCGGCTCCGCAAGCTCCGCCTCGGGTGCCGGTTTCGACACTCACTCGACGTGGGCTTGTCGGCTGGTAGTGCCCTCGAGCAGGTGAGTCGACAAACGGTGCCGTGATCGCGCTAACAGCGGGGGTCGGACCAGGTGAGGCGGTCGCCGATGCAGCGGGGCCCGGCGAAGACGGTGAGGTCCGACGCGCGGCTGACCGCGCCGTGGGAATCCGTGACCGTGAGCCGCACGCGGTACGGACCGGGCCGGTCGAGGGCGAGCCACGGCCGGGTGGCCTCGGTGTCGGCCAGGACCCAGGCGCTGCCGGCCGGCGCGGCCAGCAGTTGCCAGTGCGCGGTGAGGGCGTCGTGGTTGGCGTCGCAACTCGCGGCCGCGTCGAGGTGGAGCCAGGTGAGCACGGCCGCGTTCTCGACGTCCGGGCCCGGGTCGGCCGCGGGCGCGGAGTTCCCGGCGCCGGGCGACAACGTGACCGCGCCGTCGCGAGCGGTCCGTACGAACGTCCCGGTCTCGTTGGTGGTGAGGTTGCACGCGCCGTCGGCGTGGTGGGGTACGAACGGGAGACCGTGGAGTTCGACGTCGGTCTTGGGCGCGACGACATCGACGGCCGAGGCGCTCATCGTGACACCGAGCCGCCCCCGTCCGGTCCGACGAGCGTTGAACCCGCCGGGCGCCGACACCGTGCGGGTCGAGTCGCGGTTCACGCTGCGCGGCGTGCCGTCCAGATGGCGGTCACGAATCGTGATGTGTCCGGCCGCGTCCTGGGTGGCGATCACGACGCGGTCACCGGCGGTGTCGGTGAGCCGGAGGCGGACCCGACCGTTCGTCAGCGGCACCGACTCGATCACCGGTGCTGGCTCACCGATGCGGGTCGGGTACGCGATGGCCACCGAACGCGTGGTCGGCGCGAGGGCGGCGGAGGTGGTGTCGAGCGCGGTGTGGGTGAGGAGCGCGCGGTTGGCGCCTTCGTGGTTGGTGGTACGCGTGGTCAACGCGAGCGGACCGCCACTGGTGGCCAGACCGGTGTCGACCCGGGCCGCGCCGTGTTCCCAGCGCCCGCCGGTCGCGGTGGGGGTGAAGGCGCCGCCACTCGTGCCGCCACCGTTACCGTGGGTGACCCACGTGAGTTGGTCGCCGGGCGTCGCAGTGACCGCGTCGAACGTCACGAGGTAGCGGTTGTCGACGAACTCGAACCGACGTTGGAACTTTGCCGCCGCATACGCGCTGGTGACCTGGGCCCGGTCCCACGACGCGGTGTCCGACATGCCGGTGATCGTCGCCTGGCCGTCGAGGTTCGGCGGGAGCCCGGCCCGGTCGTTCACCCAGAAGATCGACGAGAGGAACGGATCGGCCGGACCCTTGCCGTTCACCAGGATCAGGTTGTGGTCGGGGGCCTTGCCGACGAGTCCGCGCTGCTCATACGTGAGGTATCCGGGGTCGAGCAGGAGTCGTTCGCCGAACGCGTGCATGAGATAGCTGGCGGTGTCGGGCTGTTCGTGCGCGGCCCCGGCAACCTGCCCGAGGCCGTCGCGGTCGCGCCCGAGTTCCATCGCCGCGCCGTGCTCGCCGACCGCGACCACCTCGACCGCGTCCGGGCTCCAGTCGCTGCGGAACACCGCGGTGCCGGATTCGTCGTCGAGTCGCGTGGGTGATCCCGACGGTTCCGCGGGAAGGATCGCGTCGTCGAAGTTGGCGAGCGCGTCGGCCGAGAGGTCGACACTGCCGTCGGTGTCGTACGGGGTCGGAGCGTGCGCGCAGCGCCAGACGAACGCCGGTGCATCGGCCGGGTCGACGGGCGCCAGCCCGAAGTAATACGTGAAGTCGATGTTGCCGTCGTCGATCGGGGCCAGGCCACCGTCGGGCAGGGTCAGGTCGAGCATCCAGCGTTGGGTGGCGCGATAGGCGGGTTGGCGCCAGAGGTCGGGGATCGATCGGGGACCGATGTCCCACGGTCGATTGCCGCGCACGTGGTCCCAGGCGCGGGTGAACGGCAGGAGGTTCTGGCTGGCGTAGCGCTGGTAGTACGGCCCCTCGCCGTAGCCGCCGCCCGGTGCGACGTAGGTCCAACGTTGCACGATGTCGACCTGGTCGAGGGCGAACGCGAGCCACGCCGCAGGTGCGCGCTCGTCGGCCGGGGGCGTGCCTTCGGCCGGCGGCGCGTCGAACAAGGCGAGCGCGGCCACCCCGAGTGCGGCGGCCGACTTCGACCGATGGTTGTTCGGGAGTACGAGCGCCGAGCTGTTCGCGGTCTCGGGGACCGTGTAGTTGCGGTACAACTCGGCCGCGAGGTCGGTGAGGTTGGTGCGGATGACCGCGTCACTCGCGCCGAAGTCGTAGCCCGCGCCGAGCATCGTGTCGTAGGCCGTGGCGTACTGGAGCAGTTCCTCCGACGTGTTGATGTCGCGGTCGGTGCCCCCGAGCGGGGGTGCCACCGCGAGGCGACTCCGGGTGTACATCGTGAGCAGATGGTCGCGGACGGAGTCGCCCGCGGCGGTGCGGGCCGCGGCCGAAGGGAACGGCACGATCGTGCCGTTGACGATGGTCCGGTCGAGCGCGTACACGTAAGCCAGGTCCGTGGTGGGGTTGGTCTTGATCCGCTCCGAACCGATCGTGTGGTCGTCGGCGGCGATGCCGTCCGACTCGTGGGCGTGGAAGTCGAGCCGGCCGAAGATGGTGCGGTACGGCTCGCGGTCCAGCCGGGCGCGCACGACGTCGGGGTCGGTGTCCGCGCCGAGGATGCGGGGCCGGGCGAGGTCGAGGGACGGTTCGGGTGCCGCGCCGGCGGGCGCGGCCGCGGTGACCACGAGGGTCGCGCCGCAGGCGAGGATCGCGGCGAGGACGCCGGCCGTGCCCCGGACGAGCCTCATGTCAACGGCCCTCGAATCGTGCGGGGCGCTTCTCGCGGAATGCCGTCATGCCCTCGACGAGGTCACCCGACGCGGTGGCGAGCGACTGGTACGCACCTTCGAGTTCGAGCGATGCGGCGAGGTCGGTCTCGAAGCTCGCGTTCAGGAGCCGCTTCGAGAGGCCGAGCGAGCGGGTGGGTCCGGCCGCGAGGCGGACCGCGAGCGCGTCGGCCGCGTCGGCGAGCGCGGCGGGGCCGTCGAGGCACTGGTAGGCGAGGCCGGCGTCGACGGCGTCGGACCCCCTCACGGTGTCGCCGAGCATGACCATGGCTTTCGCTCGCGGTAGGCCGACGAGGCGGGGGAGGAGGTACGCGCCACCGGCGTCGACGACGAGTCCCCACTTGTGGAACGACCAGATGAACTTGGTCTCGGGTGAGACCAGCACGAAGTCGCAGGCGAGCGCGAGGTGCGCGCCCGGGCCGACGGCCGCGCCGTTGACCGCGGCGACGGTGGGCTTGTCGAGTTCCCACAGTTCGCGGATGAAGGTCTGTACGCCCACGCGCAGTGCCTCCGACGTGGTGCGGGGATCGAAGCCGGGCTTGCCGGCCTGCGCGACGGTCGAGCCGCCCTCGGGGCCGAGGTCCATGCCCGCGCAGAACGCGTCGCCGGTCGCCCGCAGGAGGAAGGCGCGCACCGAGGGATCGGCGCGGCCCGCGCGGATCGCGTCGACGATGCCGTCGCGCATGGCGACGGTCAGCGCATGCTTGGCCTCGGGCCGGTCGAGCGTGATCCGACACACCCCGTCGGCCCCCGTCTCCACCATGAGGTGCGGGTTGGGGCTCATGATCTATTGGTGAGGATGTTGACGACGCTGACGCCCGAGCCGCGGCCGCCCACGTTGTGCTGGAGGGTGAAGCCGTTGCGCATCTCGACCTGACGGCCGCCCGCGTCACCGCGGAGCTGCCACCAACATTCGGTGAGCTGCGCGATGCCGGTGGCGCCGATCGGGTGCCCCTTGGCGAGGAGGCCGCCCGAGGTGTTGACCGGGATGCGACCGGTGAGCGAGGTCTCACCCTCGAGCGACGCGATGCCGCCCTTGCCCTTCTCGAAGAATCCGAGGTCTTCGATGTCGAGGATCTCGGTGATGGTGAAGCAGTCGTGCACCTCGCACATGTCGATGTCGGTCGGACCGACGCCTGCCATCGCGTAGGCCCGCTGCGACGCGAGCACCGTGGCCTCGAGGCCGACGAAACTGGTCTTCTCGTGGAGGTACGGGTGGTCCGTCGCCATCCCGAATCCCGCCACGAAGACGGGCCGGTCGGTGAACTCGTGGGCCCGGTCGGCCGGGGCGAGCAGCACCGCGGCCGCGCCGTCGGTCTGCGGACAGCAGTCGAGCAGGTGCAGCGGCGAGCAGACGGGCGGGGACTTCAGGACCTGCTCGACGGTGATCTCGTCCTGGAAGTGCGCGTAGGGATCGAGCGAACCGTTGTGGTGGTTCTTGACCGCGACCGAAGCCAGCATCTCGCGTGTGGTGCCGAACTCGTGCATGTGCCGGGTCGCGAACGGCGCGAAGAGCACCGGCGCCGTCTCACCGCGGGTGAAGATCGGATGCCCCGCGGCCGCACGCGAGAGGAGCCCCTCCTCGGTCGACTTGTCACGCATCTTCTCGACGCCGATGACGAGCACGAGATCGTGGACCCCGGAGGCGACGGCCATCGCGCCCACGCGGAAGGCGTCGGATCCGGACGGGCACGCGTTCTCGATGCGGGTGCACGGGATCCCGGCGAGCCCGATGGCGGTGGGGACGGTGTTGCCGCCGATGCCCTCCTGGCCCCAGAGCGTGCCGCGCTGGGTGGCCACGAACGCCGCGTCGACGGCCTGCGGGTCGAAGCCCTTGTCGACCGACGCGACCGCGGCGTTGAACGCGCCCGCCGCCATGTCTTCGTAGGACTGCTCGAAGAGCTCGCCCATCTTGATGAGTCCGGCGCCGACGACGGCGACCTTGTTCCAACTCATGCGGACACTCCTTCCGGACGGGCGCGGAGTTTCGACTTGTATCCGTAGACCGGTACGCCGCGCTCGTGGGCGTACCGGCGCAGCACGAGGTCGACCTCGGATCCGATCGCGAGTTCCTTGCCGTCGCCGACGACCTGGAGCATCACGCGGGCGCCGTCGTCGAGGTCGACGACCGCGATCGGCAGCGGCGCGACGAACGGGGCAGGCATCGTCTGGTTGATCACGAACGTGTGCACGACACCGTGGCGTGCGAGGGCGACCGGCTCGAGCTTCGGACCACCACACGCGATGCACGTGGGGTGGATCGACGGTGGCGTGTTGATGGTCCCGCACTCCGCGCATTTTCCACCGAGGAGTTGGAGCATCTCGTCGGCACCGCGTGCGAACAGTGCACTCTCGGGTGGCACACCCATCGGGATCATCTCGCCCGAGGGGGAGAGCTGTCCGCGTGCTCGGAGGACCTCCGCATAGGTGGCGTCCCTGGCATCGGCGTCGAGGTCGTGCATGACCCGGGTCGCGCCCGGCACCGGTGCGTTCACCTCGACGATGACGCCGGTCGTGCGACCCCCGCCGGTCCCGACGATGGCGACCGGACCGATGGTGTCGAACGCACTGACCGCGCCGAGCAGCGCGGCCGCGGCGGCGGTGTCGCCGAGCGCCGTGTAGACCTCGGCCGACGCGACCGTGGCCGCGCCCACTCCCTTGGCGATCACCGATCCGAGGCGGCCGTCGGGGTCGGGGAGTGACCACGCTCGTACGTCGAGGGCGGCGAGATGGTCGGCGACCTCGCGGACGTACGGGACGAACATCTCCTCGCGGAACAGCCGCGGGTCGTAGAGGTCGCGGGTGTGCGCCTCGCCGTCGCCGCGGTAGCGGTCGAGGAGGGGATGGGTGCGCGTGACCCGGGCGGTGATGACCGCCGGCCCTTCGAGCGCGGTGAGCACGACCGCAGCCGCGCCCGCGCCGCAGCGGGCTTCGAATGGGGTGCCGAGTCCCGGGACCAGTGCATCGGACACGACCGCGACCGCGACCCGGACCGAGCCGGCGGCGACGGCATCCGCGGCGCCGAGCAACGCCTCGATCCCGGAGTGGGGTGATCCGCTCATCAGGGCACCGGCGGCGTGTGGACTCAGTCCCAGTGCGGCACTGAGCACGGCGTGGCTCGGCCCCTCGGCGAAGGGCGGACGGGTACAACCCCACCACAGACCGTCGACGGTGGTCGGGTCGACCCCGCCCGCAGTGAGGGCTCGATCCGCGGCGGCTGCGGCGAGGGTGAGGGTGTCTTCGTCGGGCGCGCACACCGCGCTCACCGCCCGACTTCCCTTGCGTCCCCAGGCCGCGCCGACCTCGCTCGCGCTGACCCGCAACGTGGGAGCCGCAGCACCAACTGCACTGATGGACACGGAGGCGCTCATAAGGGCGGGAACTCTACCGTCGCCCGGAAGACCGTGATCCGGGCGACGCGACGGGTCCCTGCGGGGTTCGGGACGGGGGACGACGGGTGGCTCAAGTAACGTCGTCCGTTCTGGTGGCGTAGCCGAGTGGTTTCAGGCAAGGGTCTGCAAAACCCTGGACGTGGGTTCGATTCCCACCGCCACCTCCAAATCGTTGGGCACGTTCGTGATGGTCCGGCCCCCTGGGTGGGGCCTGAGACGTGCGGCGCTTCGCCACCGGGCGTCCGCGAGACTGGCGGGCTCTCGGAAGGGGTCCAGTGGGTCGGAACGGAATCGGTCGCGTCGTCGCCGGCGCGGTGGGCGCACTGGCCTTCGGGTTGGCGACGCTGCCTGCAGGGGCCGCGACCGCCGAGCCCGATGCCGGGTCGGTGCGGGCCCTCGCCGACTGCCTCGCCACCCGTCGCGCGCAGGCCGGCCCGGTCGGCTGGCAGAAGTCGCGGTTCACCAACGATCTCTCGGCCGATTCCGCGGTCAACGCCCAGAGCGCCGTGTGGCTCCAGGTGGACAACTGGCCGGTGTCGTTCACCGGCGGATCCAATGCCTGCTGGAACGGCGGCCGCATCATCGGGACCTTCCCTCAGACGACCCGCTGGGACCAGTTCCACCACACGGGCGGCATCAACTTCCAGAGCGACCACTTCACGCTGCTCGGATTGCGCGTCCACAACTATGGCGACGGGATCCGCGTCCGCAACGGCGCCCGCGACTTCACCATCAGTGGGGTGCACCTCTCGTTCATCCACGACGACTGCGTCGAGAACGACCAGCTCTACTCGGGCGTCGTGGAGGACAGCCTGCTCGACGGGTGTTACGTGGCGTTCTCGGCCCGTCCGACCAAGGGCGACAACGTCGACGGCCGCACGAACACGTACACGATCCGCAACAACGTGGTCCGGCTGAAGGCGATGCCGACGGTCTACAAGGGCAAGGCGCCCGGTCATGGCGGGTTCTTCAAGTGGGCCGACGACGGTACGAAGGTCTCACCCAAGCTCGTGGTGCGCGACAACGTGTTCCGCGTCGACTCGTTGCCGAACCACCAGACCCTCGGACTGCCGGTTGGTTACGACGTGAAGTGTTCGAACAACGTGGTCGTGTGGCTCGGTAAGGGCAAGTACCCCGACCGGCTGCCGAAGTGCTTTACCGTGACGAAGGACCGCAAGGTCTGGGACCGCGCGGTCGCGCGATGGCACGACGCGCACCCGATGAACCCGTAGTCCGCCACGGTCAGTGTGACAGGTGCTGCTCGGTCGGGGATTCCGCCGGCGAACTGATTCCGGCGGCGGCGCGCAGGTCGTCGAGCGGCCGGGTCTCGCCTGCCCCCGCCGAACGTTCTGACGCGCGAATGGATGCCGCAGGCGGCAGCGGGTCGATGAAGCTGAAGCCGCGCACCCAGTCGTTGCCCGGCACGTAGTTGATGGCGGTGCTCGGAGCCGGACTGGGTGGAGGGGGGTGGGTTCCGATCCCGAAGGGGTGGACGCCGCCGTATGCGTCCACGATGTAGCCGCCGGTCCCATCGCCCAGAATCGAGATGCCGCGGGCGATGTCCCAGCCCGGCCAGTACGCGGTGTGGTTGAGCGCGGGTGGGAGCGAGTGGCCCGGAGTGGTGAACCGATGAACTCCGCCGAAGCCGTCGAGGATGTAGCCACGATTCCCGTCGGGCATCAGCGCGACGCTGCGGGCGATGTCCCAACCGGGCCAATACGGACCGTTGACGATCTGCGCCGGTTGTGGGTTGGTGCCGGTGTGGAACGAATGCAGTGCGCCGTACGCGTCGAGGACGTAACCGCCGGCGCCGTCGGACTTCGCGGCGATCCCGCGCACGATGTTCCAGCCCGGCCAGTAGGGACCACCGAGGGGTGCGGCCGGGGCCGGCCGCTGCCGGCCGATGGAGAAGGGATGGATGCCACCGAAGAGGTCGACGACATAACCGCCCTGGCCGGGGACGGTGGTGATCCCTCGTGCGTTGTCGTTGTCGGGCCAATACGGCGTGTCGTACGGACACTCGGGTCCGGGGTTTCCGGCGAGTCGGGACGGCCACGCGGTTCCGTCCCACTGCAGCATCAGTCCGGCGCCGACGCGTAGCTGGTCGAGGCTGAATTTTGCGATGGCTGCGAAGGTCCCGTTGGGAGAGGGCGACGCGAAACCAATGGCGACGGTGTCTTGGCTCGACGTCAGGCCGAAGACTCGAGCGTCGCGTCCCCCGTTGGAGAAGAAGAACGTTGGTCCCGTCCGGGTGGTGTCGAGAGCCCCGGTCGGGAGTCGGAACTGGAGCCCGAAATGCATTGGCCGGTCCAAAGTAAGGGGCGAGTCGCGGACGAGCAGCGCTATTTCGCCGTCGGCGAGCACTGCGGTGTTCGTGGTCCAGCTGCTCCCATTGATGCGGACCGAGATCCGTCCGCCGTTGCCAAACGACGGGTCGACGGAACCAGTCGGAAGAAACTTGGAGACAACCGTCCGTCCGGATCGGTCGGAATACGTTTGACGGTTGCGGGTGATGATCACGCTGCCGTCCGAGAGCGGCGTCAGCACCGGAATGTCGAAGTCGGTCGAGTTGTCATTCGGGATGGACTCGCTGAGTGCGTATGACGAGATGAGGGATCCGTCTCGATCGAGTCGCAGAACATGGGGAAGCAACCAATCGATGCCGCTCGCGAGCGTCATGATCACGACCTCGTCGTTGGTGCCGATGTCGAGTGAATACGCGTTCTGGACGATCGCAGGGTCGACCGCCGCAAAGGTCGGATCTACGGAGCCGTCGAGGGTCAAGCGTTCGATGTGCACCACTCCACTCGTGGCGTGGACGATCAGCAGCCGTCCATCGTGCTGGGCTCCCGCGCTCCAGATGATTCCGTCGGCCAGCGTCACGAGTCCGCCGATACCGAAGGTCGGGTCCGGCTGGCCGTCGACGGTCAGCGCCGCGATCGCCCCTTCGCCGCTGGCTAACCGACCGGTCACATAGATGCGACCCGTCGCGGTCTGGAACACCGAGTGATTCCTGGGTGCCTCGAGGCGAATCGGCGGTCGGGCCTCTCCGGCGAGGCCGAAGGTTCGGTCGACGCGACCATTGCGTTGGAAGCGGTGGAGGGATGCGACGCCGTTCGGTCCGCCGAATGCCTGCACGATCATCCCCGATGGCTGCCGGATCAATTCGGCGGGGCTCATCAGTGTCTCGTAGTTCGGTAGGACTTTCGCAGCGGCAATGCCGCACGCGCCAAAGGTGCCGTCGAGGTCGCCGGGTTCGGCGGCGGCGGGCAACGACGCGCCGACGACGAGCGCGACGACGAGTACCAGTGTGGTGCCGACCTTGCGCAACATGTTCGCCTCCCTGCCGACGGGAGGGGAAGTGTGGCGGAGGATGCGCGTGGTGTCCAGAGTGGAGGAACGTCCCGCGCGACGCTCAGACCGGGACGCGACGTAATGCCTCACGTCGCGACAGTGGTGACAACTCGGCCTCGTGCGCCGCGACGAATGCGACGACCGCGGCGGGGTCGGTCTTGGAGTACTCGCGCAGCGCCCAACCGATGCCCTTGCGGATGAAGAACTCGCGATCGGCGGCGCGACGCGTGCAGTAGCGGAAGAGTCGCTCCGCATCCGTCGCGGTCTTGTACCGCAGTTGGTGGATGAGTGCGACGCGGGCGAGCCAGAAGTCGTCGGCCTCGATCCACCGGTCCATGGTGGCGGTGAGTTCGGGGTACTCGAGCACGAGCATCCCGACCGACGGGGCGAGCGCATCGACGGTGTCCCACCACGACCTGGTGGTGATCCAGCGTTCGAGATCCGCGAGGAACGCCGGTGGGCAGCGGCGTGCCGATCGCGCGACCAGGTCGCACGCGGCGTACTGCAGTTCCCGTTCCGGTCGGGACCAGGCCGCGTCGGTGAACGCCACGAGATCCGTCGCGCTCGGCGCCCACGATCCGAGGACCGAGCGTTGGATCGCCCGGCGGTCGGGCGCGGAGAGGCCGAAGAATGCGAACCGGTCCTTCATGTACCGCGCCATCGCCGGCGCGCGGTCGGCGTCGGCGGCCTCGCTGAATGCGATGACGAGGCGGTCGAGCTGCGTGACCGGGTCGATCAGTTGCGCGGCACCTGGATCCACGGGAGTTCCTTGTCGGTACGCGGTTCGCCCGGCAGGCCGAGGATGCGCTCACCGAGGATGTTGCGCAGGATCTCGGACGTACCGCCCTCGATGGAGTTCGCGCGTGCCCGCAGGAACATCTTGCGCACGTCGAGACCACCGGTGAGGTTGGCCGACTCGGGGCGGACGAAGTCGTAGTGGTCGATCAACACGCCTTCGGGGCCGAGCAGGTTGATCGCTTCCGAGTAGATGCGCTTGTTGACCTCGGCGAACGCGAGCTTGCTCACCGAACCTTCGGGCCCGGCGATGCCGGCCTTGCGATTCTGGCCGGCACGGATGTTGGTGAGGCGCAACACCTCGGCCTCTACCCAGAGCTTCATCACCGCGTCGCGGGCGACACGGTCCGCGCGGTCGGCGGCCGGCAGCTCGCGCCAGACGCGCATCAGTTCGCCGATCGGACCCGACTCCCGCGCCGCGACCGATCCGCCGATGGTCACCCGCTCGTTCATGAGCGTGGTCATCGAGACGCGCCAGCCGTCGCCCACGTCACCGATCCGATCGGCGTCGGGCACGCGGACGTCGGTCATGTAGACCTCGTTGAACTCGGCCTCGCCCGTGATCTGGCGCAGGGGCCGTACCTCGACGCCCGCCGCGTGCATGTCGAGCGCGAAGTAGGTGAGGCCGCGGTGCTTGGGAACGTCGGGGTCGGTGCGGGTGACCAACATCCCCCGGTCGGCCATGTGGGCGAGCGTGTTCCAGACCTTCTGGCCGTTGACGACCCACTCGTCGCCGTCCCGCACGGCCCGCGTGGAGAGCGACGCGAGGTCACTGCCCGCGCCCGGCTCGCTGAAGAGCTGACACCAGATCTCCTCGCCGGTGAAGAGTGGGCGCAGGAGACGGGCCTTGGTCTCCGGGTGCGCGTGGGCGACGATCGTGGGCGCGGCGAGGAACAGGCCGAACCCGTTCCATCCCACCTCCGAGTACTTCACGCCGGCGTCGCGCAACTTCTCCTCGACGACCCGCTGGAGCTTGGCGTCGACGCCGAGTCCACCGAAGCCGACCGGGAAGTGCGTCCACCCGAGCCCGAGGTCGTACTGCGCGCCGCGGAATGCGATGCGGTCGGCCGGGTCGTGCTCGGCGAGCAGCTGGTCGGTGAGCGCGACGATGCGATCGAGATCGTTCATGGGCGGAGGATACGCCGAGCGTTCCCGCACCCCCGAGGTCGGCGCGAATGGGTCCCGGGTTCGACCACTGAGCGTCGGTACGCTCGATGCGGTGATTTCCGAGGACGCGGCGCGTCGACCCCTGACCCGTCGCGAGCGGATGGCGATCAAACGCCGCCGTCGCCGTCAGCGCCGATTGTTCGCGTTCGGGGGTCTGTTCCTCGTCCTGGCCGCGGCGTTCGGCGCCCTACAACTCCGCCAGGACGGCCCGACGGACCCGTCGTCCGCGCCGTCGACCGCCTCGCGTTCCACCACCACGACATCCACGCCGCCGGGCACGTTGCCGCCGCTGAAGGCGCCGCTGAGTCAGGCGGTCTTCGACGAGAACAAGAAGCCAGGGACCGGCGACTGGCGGGTCACCAAGGGCGGCGCCGCGCACGACATCGAGGGCTACCTCAACGTGACTAGTGCCCAACGCGGCGAGACGATTGACCTCTATGCGTCCACGGTCGCCCCGTCGTTCACCATCGAGGCGTACCGCATGGGCTGGTACCAGGGGCTCGGCGCCCGGTTGGTGTGGACCTCACCGTCGGTCCCCGGCACGCTGCAGGCTGCTGCGACCCGGATCGCGGCGACCGACACGTACGAGGCCCGTTGGCAGAAGACGACGTCCATCACGATCGACGAGTCGTGGCCCGTCGGTTCCTACCTGCTGAAGCTCGTCGGTTCGACCGGCGTGCAGCGCTGGGTGCCACTCACCGTGCGCGACGACGCGAGTACGTCCGCCTACGTGATCGTGAACGCGGTCAGCAGCTGGCAGGCCTACAACCGGTGGGGCGGCTGCTCGCTCTACGACTGCCACGCCGGGGGTCAGGGCGATCGGTCGAAGATGGTGTCGTTCGACCGTCCGTACAGCGCCGAGGCCGAGGGTTCGGGCGACTTCGTCGGCAACGAGTTACCCCTCATCATGCGGGCCGAGGAACGCGCGCTCGACGTCACCTACATGACGAGCGTCGATCTGCACGAGCGGCCGGTGCTGCTCACCCAGCACAAGGCGATGATCTCGCTCGGTCACGACGAGTACTGGTCCAAGGCGATGTTCGACGGCGCCGAGGGTGCACGCGACGCGGGCGTGAACCTCGTTTTCCTCGGCGCCAACGCGGTCTACCGGCAGGTGCGGTTCGAGCCGTCGACGATCGGTGCGGACCGGCACATGGTCAACTACCGCACGACCGCCGACCCGATCCGCGCGACGGATCCGTCCCAGACCACGGTCAGCTTCCGCGACTCGCCGGTGAACCGCCCGGAGGCAGCACTGATCGGTGAGCAGTACCAGTGCAACCCGGTGCGCGCGGACCTCGTGGTGTCGGAGGCGGCGTCGTGGATCTGGGCCGGCACCGACATGACCGACGGCGGCCACCTCGAAATCGTCGTCGGATCCGAATACGACCAGTACATCCACGGGCAGGGTGGTCCCGACAACGTGGAGATCGTCGCCCACTCGCCCGTCGACTGTCGCGGCCGGGCGGGGTTCTCCGACGTCACCTATTACACGGCGCCGAGCAATGCGGGGGTCTTCGCGACCGGCACGAACTACTGGGTGAGCAAGCTCAACCCGCCGGAGTTCCCCGATTCGCCGTACAACCCGAAGATCATCATCGCCACCATGAACGTGCTGCTCGCGTTCGGCGAGGGTCCGGCCGGCGTGGCGCATCCGTCGGTCCCCAACTGGCACAGTCTCCCGGGCACCGGCGGCTGACCGAATCCCCACCCCCGCCCAATTTGCGTCGCAAACCCGCGATTATCGCGGGCGTGCGACGCAAAGTCGTCAGCCGGCAGGGACGACCTCCACGGGGATGCCGTTGACCGCGGCGTTGTTCGAGAGCGGATCGAAGCGGTCGACCGGCGCGAGCAGGTTGTTGTTGACGCCCGCGTGCTCGCGGGCGACCGCCATTCGGGTACCGGCCTTGTCGTGGCCCCAGCCGTGCGGGAGCGACACCACGCCCGGCATCATCTCGTCGCTGACCTCGACCGCGATCTCGACCGTGCCTGCCTCGGAGCTGATGCGTGCGAGCGCGCCGTCGGTGACCCCGGCCGCGGTCGCGTCGTCCGGATGCATCAGGAGGGTGCAGCGGTCCTTGCCCTTCATGAGCACGGTCACGTTGTGCATCCACGAGTTGTTCGAGCGCAGGTGCCGGCGCGAGGTGAGGAGCAGTCCGTCGGTCGACCGCGCGACGCGCGCTGCGAGGCGCGGGACGTCGGCGAGCACGACCGACGGCGCGAGGTCGATGCGACCGTTCGGCGTGGCCAGGATCTCGCGGATGCGCGGGACCATCGGACCCTGGTCGATGCCGTGTTCGGCAGCGCGGAACGCCTCGAGGGTCAGACCGTCGGGGACCTCGCCGTAGCGGTCGCCCCACGGTCCGGTGCGGATCTGGAGGTCGAGGAGGCGGAGCGGTCCGCGGCCCGGCGAACCCGCGAGCGCGACCGCCGGGTCCACTCCCTTCGCCTCGGCGAGGGCACCGAAATACCCGTCGTCGAAGACATCGACATCGATGTCTGCGTTGCGGATCCCCGCGCACATCGCACCGAGCCGCGTGAGGATCTCCCACTCGTGTGGACGGTCGCCGGCGTCGAAGATCGTGTCGGTGAATCGAGCCGCGCTCCGCACCTGCCACATCGGAATGAGGTCGTCGAAGTGCGGCTGCTCCAGTGCGGAGAGCCCCGGGAGCAGCACGTGCGCGTGGCGCGTGGTCTCGTTCAGCGAGTTGTCGAGGCTGATCATGCATTCGAGATCCGCGAGTGCGGTGTCGAGGCGTCCCGCGCCGGGCGCGCTGATCACGGGGTTACCGGCGATAGTGACCAACGCTCGGATCTGCCCCGCCCCGGGGGTGTCGATCTCCTCCGCCATGCACGACACCGGCACCTGGCCGAGCACCTCGGGGATGCCGCGCACCCGCGACCTCCAGCGGCCCAACTCGACGCCCGAGGCGAAGTCGGGGAGGGGGAGCGAGTTGACGCCCCAGGCGATCGGCTTGCCGAACATGATCCCGCCGGGCCGGTCGAAGTTGCCGGTGAGGATGTTCACCACGTCGACCAGCCAGGACGTGAGCGTTCCGAACTCCTGGTTGCAGGTGCCGATGCGGCCGTACAGGGCGGCGCTCGGCGCGGCCGCGTACTCGTGGGTGATGCGGCGGATCGTCTCGGCGGGCACGCGACACGTCGCGGCGACCGACTCGGGTGTGAACTCGGCCGCAACCGTCCGCACCGCGTCGACGCCGTCGACGAGGTCGGCCACATCGCCGAGGTCGACGAGGCCGTCGGCGAAGAGCACGTTGACCATCGCGAGGAGGAACGCGGCGTCGGTCCCCGGAAGGATCGGTACCCATTCGTCGGCCCGGTCCGCGGTCCCCGTCCGGCGGGGATCGACGACGACCACCTTGCCGCCGCGAGCGCGGATGCCGTCGAGTTCGCCGAGGATGTCGGCACACGCGAGGAGGCTGCCCTGCGATGCCTGCGGGTTGCCGCCCATCACGATCCAGTAGTCGGTGCGCGGGACGTCGGGCGTGGGGATCGACCACATCCCGCCGTACATGAGCATGCTTGTCAGGTTCTTCGGCCACTGGTCGACGGTGCCCGCGGAGTACACGACGGGGAGCGCCGCGAGGCCGATGAAGAGGCCCACGTAGCGACCGAGCGAGAAGTTGTGGGCGGTCGGGTTCCCGATGTAGCAGGAGACGGAATCCTTGCCGTGCCGTTCGATCACTCCGGCGAGGAGTTCGTCGCAGCGCGCGAACGCCGCATCCCAACTCACCTCCTCCCACGTGTCGCCGGTACGGATCATCGGCACCCGGATGCGGTCCGGGTCGTGGTGGAGGTGCCCGAGCGCGGTGCCCTTCGGGCAGAGGTACCCCTTCGACCACACGTCGTCACGGTCGCCGCGGATGCGCGACACGCGTCCGTCGGTGACCTGCACCTCGAGACCACACATCGCCTCGCACAGGGGACAGGTTCGGAAATGGTTGGTGATCACTTCACTCATGCGCGGCACGCCTCCGGGATGGTGTCGGTGCCGAGGGTGGCAACCTGGCAGTAGGTCTGGGTGGTGACGAGCCAGTGCCCGTCGACGAGTTTCGCCTGGCCGGGCAACGCGTCGAGGACCACGTTGCCGTCGACGAGGATCGAGAACGTCACGGCGACGGTGTTCGGGGTCGACCCATCGAACGAATCGATGCGGACCGACGTTCGGTCGGCGAGCGCCCCCACCTGTTGCTTGCGGGCGATGAACGAGTCGCGCAGGGCCGCGGCATGCTCGAGCGTCGCCAGTTGCGCGTCAGGGTCCGGGTTCGGCGCGAAGAGCGTGGTGAACGCCTGGGCCACCGCACCTTTGATCTTCGGGGTCGGCGCCACCCCCGGTCCCGCCGTCGTGGTGGTGGTCTGGACCGGCTTCGACGCCGCGAGGTCCCCGTCGCTGGTCCGGCAGCGGATGGTCGCGATCACCCCACTGTGATCGGCCGGGAACACGAGGTTGCTGCCTTCGGGCGCCCCGATTCCGGGCGAGGTGAACAGCCCCGTCGGTCGGGTCAGTCCGCAGCGCGGATTCGGGTCGAGGAACACGTAGTCGATCCGCTCCGTCTGTTTGCTGTGCGCGTCGGTGAGGTCGACGAGCGAGTCGTCGATGCGTCCACTGGTGCAGTTCCGACCGGTCCCGGGCGAGCACTCTGCGTTGTGCATCGCGAGGTGCGTGTCGACGAGCCCGGCGGCCGTGATGGCGGTGATCGTCGGCTCGTTCGGGTGCGCGTTGAGATCACCGGCGAGCACCGCGACCGAGTGCGGACCACGCTTCGCTCGGAGGAACGCGACTGCCTCGCGGCCCTGGCAGGTGTTGAGGGTGTCGGAGGGGCGGCACGGCGGGGGACAGGTCGCGACGTCGCACGGCCGGTCGTCGCTGCTGCTCGCGAGGTGGGTCGCCACGAGGTCGACCGGTCCGTCATTACTGGCAACGCGTACCCAGAGCGCGGTGCGGAGCGGCCCGGCCAGGCGGCGACGCTCGCTCCCGAGCACCGCAAACGTACTGAGGACGACCTCGCGATCCTGACCGGGATCGTCGTCATAGACGAGGTGATAACCACAGACCCCCGGGACGTGCTTGCGGAGTTCGGCCACCGTCTGCGGATTCGCTTCCTCGATCGCGACGAGCTCCGGGCACGAATGGCTCTGGCCGACGAGCTGGTTGACGAAGAGCGCGACGCGCCCGGGCAGATCGCAGCGGTTGCTCGCGGGCGGGCAGGCATTGCCGTGCAGCAGGTTCTGGGTCACGACCCGTATCGACGCGGTCTTCGCCGCCGTGCCCTTCGAGCCCGTCGACCCACTGCTACAGGCGGCGGCGAGCACCACCGACACGGTGATCAGTACCCCCGCACGTCGCACGGCGCGCACCGTACTCCTGCACCCGCGGTGATGCGTCCGCCCGTAGAGTGCCGACATGACCTTGCATTTCCTCGATGCCGAGCACGGAGCCCGCGAGGTCGACGGGCGCGTCGATGGCGACCGGGTGCTCCTCGACGCGGCGTCGGTCGCCAGCGTCACCGGGTGGGTGGTCAGGCCGGAAGGCCTGTGTCGGGACGACGTCTGCGTGCCGGTGCGCGACCCGGAGCTGACCGTCGCGGGTGCGCTCGACGCCGCCCGGTTCGCCGCCGCGCTGGGCCGCCCCGCAGTGGTCGACGCCGCCGCCGGGGTGGTTGCGATGGGCGCGCGATCCTCCGAGCGACGCGGGCCACTCGAGGCCGGGATCGCTCCCGACTTCACCCTGCCGCGCGTCGAAGGCGACGCGTTCACGTTCTCCTCGCTCGGTCGCACCAAGAAGCTGTTGCTCGCGTGGGCGAGTTGGTGAGGCTGTCGCTACGACCTGCCGGTCTGGCAGCGTCTCAGTGAAGAGCTCGGTCCCCAGGGGCTCGCGATCGTCGGCGTCGCCTTCGACGACCGCGCGTCGGCCGCGCAGGAGTGGATCGACACGTCCGACCCCCGCCCCGCGTTCCCGATGCTGCTCGATCGCGAGCACCTGCTGGGCGAGCTCTACGGGATCTACAACGTGCCGTCCGTGGTCTGGATCGACGAGGACGACCGGATCGCGCGCGCACCCGTGATCGCACCGGGCGACGACATGTTCCGCGAGTTCACCAACATCGACTCCGCGGTCCACCACGATCAACTGCGGGCCTGGGTCGCGACGGGCGCCCTCCCGCCGCCGACCGGCCGCGAGCAGGTGATGCTGCCGACCGACGATGAACAGTTGGCCCGGCTCGAGCGGCGCGTCGGCGCGTTCCTGGCCCGCACCGGTGATGACACCGCCGCCGAGCCGCACTTCGCGCGCGCGGCGGAACTCGCGCCGATGGATTGGACGATCCGGCGGGGCACCCTGCCGCTGCGCGGCGACGATCCCTTCGGCCCGACGTTCTTCGAGTTCATGGGGGAGTGGTCGGCGGCCGGCATGCCCGGATACGGCTCGGCCGATCCCGATGCTCCGAGCTGACGTGGACGAGTCCGCGCCGGACTCGGTGCGGCTGATCCTCGTACGGCACGGCCAGCCCGACGGCACCTGGGGGAACGACCCGGATCCCGGCCTCGACGCGCGCGGCCACGAACAGGCCGCCGCGATGGCGGAGTCGTTGGCCCCGCTCGGCCCGTTGCCGATCGTGGTGTCGCCGCTGCAGCGGACACTCGAGACCGCGGCGCCACTCGCAGCCCGGTGGGAGGTGACCCCGACCGTCGACGGGCGGGTGGGCGAACTGACCGCACCGCCGAATCCGGTCCCCGATCACGCAACCTGGCTCCACGCGTTGATGACGGGCCTCGGGGCCGACGCGCCCGAGGTCATGGTGCCGTTCCGGGATCGGGTGTTGGCCGCGATTCGGGCAATCACCACCGACAGTGTCGTGGTGACCCATTTCCTCGCGATCAACGCCGTCGTCGCGGCCGCGACCGGTGACGATCGGGTCACGATCTTCCGGCCGGGTCACTGTTCACGCACGGTGATCGAGTCGGCGGCGCACGGGTTGCGGGTGGTCGAACTCGGTGAGACGGCCGGTGGCGCACCCCGCGTGTGACCCGCAATCCGGACACCGCAACCCGATGCCAGGAGTCCGTCACGTAGCCCGAGCGCGGTGCTACGGTCCGCGCTCACTGATCGTCGACGACACAGGGGGATGCAGGCATGTTCGCGGCTGCACTCGACATTTTCTCGAAGTCCGGGTTCGCCTTCCTCTCGCGATGGGGCCATGTCGTCGTCGGTATCACCTGGATCGGCCTGCTCTACTACTTCAACTTCGTGCAGGTGCCCGCGTTCGGTGAGATGGAGGCCGCGGCCCGCAACAACGCGGTCGACAAACTCGCGAGCCGGGCCTTGTGGTGGTTCCGCTGGGCCGCGGCCGCGACCGTGGTGACCGGGATCATGATCCTGGGATTCCAGGAGAATCTCAACGACATGGGTTACTTCAAGACCCGGGCCGGCATCGCCATCGCCACCGGCATCTTGTTCGGCCTCACGATGTTCGTGAACGTGTGGGGCATCATCTGGCGCAACCAGAAGACCGTGATCGCCAACGCCCGCAACGTGCAGGCCGGTGGTGAGGCCGATCCCGCCGCGGCCCCCGCCGGGCGCATCGCGCTCCTCGCCTCCCGCCAGAACACGATCTACTCGCTACCGCTCCTGATCTTCATGGTCGGCACCGCGCACTTCCCGTACAACGGGCAACTCCTGAACCCGAGCGGCAGCAAGCGCGGCATCTACTGGGCCATCACCGGCGTGGTGTGGCTCCTGTTCGAACTCAACGCGCTCGGCAAGCTCGGCGGCACGGCGCCCGGTGGCCCGCGTGCGATGTACGACACGCACAAGAACGCGATCATCACCGGCCTCGTGTACGCGGTGTTTTCGATCCTCGTGTTCGCGTTCGTGCTCGCCGCCTGACCGGCCAGAAACCGAACCAGACCGGGCGAGGCTCCACCTTGAGTCCGCGTCCGGCAAACATCCGGTCAACTCGGTTGCTGTGTCATCGGGGAGCACCGTTGCGTCGTTAGCGTTCCGAGCTTGAGCGCTGCCCTCGACGAACGCGCCGAACCGCCCCTCGCCGCTTCCGCGGCGGAACCCACGCATCTCGACGTGCCCTCCCGCGCGGTGGCCCGGGCCCGAGCCGACCGACACCGACGCCGCCGCCGGATCGTACGGAGCGTCGGCGTCGCGTTCCTCGTGACGATCCTGACCGTCGGGTGGTCCCTGGGTCACGCGCTCGTCCGTCCCGGTCACGACCCCCTCGGGACGAAGTTCGTCGAGTGGGTACGCGACCACGGTGGGAGCGGCACCGTCGACCAGATCGAATCGTGGTGGTACAGCGGGCATCAGCCGTCGAAGGGCGGAACCCCGAAGGGCGGGATTCCGAAGGTCGCGGCGCCGGTCGCGACCCGGAAGTCATCGGTGCCGACCACCGCGCCCACGACGCTGCCCGCGACCCCGACGGCCGTGGTCCCGTTCGTCAGCAATCCGCTCCCGGGCGAAGGGGTATGGCAGCCGACGGGCAAGCTGGTCAACGGGACGCCGGCCGTCTACCAGACGTTCGTGCGACCGGACGCGGTGCACACGAGCCTGCTGGCCGGCATCGTCCGCCTCGATCAACGCTCGCTCCGCACCGCGCTCTACAACGGCCTCGACGTACCGGGTGGTGGGCCGTGGCAGCACGGTGCGTCCGTCGCGCCGGGCGACGACGCCGCGCTGGTTGCCGCGTTCAACGGCGGGTTCCGGCTCGACGCGTCGCGCGGTGGGTACTTCACCGAAGGGCGCACGGTGAGACCGCTCGTCGACGGCCGCGCCAGCATCGTGATCGACCGCAACGGCACTGCGACGGTGGGTGCCTGGAACCGTGACGCGAGCATGAACCCCGATGTGTCGTCGGTGCTCCAGAACCTCGACCTGGTCGTCGACGGCGGAACGCCGGTGCCCGGCCTCCTCGCCAACGACAACTCGCGCTGGGGCGCGACCCTCGGGGGCGCCGTCTTCGTGTGGCGATCCGGGGTCGGGGTCGACGCGAAGGGCAACCTCATCTACGTCGCGGGTCAACTCGACATCGTGAGTCTGGCCAATGTCCTGGCCCGTGCCGGTGCGGTACGCGCGATGGAACTCGACATCAACAGCGAGTGGGTCAGCGCCTACGTGTACCAGGGAACGACGCCGACCGACATCGCAGGCGTGAAGCTGCTCGGCTCGATCCAACGTCCGGCGAACCGTTACCTCCAATCCGGGACGCGCGACTTCTTCGCGCTCTTCGCCCGGTGAGGACGAGACCGTGACCGGCCCGGTCGCTCGCTCGGTCCATCTCCGGCGCCGGTTCGCGGTCGGACTGGCGGTCGTGACCCTCGCGTGTGTTCTCGGTTATGCGGTGATCGTGTCCACCGGCCCGCCCCCGGCGTCCCGCGTCGCGGCGGCCGGGACGGCCGGTCACGGGGTGCGGAGGTTGCACCACGCCCGACGGGCGGCGCCGCAGATCTACCAGGCGACCGGGACGGTGTTCCCCCCAGCCGACGGTGATCCGAATCGGGTCTACGTCCCGAGTGGCCTCGCCGACACCGTGAGCGTGATCGACCCGACGACCGGCCAGATCGTGTCCTCCTTCTCGACCGGGCGCGGCAGCACACCCCAGCACGTGGTTCCGTCGTTCGACCGCCGCTCGCTGTGGGTGTTGCTCAACAAGAGCGACCAGGTGATGCGGATCGACGCGCACACCGGCGCCGTCGACGCGCCGATCGCCGTGAACGACCCGTACAACATGTACTTCACCCGGGATGGCCGCTCCGCGATCGTCGTCGCCGAGTTGCACGCCCGGCTCGACTTCCGCGACCCCCAGACGATGGCGCTGCAGCAGAGCGTCGACATCCCGAGCTGTCGGGGACTGAACCATGCCGACTTCTCCGCCGACTACCGCTCGTTGTTCGTGACGTGTGAGTTCGCCGGGAGCATCGCCAAGGTCGATGTGGCCACGCGGCGCGTCGTCGGCACGCTGGCCCTGCCGACTCCTCCCGGTCAGGCCGGCACTCCCGTCGAGATGCCGGACCACTCGATGGCGACCTCGATGCCCCAGGACATCCGGCTCAGCCCGGACGGTCGGAAGTTCTACGTGGCCGACATGCTGCTCGGGGGCGTGCACGTCGTGGACGCGGCGCGGCTGCGCGAGATCGGTTTCATCCCGACCGGGATCGGTGCCCACAGCGTCACACCGAGTCACGACGGGCGCCTCCTGTACATCGCGAACCGAGGTTCGACGTCGACCCACAGCGGACACCATGCACCCGGCAGCGTGAGCGTGGTGGCGGCGGCCACCGACCGCGTGATCGCGACCTGGCCGGTGCCGGGTGGCGGCAGCCCGGACATGGGCAATCTCAGTGCCGACGGGCGCGACCTGTGGTTGTCCGGCCGGTTCGACAGTGAGGTCTACGAGTTCGACACGACCACCGGAGCGTTGGCGGCGCGAATCCACGTGCCCCGGGGCCCGCACGGTCTGACGGTGTGGCCGCTCGGCGGGCGGTTCTCGTTGGGCCACACGGGGAACATGCGCTGAGCGCGGGCTGTGCCCCGCGCCGGCGGATTGCCGTTGCTTGACCCGGCCGGGTGTCGACGTTGACCACCGCATTCGTACCGTCGCTGCGTGACCCTTTTCGAGATCTCCCCGCCCCGTCCGACGCTCGTCACCCGGCTCCGCCGCTGCGCGACCGTTTCGGTCATCACCACCCTCCTGAGCCTCGCCAGCCTGGTGATCCTGACCGTGGTGTTCAGCGTGCCGGCGATGCTCGCCAACGTGACGACGACTGCGCTCGCGACCGTGCCCTCGTATCACCTCAATCGGAGGTGGACGTGGCAGCGGCGGGACGCGAGCGACCCGTGGCGGGAGATCGCACCCTTCTGGGCGCTGTCGTTCGCGGGCCTCGCCCTCTCGACGATCACCGTCGGGATCGCGGATCACTGGGCCGCGACCATGTCCTTGGCGCCCGCGCTCCACACCGGCGCGATCCTCGTGGGTCACCTCGGCGGTTTCGGCCTGCTGTGGGTCGCGCAGTTCGTCCTCTTGGACCGAGTGCTGTTCGGCCGCGCCGACGCTCGGGCCGAAGTCCGGACCGAAGTGCAGGCCGGGGTGCTGACCGACGCGGCCTAGACGCCGATGAGATCGGCCACCGTCTGACGATGGTGGTCGCCGGTGCCGAAGAGCAGCGCGTCGGATTCGAGGCGGCGCACGTAGAGGTGGACGTCGGATTCCCAGGTGTAGCCGATCCCGCCGTGGACCTGGATCGCCTCTTTCGCGATGCGCGCGACCGCGTCGCTCGTCGCGCTCTTCGCCATCGCGGTTCCGAGCGCGCGGCGGTTGTCGTCCTCCGCGATGGTCAGCGCCGCGAAGTAGCTCAACGATCGGGCCCGCTCCAACAGGATCAACATGTCGGCGAACTTGTGCTTGATCGCCTGGAACGAACCGACGGGCACGCCGAACTGCTCGCGCTGCTTCACGTACTCGAGCGAGATGTCGAACAGTTGCTGGGCCGCGCCGACGGCATCGAGCGCGACGGCGACCGTTGCCGTCTCCAACGCGCGCCGGATTCCGGACGCGGTGTCGGGCCCGGGCGTCCCGAGGACGTGGTCGGACGTCACGGTCACGCCGTCACAGGTGACCGTGGCCAGGACGCGGCTCGGGTCCACCGCGTCGATGGGCTCGACGCGGGTCGCGGCGACCGGGACCACGAAGGCGCCGACGCCGTCGTCCCCGGCCGTGCCCGGCGTGCGCGCGATCACGACCAGGAAACCGTCAGGGGTCGGTTCGAAGACGAGGCATTTCGTGCCGTCGAGCCGGTACCCGTCGGCGGTCGGGGTGGCGACGGTCGCAGTGCACGCGGGATCGGTGACGCCCGACTCCTCGGCGACGGCCACGGTGCCGGCGCACGATCCGTCGGCGACGGGCGCGAGGAGCGCGTCGATCTGGGCGTCGTTCCCGAGTTCGGTCACGAGCGGTGCGAACTGGCTCAGGGTGGCGAACAGCGGACCGGGGGTGAGGGCCCGTCCGAGTTCCTCGGCGACGAGCGCCAGCTCGATCGGACCGAGTCCCAGTCCGCCGGCGCGCTCCGGGGTGGTCAAGGCGGCCCAGCCGAGTTCGGTCATCGCGTGGTGCAGTGCCGTGGTGTCCGCCGGGATGCCGTGCACGCGCGCTTCGATGATCTCGCGGACGGCGCCGATCGGGCACTCGGCGGTGAGGAAGCCCCGCACCGCGTCGCGCAGTTCCTCTTGGTCGGAGGTGAAGTCGAGTTCCATCGGCGCGGACCCTATCCCGGAGGCGCGGTGGCGTCGGGCGCCCCGCCGACGGTTGCGGCCAGCGCGCGGCGATCGATCTTCTCCGCGGGAGTGAGCGGCAGCGCGGCGACGATCCGGAGGTCCTCGGGCAACTTGTGGCGTCCGAGCCGGTCGCCCGCGAAGTCACGAAGTGCGGGCAGCGTCGGCGTTGCGTGGCCGGGATGCGCGACCACGATCGCGACCCCGATCTCGCCCATCACCGGATCCGCCCGGGGCACGATCGCGACCGCGGCGACATCGGGATGGGTGGAGAGCACCGCCTCCACTTCCACCGGGTAGACGTTGTAGCCACCCCGGACGTACATCTCCTTGCTCCGGCCGACGAGTCGGAGCCGGCCCTGGTCGTCGACCCAGCCGAGGTCGCCGGTGCGGACGTGCCCGCTCGCGGTGAACGCGGTCCGGGTGCCCTCGGGGTCGTTCCAGTAGCCGGCCATCACGGCGGGGGAGCGCAGACAGACCTGGCCGACCTCACCCGCGGCGACCGCGCGATCGTCGGCGTCGAGCACCGCGAGGTCGACCGACGGGTGCGGTCGTCCGACGCTCACGACGGCATCCTCCTCGGGATCGTCGAACGCGGTGCCCAACCCGATGCCGGCTTCGGTGCACGAGTACCGGGTGGAAAGCGCGGCGCCGAACCGGGCGCGCGCCTCGGTCGCGGTGGCCGGGGTGATCGGGCCACCACCGACGATGATGGCGCGCACCGACGAGTGGTCGAAGCGGTCGAACTCGGGGTCGGCGAGCATCAGCGCGAGTTGGGTCGGTACCCCGGCCACCGTCGTCATCCGTTCCCGTGCCAGCAACTCGAGCGCGGCGCGGGCGCGCCAGTGCTCCATGATGAACGTGGTGCCGCCGCGCTTCAGGTTGCCCGCGAGCTTGGTCATGAATCCGAGGTGCGCGAACGAGGTGCCGCTGAAGCTGCGCGCGCCGCCGCCCCACTGCTCGCCCACGTCGGTCGCGGTGATGAACTCCAGTTGCCGGTTCGTGTAGAGCGCGCCCTTGGGGAGCCCGGTGGTGCCCGAGGTGAAGATGATCGCGACGTCGCGGTCCGGGTCGTCGGCGAGCGGGGGGACGGGATCGTCGCGTTGCAGCCCGGCGAGGAGTTCGGCGCCGGTCGCTGCGGGGTCGGCTTCCTCGACGCGCCGCGTTGGGTCCGTTGGTGCGAGTCCGGGCCGGGCGAGCACGAGGGCAGGGTCCGCGATCGCGAGGATCGCGTCACGTTCGGTCGGGGTGAGGCGGTGGTTCACCCCGGCGGTGACCGCCCCCACCTTGGCCGCGGCGATGTAGGCCACGAGGTACTCGGGACCGGGCGGGAGCACGAGCGCCACCACGTCACCGATGCGGACGCCGCGGTGGCGGAATCCCGCGGCGACCCGGTCCGAGCGGTGGTCCAACTCCTCGTAGCTCAGCGTCCAGCCGGACGGGGCGACGTAGGCGGTAGCCTCGCCGAACCGGCGGGCCGCACCGTGCGCGATTCGAGGGAGCATGGTCAGAGAATCGCACAACTCGACGGCGCCCACGCGCGACGCCCGGACCGGCGGCAGCCCGGCCCGCGAGCGTGCGCTGCGCGCGCAGGGCCGCAAGACGATGCAGCGCCTGTCGGACGCCGGACTGCGGGTCTTCGCGCGGCGGGGCTTCCACGAAGCGCGGGTCGACGACATCGTCCGCGCCGCCCGCACGTCGCACGGCACCTTCTACCTGTACTTCGCCAACAAGGAAGATCTGCTCCGCCAACTCGCGGCGGAGTGCGCGGCCGCGCTCGAGGCGCTCGCTGCGACGGTGCCCGAGATCGACGCCGGCCCCGCGGGCGAAGCGGCCCTCGGATCGTTCCTCCGGACCTTCTTCGACACCTACGCCCACTACGGCGTGGTGATCCGGGCGTGGATGGAGAACCAGGTCAGCGACCGGAAGGTCGACCAACTCGGCGTCGACGCGTTCACGCACATCGCGCAGGCCTTCGCGGTGCAACTGCGCGCCGCGGGCGCTCCGCACGACGAAGCTACGGTGACGACGCTGATGGCCATGCTCGAACGCACCAGCTACGCGATGTCCTCCCGTGATCTCGGGTTCGACCGGGCCGTCGCCCTCGACACCCTGACCAAGGTCATCCACCGGGGGTTCTTCCTTCCTCGAGCCCCATGAGCGAAGTGGCAGCGGCCGAGGTGACTGCGATCTCCGGGGCCCGCGATCGCACGCTGGACGGACTCCGGGCCGTCGCGATGCTCTCCGTGTTCCTGTTCCACGGTTCTCTCACTGCGCCGGGTCTCGTGGACTTCGCCCCGAAGGTGATCGCCCACCTCGACACCGGCGTGCAGGTCTTCTTCGTGCTGTCGGGGTTCTTGATCTACCGCCAGTTCGTGGCCGCGCATCTGACCGGGGCGGCCTTGCCGTCGCTGCGCCGCTACTCGGTGCGCCGGGCCGGCCGGATCTACCCGGCCTACTGGCTGGCGCTCGGTGTCCTCGTGGCCCTGGGGAGCGTCACCATCGCCGGGCATCCGGTTCGGCACGTCCTGTTGATCCAGACCTACTACCCGGACACCCTGGCCGACGCCGGACTCGCGGTGGCCTGGACGTTGACGGTGGAGATCTCCTTCTACGTCTTCGCGCCGTTGTGGTCACTCGTGGTCCGCCGCATCCGCACGCGGCCGTTCGTCGCGGAGTTGGGTGGTGTCGCCGTCCTGTTCGCCATCGGTCTCGCGGCCCGGCTCTGGTCGGGGTGGGGGACTCCGCCGACCTGGGTGCTCGTGCTCCCGACGTCGTTGTGCACGTTGAGCAGCGGAATGCTCCTGGCCGTGTTGGCGAGCGAGGCTCGGCGCGACCCCGGCCTGGCTCGACGACTCGCGAGGCTCGGGAGCCCGGCCCATTGGTGGTGGCTCGCCGCCGGGGCGGTCTTCGCACTCCAGTGCGTGTTGCCCTACGGGATCCTCATGGGGGTCACGCCGCTGGAACTGATGCGGGACAACCTGCTGCGGGTTCCGGTTGCCTTCCTGCTCGTCGTGCCGGGCGTGTTCGGCGACGGTGGACTGATCCGGCGGGTGCTGCGGAGTGCACCGATGGTGTTCCTCGGCGTCGTGAGTTACGGCATGTATCTGTGGCACACGTCGGTCATCCGGGAGTTCGACGGTTACACCGCGATCCCGAACAACTTCCAGTTCGTGGTCGCGTTCTTCGCCACCCTCGCGGTCGCGGCCGCGAGTTGGTACGTGCTCGAGGGTCCGGTGCTCCGCTGGGCCCACCGTCGCACGCGGTAGTCCCCGCCCTGGTCGGTTACTCGGTGCCGAGGATGAGGGTGCCGGCCGAGGAGAACCAACCGCCGGTGCCGTTCACGCACGCCACCTTCGCGTCGGCGACCTGGCGGTCCCCGCCCTCGCCGCGCAACTGCTTGACCGCCTCCACCATGAGGAACATGCCGCGCATGCCCGGGTGACAGCACGACAGTCCGCCGCCGTCGGTGTTGGTGGGCAGCGCCCCACCGACGCGCAGCTTGCCGTCCTCGACGAACGGTCCACCTTCGCCGGGCGCGCAGAACCCGAGCGCCTCGAGCGAGAGCAACACCATGGGCGTGAACGCGTCGTAGATCTGGCACACGTCGACGTCGGCCGGAGTCAGCCCCGCCCGCTCGAACGCGAGCTTCCCGGACCGCACGGCGGGGGAGACGGTGAAGTCCTCCCATTCGCTCATGGTGGTGTGGCTCGAGGTCTCGCCCGACCCCAGCACGTAGATCGGGGTCTGGGCCAGATCGCGGGCCCGCGCCTCGGAGGTCAACACGACGGCACCGCCACCGTCCGACCGGATGCAGCAGTGGAGCGTGGTGAGCGGGTCCGCGATGAGCGGGGCGTTCTGCACGTCTTCGATCGTGAGCGGATCGCGGTAGAACGCGTCCGGGTTGAGCCCCGCGTTGTACCGCGCCGAGACCGAGATCTCCGCCAGCTGCTCGATGGTCGTCCCGTACTGATGCATGTGCCGCCGGGCCGCCATCGCGTACTTGGCGATGAGCGTGTGCCCGTACGGTGCGTCGAACTGCACCGGCCCGCGCGCCCCGAACGACAGGTTCGCGGTCCGTCGCTTGGCCTTGAGGTCGGCGCGGGTCGTCGACCCGTAGACCAGGACGACGACGTCGGCGTGACCCGACTGGATCGCCTCCACCGCGTGCTCGGCCATGACGACCCAGGTGCTCCCGCCGACGCCGGTGCCGTCGATCCAGGTGGGACGCAAGCCGAGATACTCGGCGATCTCGACCGGCGCGAGGAGTCCCATCCCGGTGGAGGCGAACCCGTCGATGTCGGCCTTGGTGAGCCCCGCATCGGCAATCGCACGCGACGCGGCCTGGTAGTGCAGCTCGAATGGCGACTTGGTGTCGACCCGCCCGCAGTCGGAGAGCGCCGCGCCGACGATCGCGACTCGATTCCTGGTTGCGGTCACCGCAGTCTCCATTCGATGCGTTTGCCGGATTCGAACACCTGCTGGCCCTCCGCGATTGATTCCTGACTCGTTCCCATCGCGACGTACGCGTACCCGAGGCGGACTGCCTCGCGCTGGCCGTGCTCGCGTGCACCCCAGATCGCGCGGACCGTGCCCTGGATCGCGAGCGGGGGCGCGGAGGCGATGGCCTCGGCCGCCCAGGTGGCGCGTTCCATCAACTCGCCGGCCGGCGCGACCTCCGACACCATCCCGATCTGGAACGCCCGGCCGGCCGACAGGCGCTCGTAGTTGCCGAGCAGCGACACCCGCATGATCTCGGAGAACGGCATCACGCCCGACATGTGGATGGGTTCGTACGCCGCGGTCATGCCGTAGGTGACGTGGGGGTCGAAGAACGTGGCGTGCTCGGCGGCGATGATGAACTCCACCTCGCCGAGCATGTAGAACGCGCCACCGCACGCCATGCCGTTCACCGCCGCGATCACCGGCTTCCAGAGATCGCACGACTTCGGGCCGATGTTGTCGCCGGGGTCGTTGAACATGAACGGCGTCGAACCCGAGCCGACGATGTCGTCGTCGGTGGAGTCGTCGGTGTCCCCGCCCATCTGTTCCATGCGGTCGATGCCGGTGCAGAAGGCCTTCTCCCCGGCTCCGGTGAGCACCACGCACCGCACGTCGTCGTGGCGGCGCAGGCCCCGCCAGAGTGCCTTCAACTCGCGTTGCATCAGCGAGTTGAACGCGTTGTGGCGCTCGGGCCGGTTGAGGGTGACGTAGGCGACGCCGTTGCGCTCTTCGTAGCCCAGCGTCTCGAAATCCGAAGTGAAGCTCATCATGTCCCCTCATGGCCCTGCGGGCCGGGCCGGTCAGGCCCCGCTCGGCGCACACGGAGTCGGTTGGAGGGTTCCGACGCCTCACTCACGGCGCGGAGGTTACTTGCGCCGTTGCGCGTCGATGCCCGCGTTCATCGTCTTGAAGTGGTAGCGCCCCAGGATGCGACCGATGTCGGCCGGATCCCACTGCGCGGCGTTGCCCTCCTTGTCGGTGGCGAAGAACTCCTCGCCCATCTGCCACGGTTGGTAGACGCACAGCGAGTTACCGACCATGCGCAACACCTGGCCGGTGATGGGCTTGGACTCGTCCGAGGCGAGGAACACGACCGCAGGGGCCGAGTTGCCGGGGTTCATCGGGGTGAAGCCCTCGTACTCGTCGGGTGGCTTGATCTCGATGCCGGCCATCGCGGCGCCGACCATGCGGGTGGCACCGCCGGGGCCGACGCAGTTGGCGCGCACGCCGTAGCGGGAGAGTTCGAGGCTGGCGATGATGGTCATCGCCGCGTTGCCGGCCTTCGCCGCGCCGTAGTTGATCTGGCTGGCCTGGCCCTGGAGGCCGGCCGAGGACACGGTGTTGATGATCGACGCGCTGGGCTGGCGCCCTTCCTTGGACTCGTTGCGCCAGTAGGCCGATGCATGTTGCATCGTGTTGAACGTGCCGTACATGTGGACCTTCACGACGGCGTCGAAGTCCTCGGGCGTCATCGAGAACATCATCTTGTCCCGGAGGATCCCGGCGTTGTTCACGAGCACGTCGAGGCGGCCGAAGGAGTCGATCGCGGTCTTGACGATGTTGCCCGCGCTCTCGTAGTCGGCGACCGAGTCGTAGTTGGCGACGGCTTCGCCGCCCCGACTCTTGATCACCTCGACCACCTCGTCGGCGACCCGAGCGTCGGAGCCGTCACCGCTCACCGAACCGCCGAGGTCGTTCACGACCACCTTTGCGCCATGGGCCGCGAGCAACACCGCCTCGCCGCGTCCGACGCCGTTACCGGCTCCGGTCACGATCGCGACCTTGCCATCGAGCATGCCCATTTGCGCGTTCCTTCCCCTGACGAGAAAACTGACGTTGGCGTCACGCTAGCGCGAGATTTTCTCGATACGCCAAGGGGGATCAGCCAGTCATGACCGTCGACTCCGGCATCATCGGCAAGCCCACGGGCGCGTGGACGGTCACCGTCGAGCGCGGACCGGTGACGGCGTTCGCGGCCGCGGTGGCGGACGCGAATCCCGTCTACCGCGACCGGCGCGCGGCGCGTGACGCGGGCTTCTCCGATCTTCCCGCGCCACCCACCTTCACGTTCGCGATGGGCTTCTGGGGCGCGTTCCTCGAAGACCAACCCGACGATCCGACCGGCGGTACCAACCCGATGCACGCGGTCATGGGCGAACTGCACGGCAAGGGTGCGCTCGTGCTCCACGGCGAGCAGGAGTTCACCTACCACCGGCCGGTGCTGGTGGGTGACGTGCTCCACGGCGAAGGTCGCGTCGTCGACGTCTACGAGAAGGACACCGACGCCGCGACCATGACGTTCGTGGTCATCGCGACCGAATGGACCGAGGCCGAGACGGGCGCCCCGGTGGTCACCGAACAGTTCAATCTCATCGCGCGTCTGCGCAAGTAACGCTCACCAACCCCGCCACGCGCCGAGGAGCATCGTCATGGGTCGTCTGCAGGACAAGGTCGCCATCATCACCGGAGCCGGTCAGGGGATCGGGTTGGCCTATGCCGAGCGGTTTCTCGCCGAGGGGGCCAAGGTGGTCGTGGCCGAGATCAACGAGGAGCGCGGCGCCTCGGCGATGGCCCGGCTCGAGGGCAAGGGCGACGCCGTCTTCGTCACGACCGACATCGCGAACGAGGAGTCGGCGGCGGCCTGCGCGGCGGCGGCCATCGACGCCTTCGGTTCACTCGACATCCTCGTGAACAACGCCGCGCTCTATTACGACATCCAGAACGAGCGCAACGACTGGGAGTACCTGCAGAAGGTCTTCGCGGTCAATCTCCACGGCGCGTGGATCATGGCCCGGGCGTGTGCGCCCGCGATGGTCGAGCAGCGCTGGGGCCGGATCATCAACCAGTCGTCCGGCGCGGCCTACATGTACAACATGACGCCGATGGGCGACTTCACCGAGGTGAGCGCCTTCTCGTACAGCCAGACCAAGTGGGGTGTGGTCGGGCTCACCAAGTTCCTCGCGAGCCAGCTTGGTCAGTACAACGTCACCGTCAACTGCATCGCGCCGGGCGTCACCATGACCGAGGCCACCAAGAAGATCGTGCCCGAGGAGTACATCGGGATGATCCCGATGATGTCGGCGATGAAGCAGACGCTCGAGCCCGAGGACATCGCGGGCACCGCAGTGTTCTTCGCATCCGAGGACGCCAAGCTCGTCAGCGGTCAGGTGCTCTGCGTCGACGGCGGCTCCTGCATGCCGGCCTGACGGGCGGCGCGTTTCTCGCTCAGTGGGTTCCGGCGGCGAGGGCGAGGAGCACCAGCAAGCCGACGATCACTGCCATGAGGCCGATGGGGGTCTCCCACCACGCGTCGTCGCGGCGCTGACGCCGGGGCGCGATGCCGAGGCCGAATCCCAGTTCCGCGTAGCGCTCCTCGAAGCTGCGGCGGTCGAGCGGGAGTGCCAGCACGTCGCGAGCATCGCCCGCGGTCAGGTCGATCGTCGGGAGATCGAAGCCATCGAGGTACAGCTCGGTCGACGTCATACCGAACTCCGCTCCGGTGCGCGCGTGAAGGGGGAGCGGAGTTGGCCGAAGTAACCGGTGGCCATCGGCTCGTCGATCCCGTAGCGGCTCGGCCAGCGGCCCACCGGCGCGTGGTAGGTCCCGAAGATCCGGTCGATCCAGGGGAACATGCCCGCGTAGTTGTGGTCCCGCGCCGCGACGTCGCCGGCGTGGTGCCAGTGATGGAAGTGCGGAGAGCTGAGGGCCTGGCCGACCGGACCGAAACGGACGCGGAAGTTCGCGTGCTGGAAGATGGCGTGGAGCTGGAGGATGACGAGCGTCGCGCCGAACGTCTCGCGGCTGAAGCCGAGCAGGGCCAGCGGGATCACCGCGACGATCCGCGACGTCGCACTGTCGAGCGGGTGGAGGTGCGCGCTCGCGAGCCAGTCCATCTGCTCGCTGGAGTGGTGGACGCGGTGCAGTTTCCAGAGGACCGGGATCTCATGGTGGGCCCGGTGCGCCCAGTACCCGCCGACCTCCACGATCAGGAGCGCGAGTGCGAGTTGCACCACCGCCGGGAGCGTGCGGACCGAGTCGGCGAGCACGGCGGGGGCGAGCGCCTGAAGTGGGGCGACGACCACGATTGCGAGCGCGACGAGCGCGATGGTGCCGAGCGTGCCGGTGAAGACGAAGTGCAGGACGTCGGTGCGGACTCCGGAGCGGAGGACCCGCTGCTCGCGTCGGATCGGGCGCAGGCGCTCGAGCGGCACGAACAGGATCCCGAGGAGTACCAGAGCGATCGCGGCTCGAATCACACTTCCAGGGTACCGCTCGATTGTGATCGTCCCATCAGGCAATGGTGAGGATCACCCGCTCGCACGGCGCGCAACTCCCGAGCCGGAGCTTGCGGAGGCGAGCACACGGAGCGAACCCCACGCGACGCATGACGATCAGGAGCGTGAGCGGAGGGCACGAAAGGGCGTCAATCGAAGACGCCGTCGGCCGCGAGGGCGGCGCGCTCGTCGGCGTCGAGACCGAGCAGTTCGCCGAGCACCCAGTCCTGGTCCTGACCGAGGGTGGGACCCGGGCGGTCGTAGCCGCCGGGCGCGTCGGAGAGCCGGAACCCGTTGCGCTCGTAGAGGCCCGGGCCCATGAACGGATGGGTGAGCGGGACGAAGTGGCCCCGCCGCGCGATCTGCGGGTCGGAGTGTTGGTCGCCGAAGTCCTGGACCGGGACCGCCTCGACCCCGGCGGCCTGGAGCGTCTCGGCGACATCGATCGCGGTGCGGGGCGCGGTGTAGGCCGCGAGGTCGGGACCGGTGACGGCGAGGAGCCGGTCCCGTTCGGCACCGGTCCAGGCGGCGATCGCGACCCACCGGTCGCGGACCACCGCGCCGTCGGGTCCGGCGGCGTCGGCGCACGGGAAGACGCCGTGCACGAGGGCCGAGGCGTTGTCGTTCCCGGCGCGTCCCCGGGCGGTGCCCGTCGCCTGGAACTCCACCAGCCAGGGACTGAGGGTGTAGATCGCCGCTTCCACCTGGCTGACGTCGAGGTACACGCCTTCGCCGGTGCGGCGACGGTGCAGCAGGCCCGCCGCGAGTGCGGTGGCCACGAATCGCGGGGCGAGCGAATCGGTGATCGTGCCGTGGGGGCCGACGGGCTCGCGGTCGGGCCACCCGGTGAGAAAGTTGTACCCGGCCAGCGCCGATCCCTGGCCGCCGAAGCCCGGGTAGTTCTTGTGGGGGCCGGTCTGCCCGTTGAGGCACGCGCTCACCATCACCAGATCGGGCTTGAGCGGGGCGAGCGTGTCGTAGTCGAGGCCGAAGCCGCGCATCGCCCGGGGCGCGAAGTTCTCGGCGACCGCGTCGGCCCACTCGACGATGAGGCGTCGGACCAGTTCCACCGCCTTCGGGTGCTTGAGGTTGAAGAGCACGTCGCGTTTGGCCGGGTTGAGGCCGTCGAACATCGCCGCGCCTTCGAGGCCGTGCGGATTGTTGGGGCCGAGCGCGTAGACCCGGAGGAAATCGGGCCGGCTGCGTGATTCGATGCGCAGGACGGTGGCGCCGTGCTCGGCGAAGTAGCGGGTGGAGATCGGCCCGGCCGCGCCGCTGCCGAGCTCGATGATGTTCACGCCGGTCCACGCGCCCGCGCCATCGCCCGCGGGCGCGGCAGGTGGCGGGGCGGGCGCGCCGACGGACGTGCTCCGGACGGTGACGAACGAACGGGGGAGCGTGACCCCGGGCTCCACCTCGGTCCAGAATGCGCGTGACGCGAGCTGCTCGCTCGCGAGGATCTCCGCCGGTCCGTTGATCGGCGCGAGCATCAGATTGGTCTCGCACGCGATCGCGTACAGCTCGCGCATGGTGTGGCGCGCGAAGTAGGCGGCGACGTCGGTCTCGACCGCGCGCAAGGTTGCGTCGTCGGCGGAGTTGGGAGAGAAGGTCGCCCAGTCCATCGCGCGCAACGTGTCGGTGTCGACGAGACGGGTCAGTGTCCCGAGGCTGGGCACGCGCGCCTTACCGCCGCGCAGGCCGAACGACACGAACCCGTCGAGCGTCGGCCAGATCTCGCGTGTCTTGCCGATGTTCGCGCCGCGCCGCATGCCCCGGAACCCGTTGAACGGGAATCGCGACGGCGTCGACATGTTGGCGACGGCGACCACCTCCTGCATCGAGACGTCGACGTGTTGGGGGCGACCGCTGGCGAGGCCGGTGAGGGCGGCGAAGGCCATCTCCGCGGCGGCGTGGTTGTATCCCGCGGGTTCCGCACACCGCACCGGGGCACGATCGGGGTCACCCGTGCAGTAGAGGTTGCCGCTTGCCGCCATCACCCCGAGGTCCGATGCCCGCCACGCGGCACGCGGTCCGGTGCCGCCGAAGGGCGTGAGGCTCACCCACACGGTGTGGGGCGCAGTGCCGGGATCGACGGACCACGCGCCCGGGAACCGTGGCGTGTCGAGCACCACGTGCGCGCGGTCGAGGAGGGCGGTGAACGCCGGGTCGGAGGCGTCGGTCACCGGGAGCCGGGCGCTCCGCAGCGCCCAGGCGGTCTCCCGGTGGGGCTGGGCCGCGAGCGGATCGCCCGCCGGCGGTACCGGCCGCACGACCTCGGCGCCGAGGTCGGCGAGCATCCGGCCGGCCATCGCGCCGGGTTCGCCGGTCAGGTCGGCGACCACTACACCGGTGAGCAGCGTTGACGGGCTCTCCGAGACTTTTCCTGACACGCGTGTCAGCGTACTCTTGGCGCCTCGCCCGCCCGAGAGGACCGATGGCCATGCCCGAAGATCGCCGCGCCGAAGACCGCATCGTCGACGCCGACTGCCACATCCTCGAACCGCCCGACATCTGGAGCAACTGGCTGCCCGAGCGGTACCGGGACAAGGCGCCGAAGCTGGTGAAGGACGCGCAGGGCGGCGACGCGTGGCTCACCGGCGTGGGTGGCGACCCCGATCCGATCGGACTCACCGCGACTCCGGGCATGCCCTTCGACGAGTTCCGGTGGTTCGGTGTCACCTACGAAGAAGCGCGCACCGGTTGCTACAACGGCGCGGCCCGACTCGAGGACATGGACATCGACGGCGTGTGGGCCGAGGTGCTGTTCCCACCGCAACGCACGATGAGTCATTTCCTCGGTGACGACGACGACGACTTCGTCCTCGCGGGTGTCGAGGCCTACAACAACTTCCTCTTCGAGGAGTTCTGTGCACCCGATCCCACGCGGCTCGTCGGGCTCGCGCAGATCCCGTCGCTCGGCATCGACCAGGCGGTCGACGGTCTGCGGAAGGCCAAGGCGCGGGGCGCGAAGGGTGTGTTGATCTCGAACTGGCCCTCGGGGAACGGCGCGTTGTCACGCGACGACGATTCGTTCTGGGCGGCCGCGGTGGACGAGGGAATCCCGGTCTCGGTCCACATCAACATCATCAGTCGTGCGCAACGCTCCCAGGGGCGCAAGGCGGCGGCGAAGGCCGGCAACGCGTTGTACGACATGAGCAGTGAGGCCACCCGCGCCAAGGCGATCGGAGGCATGAGCCACGTCTTCTCGATGGCCGCGGGCAACATCACCGCGATGCTCTTCACCGGCGTCTTCGACCGGTTCCCGGAACTCCAGGTGTGTTGGATCGAGACCGGCGTCGGGTGGTTGCCGCACTTCATCGAGTGTCTGGACGACCGCTACTGGCGGAACCGCGGATGGGGCGACCTGCCGATCCAGCACCCGCCGTCGCACTACTGGTACGCGAACAACGCGGCGACGTTCATCACCGACCGCTCGGGGATCATGCTGCGCCACCAGGTCGGCGTCGACAACATGATGTGGTCGAGCGACTATCCCCACCACGGCAACGACTGGCCCTACTCCCGCAAGGTCATCGAGGCGACGATGAACGACATTCCCGCCGAGGAGAAGGCCAAGATCACCGGCGGCAACGCGCGTCGGATCTGGAACCTCTAGGGATCTGGAACCTCTAGGGATTCTCGGCCCGCTCGATCGCGCCGAGGGTCAGACGCTGCAACGTCCGTTGGTGGACGTACTCGACGATGCGCGTGACCAGCGGGAGGAGCTGACCGGCGGCCGTGGCGGCGGACTGCTGGAACGCGGCGAGTTCCTCCGGGTCCCAGGAGCGGCCGCGGGTGCCGGAGAACAGTTCGAGCACCTGGCGTTGCATGGTCTCGACGCCATCGACGTAGATCGACGCCAGCTCGACGAGGACGTCGTCCGGGAGGCGGAGCCGGCTCAGTTCCGACGCGGCACGCAACATGTCGAGATCGGTGGAGTCGTACGCGGCACGACCGAACTCCGCCGGGTCCCGCAGCAGGCCGACCGCCCTGAGGCGATCGACGACCTCCGCGCCGAGCGACGACCGTTCGACCAGATCGTCGAGCGAATACGAGAGGCCGCCCTCGCCCGCGAAGATGCCGTCGACGAGATCCTGCCGGTCGGTGGTGAGCAGCGCCTTGATCGCCGCGAGCGAGAAGCGGCGTTGCTGGAGATCGCGGATCTGGTGGATGCGCTCGAGGTGCTCGGGTCCGTACTCCTTGGTCCGTCCGACGCGTTCGGCGGGCGGCAACAACCCCTCGCGCTGGTAGAAGCGGATGGTGTCGACCGTGATGTCGGCCTCGCGTGCGAGGCCGTCGATGCGCCATCCCATGGAATCCCCTTCGTACGACCGGGTTGTCTACCACCGACATCTCTCTCGGAGATGTGACAGTCGTCATATATCTTGACAGTGACCGCACTGAGAGTGTTTACTCTCACTGTCCTGACATCGAGCCTAGGTGCTCAACATGAACGCAGCCACCAGCACACAGATGAACGTCGGCATCCCCGGCCGGACCTCGAGTCGTGAGGCCCGCCGGTGGATCGAGCGCCAACTGCGCTGGGAGCGGACCCTCGGGTCGCTCCGCGGCAAGGAATCGCACCCCGCCCGTCAGGCGGCGTAGCGCCAGCACTCCGGTCGATCCCCCCGTCGGCCGTCGAGTACCAAGCAAGAGAAGCCCGGCCCCTCGAGGGTCGGGCTTCTCTCGTGTTCGGCGGGACGCGGCGGGTCCCGGCCGTCAGACCAGGTCGCGGAGGTGCGCCGGCCAGCGCTGCGGCCGCCCGAACCGGTAGCCCTGGAGGAGATCGCAGCCGAGTTCGCCAAGACACTCGGCTTCGGCGTCGGTCTCGACCGCCTCGGCCAGCGTGAGGACACCGGCGGTCCGACAGGACGCGATGACCGAGGCGAGCAGTCGGCGGTGCGGAGCAGACCACTCGACCTGGCGAACGAGTGCCGGATCGAACTTGACGATCTCGGGTTGCAGCATCGCCATGCTTGCGAGGCTCGCGTCACCGGCGCAGAAATCGTCGAACGCGATCCGATAGCCGAGGTTCTTGAGGTCTGCGAGGCGGTCCGCGGTATCGGGCATCGCGTCGATGGGGGCACCCGCGGCGATCTCGAAGACGACGCGACTGGCGTGGCGGTGCAGTGGCGCGCTGTCACAAAAGAGTTCGTCGTCGTGCAGCGACTCCGGGGCGAGGTTGATGAACACCCGGCTGTGGGGCGGGAGCCGGTCGATGATGTCGAGGACGTGGTGGCGCACGGCGCGGTCGAGGTCGACGAGACGGGACCGTGCGGTCGCCGCCTCGATCAGCTGCGGCGCGGTCATGAAGCCGGGCAGGTCGCCGCGGACGAGGACCTCATGGCCGAAGACGGTGTGTGTCCCGGCGCGGACGATCGGTTGGAGCGCGATCCAGGACCGGGCGAGCGCGGCGTCGAAGCGGCAGTCGTCGACCTGGTGGCGCGAATCGTCGCACTCGACGGTGTCGTGGAGAGCCCGTTCGGCCAGGACGTCGTTGATGCTCGCGATCAGTTCCGGGCCGGGGCCCGGCGTCACGTGGAGCTGGTCGGCCGGGGCGTCGATCGGGGCGTCGTCCGGGGCGTTGGCCACGGCGTCGGTGACGCCCACCACGCCCGCGGTGTCTCTGAGCACAATCCGACCGGTGTCCGGATAGCGCCGGCGGACTTCGGCGAGCAAGGTGGACCCGCGTATCCCGGGCGTCGCCTCGTCGGCGATCACGACGTCGATCGGGTTCCGCTCGAGGAGCGACAGGGCCTCGTCCGCGTCGACCGCCCCGACGACCCGGATCCGTTCCGACCGCAAGGACCAGAGCAGTGAGCGGAGCAGGGTGGGATCGTGGTCGACGACCAGCACGACCGGCGGCGGGGGTTGGGGGGTGATCACGCCCGTCGTTGCGGCGTGGACGGGGTCGACCCCTCCCTTCGTGGTGGCTGCCCGGGTGGTGATGGTCGTCATGCTGACGTGTCGGCGGTGGATGGCCCGATCCGGACATTTCGCAGAGCCGTTTCTGGCTAGTGCAGCTGCACTAGCGTCCGCCTGAACCCCTTGGCAAGACCGGAAAGGGGTGAGGGACGGTGGGCATGGCGACTCTCAGCGGTTCGACCCTTCGGCAACTGGTGGAAACCGCTCCTGACGCAATCGTGGCGGTGGACGCGACCGGCCGCATCGTGCTGGTCAACGAGCAGGCCGAGCGACTCTTCGGGTATTCCCGGGAGGAACTCGTCGGCGAGACCGTCGACGTGCTGGTGCCCGAGGACGCGCGCAGGGTCCACCGGGGGCACCGCGACCATTACCTGATCGAGCCTCGGCCGCGCCCGATGGGCGCGGGAGTGGCGTTGGCCGGACGGCGCAAGGACGGGAGCGAGTTCCCGGCGGAGATCTCGTTGTCGGCGTTCGAGTCGGACGACGGACCGCTGGTGTCGGCGGGCGTGCGCGACGTGACCGAGCGGATCGAGGCCCAGGCCGAACGGCACCGACTGATGGCCGAGGCCGAACGGGAGCGGCTCGAAGCCCAGCTCCACCAGTCGCAGCGGCTCGAGAGCCTGGGTCAGCTCGCCGGTGGTGTCGCGCACGATTTCAACAACCTGCTCGGGGTGATCCTCAGTTACTCGTCGTTGGTCTCCGCGGAACTCGCCACCGCGGCGGAGGTGGATCCGGCGCGTTGGACCGGGCCGCGTCGGGACGTGGAGGAGATCCAACACGCGGCCGAACGGGCGGCGCGGCTCACCCACCAACTCCTGGCGTTCGCCCGGCGCGAGGTCGTCCGCCCGCAGCTCCTCGACGTCAATGCCGTCGTCTCCGATCTCGAGCACCTGCTCCGGCGGACGCTCGGAGAACAGGTCGAGCTGTCGATCGCCCTGGGCGAGCGGCTGCATCCGGTCCTGGCCGACCCCGGTCAGATCGAGCAGGTGCTCGTGAATCTGGCGGTGAACGCGCGGGACGCGATGGTGGGCGGCGGCCGGCTGACGATCGAGACCCAGAACGTGCTGGTCGACCGCCCCATGCCCGGTGACGGTGACATCGTGCTGCAGGGCGACTGCGTCTGCCTGCGCGTGACCGACACCGGGGTGGGTATGGAGCCGACGGTGGTCGCCCGGGTGTTCGAACCGTTCTTCACGACCAAGGGCAAGGGCGAAGGATCGGGGCTCGGCCTGGCGACGGTGTACGGCGTCGTCGCGCAGGCCGGCGGGGTCGGGACCATCGAGTCCGAGCCCGGCCGGGGGACGACGGTCACGATCTGGCTGCCGGTCTCGGACGCGCCCGTCGACGCGGACTCACCGCCGCCGGCGGGCGAAACCCGCCCCGCGGTCGAGACGGTCCTCGTGGTCGAGGACGAGGATGCGCTGCGCGAAGCCACGCGCCGACTCCTCGTCCGGAACGGCTTCGAGGTGATCATCGCGGCGAACGGACCCGAGGCGATCGAACTCGCGCGGGCTCACGGCGGGCCGATCGACCTGTTGCTGACCGACGTGGTCATGCCGCAGATGTCGGGCGTCGATGTCGCATCACGTGTGCGCGAGTTGCGCAGGGGAATCCGGGTGCTGTTCATGTCCGGGTTCGCAGCGCCCGCACTGGGTTCACGCGGCCGGTTGGAGGCAGGGATGACGTTGCTCGAAAAACCGTTCTCGGAGGCCACGCTGCTCGAACACGTCCGCAGCGTGCTCGATCAGGTCACCGGATGACCGACAACGTCGTGAGCAGGAGTGATGCGGATCCCATGACCGAGTCAGTACCGGGTGAAGAGGTCAAACTGCGAGTCGTCATCGTCGACGACCACCAGATGTTCGTGGAAGCCATCACCCATGTGCTGGAGATGCAACCCGACATCGAGGTCGTGGGCACCGCGGGAACCGCAGTGGACGGGCTGGCGCTGGGTGCGCTCGAACCGGATGTGGCGATTCTCGACCTCAAGCTGCCCGACGGTGATGGCACAACCTTGTGTCAGCGACTGCGCGACGCACGCCCGTGGACGCATGTCCTGATCCTCAGCGGTGCGAGCGACGAGCGTTCGTTGGTTGCGTCGATCGACGCGGGCTGCGCCGGGTTCCTCACCAAGGACCGGGCGGCCGACGAACTGGTGACTGCGATTCGTGTCGTGGCCGGGGGTGAGTCCTACGTCCAGTCGACGATGCTCGCGCACCTGCTGCCACGGGTCCGACGGGCCTACCACCGGCTGGGAGACGACCTCACCGCACGCGAGCGCGAAATCCTCGGCTTCCTCGCCGACGGTCTGAGCAACCGCGAGATCGCCGAGCAACTCATCGTCAGCGTGCACACCGTCCGGAACCACGTGCAGGGCCTGCTCGGCAAACTCAACGCGCACTCGAAGCTCGAGGCAGTCGCGATCGCGAACCGCGAGGGGATCATCCGCCGGACGGATTGACCGCCGAAACAGTTGACCGGTGCGACGGCCCGCCCGACCGAGTCTCCGGTCGGGCGGGTGTCCGGGTCGGGTCCGTCAGCTGCGTACGAGCTGGACGTCGAGTTCGATCTTGATCTTCTCCGAGACCACGACGCCGCCCGTCTCGAGGGCCATGTTGAAGGTGAGGCCCCAGTCGCTGCGGTTGATCTCCGCGGTCGCCGCGAAGCCGGCCTTCGTGTTGCCGTAGGGGTCCAACGTGACGCCGTCGAACTCGAGGGCGAAGGTGACCGGGTGGGTCTGACCCGCGATCGTCAGGTCGCCCTCGAGGGCGTAGTCGCCGCCCTGCTCGACGATCTCGGTCGAGCGCAACGTCATCTCGGGGTGGTGCTCGACGTCGAAGAAGTCGGCCGTCCGCAGGTGTCCGTCACGATCGGCGCTCCCCGTGTCGACGGATCCGAGGCGCACGTTGGCCTCGAGCGTGGAGGCGAGTGGATCCTCCGCGATCGTCACGGTGCCGTCGAAGTCGGTGAAGTGGCCGTGCACCTTGGTGATCATCAGGTGGCGGGCGGTGAATCCGATCGTCGAGTGGATGGGGTCGACGGTCCAGACGCCGGGGGTGAGATCGGCGAGTGCGCCGGTGCGGGGGGCGGTTGCAGTGCTCATGAGTTCCTCCTCGATAGATGCTTGCGTAGCAAAGTATTGCACAAGAAACTTCGCTACGCAATAGTTCGCACAAGAAAAGTCTGTGCGGGTACCATGAGGGTCATGGATCCGGCGACCACGACGACCCAACCCGCGGGGGACACCGCCGAGGATGCGCCAGGCGAAGCGGCCCACTGGCTCTCGCCGGAAGAGATGCGGACGTGGCGGGCCATGATCCAGCTCATCGTGGAACTCCAGGCCGAGCAGGAAGAGGCCCTGCTGCGGGATCACGGCATCACCGAGGGGGAGTACGGCGTGCTCGTGCACCTCTCCGAAGCCGACGGCCACCGGCTGCGGATGTGCGACCTCGCGCAGGCGTTGCGCCTGTCACCGAGTGGCCTCACTCGTCGGATCGACGGCCTCGTGCGTCAGGGACTCGTCGCCCGGGAACCGTCGCCGTGTGACCGCCGCGCCATGCTCGCCGTGCTCACCGACGACGGGATGCGAAAACTCGAAGGTGCCGCGCCCACGCACGTGACCGCGGTGCGCCGGAGTTTCATCGACCATCTCGATCCGCGGCAGTTGCAGTTGCTTGCCGAGACCATCGAGTCGCTGCAGGCGTCGCGGCACCCGCTCGGTCGCTAGGCGCGCACCCAGCGGGGGAGCGAGACGTCGTCCACCCGTGCGAACACGACCTGGACGGCTTCACCGATCGTGATGGCCCCAGGATCGACCTCGTTGATCGCTCCGTCCGCACCGGTCACCAGGTTGCCGACGAATCGGATCGACGGATCCTCGTCGAGGGCGACGATCACCGCGTTGTACGGTGCCAGCTCCGCGTACGCGGGCAGCAGCGGAGGGTGGGGGACGATGAACGACCAGATCGTGCCGCGCCCGCTCGTCGGGATCCAGGTGACGCTGATCGACTGACAGTACGGGCACATCGGGCGGGGCGGCATCCGCCAGCGCCCACATGCTCCGCACGCCTGGACGAGTAGCTCGCCGCGTGCGGTGCCGGCCCAGAACGCGGCTGCGGTCTCGTCGTCGAGATCGGGGAGGAGGAAGCCGGACATCGCTACGCCCGGAACAGGATCGCGGATGTGGGGACGCCCTCGCCGCTCGTGACGAGCGAGCAGGCGGGGTCGGCGACCTGGTTCGACGAGGTGCCGCGGATCTGGCGGACGCCCTCGAGCACCAGGTTGAAACCGTGTACGTACGCCTCCGACATCCCGCCCCCGGACGTGTTGGTGGGCAGGCGTCCGTGGGGCCACTCCAGCGCGCCGTCGTCGGTGAACGCCCCGCCCTCGCCGCGCCCGCAGAACCCGTAGCCCTCCAACGAGAGTGGGATCAGCGGACTGAACGCGTCGTAGAGCTGCGCCACCGGTACGTCGGCCGGCGTGAAGTCGCTCCGCGCCCACAGCAACTCCGCGCACGCCCACGACGGCCCGACCAGCGGGTCGTCGTTGAAGTAGTTGGTCATCACCTGGTGCTGCTGCGGGATGCTCTGCGCGAAGGAGTGGATGTAGGCCGGCGGCTGCGGCAGGTCCTTCGCGCGCGCCGCGCTCGTGATCACCACCGCGAGGGCGCCATCGGTCTCGAGGCAGTTGTCGAAGAGGCACAGCGGTTCGGAGATCCACCGCGCGTCCATGTATTGCTCGCGAGTGAGTTCCTTGTCGTGCATCGTCGCGATCGGATTCCGATTGGCATGCTTGCGAAACGCGAGCGCGACGTTCGCGAGGTGGTCACGCGTGTAGCCGTACTGGTGCATGGCCCGGCGGGTGAGCATCGCGATCTCGTCGACCGGACGGATCACGCCGAACGGCCGGCTCCACTGCTGATGGCCGGCGAGCCGCTCCGAGACCTGGGCCCATGGGCGGCTCGTCTTGGCCGCGCGCTTGCGGGCGCGCCAGGCGACCGCCACCTGACACTGCCCGGTCGCCACGGCCATGGCGGCCTGACCCACGACGCCGCATCCGGCACCGCCGCCGTAACCGACCTCGGAGAAGTAGGTGACGTCACCGAAGCCCACGTTGCGGGCGACGTCCACCTCGCGCCCTTCCTCCATGGAGAACATCGCAATGCCGTCGACGTCGGACGGCAGGAGGCCCGCATCGTCGATCGCCGCGCTGATGGCCTGACATGCGAGCGACAACTCGGTGTCGGGGAGTCCCTTGCCGTACGCCGTCTGCCCGATCCCGACCACGGCACACTGATCTTGGAGGGTGACGGTCACCAGCCGCGCCAGACGGGGTCGCGCTTCTCCATCATCGCGGCCATGCGTTCCTTGCCGTCGTCGGTGCCCTGGTTCAACTCGATGAACATCGCCTCGTTCTCGAGCGTCGCGACGCGCGGGACCTCGGTCGCGTCGTGCAGCAGCTTCTTCGCCCAGCCGAGCACCTTGGTGGGCTTGGCCGCGATGCGGTTCGCCCACTCGGCGGTCGCGTCGTGGAGTTCGGCGGCCGGCACCACGCGGTTCACGATGCCGAGTTCGGCGGCCTCGGTCGCGGAGATGGTGTCGCCGAGGAACACGATCTGCGCGGCTTTGTGCGTGCCGACGATACGGGGCAGCAGGTACATGAAGCCGCCGTCCGGGATCAGTGCCTGCTTGGTGAACACGTCGACGATCTTGGCGGTGTCGGCCGCGATCACGAGGTCGGCGGCGAGCGTCAACATCGCGCCGCCTCCGGCCGCAGTGCCGTTGAGCGCGACGATGATCGGCTTCTGGCAGTCCTGCATCTTCTCCATGAGCTGCTGGAACCCCGTGCGCATCATGTGGACCGCGCTGCCGGCGACGAAGTCGGGCGCGCCGTCGGGCTTGGGTGGTGCCGGGGGTCGCACCCGCAGGTCCGACCCGGTACAGAAGTGCCGTTCTCCCGCCGCGGTCAGGACGATGCACCGGACCGCGAGGTCGCTGTGGGCCGACGCGAAGTGTTCGATCAGACGGTCGCGCACGTAGAACGGGATCGAGTTCGACGAATCCGGCCGGTTGATGGTGAGCCAGAGCACGCCGTCGACGAGTTCCGAGGTGAGCTCGGCCTCCGCTTTGGCGAGGGTTTCCGAGTCCATCACTTGGTTCCCTTCCGGACGATCAAGGCATCGAGGGCGACTGCGCCGCGCGGCTTGACGACGAGCGGGTTGATGTCGAGTTCGCCGATCACATCGGCGAGGTCCATCGCCATCCGCTGCACCTTCATGATCACGGCGACGAGTGCCGCGCGATCCGCCGGTTTGGCGCCGCGGACACCGTCGAGCATCTTCTCGCCCGCGAGTTCGGTGAGCATCGCGGCCGCCTGGTCGTCGCCGAAGGGCGGGACCCGGAACGTGACGTCGCCGAGGACCTCGACGAAGATCCCGCCGAGTCCCGCCATGACCACCGGTCCGAACAGGTCGTCCTGGGAGATGCCGACGACCGTCTCGACGCCGCCGCTGACGAGTTCGCTCACGAGCACGCCGTCGAGCCGCACCTGCTTGCCGCCGGCCCGCTTCGCCCTGGTCGTCAGTTCGTCGTAGGCGGCGCGCACGTCCCTGGCGCTCGCGACGCCGACCTTCACCAGCCCGAGGTCGCTCTTGTGGAGCAGGTCGGGCGAGGAGACCTTCATGACGACGGGGTATCCGATCGCGCCGGCGGCCTTGACCGCCTCGGCGGCCGAGTTGCAGAGCACGTCCTTGGAACTCTTGATGCCGTAGGCGGCGAGGACCTGCTTGCTCTGCCACTCGCTGAGCGCGGTACCGGGCGCGGCGGACTCGATGATGGCGCGTGCCTGCTTCGCCGCCGCGAGGGGCTTGGTCGGTGCGTCGAGGAACGGCGAGCGGTGGTGGGCCGCGAAGCGCCAGTAGTCCACGTAGGCGCGGGCCGTGGTCACGCAGGTCCCGAACGTGCGGAACACCGGGAGTCCACCGTCGAGCAGGTGGAAGTAGTAGGTGTCGTCGGTTCCCGGGGGAGCACCCCACACGACCAGGATCGGCTTGTCCGTCGTCTTGGCCACCTCGACGAGATCGCGGGTGAACGGCTTGCTGAACATCGCGACCGCGCCGGTGATCGGCACCACGACGATGTCGACCTTCGGGTCGGCGACGATGGCGTCGAGGATCTTGCGGCCGCGTTCGTCGGCCACCGGCGGGCCACCGCAGTCGACCGGGTTGCTCACGCGGAGGTACGCCGGGATGAGGCCGTCGTGAAGTTTCTTCTGCGTGGCCTTCGTGAGGTCGGGGAGCGCGAGGCCCGCCGCGGAGATCATGTCGGCGATGTGCGCGCCGGTCCCACCCGAGATCGCGTAGACGCAGACGCCCGGCTCGCGACCCTTCTTCGCCCAGTCCGGAACCCGGTCGGGACGCGTGCGTGCCAGGCCGGCCGAGACTTCGAGCAACTCGTCGAGACCGTCGACCCGCGTGACGCCGAACTGACGGAAGACAGCCGCGGTGATGGCGTCGGAGCCGGTGAGGTGGCCGGTGTGGCTCTGGGCCATCGAGGCACCTTCGTCGGTGCGGCCGACCTTGACCATGACGATCGGCTTGTGGAGCGACGCGGCGTGATCGGCCGCGAGCATCAACGTGCGGCCGTCCTTGAACCCTTCGATGTAGCAGGCGATCACGCCGACCTCGGGCTGCTCCGCGAAGTACGCGGTGAAGTCGGCGAACTCGAGGTCGACCTCGTTGCCGGTCGGAGCCCAGTGGGTGAGTCGGATCCCGATCTCCTGACCCTGGAACACCGGCCGACCCTGGTGGCCCGACTGCGTGACCAGTGCGATCGACGGACCCGCGAGATCCTGGCGGAAGTCCTCGAACGCGTTGAGGTTGGTGTTCGGCCCGAGGAGGCGCACGTTCCCGCTCGCGACCAACTGCTCGAGCCGCTGTTCGAGTTTGGCGCCGTCCTTGCCCGTCTCACTGAAGCCGGCGGCGAAGATGACCGCGAACTTCGCCGAGCTCGCGAGCACCTCCTCGAACGTGTCGACCGCCTTGCCCGTGAGGATGATCGCGAGGTCGATCTCACCGGGGACATCCGCCAACGATGCGTACACCGGGTGGCCGAGGATCGTCTCGTACTTCGGGTGCACCGGATAGAACGCGGCACCGTTGGCGCGGGCCCACGCGTCGAACTTGCGGGTCATCGCCGTGTTGGGCTTGGCCGACTGCTCCGACGCGCCGATGAGCGCGATCGACTTCGGGTGCAGGAACGCGTCGAGGTCGACGTCACGAAGGGCGAGCGGCCGTCCCGAGACGTCGAGAGAGGAGACGTCGAGAGCAGTGCGGTCCGGGGCGGCGGCGGGGCGCGCGGGCACAGGCGATCCGATCTGTGGAGTGAGGCTGACGGGCCGTCAGTATGCCAGCGCCGATTCGGTTCATGAGGAGCACTGCCGCAGTCAGCTTTCGCGCACGTCCGGTAGGGTGCCCGCACCGCTTCCCTGCGACCCACCGGTCAGGAGGATCACGATGAAGATCGTCGTCGATTTCGACAAGTGCAAGAGCAACGCCGTGTGTATGGCCGTCGCCCCCGACGTGTTCGAGGTGCGCGACGACAACTTCCTCTACGTCCTCCAGGAGGAGCCGGGCGAGGAGCAGCGCCCCGCGGTCGAGGAAGCGATCCGCACCTGCCCCACGGGCGCGATCTCGCTCGCCTGACCCCTTGGACCACGACCCGTTGCAATCCGTTGTCGTCGTCGGGGCGTCGCTCGCGGGGTTGCGGGCGAGCGAGGCGCTGCGGCGGGAGGGGTTCTCGGGCCGCCTGACCCTGGTCGGCGCCGAGCCCGACGAGCCGTACGACCGGCCGCCGCTCTCGAAGGAGTATCTGGCCGGCGCCGCCGACCGGGCATCACTCGCGCTGAGTCGGACCGGCCTGGCCGACCTCGACCTCACGCTGTGCCTGGGTGAACCGGCGCACTCGCTCGACATCGTCGCCCGGACCGTGGGCGTCGGGGATGTGACACTCGAGTACGACGGGCTCGTGATCGCGACGGGGTCGTCCCCCCGCCGACTGCCAGATCAGCCCGACCTCGACGGCATCCACACCCTGCGGACGGTCGGCGATGCCGACGCGCTCGCCCGCCGGATCGACGACGGCGCCCGTCTTTGCGTGATCGGGGCCGGATTCATCGGGGCGGAGGTGGCGGCGACGGCCCGCACGAAAGGCCGCGAGGTCACGGTGCTCGAGGCGCTGCCGCAGCCGATGGTGCGTGGCGTCGGGGTCCGGATCGGTGAGGTCCTCGCCCGACTGCACCACGCGCACGGCGTCGACCTCCGGCTCGGTGTCGGTGTCGACTCCATCGCAGGTGACGATCGGGTCGAACGGGTGCACCTCGTCGACGGTTCCGTGGTCGAGTGCGATGCGGTGCTCGTCGCGATCGGCGCCGCCCCGACCACCGACTGGCTCTCGGGCTCGGGCCTGACCGTCGACAACGGCGTGCTGTGTGACGCCGCTCTGCGCGCCGCGCCGGGCGTGGTCGCTGCCGGTGACGTGTGCCGGTGGCCGAACCCGACCTTCGACGGTGAGGTCATGCGGATCGAACACTGGACCAACGCAGCCGAGCAGGGGAACCACGCCGCGCTGACCCTGCTCCGCGGTGACGATGCGTCCGAGTTCGCGACCGTGCCGTTCGTCTGGTCCGACCAGTACGACGTGAAGATCCAGTCCGCGGGCCGCTTCGGTGGCGACGACCCGATGGAGATCGTCCACGGTTCCACCGAAGAGGATCGGTTCGTCGCGATCTTCGAACGCGGCGGGCGGGTGAGTGGGGTCCTCGGATTCTCCCAACCCCGACGCGTGATCCAGTACCGACGCATGATCGCCGATCGGGCGTCGTTCGCGGACGCGCTCGCGTTCGCGGCCGAGAACCCCTAGTCCCGTGACCCGATCCCGCGAGCGGTTCCTCACCGCCCAGTTCGTGCTGGTCACGACGAGCGGCGCGCTCTACTTCATCGCCCTCGGCACGGGCATCGCGGTGCTTCCGGTGTTCGCGAAGCGCGAGTACGGCACGGGCGACGTCGGGGTGGGGGTGGCGGTCGGTGCCTTCGCGCTCGGGGCCGTGTTGCTCCGACCGTTCGCCGGCCGGCTCGGTGACCGGATGGGCCGCCGGCCGTTGGTGATCGGCGGCGCGGCGATCGTCTCGGTCACGACGCTCGCCTACGTGTGGGCGACCACCCTGCCGTTGCTCGTCGTGTTTCGGCTCCTCGGTGGCATCGGCGAGGCCGCGTTCTTCGTCGGGGCGGCGACGATGATCACCGATCTCGCGCCCGTCGACCGGCGAGGTGAGGCGATCTCGTACTGGTCGGTCGCGGTGTACAGCGGCCTGGCGTTCGGCCCGTTCATCGGTGAGACCATCGATTCGGCCTGGGGATCCGATGCCGTCTGGATCGTGGCCGCGAGCTTTGCAGGCCTCGCCACCCTGCTCGGGACGATGACGCGCGAGACGAGGCCGGAGGTCGCGCCACCGACCGGCCTGCCGCTCCTGCACCGCTCGGCGATCCTGCCGGGGCTCATGATGTTCCTCGGTCTGATCGCGCTCGCGGGGTACACGGAGTTCCTCAAGCTCTACGGGGGCACGATCGGCGTGCACAGCGTCGGCGGGTACTTCCTGTTGTACGGCGGACTGGTCCTCGCGATCCGCGTGTTCGGCGCGCGCCTGCCTGACTCGCTCGGCCCGTTGCGTGGCGGGACGCTGGCCCTCGGGGGTGCGGCGATCGCGATGATCGTGATCGCGGCGTGGCCGAGTGTCCCGGGCCTGATCGTGGGTACGGCGATCTTCGCCTTCGGGATGTCGATGATGTACACGAACCTGATGACGCTCGCGCTCATGGGCGTCGACGAGGCGCAACGCGCGTCGGTGGTCGGCACCTTCTCCACCTTCTTCGACGCGTCCCAGGGTCTCGGTTCGCTGATCGTCGGCGTCGTGGTCTCGTTCTCGAGTTACCGGGGCGGGTTCCTCGCGGGTGCGGTGTTCGCACTGATCGGCCTCGGTCTCCTGTGGAGCGGTGTCGATCCACGCGTCCGCGAGGCCCATGCGGCGGTCCACGCCAACCTCGAGATCCCCGAGCCCGAGCCGGGCACGTGACGTCGCTCCTCGTCACCAACGACTTCCCGCCGAAGATCGGTGGCATCCAGTCGTACCTCTGGGAGCTGTGGCGGCGGCTCCCTCCGGGCGAGACGACGGTCATGACCACGCCCTACGCCGGTGCGGCCGCGTGGGATGCCGGCCAGTCGTTCCGGATCGTGCGCCGCCGGGAGAAGGTGCTGCTGCCGAGCCCGGGCCTGGCCCGCGATGTCGACGCACTGGCGCGTGAGGTGGGTGCCGATGTGATCTTCGTGGACCCCGCACTGCCCCTCGGCCTCATCGTGGCGCGCCTGCGCGCGGCACCCGTCGTGGTGGTGCTCCACGGCGCGGAGATCACGGTGCCGGGTCGCCTCCCGACGCGTCCGTTGCTCGGGCATGTGTTGCGGTCGGCCGCGGGCGTGGTGGCCGCGGGCGGCTATCCCCTCTCCGAGGGAGTGCACGCGGCGGGCCGGGTGTTGCCGGCCATCGTCGTCCCTCCGGGAATCGATGCCACGCGGTTCCGGCCCGCAGCCGACGCGGGGGAGCGGGCCGCGGCGCGCACCGCGCTCGGGCTGCCCCTCGACGCGCGCATCGTGCTGGGCGCGAGCCGGATGGTGCCGCGCAAGGGCTTCGACGTCCTGCTCGACGCACTGGTGCACCTCCCGGCCGACGTCGTCGTCGCCCTGGTCGGTGGTGGCCGCGACCGGGCGCGCCTCGAGCGCCGTGCCGCGAAGCTCGGCGTCGCGGGTCGGGTGCGATTCCTCGGCCGGGTCTCGGACGCCGAACTCCCGTTGGCCCACCGCGCGGCCGACGTCTTCGCGATGTTGTGTCGCGACCGTTGGCGCGGGCTCGAGGCGGAGGGCTTCGGCATCGTGTTCCTCGAGGCGGGTGCCTCCGGGCTCGCGTGTGTCGCCGGTCGGAGTGGCGGCTCGCACGAAGCGGTGCTGAACGGTGAGACCGGGTTCGTCGTGGAACCGCGCGACGAGAACCTCGTCGCGACGCGTCTCCTCCAGTTACTCGACGATCCGGAACTCCGGGCGCGGATGGGTGCCCGCGCCCGCACGTTGGCCGAGGCCGAATGGTCCTACGACCGCCGGGTGGAGCCGCTCGCGCGGTTGGCCGCCGGCGATCTCGGCGTGCTCGCGCGCTGACCCGACGAGTTCGGAGCACGGGCCGGGGCGGGTCGGGCATGCTGGCGATTCGCGAGATGAGGGAGTGAACGATGAGCGTCACCGCCATGAGCAGTGGGTCGGGGACTCCGGACGACCCCTGGAAGCTGAAGACCCCACCACTGAGTTCGGACTACACGATGCACCGCGACACGCGCGACGGAGTCGACGTCATCGTGTGCACGGTCGGGAAGACGGTGCTGCTCTACGACGCCCGCTGCCTCGACGATCTCCACGCGATGCTCCAGGCCCACGGCGACTGGATCGACCTCGGCTCGGCCGACGAGCAGAAGCCGGCGAAAGACGGCACGGTCGAGGCGTGGGCGCGCTCGGACGCGAACCCGGTCGGCGGTTGGTACGGCCTCAAGAAGGGACTGCGCGGCCGGTTCGGTATGTACGTCCCGCCCCTCATGGAGCATCTCGGCCGCGCCGAGGTCGAGCACAACGCCCGCAACAACCGCATGCGCGCCGTCTGAGCTGCGGAACGGGGGAGGCGTCCTCGCGGCCTGAACCCGTCAGGCCGGGAGCTTGTGCGCGGGCAGTGGATATCGACTCATACCGGCGATGGCGCGTTCGCGGTCGCCGGTCCACTTGAGCGCGCGGATCTGGTCGGCGGAGCGGCGGCCGCCACACGAGCGGAGGATCTCGAACGGATCACCGCTGACGGTGGCGAACGAGGTCCCGGATCCGATGACCCGTCGCTCGTCGCCCGTCACGATCTCGATCGATCCCTCGTCTGCTGCCACGAGATCCTCGGCCCAGGACTCGAGGTAGAAGTCGAGCGCGACCCGGATGGTCAGCGGGTCACGGTCGGGGGCGACCCCGAGCGCGGCGCGGACGTCCTCGAGGTGGGCGTAGAGGTCGCAGGCGAAGTGCGCACCGACCGAGTACCCGAACAGTCGGAGCCCCTCCTCGAAGGCCGGCGCTTCCCGGTCCCATTCGGCCACGATCTCGGCCACCGACCGACCGCGCCGGCTCTCGACCTGATGCGCGGTCCACGCGTCGGGATCGGCGATCTCGATCATGCCGGTGTTCAGGTCGGCGGCGAGGCCCACGACGTGGGCCAGCGCGTCCTGCACGCTCCACGCCGGTGTCGCCGGAACGGTGGTGGCCAACTCCTCGGCGTCGAGCGACTCCACCAGCGTGACGAATCGCGCACGCGTGCGGGCGTAGACCGCGCCGCAGTCCACGTCGGTCGACCGATCGGTGAATGGTCCCATCGCTGCATCTCCTGTCGCGGACGGGGGTTAGCCTCGCGCCGTGGAACGGACCGCGGGCAAGCGCATCATTCTCGCCTCGTGGGTGAGCAATGGAGTCTTCCTCGCCGGGTCCCTGCCACTCGCGCTCGGTTCCGGTGGTACCGACCGCCTGGCCGCCGCCGTGTGCCTGGTCCTCTTCGCGATCTCGCTCGGCGTGTGGATCTGGGCCTTCGCCATGGCGGTATCACGCAGCGCGCAGGGCGACGACATCGCGGTCGGCAGCCTGTTCCTCGTCGAAGGAACGGTGGACCGGCCCGCCCGACGCCAGCTGTATCTGTCCTTCGCGCTGAGTCTCGTGATCACCGTCGTGGCGGCGACTTCGAACCCGTTCGCGGTATTGGTCCCGATGTTGAGCCTGGGGTTCGTCGGGTTGTGGGGCGCCCGCTACGGCTGCTTCCCGCTGCGGCCGGAACTCCGCCAAGTTTCCCGGCCGTTGCGGCCGGACCGTTCCGCGCGGCAACGTGGGGGAATCCAAAGGGGGGCCGATGGCCGAACACGCCAATGAACGGATTCGCATCGACGCGTCGATCGACGAATGTCTGGCCGTGGTGCTCGACTTCGAGCAGTACCCGAGCTGGGCACGTGACCTCAAGCAGGTCACGATCCAGGCGCGCGACGCCGAGGGCCGGGGATCGCTCGTCGAGTTCCGGGCGGCCGCCATGGGCCAGAGCTTCAAGTACGTCCTGAAGTACGACTACGCGGCCATGCCGGGTTCGTTCTCGTGGGTCCTCGACTCGGGCGAGAAGTTGCGCCAACTCGACGGCACCTACCGCTTCGAATCCGAGGGTGACGCGACCCGCGTCCACTACGACCTCGTCGTCGATCTCTCCATTCCGCTCCCCGGCCTCATCAAGCGGCGCGCGGCCGGGATGATCATGGGGACGGCATTGCGGGAGTTGAAGAAGGCAGTCGAGGGTGCCCGGCAGTAACCTGCGCCGTCATGCGTGATCCCGGCACCCCACGCCGAAACCCCTTCTTCGATCACGGCGCCGACTCGGCGGCCGACGATCTCGGCCCGGGCTGGCGCGAGCCCGACGCCGACCCCGCGGGGGCGACCGGGTCCGATCCGGCCGGGGTCGCCGCGGGTGGGTTCGCCACCCTGCTCGCCCTGGTCGAAGGGCTGAGCGAGGCCCAACCGGAGGCGGCCGAGCACCTGGTCGCCGCCGCCCACGAGGTGGTGTTGACGGTGAAGGTGCTCGTCGACGCGACCGAGGCCGTCCTCGCCCAACAGCGAGAGGCCATGCGGGAACGGAACACGCTGCGTGCCGACGCGGCGCGGGTCGACGACATCGACCCGGACGCAGGCGATGTCGCGTACCTGCACCGGAACCCCGACTTGTGACGGGCCGGGTCGGTATCGGCCTCGACATCGGGGGCACCAAGGTGCTCGGCGCGGTCGTGGACGACGAGGGCGCCGTCCTCGAGGAACATCGGGTGCCGTCGCCCACCGGTTCGTGGGCCGGGCTGCTCGACGCCATCGTCACCACCACCACCGAACTCCGGTCACGGCGTTCCGATGTGGTCACCGTCGGGATCGGCGCCGCGGGCATGGTCGACCTCGACGGGGCGATCCACTACGCGCCGAACGTGCCGGCCTTCCGCTCCACCGCGGTCCGCGCCGACGTGCAGCAGGCGATCGGACTGCCGACCGTCGTCGACAACGATGCCAACGTCGCCGCGTACGCGGAGGTGCGGTTCGGTGCCGCACGCGGGATGTCGGACGCGATGGTCATCACGCTCGGTACCGGGATCGGCGGCGGGGTGGTCGTCAACGGCAAGGTGTTGCGCGGTGCCCACGGATTCGCCGCCGAGGTCGGGCACTTCCAGATCGACCCGAACGGCCCGATGTGTGCGTGCGGTGAGCGCGGGCACTGGGAGGCGATGGCATCCGGCACCGCGCTGGGGCAGATGGCGCGGGCCGCGGTGGCGCAGGGCGAACTCGCCGCGGTGCTCGACGCGGCCGGGGGCGACGCGGCCGCGGTCGCGGGCCCGCACGTCTCGGCGGCCGGCCACGCCGGCGACACCGAAGCGCTCACCCTCATCGATGCGTACGCGTTCAACGTCGCGATCGGTCTCGTCGGGCTGGCCAACATCTTCGATCCCGGCGTCATTGCGATCGCCGGGGGCCTGGTGAACGACGGCGAGTTGTTCCTCGGTCCGATCCGCCGCCACTTCCTCGGCCACGTCGAGGGTGCCACCTACCGGACCACGCCGGAGATCGTGCCGGCCACCCTCGGTGAGCGGGCCGGGGTGATCGGCGCCGCGATCCTGGCCCTCGACACCGCTGCGGCCGAGACGAAGTCCGTATGAAGGTCGGCCTCACCCTCCCGTCGTTCACCGAGGATCCCGAGGTGCCCCTGCGCGTCGCGGCCGCGGCCGAGGCGGCAGGCATCGACGGCATCTTCGTCTACGACCACCTCTTCCGGCTGGGTCAGGACGGCGAGATGCGTCCCGCGCTCGAGTGCACGGCGCTCCTCGGTGCGCTTGCGGCCGAAACCGAGCGCATCACCCTCGGGACGCTGGTGGTGCGGGCGTCACTCCGACCGCCGGCCACGCTGGCGGTCGCGCTCGACACCGTCATGCGTATCGCCGGCCCCCGGCTCGTGGTCGGCATCGGCGCCGGAGACGAGGAGAGCCGGCCGGAGATGGAGACGTTCGGTCTCGACATGGGAACCGAACTCGACCGCGTGAAGCGCCTCCGGGCGGCCCTGCGCGAACTCGCCGACCGCCCGTACCCGGCATGGGTCGGCGGGCGCGCTCGGCACGTCGGGCTCATCGCGGCGGAGAGTTCCGCCGGATGGAACCGTTGGGGCGCGGACCTCGACCACTTCGCCGCGGAAGCGACCGAGGTGCGCAACCTCGTCGAGCGGCTCAACCCCGACCCGGCGAACTTCACCATGAGCTGGGGCGGCCTGGCGGTGCTCGACCGCGACGACGATTCCGCCCGCGAGAAGGCACAGCGCCTCGGCGCGGGCGCGTCGACGATCGTGGGGGGACCGTCGGCCGTCGCGGCATCCTTGGCGCGCTATCGCGACGCCGGAGCCGAATGGGTGATCCTCGGGCCGATCGACTCGACCGATCCGGTCAACGCCGCGTTGATCGGCGACGAGATCCTCGCCCGGGTCCGCTGACGGCTACTGCACTCCCGGCCCGAGCAGCAGCCGGGCCGCGGTCGCGAGGTCGAGATCCATCTGCGCGGTGTCGAGCGTGCCTCCGACCCACGCCGAAAGCACGGCGAGCCACACGTAGCCGAGGGTGCGCACCACGCCGTCCGGATCGCCGATGTCGGCGCCGGCGATGGCGGTCGTGATGATGGCGCGCAGGATCGTCTCCACTTCGTGCTTGTGCGGCGCGGTGTCGCCCTCGGGGGACGTGAGCGCGATGACCAGCGCCGCGGTCAGGTCGGGGCGGCGGGCCAGCGCGCGCGTCGCTCGGTGGAGGACGTCGGCCGTCCGCGCCGCCGCGTCGGCCCCTTCGGGCGGACGCTGCGCCATACGTTCCCGCAACGCGTCGGCCTGCTCCGCGAGGGCGGCGAGGAGCAGGTGGTCCTTCGACGGGTAGTGCCGGTAGAGCGTGCCCAAGGCGACCTCGGCCCGGGCCGCGACGTCGCGCATCTGCACCGCTTCGTAGCCACCGTTGACCGCCAACTCGACCGCGGCCGCAACCATGCGGGCTCGGCGCGCGGCCGTCTCCAGGTCGCGTTCGGACCGCGTGTCTGCGTTGCCGGCCCCGGTCATGGGCGCGCACCCTAATGGGGTAGAACGCGTTCTCGCTACGAGGTCGCGAGGACCAACAACGGTGGGTGGCGTTCCGCGCCGGGCGGAACCCACGGCGGTCAGCCGCTCCCGGTCTCCCGCTTGTAGATGACCTGGGTGGTGAACAGTCCCGACGAGGCAGTGGTCAATCCGGGGACGCTGAACGGAACGTAGGACAGCGAGGTGTTGTTCTTGAACATGACCTCCTTCGCGTAGATCTGACCCGCGAAGTTGTGGGTGGAGTTCTCGATGAGCACCTTGCACGGGCTGAACATGAAGATGTCGAGTGCGTCGGAGAGGTTCCAGAGTTCACCTTTGATGTCGATGTCGTGCGCGCCGGTGCTGTCGGGCGTCGACAGGTTGTAGTTGCAGGGCGACGACGCGGTCACCGCGCTCGACGGCACGATGAGGTAGAGCTGGTGGCGGGTCGAGTTGGTCGACCCGAACCACATCTCACCGGATTCCTTGATCCCACCCTCTGCGATGATGGCGAGGTCCTGGGCCAGCTTGGTCTGGGATCCGGAACCTCCGCTCGGCAACGAGACCATGCAGCTGCCGCTGACGATCAGGAGCCGCTTCTGAGTGGCCGTATGCATGCTTGCGATATCGGTCTGCACATTGGCGCAGCTGGTGCCCTTGTCGCGGACGTCCCATCCGGTCCACGCGCCGGGCACGTAGTTGATCGCGGGCATGGTCTCGATCGGTGGATCGGCGATGCCGGACTGGCTCGACAAGCGGCTCCCGAGCACGGTCCCGCCGGTGTTGGTGGTGGCGGCCTTCGCATCGTGGGTCACGGTGTAGCCGCCGCCCATGGTGATCGATCCGTCGGAAGAAACGACGTCGTGCCCGACGGTGAACGAGCTGGAAACATCGACGTTGCCCTTGGCGTAGACGTCGACCACAGCCCGACACTTCCGGCCGGAAGCGCCGTCGGGTGCCGTTCCGCCGATCACGCCTTGCGCGTACATCGAGCCGCTCGCGGTGAGCGTTCCCGCGCACTTGATGTTGCTGTTCGAGTAAATGTTGGCGTCGTTGCCGCTGTTGCCCGACACCGTGGTCGCGTTCTGCGGCCAGAAGATCTGATCCGAGAAAATCGCCTTGGTGAGGCCGGTGGTGGGCACGCTCGTGAGTTGCACCAGCGCTTCCATCTGCGGTCGGCCGTACCCGCCATTGGTGGTCGAGCCGGTGGACACGATCTCGACGGCGGCCGGGGGGGACGTGAGGGGACAGGTCATCCCGCTGCCAGAGATGGGGAAGGTCGAGTAGTACGTCAAGGCGACCGAGTAGGACGCCTGACTCGGCTGAGTCGACAACGTCCCGTTCAGCGTGCACGGCATTTCGGGGTAGGTCTTCTGGCCGAGCTGGGAGACCGCGAGATCGACGCCGGCCTCCGCCGCGGGCGTTGCCTGGATCCGTCGGCGACCCTGGCTCGTCGAGTTGAGGGCGTGGACCGACATCGACGCGGCGACGATCGTCATGGTCGCGACCGCGGCGCTGATGAGGATCACCGTGACCAGCGCGATGCCGCTTTCTTCTCGTTGTCGCATGAGCTTGAACATGGTGGACCTGGTTTCTCCTCTATGAGGGCGTGGTGCTGCAGACACTGGTGGGGTAGCCGTACTGGGTGTTTCGGCCGGTCACCGACGTCCGGATCTCCACATCGCCGGCCTTGGAGTGGGTGGTGTTGACGAAGAGGTCCACGGTCAACGTGCGCCCGGCGGAGCCGGGCGCGAAGGAGAACGCGGGCTGAGAACTGGTGTTCTTGATCCCTTCGGCAACGGTGCGCCAACCGGTGACGTTGCCGTCGACCGCCCAGGTGGTCGACCACGCCCGGGTCTGGAGCTGCTCGTTGGAGATACGCCATTGCCGGCATCGCTGGACGGAGTTGGACTGGGTGTAGATGCGGAGCCCGAGCCCGGGTGAGATCCCGAGGGCCGCGTTGTTCTCGGTTGCCGGGTCGTACAGGAGGTTCCCCGAGCGGACCTGACGGTCGATCTGTTCGATCCCGAGTCGGGCCTGGTCGTTCGAGATGGCTCGGGCACCGATCTTGGCGAGCGTTTCGTCGCCGGTGGTCAGGAGGCTCAGGACTGCGGCGAGCACCATCGACATCAGTCCGATCACGACCACGAGCTCGGTGATCGTTGTCCCGCGCTGATCGCGCCCAGTCGCCGGATGGGCGCGGTCAGCCCGCACTGGGTGCCGCCGTGTAGGAGGTGTTCGCCGTCGAGGATCCGAGGTCGATCGAGATGGTGAGGTCCGCGATGGTGTCGGTCCCGGAGGTCGCGATGAGATGGATCGAGCCGCTGATGGGTGACGCCGCGGTTGCGCTCGCGCTGGTGCGGGTCGCCGTGCCGCTCGACGCAGCCGAGTCGGTCGTGCTGGTGCCGCCGGTGGTGAGGCTCGGAATCAGCTGGACCCGAACCGCCGTCCCGGCAACGGTCCATGTCCGGTCGACGGCGCTCGCCGGGATCGCGGCCGAACTTCCGGTCGTGAGGGTCAGCGTCGTGTACCCGCTTCCGTTCCAGTACGAGATCGTGGGTGCGGTCGATCCGAACGCGACGCTTGGGGTCTCGGCACCGATGCCCGACTCCGCGGTCACGGTGTCCGCGTAGTTCGAGAGCCGGACGAGGTATCCGCCCCATCCCGCCGGTGCGCTGAGGGTGGACGGCAGCGCGCCGAGGCTCAGCGTTCCGATCGAACGATTGGCCCGACCGTCGGCGCAGCCGTCGCCGGAAGTCGCGGTGCAGTACGACCCCCCGCCCGTCGCGGTCCGCATGGTGAAGAGCTTGACCGGATTTGCCGGCGCTGCGACCGACGCGAGGGTCGAGGTCCCGAGCAGGTTGTCCGCCGAATAGAACCGCCCGGCGATGCTCGCCGTCGACGCCTGCTGCGCTCGGGCCGAGCCACACGGAAGATTGGTCGTGAGACCCGTGCCCGCGAGGTCCTGACACACGTTCGTCGACGAGGCCGCCGGGGTGCTCACGTTGCTGGCCGTATCGCTTGCACTCGGCGTCACGGTGATCTGGTCTCGGCCGGCCGCGTCGGTGAGCGAGGTTGCCGACACGGACGGTTGTGTGACCGACGAGTTCGAAATCGACGGCGAACTGGAGCCGGGGTCGTTGTCGGCTCCCGTACTGCCGGATTGCGCGCCGGCCGAGGTGGTCGATCCGGCTCCGTCGGTGATCGACGTTCCCGAGGTCTGGGCCTGGCCCTGGATCGCGCTGATCTGCTCGACCTGGATCGACGAGTCGGCATTGGCCAGCAACAGCTTGGCGTTGTCGAAGGACACACCGTTGATCGTTCCGGAGACGGTGATCGTGCCGCTTCCGACCGATGCGGTGCTGTAGAGGAACGGCTGGCAGGGCGAGCCGAAGGGATGGGTCGAGGCGGCGATGCAGCCCCCCGACGCGTTGATCACCGATTCGCTCGTGACCGAGGTCGAGAGGCCACCCTGGTTGAAGTGGTTGGTCCACGACACCACCACGGTGATGCGGTATTCATTCGACGTCGTACTGTTCTCGTAGTTCGTGACGTACGACCGGACGATGAAATCCTCGCCGTTGGACGTCACGGTCGTCTCGTGGGGGTTGAGCGGCGCCGACGTGCTCGCACCGCTGCCGACCGGGATCGTTTCGTTGATGCCGTTGAAGCTCAACGTGTGCGTCGCCCCTGCGATCGTGATGTTGGGGTCGGTCGCCAGCGTGCTGTCCGCACTGTTCAGTCCACGACTCACGGTCGAGAACGGCAAGGCGCGGACCTGTTCCATCGCCTGGTTCGCGAGGGATTGCGCGGTCTGGCGCTCCCGTTGGAAGCCGACGGCGAGCAGGCTGTTCGAGAACACCAGGCTGAACGCCAGCAGCACGATGGTCAGAATCGTCATCGCCACGACGAGTTCGACCATCCCGAAGCCGTGTTCGGTCACGGTCGGACCAAACTCTCGTTTTTCGCTCCGTCGCGGAAGGTTCACCGAGTTCTCCACTGCTGGGTCATCGGGTGTCTTCGGCGTTTCGAGGGCGCGAAAAAATCTCAGACTTGGTCAGGCGAGATCCAAGATTCGGCTTGGGTCATACAGGTTCTGCCGTGGGCGTGTCGGCGTGATCCCCGACCGCCTTGAGCGCGATTTTCGGGCCGGCGGAGCGGGGGACTCAGGACGGCGTGGCGGCCAACCGGGGGAGCGGACGCTCGCTCAGCCGCCGCAGCGTGGTTCGTCGCGCCTGCTCGACCACCGCGGCCGTGCGGGTCGAATCCATCCCTTTGCCGCCCATGGCCGCGATGTCGGCTTCGCTCGGCTGGAAGGCGACGACCGCCTTGCCCGAGCGGCGCAACCTCCGGATCTCCTGGCCCAGGCGAGCCCGGAAATGCCGGCGCGCGGCGTGTGACGGACCGCGGACGGGAGCGTGGCGGGAGGTGGACATCGGCGACGAGATGATCACGAGGTCCAACACCTCGCGGAGCACGACGTCGGCGTTGGACGGGCTGTGGACACCACCGTCGACGTAGCGCCGTCCGTGAATGGTCACGGGCGCGAAGTACCCCGGAATGGCCGAACTGGCTCCCACTGCAGTGGCAACGTCGGTCTTCGGCGCGTCGCTTCGACCGAAGACGACCCGGCGCGTGTCGTCCATCCGCACGCTGCAGATCCAGAGTGGCTCGGTGGGCCAGTCGGTGCCGGTGATCGGCCGGAGTGCTGCCGTCCACGACTCCGTGTCGATGCGGCCCGTGGGAATCGCCACCCCGAGGAGGGACTCCGGTCGGACTCGCCAGGGTGCGCGCACCAACCGGCCGAGGAGATTCGGGTGGGGTGCGCTCCAACCTCGCGGCAGCGTGGGCTCGGTCCAGTCGCCCGACGGGCCGAGCCGACCGATCAGTTCCGCGCCGGCCGGAGTGAGGTCCCGCTGCTCCAGCAACGCCGCGAGGTCGGCGGCTGACAAGCCGAACCGAAAGTAGGTCCCGACGGCTGATCCGGCCGACGTGCCCACCACGAGTGATGCCGTGCGGGGGTCCCACCCCGTGGCTTCCGCGATGCCGGCGAGAACGCCGGCGTGGTACGCCTGACCCGTCAGCCCGCCGGCGCCGAGAACGAGTCCGATGCCGGCCATGACCTCAGTCTGGCGCGTCGGTCGCGACTGCGGCCGGACCGTCCTCGGCGGCGCGACCGAAGTATTCCGCGGCGAGGCGCGGGTCGATGGTGACGAACAGCCCCTCGGCGACCGCGGTCAGCACGCCGTCGACGTGCATTTCCGCGGAGGCGACGATGCGGCGGCCCTCGACCCGGTCGGTCCGGCCGCGGATCTCCACCGGTCGGTGCAGGGGCGTGGGCTTGAGGTAGCGGATGGTCAACCGGCCGGTCATGCCCGGGTGGCCCGCCGCGATGTTCGTCATGCCGAGCGCCTCGTCGAAGGTCAGCGCGATCCAGCCGCCGTGCACGTACCCCGGTGGGCCCTCGTACGCCGCGTGGTACTGCCCACGGAGTTCGATGCCGTCCTCGGTGGTGTGCCACACCATGGGCGGCGAGAGCGGGCTGACCTCACCGACGAGCGGAGAGCGGGGGAGGTAGTCGACGTGGCCGCCCTCGGACCGCTGCCGTATGCCGCGGTCGTCATCGTGGGGTTCCCGGCCGAGATGGCGAGCCGCGGCCTCGACCATGTCGGCCGCCGTCCCGAGTTGTTCCTCGGTCGCGTCCTCGATGGTGAGCGTCGCATCGATGAGATGGCGCGCGGCCTCGGCGAGTCGCAGGCGCGACGGGGAGACGAACCGGCCGGTCGCGTCGTCCACTAGCGGCCCTTGAACTCGGGCGGGCGCTTCTCGGCGAACGCGCGCGGACCCTCCTGTGCATCCTCCGACGCGAACACCTCCCACCCGATCGCGTCCTGGATCGGCATGGCCTCCGCCTCGGTCATGTATTCGGTTTCGCGCCACGCACGCAGGATCGCCTGGGTGGACAACGGCCCGCAGGCCGCCACCTGGTCGGCGATCGCACGGGCGGCGTCGAGTGCGGTCCCGTCGGGCACGATGCGCCCGATCAACCCGATGCGCAGTGCCTCGGGGGCGGGCACCGGCTTGGACGAGAGGAGGATGTCCATCGCGACGGTGTACGGGATCTGGCGCGGGAGTCGGATCGCCGAACCACCGAGCGGGAAGAGGCCCCGCTTGCCCTCCCACACGCCGAAGATCGCGCCCTCACCCGCGACCCGGATGTCGGTGCCCTGGAGCATCTCGGTCCCGCCCGCCACCGCGTAACCCTCGACCGCGGCGATCAGCGGCTTCGACAGGCGGTAGTCGCGCAGTAGTGCCTTCCAGTGCAGGTTCGGCGTCTCGGCCATGCGGTTGCGCACGTGCTCGCTCTCCGACGGCTTGCTCATCGCCTTGAGGTCGGCACCGGAGGAGAACTGCCCGCCGGCGCCGGTGAGGATCGCGACCCGGACCTCGGGGTTCTCGTCCACGTAGGTGAATCCGTCCGCGAGGCCGACGAGCATGTCGGGGCTGAGTGCGTTGCGCGCCTCGGGTCGGTTCATGGTGAGCACGACGACGTGACCGTCGCGTTCGACGGTGCAGTGCTGGGTGGTCATCGGCAGAATCTCGGACACGACTGCTCCTCGGCGCTTGCGGTAGAGACGATCGACTATTGTCGACACTAGAACGCGTTCTATTTTCGCCGACCGTGGCGACGGCCGCCAATCTGGCACCGCTCTGCCGTGCGCATCTCAACAAGGAGGCCACTCGAATGGTGACCAAACCTGTGCAGCTGGACGACCCGAACTCCTATCAGGACGGGCCTCCCCACGACTTCTTCGACGAGCTCCGGCGCGACGAACCCGTCTACTGGCTGGCCTCGGAGCTGTACCCGCCGGGATTCTGGGTGGCCACCAAGTACGCGGATGTGATCGCGATCGAGCGTGACGTGAAGACCTTCTCCTCGGCCGGCGGCGGCGCGCTGCTGGACGACCAGCAAGAAGGCACCGAGCTGATGATGCTCAACCAGGACCCGCCCCAGCACACCCGGTTGCGCAACCTCGTCGCCCGCGGGTTCACGCCCAAGGTGATCAAGGCGATGGAACCGCACATCCGCGAGGCGGCCAAGACGATCGTCGACCGTCAGATCGGCAGCGAGGACGTCATCGACTTCGTGCCGAACTTCGCGGCCGAGCTCCCGCTCGTCGTGATCGCCGAACTCCTCGGTGTGCCCTACGAGGACCGCCACAAGATCTTCGAGTGGTCGAACCGGCTCATCGGCAACTCCGACCCGGAGTACAACGACGGTCCGCCGGAGCAGGCGCTCGAGGCGTCGATGGAGCTCTACATGTACGCGCAGTCGCTCGCCGACGCGCGGCGTGAGCGTCCGATGGACGACATCGTCACCACGCTGATCACCGCGGATCTCGACGGTGAGCAGCTCTCCGACATCGAGTTCAACGTCTTCGTGCTCCTCCTCGCGGTCGCGGGGAACGAGACGACCCGGAACCTCATCAGCGGCGGGATGCTCGCGCTCATGGAGCACCCGGACGCGCGGGCCACGGTGCTCGCCGACGTCCCCGGCACCCTCGACACGCTCGTCGACGAGATGCTGCGGTTCGTGAGCCCGGTCATGTACTTCCGGCGCACCGTGATGGTGGACACCGAGCTGCGCGGCGTGGCCCTCAAGGCCGGCGACAAGATCACGATCTGGTACGGCGCGGCCAACCGCGACGAGGACGTCTTCTCGGACCCGCACCGCTTCGACCCGACACGGTCGCCGAACGAGCACATCGCCTTCGGCGGACGGGGCCCGCACTACTGCCTGGGCACCGCGCTCGCCAAGATGGAGATCAAGGTGATGTTCGAGGAGATGCTCACCCGCATCCCCGACATGCGCCTCGTCGGGGATCCGGAGCGCCTGCGCTCCAACCTCATCAACGGCATCAAGCACATGCCGGTGCGCCTGAGCTGACCCGGCGTCACCGGGGGGGATCCCCCGGGTCACGGTCTGGGTCAGGGCAGGCCCGGCACCGAGATCGGCGGCAAGGTCGTCGTGGTCGTCGTCGTGGTCGTCGTGGTGGTGCTGGTCGTCGGGCGCGTCGTCGTGGTCGTGGTCGGCCGTGACGTGGTGGTGGTGGGTCGCGTCGTCGTCGAGGTGGGACGCGTGGTCGCGGTGGTCGCGGTGGTCGGACCCGCGCCGGACGGCGACGTGGTCGTCGTGGTGGTCGAGCGGTGGCCGGGCTTCGCGCTGGCCGCCACCGTCACCCACCACACCAGCGCGGGATCGATCGTGGTCGAGGTCGTGGCGCCCACCGAGGGTGGGGAGGTGTCGGGTTCCGGGAGGAGGTTGGGACTGGCCCGCTCGATCTGGATCCCCTTGACCTGGGTCCCGGCGTCGCTCCGGCCGTCGCGCCACTTGGAGACGCCGAACGCGGCGAGCACGACGAGCACCGTGACGAGCAGTCCGTTGAGGATGCGCTCCTCGGGGCTCTGAAAGCGGAATCTGTTGCGTATGCGGCTCATGTTGCTTGTGAGCTTTTCAGGCCGGGCTCGGAAAGTCACGGACCGCGCGGGACAATGGAGGATTTACGCGGAAATACCGGGATTGTTAGGTATGTCCCACCACTGCGGTTGCCGGGCCGCGCGAGAACGTGTTCTACTGCGCATTCGGACCGACAAAGGGGGGATTCCGGATGCCCGGAGGGTTCTGGTACTACGCGCAGGAGGATCCGGACGCGCTCGCGCTCGTCGATCCCGACGGCACCGAGATCTCGGCGGGTGAACTCCTCGCCCGGTGCAACCGTATGGCGAACGGCCTCCGCAGCCTGGGCCTCGGCGCCGGTGACACCGTCGCGGCCATCCTGCCCAACGGCCTCCACCCGGCCACCGTGTACCTGGCCGCCCTCCAGATCGGGCTCTACTACGTCCCGATCAACTACCGCCTGTCGCCGCCCGAGGTCGCGTACATCCTCGCCGACTCGGACGCGTCGGTCTTCGTGACCCACGAACGCTTCGCCGACCTCGCCGTCGCGGCCGCCGACAGCGCGGGGATCCCCGCCACGGGTCGACTCGCAGTCGGCGACGTACCGGGCTTCTCCGATCTCGAGGCGTTCCTGGCCGAACAGCCCGACACCAACCCGCCGGACCGGCTCGCGGGCGCGGCGATGCACTACACGAGCGGCACCACCGGCCGGCCGAAGGGCGTGCGACGGCCGTTGAGCGGCCTCGACCCCGACGTGTCGTCGGAGCTGTTCGCGATGTTCCTGATGCTCTTCGGGATCATGCCGCGCGACGGCAACGTCCACCTCTCGACCTCACCGAACTACCACACCGCGGTCACGACCTTCGCCGGCAACGCGCTGCACGCCGGGCACCCCGTGGTCTACATGGACAAGTGGGATCCCGAGCAGACGCTCGCGCTCATCGAGCGGTACCGCTGCACCCACACGCACATGGTCCCGACGCAGTTCAACCGGATGTTGCAACTGCCCGACGACGTGCGCGCCAAGTACGACGTGTCGTCGATGAAGTATGCGATCCACGCGGCGGCCCCGTGCCCGATCGACGTGAAGCGCAAGATGATCGACTGGTGGGGCGAATCGATCATCGAGTACTACGGCGCCACCGAGGGCGGTGGCACGCTCGCCACCGCGGCGCAGTGGCTGCAGTTCCCCGGCACCGTCGGGACGGTGTGGCCGAACTCGACGCTCAAGATCGTCGACGACGACGGCACCGAGTGCCCCACGGGGACGCCCGGCACCGTGTGGATGAAGATGTCGACCGGCGACTTCGAGTACAAGGGCGACAAGGGCAAGACCGACGAGTCCCATGACGCGGACGGCTTCTTCACTGTCGGCGACGTCGGCTACCTCAACGAAGAGGGTTACCTGTTCCTGTGCGACCGCAAGTCCGACATGATCATCGCCGGGGGCGTGAACATCTATCCCGCCGAGATCGAGGGCGAGTTGATCGCCCACCCACAGGTGGCCGACGCCGCGGTGTTCGGTATTCCCGACGACGACATGGGCGAGCAGATCAAGGCGGTCATCGAGGTCCGCGAGGGCGTGACCGCCGACGACGCGTTGCGCGCCTCGATCATGGAGCACCTCGCGGGTCGGCTCGCGAAGTTCAAGTGGCCGCGCACGATCGACTTCGTCGACGCGCTGCCGCGCGAACCGACCGGCAAGTTGTTGAAGCGCACCTTGCGCGATCCGTACTGGGCCAATCGCGAAACCGCGATCTGACGCGAACACGAGGAGACTGATGGCGACGACCGAGCCGCTCATCGAACACCACGTCCTGGAGTACCCGGGTGGCTACACCCGATCGCTCGGGACCGCGCTGTCGCGCTACCTGACCGGTCTGCGCGCCGGGCGCATCGTCGGCGTCCGCACCGTCGACGGCCGCGTGATGGTGCCGCCCACCGAGTACGACCCCGAGACGGGCGCCGACCTCGACGAGTACGTCGAGGTGGGTCCGGCGGGTGTGGTCGAGGCCTGGACCTGGGTGGCCGAACCGGTCGCCGGCAAGCACCACCTCACGAAGCCGTTCGCATTCGCGTTGGTGCGGCCCGATGGCGCCGACATCCCGATGGTGCACGTCGTCGACGTCGCGTCCCCCGACGACATGAGCGTCGGCATGCGGGTGATGCCCCGCTGGGCGCCCGAGCGCGTCGGCTACGTGACCGACCTGAACGCGTGGGTCCCAGAAGGAGACGCAGCCGACGGCTCTGCCGGAGGCGGAGTCGACCGTCAAGGCGCCGGAGGCGGAGTCGACCATCAAGCCGAGCCGGTCACCGGGATCACGGTGCCGATCCGACTCGAATACGAGATCAACGCCGGGCGCGCGTCGAGCAAGTACCTGCGCGGCATGGCCGAGGGCAAGCTCATCGGCCAGAAGGCGGTCGGCTCCGACGCGGTGTACCTGCCGCCACGCGGTTCGGACCCGACGACCGGCGCACCGACCGAGATCGAGGTCGAGGTCTCCCAGATCGGGACGGTCACGACGTTCTGCATCACCAACATTGCCGGGCTCTCGGAGAGCGCGCCCGAGGTCCCCTACATCGCCGCGCAGATCCTGCTCGACGGGGCGAACACGCCGTACCTCGGCCTCGTCCAGGGCATCGCGGTCGACGACTGCCGCATGGGTCTGCGGGTGAAAGCGGTCTGGGACGAGAACCTGCGCCCCGACGCCCGTTGCCTCAAGTGGTTCGAGCCCAACGGCGAACCCGACGCGGCCTACGACACCTACCGGGAGTACGCATGATCGTGAGTGAGGCCTTGCCGAAATCGCACCGCCGTGCCGTCGGCCGAACGGGGCCTGAGCGGCCCAGCCCGAAGGGCGGTGAGCGGAGGTGAGGGATGTTGCTGTCATTTCCTTTGCGCAGGAGACGGCCGACAAGGACCGCGAGCGCAACGAGGTCGAGTTCATCATTCCCGTCGTGCAGGAGGCCGTGCGCGCCTCGGGCCTCGCCCGGCACGACATCGGGTTCACGATCTCGGGATCGTGTGACTACCTGAGCGGCGGACCGTTCACCTTCGTCCAGGGTCTCGACGCCGCGGGCGCGTGGCCACCGGTGAAGGAGAGCCACGTCGAGATGGACGCGGCGTGGGCGCTCTACGAGGCCTGGGTCGCGATCCAGGCCGGTGAGGTCGACAGTGCGTTGATCTACGGGTTCGGCAAGTCGTCGCTCACCGACGTCCACCAGGTGTTCAACCTGCAGAACGACCCGTACACGGTGGCGCCGCTGTGGCCATCGACCGTGAGCCTGGCGGCGTTGCAGGCGAGCGCACTCCTCGCGGGGAGTGACGTGACCGAACGTGATCTCGCGGAGGTCGCGGCCCGGAGCCGACGCGACTCGCTCGACAATCCGTACGCGATCGTCGGCGAGGACGTCGATGCCGACACGCTGCTGGCGCGACCGCTCACGTACGCGCCGTTGCGCGACGCCGACGTCGCCCCCGTCACCGACGGCTCGGCGGCGATCGTGATCGCGGCCGACGACCTGGCCCGGGAACTCTGCGAGCGGCCGGCCTGGATCCGGGGGATCGACCACCGGATCGACGCCCCGCACATCGGGACCCGTGATCTCACCACCTGCGTCTCGGCCCGCCGGGCGGGCGAGGAGGCCGGCGCGTTGCAAGGCGGTTTCGACATCGCGGAGTTGCACGCGCAGTTCAGCCACGACGAACTCATCCTGCGTGATGTGCTCGGTCTCGACGGTGCCACCATCAATCCGTCGGGTGGTGCGCTCGGCGCCAACCCGTTGATGGCCTCGGGTCTGATCCGCATCGGGGAAGTCGCTCGGCGCATCTCGGCGGGTGACGCGGGACGCGGTCTCGCGCACGCCACGCAGGGTGCGTGCCTGCAACAGAACCTGGTCTGCGTCATGGAGGGGGAGTAACAGTGGGAGCCGTACGCACCGCCGTCATCGGGGTGGGACAGACCCGCCACGTCTCCGCCCGCCACGACGTCTCCATGGCCGGTCTGGTCCGCGAAGCCGCGGTCGAGGCGCTCGAGGACGCCGGCATGGGCTTCGACGACATCGATGCCGTGGTCGTCGGCAAGGCGCCCGACACGTTCGAAGGCGTCATCATGCCGGAGCTGTATCTCGCCGACGCGCTCGGCGCGGTGGGCAAGCCGCTGCTGCGGGTCCACACGGCTGGTTCGGTCGGTGGGTCGACCGCAATCGTCGCAGCCAAGCTCGTGATGGCCGGGATCCACAAGCGGGTCCTCACCGTCTCGTTCGAGAAGCAGTCCGAGAGCAACGCGACGTGGGGCCTGTCGGTGCAGATGCCGTTCAGTGCGCCGCTCGTCGCCGGCGCGGGCGGCTATTTCGCACCGCTCATCCGCGCGTACATCGCGCGGTCGGGCGCGCCCGAGTACATCGGGCACCTGGTGTCGGTGAAGGACCGGCTCGCGGCGCTCCGCAACCCGAGGGCCCAGCTGCACCTGCCCGACATCGACCTCAAGACGGTGCAGGAGTCGCTGTTGCTCTGGGCTCCGCTGCGCCTCCTCGACGTCTGCCCCAGCTCCGACGGCGCGATGGCGATGGTGATCGGCGCGGAGGACGTCGCCGACGCGGCGCCGAATCCGGCGGCGTGGATCCATGGCACCGCCATGCGCAGCGAGCCCACGATGTTCGCCGGGCGCGACCAGGTGAACCCGCAGGCGGGGAAGGACTGCGCAGCCGACGTCTACCAGCAGGCGGGCATCACGAATCCGCGCGAGGACTTCGACTGCGCCGAGGTCTACGTGCCGTTCTCGTGGTACGAGCCGATGTGGCTCGAGAACCTCGGGTTCTGTGCCGAGGGTGACGGTTGGAAGCTCACCGAGGCCGGCGCGACCGCGCCCGACGGCGACATCCCGTGGAACCCGTCCGGCGGGGTGCTGTCGTCGAACCCGATCGGTGCGAGCGGCATGATCCGCTTCGGCGAGGCCGCGCAGCAGGTGCGGGAGCGGGCCGGCGACTACCAGGTCGCACTCAAGACGGGGAAGGCACTGGGTCACGCGTACGGCGGCGGCTCGCAGTTCTTCTCGATGTGGGTCGTGGGTCGCGACAAGCCGGCTTGATTGTCTCTCCGCTCACGCTCCTGATGGATGGTCGTGGTGTGGGGTTCGCTCCGCGACTGCTCGCTCCGCAGGCTCCGCTCGGTGCGCGGTCAGGTCGATGAAGAGGCGATCGAGTTCGAGGTAGAGCGTCTCGTCGGTCCGCACCACGCTCGTGAATGTCTCGAGCCGACGCGCCGCCACGTCCCCGGAGTCGACGACGCACGGGACGACGATCGGTCGCTGCCCGAGCCGAACCGCATCCGTCACGATCGCCGGTTCGCCCGTGCACACGACGGCGTCCGCCACGGCGATCAGATCCTGCCGGTGCCCCGCGCTCAGGAACTCGTGGCACTCGGTGCCCGCCAACGGGGACGCCGCTCCGTGCTGCAGCACGATTTCGGCCATCGAACGTGCGGGCCAACGCTCGATCCACTCGACGAGGATGTGAGCCGCCCGGGACTCCGTACCGACGAGCACCAGGACGAGTGGTCGACCGTCGTAACGCCGCAGCGCGCGCAACTTTGCTTCCTCACCCGTGGCCACTCCCATTGTCCGAAAAGTCTATTGGGAGACGGTTCACCAATATTGGGGACGTGGGTCCCGCGTCGGGATGCGACGGGTTCAGGTGCGCGCCGCCAACCGGGACGCCAGCGTCCCGAGCGAGTCGACGCGCAGTCCCGGGAAGTCGGGGTGGTCGTCGTAGGGGTCGACGAGGACGGGCGTGATGCCCGCGGCCTCGGCGCCGGCGACGTCCGCGGCCGGGGTGTCGCCCACGTGGATCGCCCGGTCGGGGGAAACGCCGAGCCGTTCCAGCGCGATCTCGAAGATGCGCGGGTCCGGCTTGGCCGCGCCGACGACCGACGAGTCGAGGATCGCGTCCATGGCCACGCCGGGGCCGGGCCCCACCTGGCAGATGCCATCGGCCGCGAGCTGCGCTTCGACGCTGCCGTCGGCGTTGGACACGATTGCCAGCTTCACGCCGGTGGCCGCGATCGCGACGAGCGCCTCGGGTGAGCCGGGGATGATGCGGGTCCACACACCGCCGGTGGTGAACTCGTTGAGCAGGGCCTCGGCCACCGCTTCGACCTGGTCGGCGCCGGCGCCGAGCACCCGCGCGTAACCGCGGTTGTACGCGAGCCAGATGGACCGGTCACCCTCGGTGAACTCCGTGAGGCCGCGCACCCCGGCGTAGTGGGCGCGATCGAGGTCGGCCGGGGTCACCGTCACGCCGACCCGCGCCATGGCCGCGACGATGCGGTCGTGATCGGGCAGGTGGAACACGCCGCCGACGTCGAGCAGGACGGCATCGATCGGATCGGGGAGCATGAGCGCCGAGGGTAACGAACTCGCCCGCGATCGTTCCGCTACTTGAACAGCTTCCAGAACAGACCGCCGACCTTGCGTTGCCGTCCGGATTTGGTCCAGGGGATGCCGGTCGCTCGGGACACCCGACGCTTGGCCGACGTCACGCCGAACTGCCGGCGCCAACTCCACCCGCCGCGGTTCATGACTGTGCACCCACGGGTCTTCCCCCTGGTCGGAAGCCGTGAGCGTAGCGACGCCGGGGCCATGGGCGGTGGTGGGGATGCCTATCTGTCCTGGGGTCGGACCCGGCGACCCGTACAGTGGGGCTCATGGAATTTCGGAGAATCCACGCTTTGCCGCCGTACGCGTTCGCCGAGATCGACGCGTTGAAGATGGCCGCCCGGCGAGCCGACGTGGACGTGATCGACCTCGGATTCGGGAACCCGGACGTGCCGTCTCCCGCGATCGCGGTGGAGAAACTCGCCGAAGCGGCGCAGAACCCGCGCAACCACCGGTACTCGATGACGCGCGGGGTGCCGCGCCTGCGCCTCGCGATCACCGACCTCTACCGCCGCAAGTTCGGTGTCGACCTCGACCCGGAGACCGAGGCGTGCGTCACCATCGGCGCGAAGGAGGGTTTCTCGCACCTCATGTGGGTGCTGCTCGGCCCGGGTGACACCGCACTGGTGCCGAGCCCGTCGTATCCGATCCACATCTGGGGACCGATCCTCGCCGGCGCGGGCGTGCACTACGTGCGGATGGGTCCGGGTGAGGACTTCTTCGCCAACCTCCACGCGGCGTGGGAGCAGGCATGGCCGCGGCCGCGCGTGGTCGTGATGTCGTTCCCGCACAACCCGACCGGGATGTGTGTGGACCTCGAGTTCATGACGCGCATGGTGCAGTTCGCTCGTGACCATGCGGTACTCCTCGTCCACGACTTCGCGTACGCCGACCTCGGCTTCGACGGGTACGACCCGCCGTCGCTGCTGCAGGTGCCGGGCGCGACCGACGTGGCCGTCGAGATCTACAGCCTCACCAAGAGTTTCTCGATGGCCGGTTGGCGCGTCGGATTCATGCTCGGCAACGCCGAGGTGGTCGGTGCACTGGCACGACTCAAGAGCTATCTCGACTACGGGACGTTCCAACCGATCCAGATCGCGGCAATCGTCGCGATGAACGAAGCGCCCGATTACCCGCGCGAGGTGAACGCGATCTACCTCGGTCGGCGCGACGTGCTCGTCGACGGTCTCGCCCGCATCGGGTGGCACATCCCGAAGCCGAAGGGCACGATGTTCGTCTGGGCACCGCTGCCCGAGCCCTACGCCGAGATGGGGAGCCTCGAGTTCGCCAAGATGCTCGTGCAGGAGGCCAAGGTCGCGGTCTCGCCGGGGGTGGGATTCGGGCCCGGTGGTGAGGGGTTCGTGCGGTTCGCCCTGGTGGAGAACGAACAGCGGATCCAGCAGGCGATCCGCGGGATCCGCAAAGCACTCCCCAAGCTGGGTTGAGTGCGCAGGGTCGGCCGGGCTCCTAGGCTCGCCCGGTCGGCGATCGGGGGGTACACGTGGCGTATTGGTTCGTGAAGATCGTGCTGACCCCGATCCTGCGGATCGTGTACCGGGTCCGCGTCGAAGGTCGCGAGCACCTGCCCCGCACGGGCGCGGTGATCCTCGCGTCCAACCACCGTTCGTTCCTCGACTCGATCTTCCTCCCGATGGTCATCCGGCGCCGGGTCACGTTCGTGGCCAAGGCCGAGTACTTCGACGACCCGAAGACCGCGTGGTTCTTCCGGGCCGTCGGCCAGATCCCGATTCGGCGCGAAGGGGGCAGTGCCTCCGAAGGTGCACTCGCCGCGGCCACCGACGTGCTCGTCGACGGGGGAGTGTTCGGCATCTATCCGGAGGGCACCCGCACGCGTGACGGCCTGCTCCACAAAGGCAAGACCGGTGTGGCGCGCCTCGCACTCGCCACCGGCGCACCGATCGTCCCCGTCGGACTCATCGGCACCGACGAATGCCAACCGACCGACGCGAAGCTGCCCCGGCTCTTCCGCAAGGTCACCATCCGCTTCGGGCCGCCGCTCGCGATGGGCCACTACGCGGGCCGGGAGAACGATCGCCTCGTACTCCGCCAGATCACCGACGAGTTGATGTTCGAGATCGGCGAACTCTCCGGCTACGAATACCGCGACACCTACGCGAGCAAGGCCGACGCCCCCGGCGGCCACGACTTCCCCGCCGCCTCCACCGTCGTCACCCGCCTCGCGTCCTGACTGCTCGTTCGCTCCCACTCCTGATGGTCATCCCCTCCATGGGGCTCGCTGCCTCGCGGCTCGCTCCGCTCGGGAGCGCGGCGAGGTGAGAGTGAACCTTGACGAGGTCGCACACCCGTCGTCGAGACACAGAGCCGTGAGATCCGATTCCGTCCACCGAGCGAGTTCGTTTTCCGGCCGAGAGTCAACGAGGCCGGGAAACGTTGTCTGAGCGAATGGGCGGTGTCGGACCTCACGAACCCACGCAGGTCGGATCAGGAGGTCGCCCAGTTTCGCGAGCGATCGACGGCGCGGTGCCAGGTCGAGAGGAGGGCGTCGACGATCGTGGGGTCCATGGCGGGGGTGAACGCCGCCTCCTCCCTCCACGCCGATGCGGCCTCGGCCGGGTCGGACCACACCCCTTCGGCGATGCCCGCGAGGTACGCGGCGCCGAGTGCGGTGGTCTCCTGCACGGCCGGGCGCCGGACGGTCACGCCGAGAACGTCGGACTGGAACTGACACAGCACGTCCATCACGCTCGCGCCGCCGTCGACCCGGAGTTCCGAGAGGTCGGTGCCGGACGCGGCGCGGACCGCGGCGACCACGTCGGCGGTCTGGTACGCCATCGCCTCCACGACCGCCCGTGCGAGTTGGGCCCGTCCGCTGCCGCGGGTGAGGCCGAGCACGGTCGCCCGCGCGTACGGGTCCCAGTACGGCGAACCGAGCCCGGTGAACGCGGGCACGAACATCACGCCGCCGGCATCGGGGACGCTCGCGGCCAACGGTCCGATCTCGTCGGCCCGGTCGATGATGCGGAGTTCGTCGCGCAGCCACTGGATCGCGGCGCCGGTGACGAAGATGGCCCCCTCCATCGCGTACGTCGTCACATCGCCGTTCTGCCACGCGTCGGTGGTGAGGAGACCTTCGGCCGGCGGCGGCGCCTCGGTGCCGAGGTTCACGAGCACGAACGAACCGGTGCCGTAGGTGTTCTTGGCCATGCCAGGGGAGAAGCACGCCTGGCCGAACAGCGCGGCCTGCTGGTCGCCGGCCATGCCGGACACGGGCACGCGGAGCCCGGCCGTCGCGTCGGGGACCGTCGTCGCGAACCGGCCGCTGGTGGGCAGCACCTCGGGCAGACACGAGAGGGGAACGCCGAAGAGATCGCACAACTCGGCGGACCATGCACCGGTGCGGATGTCGAACAGCAGGGTGCGGCTCGCGTTCGACGGTTCGGTGGCATGGAGGGCGCCGCCCGAGAGCTTCCACAGGAGCCAGGAGTCGACGGTGCCGAAGGCGAGGTTCGGTGTGACCTCGACCCCGCCGGTCGTGAGGAGCCAGTTGAGTTTGGTGGCGGAGAAGTACGGATCGAGGACGAGTCCGGTGCGCTCGCGGACCAGGGGTTCGTGACCGGCGGCGCGCCACTCGTCGCACCGGCCCGCAGTCCGGCGGTCCTGCCAGACGATCGCCCGGTGGACCGGACGGCCGGTGGCCCGGTCCCACAGGACCGTCGTCTCGCGCTGGTTGGTGATCCCGATCGCGGCGACGGTCTCGCCCGCGGCCCGGCATTCGTCGACGACCGTCGTCAACGTGGCGAGCGTCGCGGCCCAGATCTCGTCCGCGTCGTGCTCGACCCAGCCCGGTTCCGGGAAGTACTGCGGGAACTCCTGGTACGCGCTGCGCACGACCCGGCTCGCGGCGTCGATCGCGAAGGTCCGGACTCCCGTCGTACCGGCATCGATCCCCAGAACCACTCCGTTCGCCACGGTCCGGCACGCTACCGAACCCGATGGGTCAGGATGGGTGACGAACATCCGTCCTAGGGTCCGACCCGAGCCGGAGCTTGCGAAGGCGAGCCGCGAGGCAGCGAGCCTCACGGAACGCATGACCGGCAGGAGTGCGAGCGAACGAGCAGTGAAGGCGTGAGCGAACGAGCAATCAAGGCGCGAGCGAACGAGCAGTGAAGGAGTGCCATGCGGATCGGGATGTTGACGGGCGGGGGCGACTGTCCGGGACTCAACGCGGTGATCCGGGCGGTGGTGCGCAAGGGCGTGAACGTGCACGGGCACACGATCGTCGGTTTCCGTCACGGGTGGCGGGGGGTGATGGAGGGCGATGTCGTCGATCTCGACCTCGAAGCGGCACGCGGCCTCCTCTCGCGCGGCGGCACGATCCTCGGATCGTCCCGGACCAATCCGTTCAAGTCCGACGACGGCGTGGCGCAGGTCCTGGCCACCGTGGAGGAAGAACGGATCGACGCGCTCATCGCGATCGGCGGTGAGGACACGCTCGGCGTCGCCCACAAGCTCGCCGACGAGGGGGTGCGGATCGTCGGTGTGCCCAAGACGATCGACAACGACCTGTCCGCCACGGAGGTGACGTTCGGGTTCGACACCGCGGTGCAGACCGCCACCGACGCCATCGACCGGTTGCACACGACCGCCGAGTCACACGACCGTGTGATGGTGGTCGAGGTGATGGGCCGCCACGCGGGGTGGATCGCGTTGTACAGCGGGCTCGCTGGTGGTGCGGACGTGATCCTGATCCCGGAGCTGCCGTTCGACATCGCGCAGGTCTGCGAACGCCTTCAGCACCGGTCCCGTCGCGGCGAGCACTTCTCGATCGTGGTGGTGGCCGAAGGCGCCGTCCCCGCCGAGGGGACGATGACGATCGCGTCCGGTGCGGTCGACGAGTTCGGACACGTGCAACTCGGTGGCGTTGCCTATCGCGTGACGGACGAGATCAAGGCCCGGACCGGGTTCGACGCCCGGGTCACCATCCTCGGCCACCTGCTCCGCGGTGGGACCCCGACGGCATTCGACCGGATCCTCGCGACCCGGTTCGGCATCGCCGCCATCGATGCCGTCCACGACGGCGCCGGCGACGTGATGGTGGCGTTGCAAGCGGGGGAGATCGTGACCGTGTCGCTCGAGGCGGCGGTCGGGACGCTCAAGACCGTCGACCCTGCGCTCTACGACCTCGCGACGGTGTTCTTCGCCTGATCGGAGCGGACGGTGGCCGACCTCATCTATCACGTCATCGCCTCGCTCGACGGGTACGTCGCCGATGCGGAGGGCGACTTCCGGTGGTCCGAGCCGGATGCCGAGGTGCACGCGTTCATCAACCGGGAGGAGGGGAAGGTCGGTACCTTCCTCTTCGGGCGTCGCCTCTACGAGGTGATGGTGGCGTGGGAGACGATGGATCCCGGGACTGCGGGCGACGCCGACCTCATGCGGGAGTTCCAGGAGGTCTGGAAGGCCGCCGACAAGATCGTCTACTCCACGACCCTGCCCGAGGTGTCGAGTGCCCGCACGCGCCTCGAGCGGGCCTTCGACCCCGCCGCGGTGCGCCGCCTCAAGGACGCGGCCACCCGTCCCCTGAGTATCGGCGGTCCCGGCCTCGCGGCCGCGGCTCTGCACGCGGGACTCGTCGACGAGTGTGGGGTGTTCGTGAACCCGATCGTCGTCGGGGGAGGGACGTTCTGGTTGCCCGACGGATTGCGGCTCGGTCTGGATCTCGTCGACGAGTACCGGTTCGGGAACGGCGTGGTCTTCCTCCGCTACCGCGTCCGCCACTGACTCCCCCTACCCTCCACCAGCATGACTGCCTCTGAACACGACCCCGAGCCGCAGCCTGCGGAAGCGAGCCGCCAGGGAAGCGTTCCGCCCCGCATCGATGGTGAGTCATCTGGGCAGACCAGCGGACCGAGCCAGCAGGCCGCGCTCGATGACCTGATCCAGCTGCTGGATCTGGAGACGTTGGAACTCAACCTGTTCCGGGGCCGCAGCCCAGAGGAGTGGCGCCAGCGCGTCTTCGGCGGCCAGGTGGCGGGCCAGGCGCTCGTCGCGTCGGGTCGCACGGTGGACCCCGAACGGGTCCTCCACTCGTGCCACGCGTACTTCCTGCGGCCGGGAGACCCGTTGGTGCCCATCATCTACGAGGTCGACCGGATCCGCGACGGGCGGTCGTTCACCACCCGTCGGGTCGTCGCGATCCAGCACGGGCGCGTGATCTTCAACCTGCAGGCGTCGTATCAGGTGGTCGAGACCGGCCCCGAGCACCAGGACACCATGCCCGAGGTGCAGGCACCGGATTCGTTGCCCACGATGCAGGAACAGTTCGCGCCCTACCGCGACAAGTTCGGTCCCGACTTCGCCGAGTGGTCCCAGCGCGAACGACCCATCGACTCGCGTCCCACCGAGGTCCCGGCGTGGCTCGACCACTCACCCCGACCGCCGCGTCAGGACGTGTGGATCCGCGCCAACGGCCGGCTGCCCGACGATCCGCTGTTGCACGTGTGCGTGGTCGCCTACGCGTCCGACCTCACGATTCTCGACACCGCGATGCTCCCGCACGGGAGTTCGTTTACCGACGGGGAGTTCCAGGTCGCCAGCCTCGACCATGCGATGTGGTTCCACCGACCGTTCCGCGCCGACGAATGGTTGCTCTATCACCAGCGGAGCCAATCGGCATCCGGCGCCCGCGGTATCGCAGAAGGTTCCATCTTCACCCACGACGGCGAACTCGTCGTGACCGTGATGCAGGAAGGGCTCATGCGGCCGACGAGCTGATCGGGTCAAGACCGCGGTGCGTGCCAGAGCCGCGGGTACCGTTCGCGCATGGACGACGGCACGCGTTTCGCCGCACGCGCGCGTCCCGTCGAGATCGCGACCGGGCTGCTGGCGACGGTCCTCCTCCTGATCGTGCTGCCGCAGACGACCGCGGAGTACTGGACCCCGCGTGCGGCGCTCGCACTCCTCGTGATCGGACCCGGCCTGGTGGTGCTCCTCGCCGCGGCGTGGGCACGTGACCGCGCCGCGATCGCGGCGCTGGTGTTCGTCGCGGTCGCCGGACTCGCCACGCTGCTGTCACCCGCCCCCGGCCTGGCGCTCCTCGGGCTTTACAACCAGGGGACCGGCTGGCTGTTCGTCGCGGCGGTCGTGGCGATGTGGGCACTCGGTCGGCGCTGGTCCGATGCCGGAGCGCGTGCGTTGGGGACCGCGATCCTCGTCGCGGCCGGCCTGAACGCGGCCATGTCGTGGCTCCAGGTCTCCGGCAACTTCAAGGGTGACCTGTTCACGCTCGTGGACGGGCGCCCGCCGGCGTTCCTCGGGAACCCGGTCCACGCGTCGGCCCTGTTCCTGGGTGCATTCGCGATCGTGGTCGAGCGCTGGCGCACGGGGCCCGCGCGGCGCGAGTTGTCGATCGTGTACCTCGCGTTCGCGGTGCTCCTCGCGAGCGCACTCGAACTCGCCGGTGGCCGGATCGGGCTCGTCGTGCTGGTCGTCGTCCTGCTCGGGCTCTCGGTCCGGGCCCGGCGCCGGCAGATCCCGGTCGTCGTCCCGATCGTGATCGCGGTGGCGCTCGGCGTGCTCGGCGCGATCGCGATCGCACCTGATGACTCGGGCGCGGCATCGCGCGTCGCCGAGAGTGGCGGATCCGGGTTCTCGGGCCGGATCGACCGGTGGGCGATCGGTATCGCGGCCGTGGGGGACCGCCCGCTGCTCGGCGAGGGTCCTGGGCTGTACCGCCGGGCCACGTCACCCCACAACACCGCGGCGGCCGCGCGCGCGTTCGGATCGGACCGACTCAACATCGATGCCCACGACGTGTTCGTCGAGTACCTGGTGACGACGGGCGTGGTCGGCGCGATCGCGTTGGCCGCGTGGCTGGTGCTGGCGGCGCGTGGTGCCCGGGGGGAGTTGGCATGGTTCGCCGGCATCGGCGCAGTGAGTCTGTTGCTGCAGCCACAGTTCGTCGGGCTCACGCCGGTGCTGGCCCTCGCCCTCGGCGTGGCGAAGCGCGGCCCGCCGGTCCGCGTCGCGGTGCCGCTCAAGGGGTTGGCCGTGCTGGCGACCGTGGTGGCGGCCGGGTTCGGATTCGCGCTGATCCGGGGTGACGTGTTGTTACGGGGTGCGACCGTCGACTCCGACCTCGGCGACGCCCGGTCGGCCGTGCGTGCGCTCCCGATCTGGCCCGAGCCCGCGCTGCGCCAAGCAGATGCGTTCGTCCACGCGAGGCACGCGCACCACCGTCCCGGCGCGCTCGATGACGCGATCGCCGCGGCTGTGGTCGCCCACCACCGGGACCCGTCGGACCCCGGTGCCTCGCTGGCGCTCGGCCGCCTCGAACTCGCGGCAGGTCGTCGCGCGGCCGCCCGCGTCGTCTACGCGGACGCGCTCCGGTGGGATCCGTACTCGGCGCAGGCGCTCATCGCGATGGCGGCGTTCGCCCAGGCCGACGGCCAGCCGCGAGAGCACGATCGCCTGTGTGCCCGGGCGCGATCGGTGGCTCCGGGCGTGCACTGCCGGTTCGATCTCCACCCGAAGGACTGATCAGCCGGGGCGACGCCACTCGGCCATGGCCCGCAGCACCAGCACGGCGATCACCCCGGCCCCGACGGCGCCGATGATCCCGCCGACGATCATCGACACCGCGAGGTCCGTCCCGCAGTTCCGATCGCAGCCGATGTCGGCCCATCCGTAGCCGATCGCGGCACCCACGAAGCCGGTGATCACGACGCAGGCGTACGCGAGGAAGAAGGCGGATCGGCTCGGTCCCGGTCCGGTGTCGAAGGTGTCGGGCACACGCGGATGGTAACGGGGGCGTGCCACACTGGCGGCATGGTGTCGAGGCAGATGACGGTCGCGGGTGCGGTGATGGAACGCGACGGAGATCTGCTCCTCGTCCAGAACCGCCGCCGCGACGGCGCCCACGACTGGAGCACCCCGGGTGGGGTGGTCGATCCCACCGACGACTCGGTCCTGGCCGGTCTCGCTCGGGAGGTCGAGGAGGAAACCGGCCTGGTCGTCACGGCCTGGGACGGGCCGATCTACGAAGTGCGCGCCGTCGCGGTGGACATGGGCTGGGAGATGCGCTGCGAGGTGCACCGGGCGATCGAGTTCGCCGGCGAACTGCGCATCGACGATCCCGACGGCATCGTGGTGGACGCGCAGTTCGTCGCGCCGGCGCAGGTCGACCAACACCTGAACGACTGTTTCCGCTGGGTACGCGATCCGCTGGCCGAATGGCTCGCCCTCCGCTGGTCGCCCGCCGAGTCGCGCCGGTTCACCTACGAGGTCAGGGGAACGAGTCTCGCCAGCTTCGAGGTCGTGTCGGTCTCCCTGGGGTGAGCGCACTCTCCATCCTCCACCTGGATCTCGACGCGTTCTACGCCTCCGTGGAGCAGCGGGAACGACCGGAGTTGCGCGGGAAGCCGGTGGTGGTGGGCGGCGCCGGCGACCGCGGGGTCGTCGCGGCGGCGAGCTACGAGGCGCGCGAGTTCGGCATCCATTCGGCGATGTCGTCGGTCGAGGCGCGGCGCCGCTGTCCCGAGGCCGAGTTCGTCGCGCCGCGCATCGACTTCTACGCCGAGGTCAGCAAGCACGTGATGGCGATCCTCCGATCGGCGACCCCGCTGGTGGAGCCGCTGTCGCTCGACGAGGCGTTCCTCGACGTCTCGGGGGCGGAGCGGCTCCTCGGTACGGGACCCGAGATCGCCGAGATGTTGCGCGCGCGGATCGCGTCGGAACTCCGACTCCACGCGTCGGTGGGAGTCGCGACGACGAAGATGCTCGCCAAGATCGCGAGCGACTCGGCCAAGCCGAACGGGATGTTCGTCGTCGAGCCGGGAACCGAACTCGACTTCCTGCACCCGCTGCCCGTCCGCCGGCTCTGGGGTGTCGGACCGGCGACCCAGCGCAAGCTCGACGGCATCGGGGTGGCCACCGTCGGCGAACTCGCGGCGATCCCGGAAGCGGCGCTCGTCGCCAAGCTCGGAGAATCGGTCGGCCACCACCTCTACGCGCTCGCGTGGAACCGCGATCCACGACCGGTGGAGCCCCAGCGCGAGACGAAGTCGATCGGCCACGAGGAGACCTTCGCGGTCGACCGCACCGACCGGCGCCAACTCGAACAGGACGTCTTGCGGATGGCCGACCTGGTCGCCACCCGACTCCGCGCGCACGCCAAGGTCGCGCGGACGGTGCAGCTGAAGGTGCGATATCCGGACTTCGCGACCATCACCCGGGCCCACACCCTGGCCGCACCGACCGATCTCGCGGCCGACCTGGCGCGCAGCGCGCTGGCGTTGCTCGCGGCCGTCGATATCGGTGCCGGCATCCGACTCCTCGGGGTGAGTGCGATGCAAGTCGACGATGCCGCCGCGGTGCAGACCCAGCTGAGCTTCGACGCGCCCCCACCGCAGGCCGCCGAACTTGAACGCACCATCGACGCAGTGCGCGAACGCTTCGGCGTGGACGCGGTCGGGCGGGCCGCGCACAGTTCGGGGGGTCGCCTCCGCACCGACCGCCGTGGCAGCCTCTGGGGTCCGGACGACGAAGAAGGGACGTGAGGTGCTCCAGATCGCACTGATCGGCTGTGGGCATATCGGCACCGTGCACTCCTACGCGCTGGCGCAGCTCACCCGCGCCGGGCTCGTCGATGCGGCCGTCACCTCCACGTTCGACCCGGACGCGGAACGGGCGGAGCGAATCGCCGCACACCACGATGCGCGGGCGACCACCGATCTCGAGGCCGCGCTCGACGGCGCCGACGTCGCCTGGATCTGTACGTGGACCGCGGGCCACGCCGAGGCCGTCAGGGCCGCGGTGGACCGCGACCTCGCGGTGTTCTGCGAGAAGCCGCTCGCGCCCACGATCGAGGAGTGCCGAGCGATCGCCGCCACGCTGCGCGACCGGCCGCACCAGGTCGGGCTGGTGCTCCGGCACGCGCCGGTGTTCGCCGCGTTCGCCGAGGCCGTGGCGTCCGGTCGTTACGGCCGGCCGATGGCGTTGGCATTCCGGGACGACCAGTACTTCCCGATCCAGGGGATGTACGGCTCCACCTGGCGCAAGGACGTCGACAAGGCCGGTGGGGGAACGTTGATCGAGCACTCGATCCACGACGTCGACCTCATGCACTGGATCCTCGGCCCGGCGGCGGCGGTGCGGGCGCGGACGGCCGAGACCTTCGGCTACCCGGGAATCGAGGACGTCGCGACCTTGGCGATCGACTACGAGTGCGGGGTCACCGCGTCGCTCACCAGCGTCTGGCACCAGGTGATGACCCGTCCGTCGACCCGGCGCCTCGAGCTGTTCTGCGAGAACGCCATGCTCTGGACCGAGGACGACTACCTCGGACCGCTCCACGTGGAGACCTCGGCCGGGCACGAACAGATCGTCGCACCGGGCCCGGAGTGGCTCGATCGACTCAGCGCGCCGGAGGTCTATGCCAAGTCGGTCGCCCAGTACGCCGAGCCCAGCAAGGCCTTTCTCGACTCGGTGAGTGCGTTCGGGTCGGCCGCTCGGGGCGCTCCGGACGTCGACGCGGCCCTCGCCGCCCACGAGGTGGTGGATGCCGCCTACCGGTCGGCGGCCGCCGGCGGCGAGGTCGTCCCGGTCCCTCCGGCCGCTCGCGTTGAGCGGGGCTCCGCGATGCGCGAAGATTGACCGATGCCCCTTTCGGACGAAGAGCTGCGAATCCTCCAGGAGATCGAGGCGAACCTCACCGCGACCGACCCCGGTCTGGTGCAGCAGGTTTCCGAGACGACCCTGTACCGCCATGCGGCCCGGGCGATCAAGTGGGCGGTCATCGGGTTCATCGCCGGGTTGGTCTTGCTCGTCGCCACCTTCACGCAGGTGCTGGTGCTGGGCATGGTCGGATTCCTCCTCATGCTCGGTTGCCTGCTCGTGATCGAGCGCAACGCACGCAAGCTCGGTCGGGCGGGCATCGAGAACCTGACGTCGACCTTGCGCGGGGGTTCGGTCGGGGGATTCTTCGACTCTGCGTCGCGCCGGTGGCGCGACCGCGGTCAGGGCGAAGACTCCGCGTAGTCCGGCTCCCGTCGGAGCGAGCGCCGCACGCGCTCGCGCGCTCCGACACCGACGAGCAACGCGGTCCGTAACTCGTCGGCCGCGGTCCACGCCCGATCCCGAGCCGGGGCCGCGACCGTGTGCCCGGAGAACTCCGTCTCGGAGTACGCCACCGCGAGATCGCGCAGTGGCTCCAGCGCGTCCCTCGCTACCCCGTGCTCGCCGAACGCGCGCACCTGCTCTTCCGGCGTGAGCGCGATCGATACGGGGAGCCCGGCGATTGCGCATGCGTCGAGCGCGTCGCGCCACGCGCCGGCGACCGCGGTCGCCGGTTCGGGCGCCTCGCGTCGGCGGCGGCGGATCCGGCGGCGGCGGATCACCCGCGCGAGAGCCCACGCGAGCAGCCCCGATGCGGCGGTGCCGGCGAGTGCGAGCAGGACGTCGAGGCGGAGGTCACGCCCGGATGCCGCCTGCGATCGCTGGGTCGAGATCAGCGCCTCGGGGCGGGGGATACGGGGCGACCGGCCTCCGCTCGACGTCTGCGAACCTCCCGGCGACGTCGTCGAGCTGCCGGCGCTGGTCGTCGTCGGCGTGGTGGTCTGCGCACCGCTGGTCGAGTGGAGGCCGACCTGGGCCCGGGAATCGGCCTGGCCGGGATCGGGGCCGGCGGGGGTCGGCTCGAACGTCCGCCACCCGAGCCCGGCGAACCAGACCTCGGCCCACGCGTGGGCATCTCGCCCGCGTACCACGTACTCGTCGGTCACCGCGTCGTAACTCCCCGGCGTGAAGCCGACCACGACGCGCGAGGGCAGTCCCTCGGCGCGGGCCAGCGCCGCGAACGCGGCCGCGAACTGTTGGCAGAACCCGCGCTTGAGTCGGAGGAACGCGGCGATGCCTTCGGTCGAGTCGGTGAAGTCGACGTTCACGTCGTACGTGAAGTCGCCGCCGCTGAAGAAGGTCTCGAGCGCCTTGGCGCGCGCGTACGGCGTCCCGGCACCTGCGGTGATGGTGTGCGCCTGGTTCCGCAGTTGACGCGAGAAGTCGTTCGGGAGCGCGAGGGCCGACCGGACCGACGATGGCACCGGAGCGGCGGTGGCGGCGATCTGCTCCGCCGTCGGCGGGGTCTCGATCCGGGACTGGATCTCGTAGTTCTGACCGGTCACCGGGTTCGGTGCGATCAGCGTGGACGAGTCGGGGATCACGCGCGCGTTCCCCATCGTGGTCCGGACCGGGGTGAACGCGGCGGGGACCCACTGGTCGCCGAGTCCCGTGATGGCGAACTGCTGGCGGACGGTGCGGCGGTCGGACTGCGACTGGAAGGTGGCGGCGGCGTCCCGGGCCTCGCTCGCCACACTCCAGACCTGGCCGTCGAACCGGTCGAGTGCGACGAGGCGCCAGTAGAGGGGACTGGGCGACGTGACCCGGAAGAGTTCGACGTCGCTCCGCGGTCCGAGGCGGGCTTTGAGGTCGACGAGGGGACTGACCGTCGTGTAGTCGGAACCCGCGCCGCGGCCGCTCCCGCCCGTGTGATTGCGGTACCGCACCAGAGCGGGGCTGTCGACGCCCGGGACGAGCGGGGTGACGACCACCCCGGCCAGGATCGCGATCCCCCCGACGAACGCCGCGCTGCGCACGGTCGCGGCATCCGAGGCGAGCCGACGGCCGGTGAACCAGGTCCGCCGCTGGGTGACGCGTGCGGCGTTCGCGATCACGAGCGCGACCAGGCCGGCGGCGATGTACGCGACGGTGGCCGGGATCCGCATGGATCCGGTGCCGAGCGTGCCGGTGAGGACGAAGAGCACGAGCGTCGGTGCCAGCGCGCCGAGGGTCACGTCGGGCCGCCGCCCGACGGCGTCGGCGACGATCGCGGCGACGGCCACCGCGATCGCACACAGCAGCACGACCCCCGTCGTCGGCGTCACGGGCGCGATGCCGGTGCGGAACACCGCCCAGCCGCGATCGACGAGGTGCGCGACCCGGGTCAGGGTTGCGCCGGTGGGGATCCCGTACGCGGTGGTCTCGCCGGCCACGATCCAGACCAACGCGAGTGCCGTCGCGAGGATCCCGCCGAGGACCGAGCGCACGGGTGACCAGGCGCGGAGGCGGGCGGCGAGGCCTACGGCGTGGGGAACGAGCGCGGCGACGAGCAACTCGGGGATGAAGCCGCCGTTACTGAACACCCGACCGAACGCCAGCGCGGTCGCGGCGCTCACGAGCGCGAGGGCACCGACCCGGACCGCCGGATGTTCGATGGTGCCGACGCGCGAACTCACGCGCGGCCGGTCCGGCGCCGGGTGGACGTCGCGGCGACGGTGGCTGCGTTCCAGGCGTCGACCAGCGCGCCCGGACGCCCGTCGATCACGGTCGTCGCACCGGTGGCCGCGGGAAGGGTGGGGGCGCACCCCACGACGGTCACCGGCGCGCCCGGACCACCCAACGACGCGAACGCCGCGAGGTCTGCAGGCGTGCCGGTGATCACGATGATCCGGCCGCGACGCGAGTCGGACCGCAGCGCCATGACGATCGGGGCGAGCGGCCGGTCGGGGTCGACGGTGAGCATCGCGAGCTCGTCGAGCAGTCGGGTCTCGCCGCTCAACCCGCCGGGGTTGGCCGCGCCGAGCGGGATGCCGGCGGTGGTGAGGATCTCGCAGCTGCGCGTCGACTGGAGGAGTCGGGTCCCGATCGACGCCAGCGCCTCGATCGCGGCCTCGTAGCTCGCTCCGGGATACGAGCCGGCGCGATTGTCGAACACCACGACTGTCTGGGGCCGCCACGCCGACTCGTCCTCCCGCACCATGAGTTCGCCGAGGCGGGCACTCGATCGCCAGTGGATGCGCCGGAGATCGTCCCCGACGGCGTATTCGCGTAGCGCGAGGAACTCATCGTGTGCGATCGACGCGACGGGTACCACGTTGCGATGGTGCGCTCGGGCCCGGCGATGGCCCGCGGCGCCCGGGCTGGCACGCAGGTCCCACACCCGCGGGCGCACGATGACCTCGGTCGTCTCGCCCAGCGTGATCGCGCGGGCGGTGAGGCCGAACGGATCGGCGACCCCGATGACCGCGGGTCCGACGGTGAAGCGCCCGCGCCGGTCGGTGGGGATCCGGTAGGCGGCGCGCCCGCGCTGGCCCCGATCGAGGGCCGGGGTCATGAACCGGGCCGCACGGCGGCCGTCGTCGAACGCGTCGGTCACGGTGAGCTGCGGTGTGAGCCCGCGGCCGACGATCTCGAGGTCGACCCGGGCATCGGCACCGACGTGGATCCGGGCCGGCCGGACGGTGCGCTGGAGTTCGAGCGGCAGGGCCCGGGTGCCGGTCCAGAGGACCGACACCCAGATCAGTGCCAGTGCGCAGAGGCCGAGGGTCGTGAGTTCGGCCGTGCCCAGGAGCCGGCCGGCGACGAGGAGTCCGACCGCGGCACCGAGCAGCGACCATCCCCGTCGGGTCAGTGCGACACCGCGGGTGGCCGCCATGGTCAGCCCGTCGCGCCGGGGACCGGGACCGACGCGAGCAGCTCCGCGATGAGCTCCTGGCTGCCGAGTCCCCGCAGCTCGGCGTCGGGTGTGGGCACCAGCCGGTGCGCGAGCACCGGCACCGCGAGGCGCTTCACGTCGTCGGGCAACACGAAGTCGCGGCCGGATGCCGCGGCCCAGGTGCGGGCGGCCCGTTGCAGGCCGAGCGCACCGCGGGGCGAGGCCCCGAGCGCGAGGCTGGGGTGCCGGCGGGTCGCGTCGACCAGCGCCACGATGTACTCCCGGACGCCGGGCGCCACGTGGACTGCGGCTACCGCGCGGCTCAGATCCATGAGCTCGTCACTCGAGATGATCGCCCCGAGGTCGGCGGCCGCGGCGTGGTCGCGGTCGGCCGCGAGGATGTCGACCTCGGCGTCGCGACTGGGGTACCCCATCTCGATCCGCATCAGGAATCGGTCGAGCTGCGCCTCGGGCAGGGGATAGGTGCCCTCGAGCTCGATCGGGTTCTGGGTGGCGATCACCATGAAGGGTGGTCCGAGCGGGTAGCTCACGGAGTCGACCGTGACCTGGCACTCCTCCATCGCCTCGAGCAGCGCCGACTGCGTCTTGGGCGACGCGCGGTTGATCTCGTCGGCGAGGAGCACGGTCGCGAACACCCCGCCCGGACGGAACTCGAACGCGTTGGTCGACCGGTTCCAGATCGACACGCCGGTCACGTCGGAGGGGAGCAGGTCGGGGGTGAACTGGATCCGCCGCCACGTCCCGCCGACCGAGCGGGCGATGGCCTTCGCGAGCGAGGTCTTGCCGACTCCCGGCACGTCCTCGATGAGGAGGTGACCCTGGGCGACGAGACACACCAGTGCGAGCTGGACCGCCTCTCGCTTCCCCTGGATCACCTGCTCGATGTGTTCCACCAGCTTGCGGAACGCTTGATCCACGAGTCCCCCTTCGACGTCGGTGCATTGTACGGAGCACGAACGCCTACGGTTCCTCGGGTGGCCCCTGCATCCGCATCGAACCGGCTGTCGTTCGGGTTCGCCGCCCGCGCCACCGGTGCCGTGTTGGGCCGTCCGTCCCTGTGGCCGACCGCGCTGCGGGAGCTGCACCGGATGACCCCACCGGCATGGTGGCGGCGACCTCCCTTCCTGCCCGTCCCGGACCGCGACTACCTGCGGTTCCGGCTGACCACCCAGTACGGGAACGCCGGCCCGATGGACGCGCGGGACGTCGTGATCTTCCTGCAGTGGTGTCGCTCGGCTGATCGGTAACATCTGGCGGTCTCGTCGGCCTCGGGCCGGGACCTGGAGGTGCGCATGAGCCGCACGCTGCTGCTCAACGCGACATTCGAGCCGTTGTGCATCGTGTCGTGGCGACGCGCGGTCGTCCTGGTCCTGAAGGAGAAGGCCGTGATCGTCGCCCGCGACGACTCGGAGTTCCATGCCGAGCGGCTCGCGGTTCCGTGCCCGTCGGTGATCCGCCTCACGCATTTCGTGCGGGTGCCGTACCGGACCCGGGTGCCGCTCTCGCGCCGCGCGGTGTTCGCCCGGGACGATCACAGCTGCCAGTATTGCAACCGGCCGGCCGAGAACCTCGACCACGTGATCCCCCGGTCGCGCGGGGGAGAGCACAGCTGGGAGAACGTCGTCGCCGCCTGCCGGCCGTGCAACTCGCGCAAGGAGAACCGCTTCCTGCACGAGACCGACCTCCGCCTGCGCCGCCGCCCCGTCGCGCCCCAGCCCGGTTGGGTCGTCACCAACGGCAGTCCCGTCGAGCCCGCCTGGGAGGCGTACTTGTCGGCTGCGCCGCTCGCGCTCCGGTAGCTGGCTCGTCCGCTCACGCTCCTCTCGGTCATGCCTGCCGTGGGGTTCGCTCCCGAGCTGCTCCGGAAACCGGGCTGAGTGGAGCGGCTGCCCACGGTTGCGTCGTGATCTCGACGGTCCGTGCGCTTGTCGGTTGAGTGAGTCCGAGAGTCGCTGAACCGACAAGCGCACTTGGGTTGCGACGCCCGAAGACCCCGGAAAACCTGAGTCCCGACCCGAGCGGAGCTCGCGGAGCGAGCCGGCCGGGAGCGAGCCCCACGTCACCACCACCCATCAGGAGGTCGAGCGTACGGCCCGAAGAGTGGAGAGAAGTGGTGTGAAGTGGGTTGACATGGCGGGTAGTGGTGTCGTATGGTGCCTCCAGACACACAAGGGGAGTGCTTCCGGCGCATATCGGGGCGCGACCGGGGCGATTGGAGCGAGGGTCAGATGTCCCTGGGGTTTCTCGGCGAGTTTCAGCACTCGCTCGATGCCAAGGGGCGCGTGATCCTTCCGGTCGAGTTCCGGGAGCCACTGGCAGCAGGGGCGGTGCTCACCAGAGTTCTGGACGGCTGCTTGGCCGTCTACAGCGAGGGGGAGTTCGAGTTGTTGGCGGAGACAGTGCGCGAGAGGGCCCGGCAGGGAGCACGGCAGCGGCAAGCCGCTCGGGCCTGGTTCTCCTCCGCCCGCCACTTCGTCCCCGACAAACAAGGTCGGTTCGCCATTCCTCAGGCGCTGCGGGAGTTCGCGCGCTTGGAGCGGGATGTGATGGTCCTCGGCGTGGACAACCGCGTCGAGATGTGGAATCCGGTGCGGTGGCGCGAAGTGGAGGCCGAAGCCCAGGCCGACATCCTCGCCGGCAACGCCGGACTCGACGACATGGGTTTCATCTAGTTGACAGGCGGGACCCGGATTCGGGCCCGCTCGCAGTCCCCCGGTCTGCACGGTCGAAGGCCCCTACTCCGCCCGCTTTTGACCGAGCCGATCCCGGGGAGAAATCCGGACGGCATTGCCCGATCGGGGGACTGCGAGCGGACTCGGTTCCGAGTTCCTGAGGAGTGACGGTGAGTGAGGCGTTCGTCCATCGCCCGGTCTTGGGTCGGGAGGTGGTCGAGTTCCTCACTTCCGTCCCGGCCGGCACGGTCATCGACGCCACCGTCGGTGGCGGGGGCCACACCGGACTGCTCCTCGATGCTCGTCCCGACCTCCGGGTCATCGGGATCGACCGTGACGACGCCGCCATCGCGGCTGCATCCGTCGCGCTCGCTCGCTTCGGTGACCGGGTCCGGTTGGTACGAGCGGGTTTCGCCGACATCGCCGAAATCGCAGCAATGGCCAAGACGACCGAGACGACCGGACATCAGGGGGACGACATCGTGGGAGTGCTCTTCGACCTCGGGGTGAGTAGTCCCCAACTCGACCGCGCCGAGCGCGGCTTCTCTTACTGGTCGGACGCGCCGCTCGACATGCGGATGGACGCGCGGCAGGACCTCACCGCCGCCGAAGTGGTCAACACCTACACCGAGGCCGAGCTGGTCACCGTGATCTCCGAGCTGGGGGAGGAGCGGTTCGCACGTCGGGTCGCCGCGCAGATCGTCCGCCGCCGCCCGCTCGTCACCACCGGGGATCTGGTCGACGCGATCAAGGCCGGGATCCCGGCTGCGGCCCGTCGCCGCGGTGGTCACCCGGCCCGGCGCACGTTCCAGGCGATCCGCATGGAAGTGAATCGCGAGTTGCCCAACCTCCGGGAGGGACTCGAGGACTCGGTCCACCTGCTGACGCCCGGCGGTCGGGTGCTCGTCCTCGCGTACCACTCGCTCGAGGACCGGATCGTGAAGCAGCGTTTCGCCGACTGGTCGGGGACCGCGCCCGCGCCGACCACCGCGCGTCGGTTGCCGCCGGTGCCGCAGCCCGCGCCGTTGGTCCGGCTCCTGACCCGCAAGCCCGTGCGCCCGTCGGACGCCGAACTCGCCGTGAATCCGCGCGCCTTGAGCGTGCGGTTGCGGGCGGTCGAGCGGCTGGCGTGAGTCGTACCGCGGCGGCACCCGCACCCCATCGGATCCCACGGCGGACGGTCGCGCCCGGGCCGGCCGGGAATCGGCCCCAGCTCCGGCTGGTCGATCCCGACGCCCGGCGCCGCGAGCTCCGCCGCCGCTGGATGGTCCGCCTCTGGGCGGTCGGCATCGTCGCGGCCGCGCTGCTCGGTGTGATGGTGCACGCGTTCATGGCCGAGGCCCAGATGCGTGTCGGCCAGGTGGGCGACGAAATGGCCACCGAGCAACACCGCTACGAAGAGGCGCGCCTGCGGGCCGCCGAGTTGAGTTCGCCGGCGAAGATCGTCGCTCGCGCCGCGTCGTTGGGACTCCACGCGGCGGCCTCTGCCCGCCCGGTATCGGTCGCAGGCGTACGCGTGAACAGCCCCGACCCCAGTGCGCACACGACGTCGCCCTGGCAGGAAGCCAAGCGCGCCCTGGACGCCGAACCATGAGTTCGAGCGCGCGTCCCGGGCAACCCCGGGCCCGACGGCTCGGCGCCGGTACCCGTCCGCACGGGCGGCTCCCGCACCCGCCGCCACCCGAAGCGGAGTTCGCGCCCAGCCAGGCGCGCCGGAGCCGATGACCGCACCGACACGTCCACGGGGACCGGGATCGCCCGCGCACGTCCGCGCGCCACGCGTCCGGCGCGTGACCACGCAGGCGCACGGCGGACGCCGCCATCCGCCGGGGCCGACCCGGCGCCGTCCCGTGCCGCCGATCCGTCCGGTCTCGGGGTCGCACCGGCCGAGTGGGGTCAATCCTCGCCGCCGGCTGATCGCCATGCTCGTCGTGATGACCCTCGCCCTCGGGGGAATCGTCGCGCGTCTCGTCGACGTCCAGGTGGTAGGACACGCGCGCTACGCCGCGGAGGCGCGTCGCCAACTCGTCCACGAGCAGCCGCTCACCGCGGTGCGGGGATCGATCTTCGACCGCAACGGCCAGGACCTGGCCCTGTCGGTACCGCGCGCCACGATCATCGCCGACCCGATGCTCGTCGCGGATCGCGCCGGCGCCGCGGCCGCGCTCTCGCCGCTGCTCCACGTGCCCGCACCGACGCTCGAGAAGGCGATGGCGCGAGGGAAGAACAGTCAGGGTCACCCGCTTCGTTTCGCGTATCTGGCCCGGCGGGTCACACCGAAGGTCGCGGCACAGGTCCAGGCGCTCCACCTGCCGGGCATCGGTCGGATCTCCGAGCCCAAGCGCGTGCACCCGGCGGGCACCCTCGCCGGCCCGGTGCTCGGCTTCGTCGGTTCGGAGAACACCGGCGTCGACGGACTCGAGCAGAAGTTCGGCACGTTCCTCGCCGGCACCGCAGGTTCGCTCCTCTCGGAGCGGGACCCGAAGGGCCGCGAGATCCCGGCGACCGACCGGCATGAGGTCGCGGCCAAGCGCGGCGGCGACCTCGTGCTCACGATCGATCAGTCACTCCAGTTCATGGCCGAGCGCGCGCTCACGGCGGAAGTCGAGCGGTCGCAGGCCGACGCCGGGATGGCGGCGATGGTCGACGTGAAGACGGGCGACGTCGTGATGATGGTCAACATCGACGGACGGAAGGGCTCGGTCCCGGCGCATCCGGCAACCCCGGACGAACGCAACCGCGTGCTGACCGACGTCTATGAACCCGGTTCGACGACCAAGGTGATCACCGCGGCCGGTGCCCTCGAGTCCGGCGTCATCACTGTCGACACGCCGTTCTCGGTACCGCAGTCGATCACCATCGGCGGGAAGGTCTTCCCGGACGACGAGTCCCACCCGCGCAGCACGTGGACCCTGCGCGAGATCCTGGCCAAGTCCTCGAACGTCGGTGCGATCGAGATCGCGGCGAAACTCGGACGCGAGAGGCTCGACCGCACCATGCGCGAGTTCGGGTTCGGCGCCCGTACTGCGATCCACTTCCCGTACGAGTCGGCCGGACTGTTGCACGGACCGACCACCATCGACCCGTCGATCATGGGCAGCATGCCGATCGGGTACGGCATCTCGACGACCGCCATGCAGACCCTCGGTGTGTTCTCGACGGTGGCGGCCGGTGGTGTGAGCCACCCGGCGCGCCTCGTGGACGCGACGATCGACGCCAACGGCAACCGCCACCGGTACAGCACGCCCGAGCCGCACCGCGTGATCTCGGCGCAGACCGCGGCGACGTTGAACGAGTTGCTACGCGGGGTGGTGAGTGACGGCACCGGCGTCAAGGCCGCGGTTCCCGGCTACACGGTGGCGGGCAAGACGGGAACGTCGCGCAAAGCGCCGTACACGTTCCCGTACAAGTACATGGCGAGCTTCGCCGGGTTCGCGCCCGCAGAAGCGCCGCGGTTCGCCGCAGTCGTGGTGCTCGACAACCCGACGGCCGACGGTCAGATCCACGGTGGGGCGGTGGCGGCACCGGTGTTCTCGACGGTCATGCAGTACGCGCTCCATCTCTTCCACGTGCAGCCGACGGCGAGCGTCGGCGCCGACGCCGGTCGATCGGATCAGGTCACCGGAGCGGGCGGCGGTACAGTGTCGACGTCCGTCCCGTAAGCGAGAGGATCCCGTGCGCCTGCACGACCTCCTGGACGCCACCGAAGTGCTCGAGCTGTTCAACGACGCGCCCGTCGACGTGATCGACGTGCACCACGACAGCCGTTCGGTGGCACCGGGTTCCCTGTTCGGCTGTGTCGTCGGCGCGCACGCGGACGGCCACCGCTTCGCCGGTGACGCCGTCGATCGCGGAGCCGTGGCGTTGCTCGTCGAGCACCATGTACCCCTGGTCGTCCCGCAGGCGCGCGTGGCCTCGGTGCGGCGCGCGCTCGGGCCGGTCGCGGCGCGTGTGCACGGTGACCCGTCCCACCGGATGCCGGTCGTCGGGATCACGGGCACCAACGGGAAGACCACCACCGCCGCCCTGGTCGAGGGGATCGCCGCGGCGCACGGACTGCGGCCCGCGGTCATCGGCACGCTCGGCATCGGCTTCGAAGGTGTGGTCGGCGCGAACCCGTTCACCACCCCCGAGGCCTCCGATCTGCAGCGCACGCTCGGATCGCTGATGGCGGCCGGCGCGAACTTCGTGGTGATGGAGGTCAGTTCGCACGCGCTGGCCGAACACCGCGTGGATGGCACCGCGTTCGCCGCGGTGGTGCTCACCAACGTGACGCACGAACACCTCGACTACCACGGCACCGTCGAGGCGTACTTCGACGCGAAGGCACGATTGTTCCGCCCGGAGTTCGCGTCGCGAGCTGTCCTGAACGTCGACGACCCGCGTGGGCGCGAACTCGCGGTCCGGGCTCGCGCCGACGGTGTCGATGTGGTCTCGTATTCGATCGATGCCGGCCCCGAGAGCGACCGCGATGCCGACGTGCGCGCCACCGACCTCGTGGCGGACGCGGGTGGTACCCGGTTCCGGATGGTGCTCCGCGGCGTCGTCCACGACGTCCGCCTCGGCCTGCCGGGCCGGTTCAACGTGGCCAACGCGTTGGCGGCCGCCGCCACCGGGCTCGCGCTCGCCATCGACGGCGACACCATCGCCCACGGACTGGAGCAGGTGGGATCGGTGCCGGGCCGGTTCGAACCGGTCGGTCCCGGCACCCCGCTGGGTGTGATCGTCGACTACGCGCACACGCCGGACGGGATCGCGACTGCGCTGGAGGCCGCGCGTGCGGTCACGGCGGGACGGGTCATCGCCGTCTTCGGCTGTGGTGGCGACCGCGACGCGGCGAAGCGACCCTTGATGGGTGCGGCGGCGGGACGCGGGGCCGATGCCGTGGTGCTGACGAGTGACAACCCGCGCTCGGAGGATCCCGAGGTGATCGCCGACGCCGCCGCTGTCGGCCTGCGGGAGGTCGGGGTGGCGTTCACGCGGGAGCTGGACCGGCGGGCCGCCATCCGGTTCGCGATCGAATCGGCGCGCCCCGGCGACATCGTGATGATCCTCGGCAAGGGCGCCGAGACCACGCAACAGTTCGCGGACCGCGTCGTCGAGTTCGATGACCGCATCGTGGCGGCCGAAGCCCTGGAGTCGGCGTGGAACTGACGCGCGAGTGGGTCGCCGCCGTGACCGACGGCCGCTTGGCCGGGCCCGAGGCCGACGCCGGGGTCGGCACCGGCATCGCCTTCGACAGCCGGACCCTCGAGGCCGGGCAGGTGTTCGTCGCGGTGCGCGGTGACCGGGACGGGCACGACTTCGTCGTCGACGCGATGCGACGCGGTGCCGTGTTCGCCGTGGTGGATCGGGGTGTCGCCGGCGTCCCGACCGTCGAGGTCCACGACGTCCGGGGCGCGTTGGTGCGCGCCGCGACTGCGGGGACCCGCCGGTTGGACCCGACGGTGATCGGTGTGACCGGTTCGGTGGGCAAGACCTCGACCAAGGATCTGATGGCGGCCGCGTTGCGGGCCGGGTACCGCACGCATGGCGCCCCGGCGTCGTTCAACAACGAGATCGGCGTGCCGTTCACCGTCCTCGGCGCGCCCGACGACACCCAGGTGTTGGTCGTCGAGATGGGAGCGCGGTTCGCGGGCAACATCGCCGAACTCTGCGCGATCACCCCGCCCCGCGTCGGGGTGGTGACCAACATCGGGATCACCCATGCCGAACACCTCGGAGGCCCGGAGGGAGTCGCCGCGGTCAAGGGCGAACTGCTCGACGCGTTGCCCGCCGACGGCCTGGCCGTGATCTCGGCGGAGTGTGCCGGCACCGCCGGTCAGCGGGGACGGAGTTCGGCGCGGGTCATCAGCGTCGGCACCACCCCGGACGCCGACGTCCGCGTGAGCGAGATCACCGTCGGGCCCGATCTGCGACCCCACTTCCGACTCGAGACGCCCTGGGGTGCCGGCACGGTCACGCTCGCCGTGCGCGGCGCCCATCAGGTGATGAACGCGGGCCAGGCCGCCACGGTCGCGCTCCACCTCGGTGTGCCGTTCGCCGCGGTGGTCGATGCGCTCGCGGGCGCGGAGTCGACCGGTTGGCGCATGCAGTTGCACGAGAGTGCGACCGGGATCACGGTGCTCAACGACGCGTACAACGCGTCGCCGGTCGCGACGATCGCGGCGATCGGAGCGTTGGCGGACCTCTCGGTGGCGGGCCGTCGCATCGCGGTCATCGGGGACATGCGTGAACTCGGCCCATGGAGCGAATCCGAACACGCCCGCGTGGGCGATGCGGTCGCGGCCGCCGGGGTCGACGTGCTCGTCGCGGTCGGGGCCGAGACCGGTCCGCTCGCCGCCGCCGCCGCCGAGCCGACCGTCGAGGTGTATCGCGCCGCCGACGCCGAAGCGGCCCGAAAGCTCGTGATGGATCTCGTCCGGCCCGGCGATGCGGTGTTGGTGAAGGCGAGTCGTGCGGTCGGGCTCGAGGTCGTCGCCCGGGCGCTGCTCGGCGAGGAGCTGGTCGCGTGATCGCGGTCCTCATCGCCGTCGCGGTCGCGTTCTTCGTGGCGGTGTTCGGCACGCCCTTCGCGATCCGGTACCTGCAGCGCCACAGCATCGGTGCGCAGATCCGCGACGACGGACCCGTCGCCCACCCCCACGAGGCCAAGGCCGGCACGCCGACCATGGGTGGGGTGGCCATCGTGGGCGCCGCGCTCGTCGGGTATCTCGTCGCCCACGTCAACTCCGAGGCCATCAAGTTCGCCGACACCGCGATCGCACTCTGGGTCCTGATCCTCGGCATGTTCGTGGTCGGTTTCGTCGACGACTACCTCGGTGTCCGCAAGGCGCGGAATCTCGGCCTCCGCAAGCGGGGCAAGACGTTGGGGATCCTCGTCGTCACGGGTGTCTTCGCAACGATGGCGACGCAGATCGTGCACGTGAACACGCATCTCTCGTTCACCCGGCCGCTCGGACTCGATCTCGGCACCGTCGGTTGGATCCTCTGGTGTCTCGCCGTGGTGTACGCGATGACCAACGCGGTCAACATCACCGACGGCCTCGATGGCCTCCTTGCCGGCTCCGGTGCGTTCGTGTTCGCGGCATTCGTCGTCATCGCCTTCACGCAGTTCCGCCACCCCGGCAAGTACGACATCGGCGCGGCGAGTGCGATCGACATCGCCGTCGTCGCCGCCGCGATGCTCGGCGCGTGCGTCGGGTTCCTCTGGTGGAACGCGCCGCCGGCGAAGGTCTTCATGGGCGACGTCGGCTCGCTCGCGATCGGCGGCGCCATGGCGGGTATGGGGATGCTCACGAACACGCACCTGCTCCTGCCCATCGTCGGCGGGCTGTATGTCATCGAGATCCTCTCGGTGGTGGCGCAGGTGATCTCGTTCCGCGGCTTCGGACGCCGCGTCCTGCGCATGTCGCCGATCCATCACCACTTCGAACTGCTGGGCTGGCCGGAGCCGACGATCCTCGTGCGATTCTGGATCTTCGCCGGGCTCTCGATGGCGCTCGGGCTCGGCCTCTTCTACGCGGACTTCCTGCGCATCCCTGGGGTCACCGGCTAGTGGCGCAACGGGTGTTGGTCGTCGGGTTGCGGGCCACGGGCGCGGTCGTCGTCAACTGGTTGCGGGCCCGGGGCGACACCGTCACCGTGGTGGAGGAACGGCCGGGCCAGGCCGCCTACGCCGAACGACGGGCCGTCGCGGCCGGGTCGGGTGCCACCGTCATCGAGGGCAGTCCCGACTGGGCGGCACTGCTGGCCACGACCGACATGATGGTCCCGAGTCCGGGCGTCGCCCCGAGTCACCCGGCCATGCTCGCGGCGGCCACCGCCGGCGTACCGGTGCGCGGCGATCTCGATCTCGCGGTCGAAGCCGCGACCGTTCCCGTCGTCGTGGTCACCGGGACCAACGGGAAGTCGACCGTGACCACCCTGATCAGCGCCATGTTGGAATCCGCCGGGATTCGTGCGCCGGCCGTCGGCAACATCGGCCGGGTCGCGCTCGACGCGGTGGACTCCGACGCCGAGGTGCTCGTGATCGAGGCGTCGTCCTTCCAACTGCACTCGGTCACCGCCACGTTCGTCCCAGAGGTGGCGGTGCTCCTCAACCTCGCCGACGATCACCTCGACTGGCACGGCTCGTTCGCGGCCTACGTCGAAGCCAAACACAATGCCTTCCGGTACCAACGGCCGAACGATGTGCTGGTGGCCGACCTCGACGATCCTCGGGTCGCCGAGCTCGCGGCACTCGCGCCGGGACGGGTTCTCGGCGTGACGTCCCTGGGACCGCGGCCGGGGGCGATCGCCTGGACCGGGCGCACGCTCGACGACGAGCAGGGGAGTCCACTGCTCGAACTCGACGAGGACGCGTGGACCGCGCCCCACGAACGGGCGAACATCGCCGCGGCGGCAGCCGCGGCGCGCGTCATGGGCGCGGATCCCGTCGCGATCGATCGGGCGGTCAGGGGTTTTGCGAGGCTCCACCACCGGACCGAGCTGGTCGGCAAGGCTGGAGGCGTGGAGTACGTCGACGACTCGAAAGCGACGAACCCCCACGCGACCCTCGCCGCGGTCCGGGGCTACGCCAGCGTGGTGCTCCTCGCAGGCGGGGACAGCAAGGGTGTCGACCTGGGAATGCTCGCCGCTGGGGCCGACCGCCTGCGGGGTGTGGTCGCCATCGGGGACACGCCCGAAGAGGTGGAATCGGCGCTCGGTGCCCACGCGCCGACCGTCCGCGCCGCGAGCATGCGCGCTGCGGTCCGGGAAGCGGCGGCCATGGCCCGGCCCGACGACGTGGTCCTGCTGTCGCCGGCCTGTGCCTCGTTCGACTGGTACTCCTCGTACTCCGAACGGGGCGATGACTTCCGGCGCGAGGTCGAGGCGTTGCTCGCGGAGTCCGGAACTCCGGACGCGGGGTCGGCGCGATGAGTACCGCGACCGGCCGGATCGTGCCGCGCCGCCTCGACCGCGCCCGTGCGTGGTGGGCGACCTCACAGTCGATGCGCACGCCCAACTCGGTGCTGCTCGTCCTCGGCGTCGTCGTGTTGAACGTGGTGGGACTGGTCATGGTCCTGTCGGCGTCGTCGGTGCAGTCGATCGACGACAAGGGCAACCCGTGGTGGTTCTTCGAGCGTCAGATCATGTGGACCGTGGCCGGTGCGGTCGGCTTCGTGATCGCGTCGCGGTTCGACTACCGCAAGCTGCGGCGTCTCACCTTCCCGCTGCTCGTGGTGTCCTTCTCCCTCTTGTTCGTCGTGCTCATTCCGGGGATCGGCATCAAGGTCGACGGCGCGCGACGGTGGCTCGGCTACGGCCAGTTCCGGCTCCAGCCGTCCGAGGTCGCCAAGTTCGCGCTCCTGTTGTTCAGTGCCGACGTGCTCACGCGGCGGGTCGGGGAGTTGGACGACTGGAAGCGGTCGGTCCGTCCGATCGTGACCGTGTTGATCGGCATCTCTGCGCTGATGATGCTGGAACCTGATCTCGCGTCGTTGATGGTGATCGGCGTCATGGTGATCTCGACGCTCGTGGTCGGGGGAGTGCGCGGCCGGCACCTCGCCGCGCTCGGCGCGCTCGGGATCGCGGGCGTCACGCTCTTCGCGACCGTGGTGTCGTGGCGGCGCGCCCGGTTGCTCGCATTCCTCGACCCGTGGCATGCCCGCACGACCAGCGGCTACCAGGTGGTGCAGTCGCTCATCGCGACCGGCAGCGGCGGTTGGACCGGGGTCGGCCTCGGTGCGGGCCGCTCCAAGTGGCGGTTCCTGCCGGCCGCCCACACCGACTTCATCTTCGCGGTCATCGGCGAGGAGATGGGCCTGCTCGGCGCCGCCCTCGTGGTCGCGCTGTTCGGTCTGATCGCAGTGATCGGGATCCGTACTGCCGCGCGTGCCCCCGACCGCTTCGGGACGATCCTCGCGGCCGGTGCGACCGCGTGGATCGTGGGCCAGGCCGTACTCAACCTCGGTGCGGTCGTCGGGGTGCTGCCGGTCACCGGTGTGCCACTCCCGTTCGTCTCGTTCGGCGGTACCGCGCTGCTGTCGACGATGGTCGGCGCCGGAGTCCTGGTCAACGTCGCCCGCCAGGGACGGTCGTGACGCCGGGTCCCGTCTTTGCCCTCGTGACGGGCGGAGGTACCGGGGGTCACGTCACCCCCGCGCTGGCGATCGCGGACGCGCTCGTCACGCGCGGTCACGACCGTGCGTCGATCCGGTTCGTCGGTGCCGCCCGCGGACTCGAGGCGCACGCCGTTCCCGACGCGGGGTACGAGATCGAGTTGCTCGCGCTCGACGGCATCCAACGGTCGTTCGCGCCTCGGGCCGTGATCCGATCGGTGCGCGCGGTCGCCGCGTTCACGGTGGCGGCCGTCCGGTGCCTCGCGCTCGTGCGCCGGTTGCGTCCCGCGGTGGTGGTCGGAGTCGGCGGGTATGCGTCGGCGCCGCTCGTGCTGGCGGCGCGCCTGCGCCGGGTCCCCACCGTCGTCCACGAACAGAACGCGGTGCCCGGCCTGGTCAACCGCCTCGCGGTGCGCATCGGCGCCTGTCCGGCGGTGTCGTTCGCGGTGGCCGACTGGCCCGACGCGGCCGACACCGGGAACCCGGTACGCGAAGCCGTACGCAACGCGGTGTGGGAGCCGGTCACACCGCCGCTCCTGGCGATCGTCGGCGGGAGTCAGGGCGCCGGGCGGCTCAACGACCTGGGCCTCGACCTGTACGACCGTTGGCGCGACCGCGACGACATCGCCGTCCGCCACGTGGCGGGTCCGCGCCACTACGGCGCGTGTGTCGCACGGTTGGCCGACCTGCGCCAGCCGGCCGACCGACTGCAGTACGAAGTGGTCGACTTCGAGCGGGACATGGCCGCGCTCTACGCCGCGACCACCCTCGTGGTGTGCCGGTCGGGTGCGACGACCATCGCGGAGGTGAACGTGGTCGGGGTGCCGGCGGTGTACGTGCCGTGGTCGGGAGCGGCCCAGGACCAGCAGACGGCCAACGCCCGGGCGATGGTGCAGGCGGGCGCGGCCGAGATGGTGCCCGATGCCGACTGCGACGTCCTGCACGTCGCGCCCCTCGCCGAGGCGATCCTGGCCGACGCCGACCGGCGCGCCGCGATGGCGGATGCCGCACTCGCCGCGGGGCGACCCGATGCCGGCGATCGCATCGTCGATCTCATCGAAAGTTCGGTCGGTGCCTGAGTCCGGGCCGCGATCGCGGTTGGATCTCGGCACGCCGCGCCGGCTGCACGTGGTGGGCGCGGGCGGTGCGGGGATGAGCGCCTACGCCGCGATCCTGGCCGAGCTGGGCCACACGGTGACCGGGTCCGACGTGCGCGAACACCCGCGCCTCGACCGGCTGCGCCTCCTCGGCGTGACCTGCTCGGTGCCCCAACGCGCCGGGAACCTGCCCGCCTCGCTCGACGCGGTGATCGTGAGTTCGGCGGTGCCCGCGACCAACGTGGAGGTGGCGGCGGCGACCGCGCGCGGGATCCCGGTGCTGACCCGGGCCGAGGCCCTCGCCGGCATCGTCGCGACCCGCCGTGGGATGGGCATCGCGGGGACGCACGGCAAGACCACGACGTCCTCGATGATCACGCTCATCCTGCGCGCCGCGGGGATGCAGCCGAGCTTCCTCATCGGCAGCGAGTTGAACGACGTCGGCGCGAACGAGGCGCTCGGTGAGGGTGAATGGCTCGTGGTCGAGGCCGACGAGAGCGACGGGACGTTCCTCGAACTGGGGCTCGAGGCGGCGCTGGTGACCAACGTCGACAACGACCACCTCTGGTTCTGGGGCGACATGGACCGGCTTCGCGCCGCCTTCGCCGAATACGTGATGCAGGTGGAGCGACTCGCGGTCCTGTGTGCCGACGACCCGTTCCTCGCCGGACTCGCGACGGAGAAGGCCGGCAGCGTCACCTACGGGTTCGCGGAGACCGCGCGCTACCGGGTCGGCGACTACGAGGGCGGCCCGACGGGTTCGCGCTTCACCCTGAGCGTCGACGGAGAGCCCGTCGGTGATCTGCAGTTACCGATCATCGGTCATCACCACGCGCAGAACGCGGCCGGGGCCGCGGCCATGGCGATGGAGCTCGGCTGCGACTTCGCCACCGTGCAACGAGCGCTCGCGGGATTCGGCGGCGTCGCTCGTCGGTTCCAGCACCGGGGCGAGATCGACGGCGTGGCCATCATCGACGACTACGCGCTGTTGCCTCCGGAGGTGCGCGGCACCATCGGTGCGGCGCGCGAAGCCGGATACCGCCGGGTCATCGCGGTGTTCCAGCCGTTCCGGTACGCGCGCACCGCGGTGATGTGGGCCGACTTCGCCGAGGCGTTCGTGGGCGCCGACCAGGTGATCCTCACCGACGTCTGTGGATTCCACGAGTCGCCGATCCCCGGCGTCACCGGTGACCTGTTGGTGCGGGCGGTGCTCGATGCCCACCCCGACCAACGCGTCGCGTACTTCCCGCACCGCGCCGAACTCGCCGATCTGGTTCCCGCGTACGCGCGCCCCGGTGACGTGATCCTCACCCTCGGCGGTGGTGACATCACGACCCTCGGCGACGAGTTGGTCGCGCGCGCGGATCGCCGAACGGTTCCGACCCCTCCAGCCCCGTCACCGGCCGCGTCATGACCGGGGTGACTGCCGAGCGTCGCCGACTCGCCGAGGTCGCGAGCGCACTCGACGCGGCCCGCGTGGGAAGCGTCGAGCGTGACGCACCGCTCGGTGCGCTCACCACGTGGCGCGTCGGTGGTCCGGCGGCCGTGCTGGTCCGGGTCGACACGGTCGACGGGTTGGTGGCGGCGGCGAGGACGATCCCGCCGTCGATCGCGGTGCTGGTCGTGGGCCGCGGATCCAACCTGCTCGTGGCCGACAGTGGATTCCCCGGGGTCGTGCTGGTGCTCGGCCCCGGCTTCGAGACGGTGGAGTTCGGCTCGGGCCAACTCGATGCGGGCGTGGTCACCGCCGGCGGCGCGACGCTGCTGCCGGTCCTGGCCCGGCAGTGCGCGTCCCACGGCCGGGCGGGGCTGGGGTTCTACGTGGGCATCCCCGGCTCGGTCGGCGGCGCGGTCCGCATGAACGCCGGTGGCCACGGCCGGGAGACCGCCGAAGTGCTGCTCGATGCGATCGTCGTGGAGGTCGCACCCGAAGCGGAGCCGGTGACGCTCGCGGTGAGCGCACTCGACCTCGGGTACCGGCACAGCGGGGTCACCGACCGCCAGGTGGTGGCGAGCGCCCGGTTCCGGGTGGAGCCCGCCGACGCCGACACCCTGAAGGCCGAGATCGCGGAGGTCGTCCGGTGGCGTGCGGAGCACCAGCCCGGCGGGGCCAATGCCGGCTCGGTCTTCCGCAACCCGCCGGGCGACTCGGCCGCGCGACTCATCGATGTCGAGTGCGGCCTGCGCGGGTTCCGGCTCGGCGGAGCGTCGGTGTCGGAGAAGCACGCCAACTTCATCCAGGCGGACGCGGGCGCGGCCGCGGCGGATGTCCACCAGTTGATCGCGCTCGTGCGCGACCGTGTAGCGGAACGTACGGGGGTCGTGCTCGAACCCGAGGTGCACCGGGTGGGCTTCGACGACCCCCCGACGCCCCGCCCCGAGAAATGACGTGATGTCTCCCAGCCCGAGGGTCCGATGAAGACGACCGGCCAGCCACCGACCGACCGTGATCCCGCATCGCGGCCCGCTCCCGAACGTGGCGACACCGAGTTCGACGACCTCGACCGTGACGACATCGAGGTCTACGACGTCGATGTCATCGACGACCTGGAATCCGGTCCCGACACCGCGACGCCCGGCGGCCCGGCGAACGGCCCGGCCACCGTCGATCCCCGTATGCGCGACCGCTGGGTCACCGCCCGGCGCGCCGAGGGGCGCCGCCGCCTGCGCATCCTCGCCGGAGTGGTGGGCTTCTTCTCGGTGCTCGGGATCGCCTACCTGATCGCGCAGTCGCCGCTCCTCGGTGCCGACACGATCACGGTCAAGGGCGCCGCGGGCGTCACCCCCGACCAGATCCGTACTGCAGCGCACATCGAGGACGGCGCGGCGCTGCTGTTCCTCGACACCGGCCGGGTCGCCCGCCGGGTGGAGGCCCTCCCGGGAGTGGCCCGCGCCCGGGTCGAGACCGATCTGCCGAACACGGTCGTGATCACGGTCACCGAGCGGGTGCCGGTGGCCTGGACCCGCACGACGGGCACCGTCCCGATCGCGGTGGTCGACGCGTCGGGGCGGGTCATCCGGCTCGTCGCGCAACCGCCACCGGCGCTGCCCGAGGTGGTGGCGCCGGGGGGAGTCGTGGTCCCGGGCGCCACGGTCACCGACGCGGTGGCGTACCGGGGGCTCGGTGCGCTGCCTGCGCCGTTGCGCCTCCTGGCCCGCACGCTCACGGTGCGTGCGGGCGAGGGCCGACTCACGATCAGCGGGTCGCCGCCGGTCGCCGACACCGTGGCCTTCGGTCCGATGACCGGGATGCGCCAGAAGGGGATCGCGGCGATGGCGGTCCTGAACGACCTGGTCTCCAGGGACCAGCGGGACGGGGTGCTCGATGTGAGTGTCCCCGGTGCGCCGACCACCCAGGGTCATGAACCGCTCCACTCGAAGGGATGAAGGCCCACACCGGCGCGGGTGATTGGGGTGGGTGATTGGGTCGGGTGATTGGTCGGTGATTGTCCACCCGGGGCCCATAGAGTAGGGTCTCGACCATCACCAGAGGTTTACATAACTCTTGACCTCCAGTGGAGGTGCAGAGTTCGGGCCCGGCCAGCTGGCCCATGGCCAACCGTAGGGAGATTCGCAACGATGTTGGGTGCACCGCAGAACTATCTCGCCGTGATCAAAGTCGTCGGCGTCGGTGGCGGCGGCGGGAACGCGGTGAATCGCATGATCGACGCCGGCTTGAAGGGCGTCGAGTTCATCGCCGTGAACACCGACGCGCAGGCGCTCCTGATGAGCGACGCGGACGTGAAACTCGACCTCGGTCGGGAACTCACCCGCGGCCTCGGCGCCGGATCCGATCCCGAGGTCGGTCGCCAGGCCGCCGAGGACCACAAGCACGAGATCGAAGAAGTGCTGCGCGGCGCCGACATGGTGTTCATCACCGCGGGCAAGGGCGGCGGCACCGGGACCGGTGGAGCGCCGATCATCGCCGAGGTGGCGAAGTCGATCGGTGCGCTCACGATCGGAGTGGTCACCCGGCCGTTAAGCTTCGAGGGCCGGCGGCGCTCGGTCCAGGCCGAGCAGGGGATCCAGACCCTGAAGGAAAAAGTCGACACCCTCATCATCATCCCGAACGACCGTCTGCTCCAGGTCAGCGACGACAAGACCTCGATGCTCAACGCGTTCAAGATGGCCGACGAGGTACTCCTCCAGGGCGTCCAGGGCATCACCGACCTCATCACCACGCCGGGACTCATCAACACCGACTTCGCCGACGTGAAGATGATCATGACCAACGCCGGCTCCGCGCTCATGGGCATCGGCTACTCGTCCGGCGACGGACGCGCGGTGGCCGCCGCCCGCTCCGCGATCTCGAGCCCGCTGCTCGAGGCGAGCATCGAAGGCGCACGGGGCATCCTGCTCAACATCTCGGGACCGTCCGACCTCGGCCTGTTCGAGGTCAACGAAGCCGCCGAGATCATCAGCGAGGCCGCGCACCCCGACGCGAACATCATCTTCGGTGCCGTGATCGACGATGCGCTCGGCGACGAGGTGCGCATCACGGTGATCGCCGCCGGCTTCGACCGCTTCGAAGGCGAGCGGCGCGAGAACACGCTCGGCCTGCGCGACGAGGAGCGGGCGCTCGGCGGGGACGACGAAGAGGATCTCGAACTCGGTGACGACGACTTCGACGTTCCCGACTTCTTGCGCTGAGCCGGCGCGCTCGTCGCTCGTCGCATCGCCGCGTGCGCTCCGGCGCGACCACCGGTGATCGTCCGGCGTGAACTCGGCGCGGCGACGGTCGTGTTCACCGACCGCCACGGCGGCACCTCGACCGATCCCTTCGCCACGCTGAACCTGGCCCGGCACGTGGGCGACGACCCCGATGCGGTCACCGCCAACCAGCGGATCGTCGCCGCCGGGCTCGACCGTCCGGACGCGCCGTGGGTGATGCCCCACCACGTGCACGGCACGACGGTGCTGGCCGTGACCGACGCGACCAGCGACGGCGAGGAGGCCGACGGGGTCGCCACCCAGCGCGCCGGGTTGCTCCTCGCCGCGCTCGGGGCCGACTGCGCGCCGATCGCCATCGCCAACGACACCGCGTGCGCCGCGATCCACGCGGGATGGCGCGGTGCCGTGCAGGGGGTGGTCGCCTCGGGTGTGGCCGTGGTGCGTGCGCTCGGCACCGGGCCGGTCCGCGCGGTGATCGGTCCGTGCGTGTGTGTCGCCCATTACGAGTTCGGTGCCGAGCTGCTCGAGCAACTCGCCGCCGAGTGCGGACCCGAGGTCGCCGGGCTCACCGCCTCCGGTGCGCCGGCCTTCGACCTGCGCGCCACCCTCCTCGCCCAGTTCCGTCGGGTGGAGGTGGATGCGGTGGAGGTGCTCGACGTGTGTACCGTCGAATCGCTCGACCACTACTCGTACCGCCGCGACGGACGCACCGGCCGCCAGGCCGTGGTGGTGGTCAAGCGATGAGCGGGATAGGACCGATGAGCGTCGCCGAAGCGCGCGGCCCGGTGTCCCGGGGCGGCGGAGCGGGGCCCGAACGGCCCGGCCCGCAGGGCCAGGAGTGGGACCGATGAGCGTCGCCGAAGCGCGCGGCCCGGTGTCCCGGGGCGGCGGAGCGGGGCCCGAACGGCCCGGCCCGCAGGGCCAGGAGTGGGACCGATGAGCGTCGCCGAGCGGGTGGCGGTCGTCCGCGACCAGATCGCGGCGGCGGCCCGGCTCGCCGGCCGCGACCCGGCCACCATCCGCCTCGTCGCTGCGACCAAGACCCAACCCGTCGGCGCGATCACCGAGGTGATCGAGGCGGGCGTCCGCGATCTCGGCGAGAACCGGGCCCAGGAGCTCGTGGCGAAGGCGCCCGAACTCGCGGGGCTCGACCCGGTGTGGCACTTCATCGGCCGCCTGCAACGCAACAAGGTCAATCAGCTCGCCCCCTGGGTCCGGTGGTGGGAGAGCGTCGACCGGGTCGAACTCGGTGACGCGCTGGCCGCGCGGGTGCCGGGCGCGGCGGTGCTGGTCGAGGTGAACGTCGCCGCCGAGCCGCAGAAGGGTGGGTGTTCGGTCGCCGAGGTTGCGCCTCTCGTCGACCACCTGCGCGACGCCGGGCTGCTCGTACGCGGGCTCATGACCGTGGCGCCGGCGGACGGCGACCCCCGGCCGACGTTCGCCACGCTGCGGGACCTGGCCGCGCGCTCCGAGGTCACCGAACTGTCGATGGGGATGAGCGGCGATTTCGGGGCCGCGATCGGGGAAGGGGCCACGATCGTGCGTATCGGGACCGCTCTGTTCGGCGCGCGAGCGACATTCCCCCAATTTCCGCATCAGGAGCGTTAACCTGACGATCCGTCCGGAGGGAGAGGCGATGCCGGGTATGTGGCAAAAAACAATGGTGTACCTCGGTCTCAAAGACGACGACGAGGGCTACGAGTACGACTACGACGAGTTGGACCTGGCGGAGGAGGAGTTCGCCGAGGCCCAGCCCGTCGCGAGCGTCGAACGACCGATCGCGAAGGCCGAACGGCCGACCCGGCCGGTCCGCCGGGAGCCGGCGTCGCCGGCCGTGCGGGTCCAGCCGCGGGTGCGGGCGGTCCCCGTCGAGGATGCCGAACCCGCCATGGTGCCGACCATCCGTCCGATGTCGGCGTCGGCGGCCCGGGTCCACGTCGTGGAACCCCAGGGCTTCAACGACGCCCAGGAGGTGGGGGACCGACTCAAGAGCGATCAGCCGGTCATCATCAACCTCCAGGGCCTCAGCAAGGACCTCCAACGCCGGCTGATCGACTTCTCGAGCGGCCTCACCTACGCCATCGGTGGCTCGATGGCCCGGGTCGCCGACCAGGTCTTCCTCCTGACGCCGAGCAACGTGGAGGTCTCCCAAGAGGAGAAGGACCGCCTCCAGGCGCGCGGCCTCTTCGGCGTCTAGCCCCGCGACGTACCGGTGCGGGAAGTCCTCTGCGCGATCATCACGACGTACCTGATCATCCTGTTCGCGCGCGCCATCATCTCGTGGATCCCGCCGTCACCCGGAATGCTCGCGACGATCAGCCGGGTGCTCTACGACGTCACCGAACCGGTGCTGGCACCGCTGCGCCGGATCATCCCCCCGGCCGGGGTCATCGACCTGTCATTCCTGGTCCTGATCATCGGCCTGACGATCCTGCGCGGCGCGATCTGCGCCTGAAGTGATCTGTCCGGTTCGCGCGAGAGTCTCGATCCCAGGAAGGTTCGGTCGCTACCATGCATTCCATGGATGTAACACCTCGTGAACTTCGTGACATCGACATTCGTGAGCGCCTCGGCGGCTACAACAAGGACGACGTCGATGACCTGCTCGAACGCGCCGCGGCGCGGATCGAGGCGCTCGAAGGCCATCTGAGGTCGGCCCAGAGCCAGGCCGACGCCGGAGCGGCCGACGCGAGCAAGACGCGTGAGACCGAGGACATGCTCCACCGCACGCTCCTGCTGGCCCAGCGGGCTGCCGACGAAGCGGTGGCCGAGGCCCAGACCAAGGCCCGCCAGATCCTCGACGACGCCGAGAGCAAGTCGCGTGCGATGGTGGGCGAGGCCGAGACCAACGCCCGGCGTCAGGCCGACACCGAACGGCGCCGACTCGAGGGCGAGGTACTCGAACTCGGCGCCAAGCGCGACGCGCTGGCGGCCGATGTCGACGCGTTGGAGCGGTTCGAGTCCGACTACCGGGCCCGCCTGCGGCGCGCGGTCGAGGCCGACCTGGAGATGCTCTCGAGCAAGGGATCGGTGGCACCGTCGCCGCGTCCGACCACCCACGATGTGGAGATGCCCGTCGCGGGTGCGAACACGACCACCGAGGTGAACGTGCCGGCACCGGCTCCCGCTCCGGCGGCGTCGTCGATTCCGCCCGCGGTCGGTCGGGCCACCGAGCCGCCCCCGCCGCCACTCGCGTCCCCGGCGCCGCCGGTTGCGAGCCCGCCGGCTGCGTCCGCGCCCGCCTTCGGCGCGGTGTCGCCCCCACCGGTTCCGCCGGTGCCCGCACCCGCGCCCGCCTCGGAGTCGACGCCCGAACCGGCCCCGGCCGCGGCCAACCCGCCGTGGGAGGAGTCGGCCGTTCCGCCGGTCTCGCGCCCGCCGCTCTTCGATGCCGAACCGGAGCCCGAGCATCTCGACGACGATGCGTTCTTCGCCAGCTTGCGCGAAGCCGTGACCGACGAGACGCCGCTCGGTCCACGCGACAGCCCGCCCAACCCGGATGTGTTCGACCAGGACGAGCGCGGCGGATTGTTCCGGCGGCGGGGCCGCTGACCGGTCGCTAGTGGGCGAGCGTCAGGCTCGCCCGGAGGGCCTGACCGTCGATCGTCGCCTCGACCCCGTCACCGACGGGACCCAGTGCGTACGTGGTCGCGAGCACTTCGCCGGCAATCCACTCGCCGTATTCGGTGATCGCCTCGAGCAGCGGATCTTCTGCCTGCAGGACCAGGTCGATCCGGTCGGCGATCTCGAACCCGACCGCCTTGCGGGCGTCGTTGATCACCCGCACCACCTCCCGGGCCCGCCCTTCGCGGCGGAGCTCCTCGGTGAGCGCAGTGTCGATCGCGACCGCCAACGTGCCGACCTGCGCCAGGGCCAGCTCCTCGTGGGACGCGGCCCGGATCTGGAGCTCCTCGGCGGTGAGCGCGACCACTGTGCCGTCGACGTCCAGGGGGAACACGCCGTCGGTGTCGAGCGCTCGCCGGACCGCGCTGCCGTCGACCGTCGCGAGGAGCTCCTTCACCCGTGGCAGCAGCGGCCCGACCTTGGGTCCGAGGGCGCGGAAGTTCGGGAGCACGGTGTAATCGAGGAGGCCGTCGAGGGTGGTGACCGTTTCGATCACCTTCACGTTGAGCGCGTCGGCGATCTCGGCGGAGACCGTGGCACCCAGTCGGGCGCCGTCGGGGACGAGGGCGATCGCGCGGGGGAGCGGTTGGCGCACCTTGAGCTTCGACTCGGCGCGTGCGGCGAGGCCGAGCGAGACCAACTCGCGCGCCAGGGCCATCTCGGTCTCGAGCGCGGCGTCGATCGCACGCTCGTCGGGCGTGGGCCAGTCGGTCAGGTGGACGGAGCGGTCGGTGCCGGCGAGGTTCTGGTACAGCGCATCGGCCGTGAACGGACAGACCGGGGCGAGCATCTGGGTGAGCACGGTGAGGCACTCGTGGAGCACCGCGTGCGCGGCGGCGTCGGACGCCTTCCAGAAGCGCGGCCGGCTGCGGCGGACGTACCAGTTCGACAGGTCGTCGACGAACTCGTCGATCGCCTGGGTCGCGCGAAGCGCGTCGAAATCCTCGAACGCCGCGGTCGCGGTCTGGAGGGTCGAATGCAGCCGGGATCGGATCCATCGGTCCATCACGTGGTCACTCGGCGGCGCGGCATCGGCCGCGTCGGATCGGGCCGGCGGCTGCCACCCGTCGAGGTTGGCGTAGGTCACGAAGAACACGTAGGTGTTCCAGAGCGTGACGAGGAACCGGTTCGTGGTCTCGTCGATGTTCTCGAGGTAGACGCGCTTGGGGGTCCACGGGGAACTCGCGTACGCGAAGTTCCAGCGCAGCGCGTCGGCACCGCGGGTCGTGAGCACCGACCAGGGATCGACCACGTTGCCCCGGCTCTTCGACATCTTCTGGCCGTCCTGGTCGAGCAGGAGGGCCAGGCACACGACGTCCCGATACGGCGCGGCCCCGAACACCAGGGTGTTGACCGCCAACAGTGAGTAGAACCAACCGCGGGTCTGGTCGATCGCCTCGCAGATGAAGTCGGCGGGAAAGCGGCGCTCGAAGATCTCGCGGTTCTCGAAGGGGTAGTGCCACTGGGCCGCGGGCATGGCGCCGGAGTCGAACCATGCGTCGAGGACGGGTTCGACGCGAACCGCCCTTCGGCCGCAGTGCCCGCACTCGATGTCGATGTCGTCGACGAACGGGCGGTGAAGGTCGAGGTCGGTGAGATCCTTCCCTGCCCGCGTGGCCAGGTCTTCGACCGAACCGACGCAGGTGTCGAGCCCACAGTCGGTGCAGCGCCACACGGGGATCGGCGTGCCCCAGAACCGGTCGCGTGACAACGCCCAATCGACGTTGTTGGCGAGCCAGTCGCCGAACCGGCCGTGCCGGATGTGCTCCGGGTGCCAGCCGATCTTCTCGTTCTCGGCGAGGAGGGTGTCCTTCAACTGCGAGGTCCGCGCGAACCACGTGGGCTTGGCCCAGTAGATGAGCGGGGTACCGCAGCGCCAGCAGTGCGGGTAGGAGTGCTCGTAGGGCGCGACCTGGACGAGTCGGCCGGCGGCGCGCAACTCCTCGACCAGCGCGGTGTCGGCGTCCTTCACGAACCGACCGGCCACGACGGGCACGGAGTCGTCGAACCGGGCCTGCGCGTCGACCGGGTTGAGCATCGGGAGGCCGGCGGCCTCGCCGACCTCGCGGTCGATCTCGCCGAACGCCGGCGCGAGGTGCACGATGCCGGAGCCGTCGTCGACGGTGACGAAGTCGGCGGCCACCACCCGCCAGCCGTCACCCTCGGCCGGCAGCCAGTCGAACGGCCGCTCGTAGTGCAGGCCGACCAGGTCGTCCGCGGTGAGGTCGGCGACGACGGTGGCGGACGCGCCGAAGACGGCCTCGACGCGGTTCGCGGCCACGACCAGGTCCCGACCGTCGCCGACCCGGACCCGGACGTACGGGACCTCGGGGCCGACCGCGGCCCCCACATTGCTCACGAGCGTCCACGGCGTCGTGGTCCACACGAGGAGGTCGAAGTCGGCGTCGACCACCGGGAACCGGACGTAGACCGAGTCCTCGGTGATGTCCTGGTACGCGCCCGGCTGGCCGAGTTCGTGACTCGACAGGGCGGTGCCGCAGCGGCCGCAGTAGGGCACGACCTTGGAGCCCTCGTAGATCAGGCCCTTGTCCCACATCTCGTGGAACTGCCACCAGACGCTCTCGATGAACGGGTTGCTCATCGTCGTATAGGCATCGGAGAGGTCGAGCCACATGCCGATCCGGCTGGTCATCGCCGACCAGTCCTCCACGTACCGCTGGACCGATTCCCGGCAGCGCCGGTTGAACGCCTCGATCCCGAAGTCCTCGATCTGGGGCTTGCCGGAGAAGCCCAGCTCCTTTTCGACCTCGACCTCGACGGGCAGGCCGTGGCAGTCCCAGCCGGCCTTCCGAGCCACATAGCGGCCCCGCATGGTGTGGAACCGGGGATAGATGTCCTTGAACAGGCGGGCCCAGACGTGGTGGATTCCGGGGCGGCCGTTGGCGGTGGGTGGACCCTCGTAGAACACCCACTCGGGGGCGTCGGAACGCTGGCGGAGGGAGGCCGCGAAAACGTCGTGTTCGCGCCACTGGGCGAGCACGCGCTCCTCGAGCGCGACGAGGTCGAGGCGAGGATCTACGGGGTCGAACGGCACCGGCCCACCCTATTCGGCACCCCTGCCGTCTCCCGGCGTCGTTGGCATCTGCACTACCATCCGCCGCTTCCCGTTGCCACCCAGAGGATCTCCGATGGCCAAGGCCACCGGCCGCAAGGCCCCCAGCACTCCCAGAGCATCTGCACCCAAGAAGGTTGCGGCCGTGAAGAAGGCCGCGCCGGCGAAGAAGGGCGCGCCCGCCAAGGCGCCGGCCAAGAAGGTCGTCCCCGCGAAGGCGACCAAGAAGGCGGCCCCCGCGAAGCCGGCGGTGAAGAAGACGGCCCCGGCCAAGCCGGCGGTGAAGAAGGCGGCCCCGGCCAAGGCGGCGACCAAGAAGGCAGTGAAGAAGGCGGCCCCGGCCAAGGTGGCGGTGAAGAAGGCGGCCCCGGCCAAGGTGGCGGTGAAGAAGGCGGCCCCGGCCAAGGTGGCAGTGAAGAAGGCGGCCCCGGCCAAGGTGGCGGTGAAGAAGGCGGCCCCGGCCAAGGTGGCGGTGAAGGCAGTGAAGAAAGCCGCGCCCGAGCCGAAGGCACCGAAACAGCCGGCTGGGAAGATCTGCGCGCTCTCGGGCATCTTCGTGCCGAAGCAGTCGCCCAACATCACACCGAAGACCCTCGAGAAGCTGCGTGAACTCCTGATCGAGGAGCGCGAGCACCACGTGCGCCAGGCCGCCGAGCTCCAGGCCGACGCCGACCTGCTCGTGAACGATCGCGAGCAGGGCGACACCCAGTTCGACGAGGAGTCCGGCGAGGGCGACACCATCAGCGTCGAACGCGAGCGCGACCTCATGCTCTCTGCCACGGCCGGACTCGCGGTCGACGAGATCGACCTGGCTCTCGAACGCATGAAGAACGGGACCTACGGGCTCTGCACGCCGGCCGGCCGGCGTATCCCCGTCGCCCGACTCGAAGCCATCCCGTGGGCCGACACGTGCGTTGATTGCAAGCAGCGTGTCGAGCGCCGCCGGTAACCCGGAGCCATCCGAGGCCGACTCGGCCGATCCGCTCACGTCCCGCGCCGTGCCGGCCCGGGTCCGCACCGTCCCGCACTGGGTGTCGGTGGTGATCGTCGCGACGGTGGTGCTCCTCGACCAGGTCTCGAAATCGTGGATGGTGGCGAACCATTCGTCGTCGCCGATCTCGATCGTCGGTCACGACGTGGAGTTCCACGTGGTCCGGAACTCGGGCGGCGCGTTCAGCACGTTCACGAACGCCACCATCGTGCTCGCGGTCCTCGCGATCGGCTTGAGCATCTGGTTGGTGCGCACGTTGCGCCACGCCACCGATTCGCTCACCGTCGTCAGCCTGGCGCTGGTGCTCGGCGGCGCCCTCGGCAACCTGTCCGACCGCGTGTTCCGCGCGCCGGGCGTCCTCTCCGGGCACGTGGTCGACTTCATCAGGGTCGGGACGTTCCCGTCGTTCAACGTCGCCGATTCGGCGGTCACCTGCGGTGCTGCCCTGCTCGTCATCGCCAGCTTCCGCCGCCCGGCGGAACCGTCTTCGGCCACCGATGGCTGATCCGGTGGTGGTGCCCGAGACGCTGGCCGGAGAACGGGTCGACCGGGCGGTGGCCTTGCTCACGGGCTGGTCCCGGTCGGCGGTGCGGGAGATGGTCGAGCGCGGCGATGTGTTGGTCGACGATGTCCCCGTGGCGCGCAGTGCGCGCCTCCAGGCCGGATCGACCCTGGTGTGGAACGGCGAACCGCTCGTCGCGCCGTTACCCCACGCCGAACCCGCCGTCGAGTTCGTGGTGGTCTACGAGGACGACGACATCGTGGTCGTCGACAAGCCGGCCGGCCTCGTGGTGCATCCGGGTGCGGGGCACCCCGACGGCACGCTGGTCAGTGGACTGCTCGCCCGCTACGACATCGCCCATATCGGCGATCCCGCGCGACCCGGCATCGTCCATCGCCTCGACCGGGACACGAGCGGCCTGCTCATCGTGGCGCGCTCGGAGCCCGCGTACGCCGCGCTCGTGCCGGCGATGGCGGACCACTCCGTCGCCCGCCACTACATCGCGGTCGTGACCGGAGTGCCGAGCGCATCCCGCGGCACGGTCGACGCGCCCCTCGGCCGGTCGCCGCGTTCACCGACCCGCATGGCCGTGGTGACCGGCGGACGTGAGGCGCGCACCCACTACGAGGTCGTCGAGACCTTCGACGACGCGGCTCGGCTCGCGGTCGATCTCGAGACCGGCCGTACGCATCAGATCCGGGTACATCTCGCGGCCATCGGACATCCCGTGCTGGGCGATGTCGTCTACGGACGCGCCGACGAGCGCATCGGGCGACCCTTCCTCCACGCAGCGGCGCTCGAGTTCACCCACCCGGTGACGGGCGCGGCGATGGAGTTCTCGTCACCGCTCCCGGCCGAGCTCCGGCACGCGCTCGCGGCACTCGCCGTCCCACGACCCGAAGCACCGTCAGATTGAAGATGAGTACAGACCCGACGATCGCGATCACGCGGGTGGCCCCGCGGTCCGTCCCGGCCTGGAGTGCGTGCACGGTGCCGGCGATCCACACGCCGTAGCTCGCGAAGTGGATCGTGCGCCACCAGCGGCGTGGCATACGACGCTGGAAGAGTGACGAGACCTCGACCGCCAGTAGCGCGTACGCGGCGCCCAGGCCCCAGGTGACGGCGCCCGGCCGCCAACTGGCCGCCATCGGCACCGTGAGCGCGGCCGGGCCGAACGCGACGGTGGGATCGAACACCAGGCCGGTGAGGTGCAGCCCGAGGAAGAGGACGCTGAGGCCACCCAGGTGGCGATGGAGATCGGTCTGCCACGCGGGGGTCGGTACCCGGCGGAGACGGCCCGACAGCAACAGCCCCAGCAGGATCGCGGTGCCGGCCAGACCAAAGGCGACCAGGCCGGAGGATCGCGACAGGTACCACCAGAACTTCGGGTTCATGCCACCAACTCCAGGAGGCTCGTCGTCGCGTTCCGGGTGCCGTCCCGGCCGACGACCACTCCGGACGCGCCGTGCGCGGTCAGGAGTTCGACCCCCTGATCCGGCCCGCTGAGGAGCGCGGCCGTGGCCAGGGTCTCGGCATCCACCGCGCGAGGTGCGATGACCGTGACCGCCGCCGCGGAGTCGGTGGCGGGGAGGCCGGTGGTCGGATCGATCACGTGGTGCGCGGTCGCGGGTCCGTAGGGCCACCGGCGTTTCGTGATCGCGGAGGTGGCGAGTCCACCGGCCGAAAGGGCGAGCGCGCATCCGGGCAGATGGTCGAGTTCGACCCGCCAGCCCGCCGGACTCGCACACGCGCCGGCAACGCGGAGGTCGCCGCCGATGTTGACGAGTGCACCCTCGGCGCCCGCCGCGACGAGTTCGGTGGCGACCAGATCCGCGGCGAGGCCCTTGCCGATCCCGCCGAGGTCCAGGCGCACGTGGGACGGCAGGGTGATCGCGCGGACCGTCCGATCGATACGGATGCCGCCGCAGCCGGGCACGACCGGGATCTCGCCGGGGGGTTCCAGGGCGGCGGGTTCCGAGGCCCCGGGCGCGCGGGCCAGGACCTCAGGGAACGGACGGTCGTAGCCGGCGTGCTCGAGCGCGGCCACGACCGTCGGATCGAAGACCCCGTTGAGCAGGTGCCAGGCGTCGACGGCGGCGGTGACCGCGAGCAGGGTGTCTTCGCTCACCCGGACCGGACGCCCGCGGGCGGCATTCAGCGCGCACAGTTCGGAGTCGGGAAGGAAGCGGCTCCACCGTCGTTCGAGTTCGGCGATGCGGCCCCGGGCCTGCTGCACCATCGCCTCGGACCCGCCGAGGACGACCAGATGGCAGTCGGTCCCCATCGCCGGGAAGCGGCTGGAGTGCATCAGGACGGACCGGTCTTCGTCACCGGCGCGGGAGCCGGCGCCGGAGCCGGAGCCGGAGCCGCGGTGGGTGCCGGTGCGGATGCGGCCGGAGCCGGAGCACCGGCCGGCGCGCTTGGTGACGATCCGGTGCGCCGGGGCGCGCTCGAGGTCCCGCTCGAGGTCCCGCCGGAGGTCGGCGCCGGTTGCGTGCTGGCCGGCCGGTGTTGCACCTCGATGACCACGACCTTGGCGGGCGGCGCCGGCGGCGCCGGGCTGGCGACGGTGCGAACCACGACGTTGGGGTCCGCGGCCGCCATGAACGCGATGCCGCCGGATGCGGCACCGACCGCGACGCCGGCCGCGATGATGCGGGTGGCGGTCGCGGGGCGCCGCCGGGGAGTGGAGGCCATGGTCAGTCGTCGCCGAACTCGCGACTGGAGTCGGGTCCGGCCGGTGGCGGGCTGGGCGCAGGCGGGGGCGGGGGCGTCGGGGCCGCGGTGGTCGTCGACGGCGCGGGCGGGGTCCGGACCTCTTGTGATTCATGGGTCGCGCCGCTCGGCGCGGGCGCGGGTGCCTCCGGGGCCGGGTCGTCGACCACGACGAGATGGTGTTCGACCTCCGGTGGCTGGGTCGTCGTCGGCGAGACCGGGCTCACGGTCCCGACGTTGGGGCTCGCTTCCGCGGCGTCGAAGACGTGCATGGTGGCACCGGCGGCGGCGGCGAGGCCCGTGATGCTGAGGCTGACCGCGGCGGCTGCCGCGAGTGCGGTTCGACGGTTCATGGTGAACTCCAGTGCTGGTCGGAAGCATGGTTTCGGACTGCTCTCGACGGTAGAGACTCCGAGGACAGCAGCCGGCGTGGGTTCGCCCAGGAATCGGCAAAGCGTGCGAACGGAGTTGCTCAAGTGCGCGATGGTGTGGGCGTGCAGCTGCTCCTGGTCGAGGACGACGACGCGATTGCGGCGCCCATGGCGCGAGGTCTGGAACGGGAAGGTTTCACCGTGACCCGGGCCTTGACGGGCGAGGCGGCCCTCGCCGCCAGCGGGTACGACCTCGTGCTGCTCGACCTGGGAATGCCCGATATGGACGGTTTCGCCATCTGCCACCAATTGCGGGCGCGTTCGGACGTCCCGATCATCGTGGTGACGGCACGCGGCGACGAGGCGGATCGCGTCGTCGGCCTCGAACTCGGCGCCGACGACTACCTCGTGAAGCCGTTCGGTTTCCGTGAGTTGGTGGCCCGGATCCGCGCCGTCACGCGTCGGACCGGGGCCAAGCCGGCCGACGACGGCGACAGCGAGGTGCGCACGCTCGGCGCGCTCACGGTGAACGTCCGCGCCCATCGCGTCGCGATGAACGGCGACGAGATCGCGCTCACCCCCAAGGAGTTCGACCTGCTCGCCCTGTTGGCCGAGGCGCCGGGTTCGTTGTTCGAACGCACGACCATCCTCGAACGGGTGTGGGACCCGCACTGGTACGGACCCACGAAGACGCTCGACGTCCACGTCGCGACCCTACGGAAGAAACTCGGCAACCCCGCGTGGGTGGAGACGGTGCGCGGGGTCGGGTTCCGCCTCGTCGACCCTGCCGTCGCGTAGTCGGCATCCCGAATGCGTCGCCGGCTGCTCTTCAGCTACCTCACGCTCACCCTCATCGTGTTGTTGCTGCTCGAGGTGCCGCTCGGACTCGCGTACGCGAAGGAGCAACGGCTGCGCCTCACTGCGTCGGTCGAGCGGGATGCACTCGCGCTGTCGATCCGGTCCGAAGAGGGGTTCGAGCACGAGGGACTGGATGCAATTCGGACGCTGGCCCGCCAGTACCAGTCCGACACCGGTGGTCGGGTGGTGGTCATCCGTCCCGACGGGAGTGTGATCGTCGACTCCGATCCGCGATCCGGCGAGGAGAACTTCGCCAGCCGGCCCGAGTTCAAGTCGGCGTTGGCTCGCCACGAGGTCAAGGGATCGCGTTACTCCCACACCCTCGGTCACGACATCCTCTACTTCGCGGTCCCGATCGTGAACGGACAGCAAGTCGTGGGTGCCCTGCGGGTGACCTATCCGACCTCGTACGTCGACGCCCGGATCGACCGGGGGTGGTGGCTGCTCGGGAGCATCGGTCTCGTGATCCTGCTGATCGTGTTCCTGGTGAGCCTGCGCCTCGCGCGTCAGGTCACCATCCCGATCGAACGGTTGGCCCGTGCGTCCGCCGACGTCGGCGCCGGCGCGCTCGACACGCGGGCCGAGGTGCCGCGTGGCCCGCCGGAGATCCGGGAGTTGGCCGAAGAGTTCAACGCGACGACTGCACGCCTCGAGCGGCTGATGGTGTCCCAGCAGGAGTTCGTCGCCGACGCGTCGCACCAACTCCGTACCCCACTCGCGGCGTTGCGGCTGCGGCTCGAGAACCTCGCGTCGGACCTGCGCGATTCGCCCGACGCGGCCAGCGACATCGACGGTTCGTTGACCGAAGTGGCGCGGTTGTCGAGATTGGTCGACGGCCTCATGGCGTTGGCCCGGGCCGAGCGGGGCACGGCCGTGGCGGAGGCGCTCCCGCTCGCCGCGATCGTCTCCGGTCGGATGGAGGCCTGGTCGGCGTTCGCCGACGAGTACGAGGTCCGGTTGACCGCCGACGTGGACGCTGGGCTGGTCGTCCGGGTCGCACCGGGCAACGTGGAGCAGGCCATGGACAACCTGATCGCCAATGCCATCGACGTGTCGCCGACCAACGGCACGATCGCGGTGCACGCACGGCGCCAGGGCGCGTTCGTGGAGGTGCGCGTCACCGACGACGGGCCGGGGATGACCGACGAGCAGCGGGCGCGGGCGTTCGACCGGTTCTGGCGCGCGTCTGCCGGCACCAGTGGCTCGGGGCTCGGTCTCGCCATCGTCCGTCAGCTGATCGAAGCCGATGGCGGCACCGTTCGGCTCGAGGCCGCGGGCGGCGGGGGGCTGTGCGTCGTGTTACGGCTGCGGGCGGCCGAACGGGAACCACGGGGTCGCGACCGGGAACCGGTACCCCAACCCGCCTGAGCTGGTTCAGCTGGTCGGGGTGACCCCCGCCGCGTCCGGATGGCCGACGCGCGCCCGGTCGGCCAGGTCGGCGAGCGTCTGGGTCTCGAGGTACCGGCCCATCTCGTCGGAGACCGCGACCCAGACCTCCTGCAGGACGCAGTGACCCTCGCAGTGGTCGTGTTCGCCGGGGAGCGTCGTGAGTGGACCGTCGACCGCGGCGAGGATCTCGGCGAGCGAGATCTCCCCGGCCGGCCGGGCCAGCACGTAACCGCCGCCGACCCCGCGCTTGGAGCGGACCAGTCCGGCGCCCTTGACCGCGAGCAGGATCTGCTCCAGGTAGGGCTGGGGAAGCGTGGTGCGTTCGGCGATCTCCTTCACCGACGTGGGCCGGTTCGACTCGTGCAGCGCGAGCGAGAGCAACGCGCGGGCGGCGTAGTCGCCACGGGTCGAGACCTTCACCCCTGCATGCTCGCACACCCGCGCCGAGGCGAGCGGTTCGCTACGGTGCCGCCGTGACCGTCGTCGAGCCCCTGCGCCCGGACTACGGCGGAAAATCGCTGGAACGGGTCGTGCCGGCCCTCGTGGGGCGGGGAGATCGGAGCTGGTTGCCCGGACCGGCACGGGACGCGCCGCAGGTCGTGCTCCTCGTCCTCGACGGCCTCGGCTGGGAACTGCTCCAGGCGCACCGACCCGCACTCCCCGAACTCTCGCAGTTCGAAGGGGACGCGATCACGACGGTCGCTCCGTCCACGACGGCGGCCGCGCTCACCTCGATCACCACCGGGCTGGCCCCGATCCAGCACGGCATCCTCGGATACCGCATGCGCGTCGACGGATCGGTGCTCAACGTCCTGCGCTGGACCGTCGACCAGGGTCGTCCGCCCGACGCCTTCGACGTGCAGCGCCACCAGCCGTTCCTCGGACGCACGGTGCCGGTCGTGACCCGGACCGAGTTCCGCACGTCGGGCTTCACGGCCGCCCACCTCCGCGACGCGCCGTTCTTCGGCTGGAGTTCGGTCGCGATGATCGTGGAACGGTGCCGGCTGCTCGTGGGGGAGGGTCATCCGCTCACCTACGCGTACTACCCGGGTGTGGATACCGTCGCCCACGAGTTCGGCCTCGAGCCGCCCTACCTCCCGGCCGAGTTGCAGTTCGTCGACCGGCTCGTCGGGCAGTTGCGCGACTCGCTGCCGCCGGAAGTGGCGATCCTCGTCACGGCCGACCACGGCCAGGTCGAGGTGGGCGATCGCTGGTACGAGCTCACCCCGCTCCAGAGCCTCATGGCGGGCGCATCGGGGGAGGGCCGGTTCCGCTGGCTCGAGGCGCGGCGGGGGGCACGGGAAGAGTTGCTCGCGGCGGCCAGGGACGAGTTCGGCGCGCTGGCCTGGATCATGTCCCGCGAGGAGGTGCTCGACGCGGGTTGGCTCGGGCCGGGCCCGGTTCCGGCGTCGAGCCGTCGCCGCCTGGGTGATGTCGTCCTGATGGCCCGCGAGCCGGTGGGCTTCGTCGACCCGGCGCTGCCCCGGGAACGGCAGCTCGTCGGGGCCCACGGATCGCTCACGCCGGCCGAGATGCTGGTCCCACTCGTGGCGGCGTCGGGACGGCGGGGCGAGCCAGCCGGCTGAGGGGGCGAGCGGATAGGGTCGTCGGGAGTTACAGCGCTGGAATTCAACCCTGATCTGCGGAGTATCAGTGGCGAAATCGTTCACCCACCTGCACGTCCATACCGAGTATTCGATGCTCGATGGTGCGTCGCGGATCGGTGACGTCGTGGCCGCGGCCGCGGGCGACGGGCCACCAGCGATCGGCATATCCGACCACGGGAACATGTACGGCGTCCTGCCGATGTACCGCGCCGCACGTGACGCCGGGATCGTGCCGATCATCGGCACCGAGCTCTACCAGGCCTACGAGCACCGCACCGAGCGTCCGGTCCGGCGCGGCAGTCAGGTCGACGACTCGGGCGGGGAGGTCGAGGGCGGACGCAAGGCGTACTACCACCTGACCGCGCTGGCCGAGAACCAGACCGGGTACCGCAACCTCATCCAACTGTCGAGCCGCGCGTACCTCGAGGGCTACTACCAGAAGCCGAAGGTCGACTGGGAGATCCTCGCCGAACATCACGAAGGTGTGATCGCGACCACGGGGTGTCTCGGCGGCCACGTCCTGCAACGGTTGATGAACGGCGACGAAGCCGGCGGCCTCGAAGCCGCGGCGCGGTTGCAGGACATCTTCGGCCGCGACAACCTCTTCGTCGAACTGCAGGATCACGGCATCCCGGAACAACACCGCACCAACCCGTTGCTCGTGAAGATCGCGCGTGAGCTCAACGCGCCGCTGCTCGCCACCAACGACTCGCACTACACGCACCAGGCCGATGCGGTCGCGCACGACGCGCTGCTCTGCGTGCAGACCAACGCGAAGATCCACGAGACCAATCGCTTCAAGTTCCACGGCGACGACCACTACCTGAAGTCGGCCGCGGAGATGCGCGAGCTCTTCTCCGAGGTGCCGGAGGCGTGTGACAACACGCTGTGGGTCGCCGAACGCGCCAACGTCGAGATCGACTTCGGCCAGGTCTTCCTCCCGAGCTTCCCGGTGCCCGAGGGCTACACCGAGGAGAGCTACCTGCGCGAGCTCACCTTCGAGGGCGCCACGCTGCGGTACGGAGCGAACCTGGCGCCCAACGTCCGGGATCGGATCGAGTTCGAACTCGGCGTCATCGAGTCGATGGGATTCTCGGCGTACTTCCTCGTGGTGTGGGACCTCGTCGCCTACGCGCGGTCCCAGAACATCCGGGTGGGTCCCGGCCGCGGGAGTGCCGCCGGATCGTGCGTCGCCTACTGCCTGAAGATCGTCGACATCGACCCCATCCGGTACGACCTGCTCTTCGAGCGCTTCCTCAACCCGGGTCGCAAGCAGATGCCCGACATCGACATGGACTTCGACTCGCGCTCGCGCGGCGAGATGATCAAGTACGCGGCGCGCCGGTACGGCTCGGACCGCGTCGCGCAGATCATCACGTTCTCTACCATCAAGGCGCGGGCCGCGGTGCGCGATGCGGCGCGCGTGCTCGACTACCCGTACATGGTCGGCGACAAGATCGCCAAGTTGATGCCGCCGCTCATCATGGGTCGGGACACCCCGCTGTACGCCTGCCTCGACAAGCACCCGAAGTTCGAGGACGGCTATAAGATGGCCTCGGAACTCCGGGAGCTGTACGACAACGACAAGGAAGCCAAGGACGTCATCGACGTCGCCCGCGGCCTCGAAGGACTGCGGCGCCAGGACGGCATCCACGCCGCCGCGGTGGTGATCACCCGCGATCCGCTCACCGACTACCTCCCGATCCAGCGCAAGCCCGAGCCCGGCTCGCCCATCGAGGACGCGCCCATCGTCACGCAGTACGAGATGCACGGGGTCGAGGACCTCGGGCTGCTCAAGATGGACTTCCTCGGCCTCCGGAACCTCGACGTGATGGAGATCACGCTCGACCTCGTGGAGCGGGGCACGGGTATCCGGCCCGACATCGACAACGTCGCCCTCGACGACGAGAAGACGTTCGACCTCCTGCGGCTCGGCGACACCATCGGCGTGTTCCAGCTCGAGGGTGGTCCGATGCGCGCGCTGATCCGCTCACTCGAGCCGTCGTCGTTCGAGGACGTGGCCGCGCTGGTGGCGCTCTACCGCCCCGGTCCGATGGCCGCCAACATGCACACCGACTATGCCGACCGCAAGAACGGTCGCAAGCCCGTGGTGTACGACCACCCCGACCTCGAGGAGGTCCTCGGCCCCACGTTCGGGCTGATGATCTACCAAGAGCAACTCATGCGGGTGTCGCAACGGCTCGCGGGGTACTCGCTCGAAGAGGCCGACAACCTCCGCAAGGCCACCGGCAAGAAGGATCGCGTCCTGATTGCCAAGGAGCGGACGAAGTTCGTCGACGGCTGCGAGACCCAGGGCTACGGACGCGAGTTCGGCGAGAAGATGTTCGACATCATCGAGCCGTTCGCCGACTACTCGTTCAACAAGTCGCACTCGGTGGGCTACGGGTTCGTCGCCTATCAGACGGCCTACCTGAAGGCGAACTACCCGCGTGAGTACCTCGCCGCGCTGTTGACGAGCGTGAAGGGCGACAAGGACAAGTCGGCGGTGTATCTCAACGAGTGTCGCCAGCTCGAGATCCCGGTCCTCGTGCCCGATGTCAACGAGTCGCTGATGGACTTCACCGTCGTGCATCCGGTCGACGAACACGGGAAGCCCACCGGTGCCGGTTCGATCCGGTTCGGGCTCTCGGCCGTGCGCAACGTGGGTGAGGGCGTCGTCGGTAAGATCATCGAGGCCCGTGACGAGGGCGGTCCGTTCACCGATTTCTACGACTTCTGCGAGCGGGTGGAGACCACCGCGCTCAACAAACGGACGATCGAGTCGCTGGTGAAGGCGGGTGGCTTCGACTCGCTCGGCCACCCGCGCCAGGGCCTCGCCCTCGTCTCCGAACTCATCATCGAAGAGGTCCTCCGTCGGCGGAGCAAGGAGGCCGAGGGCCAGTTCGACCTCTTCTCGACCAGCATCACCGTGGCCGAGTCCGAGCGGGACCACAACCGGACGCCGATCCCCGAGCAGGAGTTCGGCAAGACCCAGCGCCTCGCGTTCGAGAAGGAGATGCTCGGGCTCTACGTGTCCGATCATCCGCTCATGGGAGCGGAGCGCGCGTTGCGGCGCCACACCGACGCCACGCTCTCCGAACTCAAGGAGATCCGCGAGGGCGAGCTCCGCACCGTCGGCGGTGTGGTCACCGCGCTCGCCAAGAAGTACACCAAGCGCGGCGACCTGATGGCCACGTTCGTGCTCGAGGACCTCGGCGCCGCGGTCGAGGTGATGGTGTTCCCGAAGACCATGGCCGCTTACGGCGAGATGCTCGGCGAGGACGCGATCGTGTGCATCAAGGGTCGCCTCGACATGCGCGACGACTCACCCAAGATCATCGCGATGGAGATCAGTCAACCCGAGCTGATCCTCGACGGCGCGCCACCCGTGCGCATCAAGGTCCGGCCCGGCGCGCTCACCGACTCCAAGACCACCCGCCTCAAGGAGATCCTCGCCGAACACCCGGGTGAGTCCCAGGTCTTCGTCCACCTCGAGTCCTACGAGAAGACCACGGTCCTGCGCCTCGGCGACGAGTTCTGCGTCTCCGACCGTACGGGCCTCTTCGCCGAACTCCGCGTCCTCCTCGGCCCCGACTGTTTGCTGTAGCCCCACCCGAGCGCTTGTCGATTTACCTGGCCTGGGTGCAGGTGAGCCGACAAACGCGACGTCGTAGCCTGGGTATGTGAACGATCCAGACGGTGTGCCGATCGACGACGAGTTGAACGAGGTCGACCAGACGACGGAGCGGCCGATCGATCGGGTCATCGGGTCGTTGCCGGGATCGATCGCCGGGGCCGGTCTCACGGGAATCGCCAAGGGCATGGGCATGTGGGTCGAGCCCGAGGAGGCCGCGGTGATCCGCGAGGTGGGGGAGCCGCCACCCGATCCCGACGACCCCATCGAGGTCCGAATCGACCACGAACACCCGGAGAACACGCGCATCGTCTACCGGGTCCGTCGGCCGCTCGACGACGGACCCTCGGCGAACTGATGGTCGACCTCACCGGTTTCGAGGCGCTGGTGCCACTCGACCACGGACTGTGCGTGGTCGTGACCCGCCGCGCCGACCACACCCCGCAGGCCACCGTGGTGAACGCGGGCGTGCTCGACCATCCGTCGACCGCGACGCGGGTCGTCGCCTTCGTGGCCGCGGGCGGCACGCGCAAACTCGGCCACCTTCGAGCCGATCCGACGATCGCCGTCACCGTCCGGGCCGGCTGGCAGTGGGTCACGGTCGAGGGCCGGGCGGAGTTGGTCGGACCCGACGACCCGCATGCCGCCATCGATGACGAACGACTCCGGGAGCTGCTGCGCCAGATCTTCCGTGCCGCGGGCGGGACGCACGACGACTGGGACGGTTACGACCGCACGATGCGGGACGAGCACCGGACCGCAGTGCTCGTGAACCCGAGTCGCGTCTACGGCAACCCTGCGTGACGCGGCGCTAGCCGCTGACGAGCAGGCGGTAGCCGAGGTCGAGTTCGGGAAGCCTGCGCAGGTGGCCGTGGCGTTCGTCCCAGGCTCCCGACGCGAGATCGGCCGCGAGTCGGTCCATGCGGGCCGCGACCAACTCCTGGTCCATGGTCTGCATCGCACTCATCCCGGCGCGGACGGCCGGGTCGAGGTATCCCTCGGGCCGGGCCCAGTAGGCACCGGTGAACCCATCGGTGCAGTCCCATGGGATCGGGATCGGCACCACGCGCGCATCGAGCATCGCGGCGAGGTCCTCGATCACCGGGAAGTCGAAGAGTTGTTGACCGGTCATCTCCGGGAGGTACTCGCGCACGATCCACGAGTCGAGTTCGAAGACGGTGTCGAAGGTGAAGACCACGATGCGGCGCGCAACCCGGCGCAACTCGGCGATGCCGCGGTCCAGGTCGGTCCAGTGGTGCAGCGTGAGCGTGGCGAGCGCGGCATCGAACGCGCGGTCCGGGAACGGCAGGCCCTCGGCGACGCCACACACCGACGGCGGCGCGTCCGCCGCCCGCTGGCCGAGCATCACCGGTGAGGGGTCGAGCGCCACGACGCGCCGGTCGCGCGGCTCGTACGACCCGGTCCCCGCGCCGACGTTGACCACACTCCGGGCGGCGCCGAGCGCGGCGTCGATCCGGGCGGCGATGCGCGGATCGGGAACGCGTGCCGCCGCGTACGTCCGACCGATCGAGTCGTAGAGCGGAGACCCGGCGCCGTCGGGTGCGGTCACCCGACCTTGGCGATCACGTCGTCGGCGAAGCGGGACAGCGCGTCCCGCAGGCCCTTGGCGTCGAAGGCCAGCGGCGGGATGACCACGCGGTCGACCCCCTCGTCGATCATGCGGTTCACGCCGTCGGCGTCCATCGCCCCGCCGCGCGTGATCTCGATCGCCGCCGGGTCACGGCCGGCGTCCCGCGCCGCGTGCTCCATCGCGGCGCGCTGCTCGGTCCAGTTGCCCTTGCCGGGGAAGAAGCCGTCGCCGAGCCGACCGGCGCGGCGGGCCGCCGCGAGGGTGTGGCCACCGACCACGATCGGGACGGACTCCTGGGCCGGATGCGGGAACGAGTTGGCCGCGCGCAAGGTCGTGAACTCGCCGTCGTAGTCCACGCTCTTGCCCGCCCAGAGCGCGCGCAGTACGGCGACGCACTCGTCGGTGCGCGCCGCGCGTTCGGAGAACGGCACGCCGATCGCGTCGAACTCCTCCTCGAGCCAGCCGACCCCGATCCCGAGGGTCACCCGACCGCCGGTGAGGTGATCGAGCGTGGCCACCTCCTTGGCGAGCACCACCGGGTTGCGTTGGGGCAGGATCAGGATTCCGGTCGCCAACCGCAACGTGGTGGTGTGGGCACCGACCCACGTGAGCCAGATGAGGGGGTCCGCGATGGGCGCGGCCTCGTCGCCGGGCATCTTCCCGTCCTTCGAATACGGATACTCCGACTCGTAGCCCGTCGGGACGATCACGTGCTCGACGGTCCAGATCGACTCGATCCCGGTCTCCTCGCAGATCTGGCCGAGTTCGGCCGCGACCTCCGGTCGTCCGAACGGACCGACGTTCGCGAACAGCATTCCGAACTTCATGGCGAGCTCCATCGTCTGGCGTCGAACGAGCGGCCGGAGGTGGCCGATGCCGCAGTTTTCAACACCTCGCGCTCCGCGTGCCAAGCTGCCCCGCATTGTTCGTCGGAGGCAAGGAAGAATTGGGCCGTGAAAATTGGAGTGCTCGGAGCGACGGGGCCTGCAGGCCGAGGATTAGCAGCGCGGTTGAGTGACGTCGGTTTCGACGTGCTGGCCGGCTCGCGTGAGCGACAGAAGGCCGAGGTCGTGGTCAACGAGCTGACGGCCGAATGGGGCGACCGGGTTTCGCGGATCACGCCGGCGAACAACCAGGCTGCCTGTGACGCCGAGGTCGTGGTCCTCGCCGTCCACGCCGACGCCGCGCTCGCGACCGCCAAGTACTTCGCCGATCAGCTCTCGGGCAAGATCGTCGTCTCGATGGCCAACCACCTCGAGAAGCACGGCACCGAGTTCAACGCGGTGCTGCCTCCCCACGGCTCGATCGCCAAGGAGATGCAGGCGCTCTTGTGGCGTTCGGAGGTGGTGACGGCGTTCCACCTGGTGCCGGCGGCGGAGTTCGCGAACCTGAACGAGAAGATGGAGAGCGACGTCGTGGCCTGTGGCAACGACGATCACGCCCGGTCGACGCTGATGGAGATCATCTCGGCCATTCCCGACCTACGTGCCTTCGACGGTGGGTCGCTCGAGAACGCGGTGGGCATGGAAACGTTTGCCGCGGTGTTGCTGACGATCAACATCCGGCACAAGGTCCGGGCCGGCCTCCGACTCTCGGGATTCTGATCGCGTGACCATCAACCTCTATTGCACGGCGCGCCGTGCGGTCGTCCCGTTCACTCCGGACCATCTGGTCCGCATGTACGTGTGCGGGATCACGCCGTACGACTCCACCCACCTCGGCCACGCGGCCACGTATCTCACGTACGACCTCCTGATCCGCCGGCTCGAGGAGCTGGGCCATGAGGTCCACATGGTCCGCAACGTCACCGACGTCGACGACTCGATCCTGCCGAAAGCGCGCGAGCTCGGGATCCCGTACCTCGAGTTGGCCGAGGCCGAACTCACCCGGTTCCGGGCCGACATGGAAGCGCTGGAGATGCGCCCGCCGATTGCCGAGCCGAGGGCGACCGAGACGATCGACGAGATCGTGTCGATCGTGGAGCGGCTCCTCGACTCGGGCCATGCGTATCTCACCCACGGGACCGCGTACTTCGACGTGTCGACGTTCCCCGCGTTCGGGGAGTTGTCGCACTACAGCGAGGACCAGATGGTCCGCCTCGCCCGCGCACGCGGCGGGAACCCCGACGACCCCCACCGCCGGAGCCCGCTCGACTTCGTGCTCTGGCAGCCGAGCGCGGCGGACGAGCCCGCGTGGCGCGCGCCGTTCGGCGTCGGCCGGCCCGGCTGGCACATCGAGTGTTCGGCGATGGCGATGCAGGAACTCGGCCCCACCATCGACATCCACGGGGGCGGCACCGACCTGATCTTTCCCCACCACGAATGCGAGATCGCGCAGAGCGAAGCGCTCACCGGGCAACCGTTCGTGCGCCACTGGCTGCACTCCGCGATGGTCGCCTACGAAGGCGAGAAGATGAGCAAGTCGCTGGGGAACCTCGTGTTCATCAGCGATCTCCGCCAGACGGCCGACCCACGTGCCATCCGGCTCGCGTTGATGCACCACCACTACCGGTCGGGCTTCGAATGGCACGACACCGACATCCAGGACGGCAACGCGTTGTTGCACCGGCTCCTGAATGCGGCCCGGTGCACGGCCGGTCCCGATCCGGCACCGTTCGCGGCGCGGGTTCGCAACGCGATCGACGACGACCTCGACGCGCCGAAGGCGCTCGAGGCGCTCGGCGAGTTCGCCGACGCGATCCTCTCGGGCGGTGACGACGCGACGGCACCGGCCGTGCTCGGCGAACTGGGCGCGTTGATCGGCGTCAACGTCACCCGCCCGCTCTGAGCATCAGCCCTCGGCTTTCTCCTTCAGCGGCACGAGCGCCTGCTGGTACATCCCGCCCAGCATGGGGGCCATCTCGTCCGGGGTGACCGAGACGTCCCAGACGACTTTGCTGCCGTCACCCTCGGGCGACACCGTGATGGTCGCCTCGTGGCTCTCGACCGGTGCGCCCTCGGTGATCGAGTACGTGAGCGCCTTGGCGTCCTCGTCCAGGTTCACGAGGTGCTCGCGAATCGTCATGCCCATCATCGACAGCACGCGGTCGTCACCCTCGGACTTCAACTCGTCGATGCCCGGCATCCAGCCCGCGAGACCGTGGAAGTCGCGGACGATGGCCCACGTGGTCTCGGGTGAGGCGTTGACGGTGATTTCGCTGCGGGCGTCGGCCATGGTGGGCTCCTCGGTGGGGAATCGGAAGGCGTGACCGTACTCCGCGAATCGTCCCCGAACCGGGGAAGGCCCACCGGTAACCTCGCCCGCATGAACCAGGCCCTGCACCAGGACAACCCATGAGTCTCGTGACGATCACGCTGCCCGACGGTTCCGCGCGCGAATACGAGTCCGGGGTGACGGGAGCCGAGATCGCGGCGAGCATCGGTCGCGGCCTGGCCAAGGCCGCACTGGCCGTCTCGGTCGACGGCGAGCTGGTCGATCTCACGCGTCCCATCGACCACGACGCCACCGTGGCCGTGGTGACCGGACCGTCGGACGAGGGCCGCGAGATCCTGCGGCACTCCACCTCACACCTCCTCGCTCAGGCCGTGTTCGACCTGTTCCCGGGCGCGAAGTACGCGATCGGCCCGGCCATCAGCGACGGCTTCTATTACGACTTCGAACTCCCGAACGGTGCGCACTTCTCCGACACCGACCTCGATCGCATCGACGCCCGGATGCGCGAGATCATCAAGGAGAACCAGCCGTTCGAGCGGGAGGAACACAGCGCGGCAGAGGGCCAGGCGATCTTCGCCGACCAGCCGTTCAAGCTCGAGATCATCGCCAACGTCACGAGTGGTGCGGCCGACGACGAGGACGCCGGGGAAGTGGGCGGCGACGGTACCGTCGGCGTCTACAAGAACGTGCACGCCGACGGCTCCACCGCGTACGTGGACCTCTGCCGGGGACCGCACGTGCCGGCGACGGGCAAGCTCGGCGCGTTCAAGCTCACGCGCGTCGCGGGTGCGTACTGGCGCGGCGACGAGAAGCGCCAGCAGCTCCAACGCATCTACGGCACGGCATGGGAGAGCAAGGACGCGCTCGCCGAGCACCTGCACCGACTCGAGGAAGCGGAGCGCCGCGACCATCGCAAACTCGGTGTCGAACTCGACCTGTTCTCGTTCCCGGACGAGGTCGGTTCCGGCCTCGCGGTCTTCCACCCCAAGGGCGGCACGATCCGGCGCGTGATGGAGGACTACTCGCGCGATCGGCACGAGGCCGCGGGGTACGAGTTCGTCTACTCGCCGCACATCACGAAGGCGAACCTGTTCGAGACGAGTGGTCACCTCGACTGGTTCGCGGAGGGCATGTACCCGCCGATGGAGCTCGACGGCGGCACCGAGTACTACCTCAAGCCGATGAACTGCCCGTTCCACATCCTGATCTTCAAGAGCCGGACGCGCAGTTACCGCGAACTCCCGCTGCGCATGTTCGAGTTCGGAACGGTGTACCGGTACGAGAAGTCGGGCGTGGTCCACGGGCTCACTCGGGCGCGCGGTTTCGCCCAGGACGACGCCCATATCTTCTGCGCGCCCGACCAGGTGAAGACCGAGCTCGCCTCCCTCCTCGAGTTCGTCCTCGATCTCCTGCGCGACTACGGCCTCGACGACTTCTACCTCGAGCTGTCGACCAAGCCGGAGGGCAAGGCGGCCGGCACCGACGAGGAGTGGGCGGAGGCCACCGAAGCGCTCCGCGAGGTCGCGGAAGGCGCCGGACTCGACCTGGTGATGGACGAGGGCGGCGGTGCGTTCTACGGGCCGAAGATCTCGGTCCAGGCTCGCGACGCGATCGGCCGGACGTGGCAGATGTCGACCATCCAGGTCGACACCCAACTGCCCCAGCGGTTCGACCTCCACTTCGTGGGAGCCGACAACGAACGGCACCGACCGATCATGATCCACCGTGCGCTGTTCGGATCGGTCGAGCGGTTCTTCGCCGTGCTGCTCGAGCACTACGCCGGCGCGTTCCCCACGTGGCTCGCACCGGTGCAGGTGAGCGTGCTTCCCGTCGCGGACCGTCATCAGGGCTACGCGCAGCGCGTCGCCGACCGGTTGCATTCCGAGCGGTTGCGGGTCGAGGTGCTCGACGCCCACAACGACACCCTGGGCAACCGCGTGCGGCGGGCCAAGACCGAGAAGATCCCGTACGTGCTGGTGGTGGGGGACGACGACATGGAGCACACGACGGTCGGTGTCAACGCGCGTGGGAACGACGCGCCGGATCGCGGCGTGGCGTTGGAGGACTTCGTCGGCCGGATCACCCTCGAGGTGAGCGAGCGCCGATGACCATGGAGCGGCTCTGGGCCGGGTGGCGGTCGAGCTACATCGAGAGCATCGAAACGCACTCCCGCCCGTCGGGGTGCCTGTTCTGCGGGCTGCTCGAACTCGACGATGCAGAAGCTGAGATCCTCGAGCGCGCCGACCACTCATTCACGGTCATGAACGCGTACCCCTACACGTCGGGGCACGTGATGGTCGCCCCGCTCCGCCACGTCGCGTCGATCACCGAACTCGACGCCGACGAAGGTGCCGCGCTCATGCACGCTGTCCAACGGGCGACCGCCACGATCGACGCGGTCTACCGGCCGGAGGGCATCAACGTCGGCGCCAACATCGGCCGCGCCGCCGGTGCCGGCGTGCCCGGCCACGTCCACGTGCACGTGCTGCCCCGCTGGAACGGCGACACCAACTTCATGACCTCGATCGCCGACGCCCGCGTGTTGCCCGAGAGCCTCCGCCAGTCTTACGACAAACTCCTCGCCGCCTGGCCCGTCCCCTGAGGCGTTCTCGCACACGAACTTCACGCCAGGGCGTGCAGTTCGCGTGCGAGAACGCGGTGTCGGTAGCGTCTGCGTCGTGACCGAACCCGTCGAGCCCTCCGAGCAACCCCGAGAAACTGACGACTCGCTGCCCGGGGATCTCGACGTCACCAACTTCGTCGGTCCCACCGTGTTCCCCGACAACGGCAAGCGACGGATCACCGGCACCATCCACCTCGTGATCGCCGCCGGGTGTCTCGCCCAGTACGCGCAGAGCGGAAACCAGGGCCTGCTCGCGGTCGGCATCATCCTGGCGCTGCTCGGCGCCTACCACTTCGTTGCCGGTTGGAAGACCGGGATTAACGAGACCGAGGCCCTCGCAGTCGCGAGCCGGACGGTCGGGTTCCCGGTGGGCCACGCGTCGGCGCAGCTCGCGTGGTACGGGATCCGCAGCCGGCCGGCGTGGCGCATCCTGCTCTACAGCGCGGACGAGCCGCCGAGCCTGCGCGGACTCGTCGAGTGCGACGCGGTCGACGGCCGCGTGATGGGGGAGTACACCGAACGCAACCCGGAGGACTGGTCCGAGTTCGGCCTCGGTGGCTGACCGCCTGCACGACCCACTGGCGGGCCGGCCGGCGCGGTCGGGTGACCGGTGTGACCCGGTAGCGTTCCCGCCTCATGCAAGGGGCTGACGCGTCACGCAGGATCGGTCCGTGGCGCACCGAAGCTCGCCGCGGGGCAGAGCTGGTCGGCGTCTTCGGACTCGCGATCGCGCAACCGACCTTCGACCTGCTCGGCAAGAACGCGGGCCTCTTCGTGGCGTGGAACGCGACCGTGCCGCGCACGCTCGCGCTCGTCGCGCTGGTGATCCTCGGCCCCGCGCTCGCCGCCCTGGCCGTCGAGATGCTCGTCGGCGTCGTGCTCCCTCGGGCGCGGCCGGCGGCGCACACCGCGATGCTCGCGCTCGGGATCGGCGTCATCGTGGCCGAAGCCGTGAAGCACGCGTCCGATCTCGGCCCGGTCCCGCTGTACTGCCTCGGGGTCGTCGGGGCGGTGGGCGCGTTCGTGCTCGTCGCACGACTGCCGGTGCTGCACACGTGGCTCGGCTATCTCTCCATCGCGCCGTTCGGCTTCGCGGCGCTGCTGCTCTTCGCGTCCCCGGCGTCGACGGTGGTCTTCGACTCGCAACCGGCGGCGGCCGCCGTGACGGTCGCGCACCCGCATCGCGTCGTGATGATCGTGCTGGACGAGTTTCCGCTGACCTCGCTCCTCGACGGGCACGGCAACATCGACGCGCAGCTGTATCCCAACTTCGCGAAGTTGGCCGGCACCGCCACCTGGTACCGAAACGACACGACGGTCGCGCCCTACACGGAGGCCGCCGTTCCGGCGATCCTGACCGGCCAACTCCCGAAACCCGGTCAGAAGGTGCCGGTCACCGCGGAGCACCCGCACAATCTCTTCACGCTGCTCGGCCGCACGTACGACCTCAACGTGCACGAGTCGGTGACCCGGTTGTGCCCGACGTCTGCATGTCCACCGCACAACCGGTCGGTCGGCGCGCATCCCGGGGTGCGCGGGATGTTGCAGGACGTCTCCACCATCTGGTCCGACTTCGCCGACCCGGCCAACCGGGACGCGCCCGGCTTCGCCGGACTCGGGGGCGAGGACACGCAGGCGGTCCTCACGGCGAACGGTTTCGTGAACTCGTTGCAACCGAGCACGCGCCCCCGCCTCGACTTCCTCCACGTGCTGCTGCCCCACTTCCCGTGGCACTACCTGCCGACGGGCCAGGACTACGCCGCCCTCCCGGGGCACACCAATGGACTCCACGGACAGAACTGGGCCAACCAGCAGGTGGCCGACCTGTCGCGTGTCCGCCACCTACTCCAGGTCCAGGCCACCGACACCTTCATCGGGCAGGTGGTCGCGAAGTTGCAGGCGCTCGGCGTCTACGACGACACGCTGCTCGTGGTGACCGCCGACCACGGGGTGTCATTCCGCGGGGGCGGACCGATCCGGGGTGTGACCACGGCATCGGTTCCCGACATCGCGTGGACCCCGTTGTTCATCAAGGCCCCGGGCCAGACCGTCGGCGCGACCGACGACGGCGCGACCGAGTCGATCGACATCCTGCCGACCATGGCCCAACACCTCGGTGTCACCATGCCGTGGAAGGTCGACGGGGCGTCGCTGCTCGGACCGCGGCGCACCGATCCCACGTTCCCGCTCTTCGAGTGGTCGCGCAGTGTCCTGCGCCCGCCACCGGGACGGCACTTCCTCACGCTGCCGCGCGCACCGGGTTTCGCCTCCGTGCGCGCCGCCCGTGCGGCCGCCCCGAACCGGTTCGCCGATCTCCGGGTGTTCCGGGTCGGTCGGTACGCCGACCTGCTCGGCACCGTCGCCCACCCCGACGCGCACAAGGATCCGGCCGTGGTCACGCTCGACGGTCCGTTGCGCTACCTCGCGGTGGACCAGGCCACGGCCAAGGCCCAGTACGCGGCGATCCACGGCGTCACCACCATGGCGGCCGCCGGTCGACCGCTCGTGGTCGCGGTGAACGGTGTCGTGGCCGGATTGAGCTTCACGTATCGCGCCCCCGGGTCGGATCACACCGAGTTCTGGGGCACGCTCGTGCCGCGCTTCTTCCACAACGGTCGGAACTTCGTGCAGGTGTACGCGATCGACGGTCCGGTCGGCGCGCCGCGTCTCCACCTGCTGGGCTCGCCCTCGGTCCCGGTGGCGAAACCGGCCTGAGCGAGGCGCGCCGGTACGAGCCGGACCGACACCACGTGCGGCGCGGTCGCTTCACGCTCCGTGGCCATGTCGGGGGCGAGAACGCCCTGGTGGTACCGTTCTGGCCTCGTCGCCGCCATCTCCCGAGGGAGTGCGAACGCACATGCTCGACGGCCATCTCCGCGCCACGGTTTCGCGTGGACTGACACCGATAGGTCAAGGGTTCGAGCGCGCCGGCATCGGACCCGATTCGTTGACGCTGCTCGGTCTCGTGTGCTCCGTGGGGACCGCACTGCTCATCGGATCCGGCCACCTGTTGTGGGCGACGCTCGCGTTGACGCTCAGTGGTCTGGTCGATCTCCTCGACGGACTGGTGGCGCGCAGTTCCGGGCGGGCCTCACCGCGCGGCGCGTTCTTCGATTCGGTCATGGACCGCGCGTCCGACGCGATGGTCTTCGGTGGGGTCGCGTGGTACCTCGGGCGCGACAGCGGACGCCTCCCGGTCCTGGCGCTCACCGCCGCTGCGCTGGCGATGCTCATCTCCTACGAGCGGGCCAAGGCGGAAGCCCTCGGGTACGACGCGCGCGGTGGCCTCATGGAACGGGCCGAGCGCATGGTCATGCTCGGGATCGGCCTCGTGTTCGACGTCCTGGTCCCCGTGTTGTGGATCATGGTCGCGCTCATGGTCGTCACCGCGATCCAGCGCTTCGTGAAGGTGTGGTCCCAGGCCTCGGGTGACGTGCCCGCACGCCGGCCCCGGCCCGGACCACGACCGCGTCACCGCCGCGCGGGTCCAGCCGAGGGCGAAGCGGGCACCGCGCAGAGCCGTTGGCGTACGAGCGCCCGGTCGAGTGGTCAACGCGCGGTACGCACCCCGCGGACCACGCGTCGCAGCCGCCCGTAGCCATGCCGCTCCCGTCGGCGTCCTACGTCGCCTACCGAGTGGGCTCGGCGGTGGCCAACGCGCTCCCGACCGCGGTCGCGACCCCGATTGCCGAGGCGACCGGACGCGCCGTCGCGATGGCGCCGCTCCTCGCCGGTCGCCGCCGCATCGTCCGGCGCAACCTGCAACGTGCCACCGACGGCGGACTCGTCGGCCTGGCCCTCGAACGCGCAGTCTCCGACACCTTCGCGTCGTACGGCCGCTACTGGCTCGAGTTGTTCCGGTTGCCGAGTGACGTGCGCGGTTCGGTGGAGGAACGCGTGACCTCGGTCGGCTTCCAGCACATCACCGAGGGCCTGGCGCTCGGCAAGGGCGTGATTCTCGCGCTCCCACATCTCGGTGGGTTCGACTTCGCTGCCGCGTGGCTCGCGGGTCGGGGGGTCGCCCCGACGGTCGTGGTCGAGGCACTCGAACCCCCGGAACTGTTCGAGTGGTTTGCCGACATGCGGCGGGCGATCGGCATGGAGGTCATCCCGCTCGGTCCCAACGCGGCGAGCGGCGTCCTGCGCGCCCTGAAGGAGAACCGCATCGTGTGTCTCCTGTCGGACCGCGACCTCGTCGGCGACGGCGTCGCGGTCGAGTTCTTCGACGAGGAGACCACGCTGCCCGCGGGTCCGGCGACGCTCGCGGTCCGGTCGGGCGCAGCATTGATCCCGGCCGCGGTGTACTTCCGTCCCCATGGCCACCATTTCGTGAAGATCGAACCCCCGCTGGTGATCGAGCGTCGCGGCCGCCTGCGAGAAGACGTCACGCGGGTCACCCAGGACCTGGCGCGCCGCTTCGAGGAACTCGTGCGTATGGCGCCCGAGCAGTGGCACGTGATGCAGCCGAACTGGCCGAGCGACCGCGGCGAACCCGCTCCCGCCTGATGCGCGTCTCGATCCTCTCCCCGTACTCGCTGTCGGTGCCCGGTGGCGTCCAGGGCCAGGTCCTCGGCCTCGCCCGGGCGCTGCGGACCCTGGGGGTCGACGCCCGCGTCATCGGGCCCACCGACGGACCGCCGCCCGAACCCGGCATCACCACCGTCGGTTCGAGCATCGGCTTCTCCACCAACGGCTCGATCTCACCCATGGCCGAGGAGCAGTCGATCGCATCCGAGCGAACGCTCGAGGCGCTGCGCGTCTTCGAACCCGACGTGCTGCACCTGCACGAACCGTTGGTCCCGGGCCCCACGAGCGCGGCGCTCCTCGGCAGCGAGATCCCGAAGGTCGGCACGTTCCACGCGGCGGGGGAGGCCGGGAGCCCGGCGTACAAGGCGTTGCGCAAGCTCGCAGTGGGCGCCGCCAAGCGCCTCGCCGTGCGCGTGGCGGTGAGTCCCGACGCCCGGGCGATGGCCGAGGAGGCGCTCGGCGGCTCGTACCTCGTGCTGCCCAACGGTGTCGACGTCGACGCGTTCGCCAAGGTCGAACCCATGGTCGCGGCGAGGCCTGCGGTCCTGTTCGTGGGCCGGCACGAGCCGCGCAAGGGACTCGGCGTCCTGCTCGATGCCTGGACGGGCCTCGACCGCGACGCGACGCTCTGGGTGGCGTCCGACGGTCCCGAGACCGAGGCCCTGCGCGCCCGTCGCACCCCCAACGTCGAGTGGCTCGGGCGGATCTCGGAATCGGAGAAGCTCGCGCGCCTCAAGGGCGCCACGGTCTTCTGTGCACCCGCGCTCGGGCAGGAATCCTTCGGGATCGTGCTGCTCGAGGGCATGGCGGCGGGCACCGCGGTGCTGGCGTCGGACATCCCGGGCTACCGCAACGTCGCGCGCGACGACCTGAACGCGCTGATGGTGACCGCCGACGATCCCCATGCCCTGCGGCTCGGATTGCGCCGCCTGCTCGACGCCGACGACCTGCGGGCCCGCCTCGAGGAGGCGGCATCGGTCCACGTGCTCGACTTCTCGCTGGCCCGGCTCGCCCAGCGGTATCTGGGCGTCTACGAACAGGCGATCGCGGCCGGTTCCTAGGCCCCCTGCCGCCCCGAACCCCCTGGTCGTCTCAGCCGATGATCCCGACCGGCCACCCGTGCAGCCCTACGATGGATCACGAGATCACTCCCGAGGAGCACATTCATGATCGTCGTCATCATCATTGCGGTGGTGGTCGTCCTCCTGGTCCTGTTCGCCGTTGCCACGTACAACGGCCTGGTCCGGACCCGCAACCGCATCGACAACGCGTTCTCCCAGATCGCGGTCCAACTCAAGCGTCGCCACGACCTCATCCCGAACCTGGTGGAGACGGTCAAGGGCTATGCCGCCCACGAGAAGGGTGTCTTCGAGGCCGTGACTGCGGCCCGGGCGAACGCCATCAACGCCCAGAACGGTCCGCCCCAGGCCCAGGCCGAGAACGCGCTGAGCGGGACCCTGAAGAGCCTGTTCGCGGTGGCCGAGGCCTACCCCGACCTCAAGGCCAACCAGAACTTCCTCAACCTGCAGGAAGAAATCACGTCGACCGAGGACAAGATCGCGTATTCGCGGCAGTTCTACAACGACTCGGTGCTGGGCTACAACAACAAGATCCAGGCCTTCCCGGGCAACATCTTCGCCGGCATGTTCCACTTCACGGCGCGCGAGTACTTCGAGGGTGACCCCGGCGAGCAGGATCCGGTCACCGTCTCCTTCTAGAACTCCGAAAGCGTCGTCACCGTGGGAATGTACGAACAGATCGCGCGGAACAAGCGCCGCACCTTCGTGATGCTCGCGGCCTTCGTGCTGCTCATCGCGGGGGTCGCGGTCGCGCTGGGCATCATCTTCAAGGCCGGGGTCGCCATCGTGCCCATCGCGATCCTCATCGCGATCGCGATGGCGTGGACCTCGTACTTCGCATCCGACAAGATCGCGCTCGCCGCGAGCCGGGCCCGACCGGCCGACGGCCCGGAGTACGCCCGCTACCACAACCTCGTCGAGGGTCTGTGCATCGCCGCCGGACTCCCGAAGCCGCGCCTCTACGTGGTGGACGACCCGGCGCCCAATGCGTTCGCCACCGGCCGGAACCCCCAGCATGCGGCCCTCGCGGTGACCACGGGACTCCTCGAGGTCATGAACCGGGTCGAACTCGAGGGCGTACTTGCCCACGAGCTGAGTCACGTCCGCAACTACGACATCCTCGTGTCGACCATCGCGGTGACGGCGGTCGGCGCGGTGGCACTCATGGCCGACCTCGGCATGCGGTTCATGTGGTTCGGTGGCCGGTCGAGTCGTCGGGACAACAACGACAGCGGTGGCCTCGGGATCATCCTGGTGGTCCTCGCGTTCGCGCTGCTGATCCTCGCTCCGTTCGCGGCGCAGCTCATGCAGTTCGCGATGAGCCGGCGCCGCGAATTGCTCGCCGACGTATCGGGCGTGGAGCTCACGCGATACCCGCCGGGGCTGATCTCGGCGTTGAAGAAGCTCCAGGGTGACCAGGCCGTGGTGCACCACGCGACCCGTGCCACCGCCCAACTCTGGATCGAGAGTCCGCTGGAGCGGGACGAGAAGACCGAGGCCGACGGTTCGAAGAAGAGCAACTGGCTGAACCGTGCCTTCGATACCCACCCTCCGCTCGCCGAGCGGATCGCCGCACTGGAGGCAATGTGAAACGGTTGGTCGTTCTCGGTGTCGTCGGCGTGGTTGCGCTCGGCGCCTGTAGTAGCAGCGGCGACTCGAAGGCGAAGGCCAAGCCGCCGGTCGAAAAGACGACCACGACCACGAAGGCGCCGCCGGTGGCACCGCTCACCGGCCTGCCCGACACCGACGGCAGCGCGCAGACGCGCCCGCTCGTCTCGATCAAGATCGACAACGACAGCTCGCTGGCCCGACCCCAGACCGGGATCGACCAGGCCGACATCGTGTGGGACGAGGTCGTCGAGGGTCAGGGCACTCGCTTTCTCGCGATGTTCCAATCGACATCGCCCGATGTCGTCGGACCGGTGCGTTCGGTGCGACTCACCGACCCGCTGATCGTGTGGCCCTACGGCGGCGTGTTCGCCTACTCCGGTGGCGCGAAGTACGCCGTCGACGGAATCTCCCAGGCCCCGGTGAAGCGCGTGGACGAGAGCGCGGCGGGCGCCGCGATGTTCCGCGACTCGAGTCGGCAGCCTCCTCACAACCTCTACGCGAAGCCCGGGCTGCTCTTCGGTATGGGTGGAGTACCGGTGCCTCCGCCTCCGGCGTTCGACTACGCGCCGGCCAACGCGAAGACGCCGGGTGCGCCCGTCGTGTCGGTCCACGTCGGATTCGCCGGCGAGTTCGCGGTCACCTACACGTGGGACGCCGCGTCCGGAACGTGGATGCGAGCGACCCGCGCCGGTCCGTTCGTCACGAAGTCGGGCGCTCAGATCGCGCCGAAGAACGTGGTCGTGTTGCCGGTCGTCTACGGCGGCACCGGCCTCGGCCAGATCGGGGCCGAGGCGCAACTCGTCGGCCAGGGTCCGGTGAAGGTCTTCACCAACGGCCACGAGATCGACGGCACCTGGTCGCGGGCCAACAAGGCCGATCGCATCGCGCTCTCGGGGGTCGACGGCAAGCCGATCCAGCTGACGGCGGGCCAGACGTGGGTGGAGTTGCCCGACGTGAGCTACGCCATCGATGTGGTCGGCGTCACGCCGCCCCCGGCCAGCACGCCGTAGAACGCGAGCGATCAATCGGCTCCGGAATCCGGTGGGACGGCCGGTAGCATCGGGCCCATGAGCGATATTCAGTCCGCGGGTCCCGAGGTCGGCACGGCACGAGTGAAGCGCGGCCTGGCCGAGATGCTGCGTGGTGGCGTCATCATGGACGTCGTCGACCCGGCCCAGGCCAAGATCGCCGAGGACGCCGGCGCGACCGCAGTGATGGCGCTCGAGCGGGTCCCCTCCGACATCCGCCGCGACGGCGGCGTCGCCCGCATGTCCGATCCGGTGATGATCGAGAGCATCCAGGCCGCGGTCACGATCCCGGTGATGGCCAAGTGCCGCATCGGTCACTTCGCCGAGGCCCAGGTGCTGCAGTCCCTCGGCGTCGACTACATCGACGAGTCCGAGGTGCTGACCCCGGCGGACGAGGCGTACCACGTCGACAAGTGGTCGTTCACCGTCCCGTTCGTGTGTGGTGCCACCAACCTCGGCGAAGCCCTGCGCCGGATCGGCGAGGGCGCGTGCATGATCCGGTCGAAGGGCGAGGCCGGCACCGGCAACATCGTCGAGGCCGTCCGTCACCTGCGCTCGATCCTCGGCGACATCCGCGCGCTGACGACGGCCACGCCCGAGGAGCTGTTCGGGTGGGCCAAGGAGCTGCGCGCGCCGCTCGACCTCGTGCAGGAAGTGGCTGCACGGGGGGAGCTGCCGGTGCCGATGTTCTGCGCGGGTGGGATCGCCACGCCGGCCGATGCCGCGCTCGTGATGCAACTCGGGGCCCAGGCCGTGTTCGTCGGCTCCGGGATCTTCAAGAGCGAGCAGCCCGAGGTGATGGCCAAGGCGATCGTCGAGGCGACCACGCACTACGCCGACGCCGGGATCGTCACCAAGGTGTCCCGCGGGCTCGGCAAGGCGATGCCCGGTGCCGAGATGGGTGCGCTCGAGGTCACGTTCGCCGACCGCGGCTGGTGAAAGCCGGCGTTCTCGCCCTGCAGGGCGCGTTCCGCGAGCACCGCGAGACGCTCGCCGGGCTCGGCGTGTCGGTCTCCGAGGTCCGGACGTCCGACCAGCTGGCCGATGTGGACGCGCTCGTGATCCCGGGCGGGGAGTCCACGACGATGACCCGGCTGCTGGAGACCTCCGCGTTGCGCGCGCCGCTGCAGGCGGCGATCGCCGACGGGTTGCCGGTACTCGGGACCTGTGCGGGGCTGATCGTGCTCGCCCACGACGTGCTCGACGGGCGACCGGACCAGGAGCCGCTCGACGCGATCGACGTCACCGCCCGACGCAATGCCTACGGCCGCCAACGCGATTCCTTTGAGGCCGATCTCGAGATCGCGGGCCTGGATCGACCGCTTTTCCGGGGGGTCTTCATCCGCGCGCCGGCCATCGAACGGGTGGGTGATGCGGTGGAGGTGCTGGCGGAGCACAATGGGCGTCCGGTACTCGCCCGTGAAGGTCGCGTCTGGGTCACCACATTTCATCCCGAACTGGCGAGAGACTCCCGCGTGCACGAGCGGTTCCTCGAGGAGGTTGTCTAGATGTCCGGCCATTCCAAGTGGCATTCCATCAAGCACGCGAAGGGCGCGGCCGACGCGGCGCGCGGCAAGGTCTTCGCCCGGCTCGCCCGCCAGATCGAGGTCGCTGCACGTCAGGGCGGGGGTGACGCGGACGCCAACGCCGGGCTGCGCACCATGATCCAGAAGGCGCGCGACGCGTCGATGCCGAAGGACAACATCGAGCGCGCCATCAAGCGCGGCATCGGTGAACTCGAGGGCGTCACCTACGAAGAGGTGAATTACGAGGGTTACGCGCCGAACGGCGTCGCGGTGTTCGTCCATACGCTCACGGACAACCGCAATCGCACCGGTTCCGAGGTCAAGAACATCTTCAGCCGCAACGGCGGCTCGCTCGCCGAGCCCGGCGCAGTGTCGTGGCAGTTCGAACGCAAGGGCGTGATCCTCATCGCCAAGTCGGCGACCACCGAGGACGACCTCATGCTCGTCGTGCTGGATGCCGGTGCCGAAGACGTCGAGGATCATGGCGACACGTGGCAGGTGGTCACGCCGGCCCACGATCTCCCCGCGGTGCGTACCGCGATCGAGGAGGCGGGGATCGCGTTCGAGAACTCCGACACCACGATGTTGCCGCAGCAAACGGTCCCACTCGAGGACGCCGCGAGCGCCAAGCAGGTACTCCGCGTCATCGACGCCCTGGAGGAACACGACGACGTGCAGAACGTCTACGCGAACTTCGACATCCCCGCCGACGTGCTCGACGCGGTGATGGCATGAGTGGAGCGGGGCCCGTCCGGCCCGCCCCGCAGGGGCAGGAGGACAAAGCGTGAGTGGCCCGCAGGTCGGCGACGCCGCTCCGGACTTCACGTTGCCGGGCGTCTCGGGTGACACGCGTCGCGACTATTCGCTCTCCGAGTTCCGGGGCAAGAAGGTCGTGCTCGCGTTCTACCCCGGTGACTTCACCCCTGGTTGAACGATCCAACTGCGCTCGTACCGCGACGACTTCGCGGAGTTCGAGCAAGCCGGCGCGGTCGTGCTGGGTATCTCACCCCAAGATGTTGATTCCCACGAGAAGTGGATCGCCAAGGAACAGTTCCCGTTCGCGTTGCTCGCCGATGTCGATCTCACGGTGGCCGAGTCCTTCGGGGTCAAGGGCAACAAGGCGATGCCGGTGAAGCGGTCGGTGTTCATCGTTGACGAGGACGGTGTCGTCCGTTACCGCTACGAGGGGACCGTCAAGGCCATCTTCAAGAAGCCGAAGGCCCTCGCCAAGGTCCTGGCGGCGCTCTGACCCGCCGGTGTGCGTGGGTTCGTGGCGATTGGTGGGTTCGTGAGCGTCTGCCTCGGCGCGTGGGCTCGGCCGGCCGGCTCCCGAGCCGGAGCTTGCGGAGGCGAGCCGCGAGGCAGCGAGCCCCACGTGAGGCATGACCATCAGGAGCGCGAGCAAACGAGCCATCAAGTGGCATGATCCCGGCATGCAGATCGCGATGACGGTGAATGGCGGCGCCGAGGGCCATGACGTCGAGCCCCGGACGCTGCTCGTGCAATACCTGCGCGAGTCGTGTGGGCTCACCGGAACCAAAGTCGGGTGTGACACGTCGAGTTGTGGCGCGTGCACCGTGCTCGTCGACGGGGAGTCGGTGAAGTCGTGCACCATGCTCGCCGCCCAGGCCGACGGCGCGAGTGTGACCACGATCGAGGGCCTGGCCGACGGTCCGAACTGGCATGCGGTGCAGCAGGCGTTCCATGAGGAGCACGGCCTCCAGTGCGGGTACTGCACCGCGGGCATGGTGATGGCGGCCGTCGGATTCCTCGACGAGAACCCGAATCCGACCGATCGCGAGGTACGGCTCGGACTCGAAGGCAACCTCTGTCGCTGCACCGGCTACGAGAACATCGTGGCCGCAGTCCTGAGCGCCGCCGACACGCTGAAGGCGGCGCGATGATCCCGGCGCCATTCGACTACGTACGGGCCGACTCGATCGACGCGCTGCTCGACGCGTTGGCCGAGTACGGCGACGAGGCGAAGATCATCGCCGGTGGCATGTCGTTGCTCCCGTTGATGAAGTTGCGACTCGCAGTCCCGAGCGTCCTCGTGGATGCGGGTCGTCTGAACAATCTGCGGTACGTACGAGACGGCGGTGACCATGTCGCGATCGGTGCGCTCACCCGCCACCGAGACCTGGAAACCGACGGATTTCTCGCGACCGATTGCGGCGTGGTCCGGGCGGTCGCGGCCGAAGTGGGAGACAACCAGGTCCGCCACCGCGGCACCATCGGTGGTTCGGTCGCGCACGGTGATCCGGCGAGCGACCTGCCGGCCGTGCTCCTCGCGCTCGACGCCGACTTCGTGATCCGCGGCGCGAGCGGCGAGCGGGTCGTGGCCGCGACCGACTTCTTCACCGGGTTCCTCGAGACCGCGATCGCACCCGACGAGTTGCTCACCGAGATCCGGGTCCCGAAGACCGGCGCCGACCAGTTCTCGTACCAGAAGTTCAACCGGCGGGCCCAAGACTGGGCGATCGTCGGTGCCGTCGCGGTGCGGGCGAACGACACGACCCGAGTGGGGCTCGTGAACATGGGTGCGACGCCGTTGCGCGCGTCCGGGGTCGAGTCGGCGCTGGCCGGCGGTGCATCGGTGACCGACGCGGCGCAAGCCGCAGCAGAGGGCACCGAACCGTCGTCGGATATCAACGCCACGCCCGAGTACCGCAGCCATCTCGCCCGGGTCCTCACGCGGCGCGCGCTGGAGGCGATCGCCTGAGCGTGTCCCCCCGGCAGGTCGCGATCGGGATCCTCGCGGCCGGCCGGGCCGAGCGCTTCGGGGGCGGCAAGGTCCTCGCCGACCTCGGTGGGGTTTCGCTCGTGCGCCGGGCGGTGGACACCGCCATGGCCTCCGGGTTGCGGCCGGTGGTCGCCGTCGTCGGGCCGCGGGCCGGTCCGGTCGAGGCGGTGCTGCCAGCCGGGGTCGACGTCGTGCAGGCGTACGCGGCGCGATTGGGGATCGCGCACAGCCTCCGGGCGTTGGTGCGGGCGCTGACGGGTTGGCGCCAGGTGGACGCGGTCTGTGTGGGACTCGCCGACCAACCGTTCGTCGGTCCGGACGCGTACCGCAGGTTGGCCGCCGCCTACGATGCCGGCGCGGCCTTCGCCGTCGCCACCTACGAGGGTCAACGCCACAATCCGGTGCTGATCGGTCGGCAGCACTGGCCCGCGGTACTCCGATTGCGGGGGGACGTGGGCGCCCGGTCACTCATGAGCGTGGTCGACGTCACCGACGTGGAGTGTGACGGGACCGGCCGGCCCGACGATGTGGACACGGCCGAGGATCTGGCTCGACTGCTGCGAGAGATGGAGAACTGAGTGGAGATCGAAGATTCTTTCCGGGTCGACCTGCCGGTCGACGCCACGTGGCGGGTCCTGCTCGACATCGAGCGGATCGCGCCGTGCCTCCCCGGTGCCCAACTCCAGGAGATCGAGGGGGAGGAGTACCGCGGCGTCGTCAAGGTGAAGGTCGGCCCGATCACCGCGCAGTACAAAGGCGCGGCGCACTTCGAATCCCGGGACGATGCCACCCACACCGCGGTCATCGTCGGGTCGGGCCGTGACACGCGGGGCCAGGGAAACGCGAGCGCGACGATCACGATGACGCTGACGCCCGACGGGACGGGCACGAGCGTGAACGTCGCCACCGATCTCTCGATCACCGGCAAGGTCGCGCAGTTCGGCCGGGGCGTCATGGCCGACGTCTCGGCGAAGCTCCTTGCGCAGTTCGTCGAGAACCTCGAACGCGACGTGCTCTCGGGTCCGGTCGTCGACCTCGTCGCGGCGGACGAGCCCGAGGCCGCGCCACCGGCCGACACGCGGGGTGACGCACCGGCCGCTGGGCAGGACCCGGCGCTGACCGGCCCGCCGACCTCCAACGGCACCGGGAGTCACGCGACCACGGGCGAGGTGACGACGGTCCGCACGATCAACTCACCGGAGGCCACCCCGGTGGATCTCCTCGAGATGGGCGGCTCGCCGGTGCTGAAGCGCCTGCTTCCGATCCTGGGCGCCGGTCTGGTCGCAGTGCTGGTGATATGGCTGCTGCGCCGGCGGTCCACGCGCTGAACCGACTCCGCGGGTAGCGTACGAACCCGTGTTCGACCCTACCGGCCCGGTCCTGGGCATCGACCCCGGATTGTCGCGTTGTGGATACGGCGCGGTGGTGCGGGAGGGGTCCCAGATCCGCGCGGTCAGCTACGGCGTGCTCACCACCGCGCCGGGCGACCCGATCCCCCAACGCCTGGCCCAACTCGCGGCCGATCTCGAGGCATTGGTGGCGGAGTTGGCACCCCGATCGATGGCGGTGGAGCGGGTGCTCTTCCAGAACAACGCGCGCACGGCGATCTCGGTCGGCCAGGCCAGCGGACTCGCGCTCGTGGCCGCGGCCCGGGCCGGGATCCCGGTGGAGCAATACAGCCCGAACGAAGTGAAGCTGGCGGTCGCCGGTCATGGCGGCGCAGACAAGGAACAGGTGCAGCTGATGGTGACCCGACTGTTGCGCCTCGGTGAGGTGCCCCGACCGCCGGACGCTGCCGACGCGCTCGCGCTGGCGTTGTGTCACGAGTACTCCGGTCCGCTGCGGGCGCGCGCCGCGGCTGCGACCCCGCCGGGTGGCGAGGGCCTCGCCCCTCCGGTCAGCGGGTTCGAGCGCGCGGTCGCCGCCGCCATCGCACGGGACGCCCGATGATCGGTTCGGTACGCGGCTCGGTGCTGGAACGGACCCCGGCGGGCGAGGTGCTGGTCGAGGTCGGGGGAGTGGGCTACCGCTGTCTGGTCCCGTTGAGCGCCCTGCCCCAACTCGCACCGGGCGCGCCGGCGTTCCTCATGACGCACCTGCACGTCCGCGAAGACGCGATGACGCTCTACGGCTTTCCCACGCGCGACGAACGGGACACCTTCGAGATCCTGATCGCGGCCAACGGCGTGGGTCCGAAGCTCGCGTTGGCGATCCTGACCGTCCACCCACCCACGGCCTTACGGCGGGTGGTGGCCGAGGACGACGTCGATTCGCTGTGCCTGGTCTCGGGTGTGGGCAAGCGGACGGCCCAGAAGCTGATGATCGAACTCAAGGCGCGACTCGACCTGCCCGACGTGGACCTGCGGGAGTCCGACGGCGGTCCCGCGCCCGCCCGGGCCGAGGTGCGAGCCGCCCTCTCCGAGCTCGGCTACGGGCCCGACGAGGTGCGGGCCGTGCTCGCGGAACTCCCGACCGAGGGCGCGGTGGAGGAGCTCCTCCGGGCCGCGCTCAAGCAACTGGCGGTGAAGGCGTGAGCGTGATGGGTGGTGGGTCGTGAGTAGAGAAGAGCTGTTGCATCCGAGCGCGGATCCGGTGGAGGCGGCCGAGGAGACCACGCTGCGGCCGCGACGGCTCGAGGAGTTCGTCGGCCAGCCTCGGCTCACCGAGCATCTCGAGATCGTCCTGCTCGCGGCGCGCCAGCGCGGACAGGCCGTCGACCATCTCCTGTTCGCCGGCCCGCCGGGCACGGGCAAGACCTCCTTGGCCGCGATCGTGGCCGCCGAGATGGACGCCCACCTCCGCGTCACCAGTGGTCCCGCCCTCGAACGCGCCGGTGACCTCGCGGCGATCCTCACCAACCTCGACGACGGTGACGTGCTCTTCGTCGACGAGATCCACCGGCTGCCGCGGGCGGTCGAAGAGGTCCTGTATCCCGCGATGGAGGACTTCCAACTCGACATCGTCATCGGCCGGGGCCCGTCGGCCCGGTCGATCCGGTTGGACCTCCCACGGTTCACCCTGGTCGGCGCGACCACTCGGGCCGGTCTCATCACCGGGCCGCTGCGCGACCGCTTCGGGTTCGTCGCGCGGCTCGAGTACTACGACCCCGAGGATCTCCAGAAGATCGTGGTGCGCGCGGCGCGGATCCTCGGCGTGGTCATCGACGAGGCCGGCGCGGGGGAGTTGGCCCGCCGGGCCCGGGGTACGCCACGAATCGCGAACCGTCTCCTGAAACGGGTGCGCGACTATGCCGAGGTACGGGGTGACGGCACCGTCACCGGCGCCACCGCTCGGGCGGCGCTCGAGGTGTTCGAAGTGGACGAACGGGGCCTCGACCGCACCGACCGGGCAGTCCTGCACGCGCTATGTGTGACCTTCGCCGGCCATCCGGTCGGATTGAGCACGTTGGCGATCGCCGTGGGGGAGGAACCGGACACCGTCGAGGACGTCTACGAGCCGTTCCTCCTCAAGCAGGGCATGTTGCAGCGCACGCCGCGTGGCCGGGTCGCGACCGGCTCCGCGTTCGAACACCTGGGCCTGAGTGCCCCTCCCGGCGATCCGAAATTGTTCGGGAACCAGCCTTGATGACCCGGTAACAGGAGGATTGCGCGGCTAGTTTCCCCTCCCGGCATGCCCGTCCTTCTCGTTTACCTCGCGCTGCTCGCGGTCGTCTTCTTCTTTCTGATCGTGCGCCCCCAACGTCGCCAGATGGCGGCGCGACGCGCGCTGATCGCAGCCGTCGACGTGGGCGACGACATCATCACTGCCGGTGGCATCTACGGAACCGTGCGCGCGATCGACGGTGACGTCCTCAGCATCGAGGTCGCCGACGGGGTGGTCCTCCGGCTGGCGCGCGAGGCGATCGCCCGCCGACGCGACGACGCCGAAACCCGCGATCACGATCACGATCACGATCACGACCACGACGACCACGATCACGACGACGCTGCGGCGACGGAGGAATAAGTGCGCCGCAACTTCTGGTACCTGATCGCGACGGTGGTCCTCATCGTCGGCACCTTCCTCGTCACCGTCGTCGGCGGCAACACGCCGGTGCTCGGCCTCGACCTCCAGGGCGGGATCGAAGTCCGCCTCCAGCCCGTGGGCAAGGCCCGCCCCACCGCGGTGCTCGACAAGGCCGTCGACATCATCCGCAACCGGGTCAACGGCCTCGGCGTCGCCGAGACCGAAGTCAAGCGCGACGGCCAGCAGATCGTGGTCGACCTGCCCGGGGTGAAGGACCGCGACAAGGCGCGCCGCCTGGTCGGGAAGACCGCCGAGCTGCGGTTCCGCCCGGTTCTCAGTCAGCTGGCGATCCCGTGCAAGACGACGGCCCCCAAGAAGTCCACCACCTCGTCGAGTTCGACCACCTCGTCATCGACTTCGAGTACCACGGCGTCGAGTCCGACCACGGCCCCGGCCCCCGCACCGGGGAAGGGCATCGGCGCGCCCCGTGCTGCCGCGTCGACCACCACCTCGACGACCGCGGCCTCCACGACGACGAGTTCGGCGCCGGTCACCACGCCGACGACCGCCGCCCAGCCACAGATACCACCATTGACGACCGAGGCCCAGGACAAGCGTGGCGCGACGGTCTGGTTATGCAGCCGCGACGGGCAGACGCGCCTCCAACTCGCACCCACTGCGCTCACCGGCAAACTCGTGACATCGGCCAACGCGCAGTACCAGAGCGGCTCCGGGTGGGAGGTGCTGGTCAACTTCAACTCGGCGGGCCATACCAAGTTCGATGCCTTGGCGGCCGCGTCGATCAGCAAGACCCCCCCGCAGAACGAGGTCGCGATCGTCCTCGACGGTGTGGTGCAGTCGAATCCGCAGTTCAACGCCGCGTCGTTCCCGAGCGGCGTGTCGATCTCGGGCAACTTCACCCAGACCGAGGCCGAGGACCTGGCCACCGTGCTGAAGTTCGGCTCGCTCCCGGTGCAGTTGAAGCCACTGACCACCACGAGCGTCTCCCCGACGCTCGGCCGTGACCAACTCGACGCCGGGATCCTCGCCGGCATCATCGGCCTCGCCCTCGTCGCGCTCTACATGATCGTGTTCTACCGGATCCTCGGCCTGGTCGTGGTCGCCGGGCTGATGCTCTCGGGCATGGCGGTGTACACGATCATCACGTACCTCGGTGGCTCCATCGGGCTGACCCTGACCCTCGCGGGTGTGGTCGGTCTGATCGTCTCGGTCGGTATCACCGTGGACTCCTACATCGTCTACTTCGAGCGATTGAAGGACGAGGTGCGGACCGGTCGGACCGTCCGCAGCTCGGTGGACCGCGGGTTCACCAAGTCGTTCCGGACCATCCTCGCCGCCGACCTGGTGTCGCTCATCGCCGCGGCGATCCTCTATTGGCGGGCCATCGGATCGGTGCAGCAGTTCGCGTTCCTCCTCGGTCTCTCGACCATCCTCGACTTGCTGATCTCGTACTTCTTCATGCACCCGATTGTGCAACTGCTGGCGCAGCGACCGTCGCTCGTGCGGGCCAAGAAGGTCGGCATCGCCGCCGGCCTCGACACGCCGGAGGTCGCAGTATGAGGTCCGACGGCCGCCGCCACACGCTCAAGGACCTCTACCACGAGGACACCGAGTTCGACTTCCTGCACCGGCGCTGGCGCTGGGTCCTGATCTCGACCGTCCTGATCGCCATCTCCGTCGTCGGCTTCGTCGCCCGTGACGGGCTGAACCTCGGACTCGACTTCACTGGCGGCACCTCGTGGCAGTTCACGACGGCGTCGACCAAGAGTCCCTCGACCGCGGACCTCCGGTCGTTGCTCGACGCGGAGAAGATCAAGGATCCGAAGATCGTGATCCTCGGCGCCCACGGCGTGCGGATCGAGGCCACCACGGTCGACCAGGCACTGGAGAACACCGTCACCGCGTCGCTCGCGAAGTACGCCGGGATCGCCGCGCCGGCAGTGAGCGTGTCGGAGGTCGGCCCGAGTTGGGGTGACAAGGTGAGCCACGAGGCCCTGCTCGCGTTGGGGCTGTTCTTCGTGGCGATCGCGCTCTACCTCTCGTTGCGCTTCGAGATGAAGATGGCCGCGGCCGCGATCGCCGCGGTGATCCACGACATCGTGATCACCGTGGGGATCTACGCCGTCACGGGCATCGAGGTGACGCCGGCCACGGTGATCGCCTTCCTCACCATTCTCGGGTTCTCGCTGTACGACACCGTCGTCGTATTCGACAAGATCAAGGAGAACACGCCCCAACTCTCGACGGTCAAGGGCCTCACGTACACCGCGATGGCCAACCGATCGCTCAACGAAGTGCTGATGCGTTCGCTGAACACGTCGTTCGTGGCGCTGCTCCCGGTTGCGTCGCTGCTGGTCGTGGGCGTCTGGCTCGAAGGCGCCCTGGCGCTGCGCGAGTTCGGTCTGGCCCTCTTCATCGGTCTGCTCATCGGCGCGTACTCGTCGATCTTCGTGGCGACGCCGATCTTGGCGTGGTGGAAGGAACGCGAGCCCCGCTACAAAGCACTGGCCGAGCGCAGCACGTCGAGGTCGGCGCGGGAGATGGCGACCGTCGGGGCTGCGGCCGCCGGGCGGGGATCCGTCCTGCCGGCCGACATGCCGGCCGACGCCGACGCCGCGGCGCCCTCGGCCCCGGCCCCGGCGGCAACCGGCACCAAGGATGTGCCGGTCATCGCCCCGCGGCCCCGCCAGCAGAAATCGCGCAAACGCAAGTAGGCGCGCCCGGAGTGCGACAATGGCCGGGTGATCCCGACGCCACGCGGCATGAAACCACCGCTGCCGGCGTTGCAATGCTGCCCGTACCCTCCGACCCCTGACCGAGGGGGAAGATGAGCCTCGCCGAGCCGACCCGAACCGAACTCCGCGTGGAGCGACGGTCGGTGCTGCCCTGGCGGCGCCAGCAGGTCGACGTCGCGTTGGCGCCGGTACTCGAGTCGTTCCTGGAGACCCACCGCAAGGCCGATACCGCGCTGATCGAGCGCGCCTACGTGGCGGCGCACCGGGCCCATGCCGAGCAGGTGCGCCGGTCGGGCGAGCCGTACATCTCCCATCCGCTCGGCGTCGCGCTGATCCTCGCCGACCTCGGACTCGACGACGTGACGATCGCGGCGGCGCTGCTCCACGACGCGGTGGAGGACACCGAGTTCACCAAGGAGGGCGTCGAGACCGCGTTCGGTGCCGAGGTCGCGAACATCGTCGACGGCGTCACGAAGATCGAGCGGCTCCAGTTCGCATCCAAGGAAGCGCAGCATGCCGCCACGATGCGCAAGATGCTCGTCGCGATGGCCAAGGACATCCGCGTCCTGCTGATCAAGCTGGCCGACCGGTTGCACAACATGCGGACCATTGCGTCGCTTCCCGAGGGCAAGCAGTTGCGCATCGCCCGCGAGACGCTCGACATCTACGCGCCGCTCGCGCACCGGCTCGGTATCGCGGACGTGAAGTGGCAGCTCGAGGACCTCTCGTTCGCGGTCCTCTATCCCAAGCGCTACGCCGAGATCGAACAACTCGTGTACACCCAGGCACCCGCACGCGAAGACCATCTCCAACACGTGTTGACCGAGCTGCGGGAACGGCTCGCCGAGTTGCACATCGACGCCGAGGTCAGTGGTCGCCCGAAGCACTTCTGGTCGATCTACGAGAAGATGGTGGTTCGCGAAAAGGAGTTCGACGAGGTCCAGGACCTCCTCGGCGTCCGCGTGATCGTCGACACCGTGAAGGACTGTTACGGCGCGTTGGGTTCGATCCACGCCTGGTGGCGACCGGTGCAGGGTCGGTTCAAGGACTACATCGCGATGCCGAAGTTCAACCTCTACCAGTCGTTGCACACCACGGTGATCGCACCCGGGGGCCGGCCGGTCGAGGTGCAGATCCGCACCCACGACATGCACCGCCGGGCCGAGTTCGGGGTGGCCGCGCACTGGGGGTACAAGGAGAGCGCGGTCCCCACCAACACCGACGATCTGGTCTGGCTCCAACGCCTCGTCGAGTGGCAGCAGGAGACCGACGACCCAGCGCAGTTCATGCAGACGCTGAAGGGCGACCTCGAACAGGGCGAGGTGTTCGTGTTCACGCCGAAGGGCAACGTGATCACGCTGCCGACGGGCGCGACGCCGGTCGACCTCGCCTACGCGATCCACACCGAGGTGGGCCATCGCTGCATCGGTGCCCGATCGAACGGCCGGCTGATCCCGCTCGACGCATTGCTCACGTCGGGGGACACGGTCGAGATCGTCACCAGCAAAGTCGAGGGCGCCGGCCCGACCCAGGACTGGCTCGAGTTCGCGACGACCCCGCGTGCCCGGGAGAAGATCCGCCAGCGGTTCTCGCGGGAGCGGCGCAGCGACGCCATCGACGGCGGCCGCGACGACCTCGTCCTCGAACTCCGCCGCGAAGGGCTGCCGGTCCAGAAGATCATGGGGTCGCAGCTCCTCGCGGAGATCGCGGCGGAGATGCACTACTCGGACCTCGACGCGTTCTACGCCGCGATCGGCGAGCACCACGTGACCGGCCGACACGTGGCGCAGAAGGTGCGCCAGCGCCTCTCCGGTGGCACCGAGCAACTCCCGGCCACCGCGCGCCGTCCGTCACGCAGCAGCGCGCGGCGTCGTTCGTCGGGCGTCCACGTGGAAGGCCTCGACGACATGCTGGTGCGGCTGTCGCGGTGCTGTACGCCGGTGCCGGGCGACGAGATCATCGGGTTCCTCACGCGCGGTCGCGGGGTCTCGGTCCATCGAGCCGACTGTGCGAACGCGAGTGGCCTGGCGAGCCAGACCGAGCGGTTGGTCGAGGTGGAGTGGGAGCACGAAGCGTCGGGCGCGTACGTGGTCTCGGTCGATGTCGAGGCGCTCGACCGCTCGCGGCTCCTCCGCGATGTGGCCAACACCCTGGCCGAGCACCACGTGAACATCCTCTCGTGTCAGAGCCAGACGACCGCCGACCGGGTGGCGCGGTTCCGGTTCGAGTTCGAGTTGGCCGACCCCGGTCACCTCGACTCACTGCTCGCGGCCCTCAAGCGGGTCGACTCCGTGTACGACGCCACGCGGGTCCTGCCGGGCACGAAAACGGCCCCGGCCTAACAACTCCAGGCCCGCGCGACTCCGCCGATAGCATCCGAACGCAGTGCCTCGCGACGATCGGTTCCGCGCCCCCAAGGGGGTCCACGACGTTCTGCCGCCCGAATCCGGGCGTTGGGTCGAGATCGTCGCGCGCTTCGCGGAGCGGGCCCGCCGCTACGGCTACGGCCTCGCGATCACCCCCATGTTCGAGCACGTCGAGGTGTTCCAGCGCGTCGGTGAACACACCGACGTGGTGAGCAAGGAGATGTACGAGCTCACCGACAAGGGTGGCCGGCGCCTCGCACTCCGACCCGAAGGCACGGCATCGGTCGTGCGGGCGTTCGTGCAGCACCGTCCCACGCCACCGTGGAAGGTCTGGTACGTCGCGCCCAACTTCCGCTACGAACGCGCCCAGAAGGGTCGCTACCGCCAGCATTGGCAGCTCGGCGTGGAGGCACTCGGCGTGAGCGACCCCGACATCGACGTCGAGGTCATCGCCCTCCTCGCCGGGTTCTATGCCGACCTCGGCCTCACCGACGTGCGGCTGCTCCTCAACTCCATGGGCGACCGGGAGTCGCGGCCCGAGTTCGTGGCCGCGCTCCGGAAGCACTTCACGACGCACGGCGGCGGGCTCGGCGACGAGTTCCTCGCGCGGGTCGAGGCCAACCCGCTGCGGGTGCTCGACGCCAAGGTGGACGACTGGCAGGACGTCATCCTCAGCGCACCGCAGCTCACCGAACACCTCTCCGATGCCGCCGCCGCCCACTTCGCCCGGGTCCAGGACGGATTGCGCGCGCTCGACATCGACGTGGAGCTCGCACCCCGCCTGGTACGGGGGTTCGATTACTACACGAGCACCACATTCGAGTTCCAGAGCGCGGCCCTCGACGCGGCCCAGAGCGCAGTCGGCGGTGGTGGCCGCTACGACGGTCTGGCCGAGGAGTTCGGTGGACCGCCCACGCCCGGGATCGGGTTCGGGACCGGGCTCGAGCGCATCGTGCTCGCACTCGATGCGCTCGACGCTGCGGTGCCCGCACCGGGGATCGACGTCTTCGTGGTCGACGGCCTCGATGACCATGGCGCCACCACCATGGTCGTGGTCGTCGAGGCGTTGCGTGCCGCCGGCTTGGCCGTGGACCGCGCGTTCGGCGGACGATCGGTCAAGGCGCAATGGAAAGCGGCCGACCGGTCCGGCGCGGCGGTGACGGTGATGGTCGGACGCGACGAACTCACACGCGACGCCGTCGCGGTGAAGGACCTCGCGACCGGCGAACAGGTCGAGGTCCCTCGGAAAGAGCTGCTTGCATGGCTCATCGCCCGGAAAGACAGGACGACGACGTGAACGAGGCGTTGGAAACGATGAACCGCCGACCATTACGCCGAGGAGGGCCCGAGCGGCTGCGACACGAGCGCATGCGACGGCGCCCCAGCGGGTTCGCGCACCAGCGAGTGGCGCCGTCTCGGCGCCCGAAGGTCGGTGAGCGGAAATGATGCGCACGCACGAGGTCGCGGCCCTGCGGGCGAGCGACGCGGGGTCGGCCGTGACCGTCGCCGGGTGGGTCGCGGCGCGCCGGGACCACGGTGGTGTCGTCTTCTTCGACCTCCGCGACGCCTCCGGGATCCTGCAGGTCGTCGTCGACCCGGAGCACCTGAGCGACGACGACGTCCACCACATCGGCCGGGAATGGGTGCTCCAGATCGCGGGTGAGGTCCGACTCCGTCCGGCCGGCACGGTGAACCCCGACCTCCCGACCGGTGAGGTCGAGGTCGCGGCCGGTGCGCTCACCGTGCTGAACCGGGCCGAGCCGCCGCCGTTCCCCCTGTCCGACCGGGGTGACGACGTCGACGAGGTCCTCCGACTGAAGCACCGCTATCTCGACCTGCGCCGGCCCTCGATGCAGCGCAACCTGCGCGCCCGGGCGGTCCTCAACACCGCGCTCCGCCTCTCGATGGCCCGCCAGGGCTTCGTCGAGGTCGAGACCCCGATGCTCATCGCGTCGACTCCCGAAGGCGCACGCGACTTCGTCGTCCCGTCGCGTCTGAGCCCGGGGGCGTTCTACGCCTTGCCGCAGAGTCCCCAACTGTTCAAGCAGTTGCTGATGGTGGGCGGACTCGACCGCTACTTCCAGATCGCCCGGTGTCTCCGGGACGAAGACCTGCGCGCCGACCGCCAGTTCGAGTTCATGCAATACGACATGGAGATGAGCTTCGCCGGTCAGGACGACGTGATCGACGTGGTCACCACCGCGGTGGGTGACGCCGTGGAGGCGGTCACCGGCGCGCCACTGCCCGAGGTCCCGCGCATGACGTGGGCCGATGCGATGAGCCGGTTCGGATCGGACAAGCCGGACCTGCGGTTCGGGATGGAGTTGGTCGACCTCGCGGACGCGGTCGCGGGCACCGAGTTCAAGGCATTCCACGCGCCGGCAGTGAAGGGCATCTGTGTGCCCGGGGCCGGCGACTCGAGCCGTTCCACCCTCGACGCGCTCGTCGACCGGGCCAAGCAGCTCGGTGCCGCGGGGCTCGTCTGGATGCGCGTGCGCGACGGCCAGGAGCTGGAATCACCGGTCGCCAAGTTCCTCTCGGTGACCGAGCAAGCAGGCATCGTCACCGCGCTCGGTGCCGCACCGGGCGACCTCGTCCTCATCGTGGCGGGTGAACCGCGCCGGACCAACATCGTGCTCGGCGCGCTCCGCCTCGACCTCGGCCGGCCACCCGTGGGCGAAGGCGGGATGAAGCCGGTGTGGATCGTCGACTTCCCGTTGTTCGAACTCATCGGCAGCGACGGCAGCCCCGTCCCGGCCCACCACCCGTTCACCCAACCCCACCCCGAGGACGTCGAGTTGCTGCGGACGGGGACCGGTGACGAGCTGCTCGGCGTGCGGTCACAGGCGTACGACCTCGTGCTCAACGGTTGGGAACTCGGCTCGGGCAGCGTGCGGATCCACCAACCGGACCTCCAGGCCCAGATCTTCACGATGCTCGGCATCGACGACGAGACGGCCCAGGAACGGTTCGGGTTCCTGCTCGAGGCGTTCCGGTACGGGGCGCCGCCGCACGCCGGATTCGCGTTCGGGACCGATCGACTGACCGCGCTCCTCGTGGGGGAGGAGAACATCCGTGAGGTGATCGCGTTCCCGAAGACCCAATCGGGTGCCGATCCGCTCACCGGCGCACCGAGCGCCATCGACGCGACCCAACTCCGCGAACTCGGGCTGACGGTCACCCCACCCAAGCCGTAGGTTCGACGGTCGTGGATCTCACCGATCTCGACCTGTTCGCCGACGGTTTCCCGCACCTGATCTTCGACGAACTCCGCCGCGTCGCGCCGGTTTGGTGGCAGGAACCCACCGAACACACGCCCGGCGGGGAGGGCTTCTGGGTGATCACGCGGTACGCGGACGTCGAGCGGGTGGCTCGAGATCACGCGCACTTCTCGTCCGAGACCGGGCCGGGACGCGACGGCGCGGGTGGGACGATCCTCGAGGACCTCGCGGCCGGCATCGGCCCGGGCGTGATGCTGAACATGAGCGACCCGCCGACGCACACCCGGATCC